>PCBK01000033.1 GCA_002731275.1 Deltaproteobacteria bacterium | reverse complement strand
GGTGGAGGGATTCGAACCCCCGACCCAGTGGTTAACAGCCACTTGCTCTACCGACTGAGCTACACCAGAAGCTGCATTGTGTCTCGCACAATGGACAATCTCTTTACCACCAGCGCTACATCCCGTCAAGAGGAAAGTTGTATCCTCCCTGGAAAACAGAGAAAATTTTTGCGATGATCGCTTCGCCTTCTTCGTAAATGTGTGTAGATTTTATCTCCCAAAGGAAAATGGGGGGACTTGGCTTCTTCTTGCATCACTCTTCTTTTCGCGGTGATTCCTCATTTGGAGAACCATTGGGCGCCTCAAGCATTGTGTTTTTGAGCCTCAGCAGTATATTGTGGGGGTCTTGTACGACGTGATGTATCCAGGATGGTTGTCACCATTTTCTTTTTTCCTTGCAATGGTTTGAAGGTGAGGTCCGATGTTTCGTTTGGCTGTATTGAGTCGATTATGTTTGTTTGTGTTCCTCTTGTCCGTTGTGGCTTGTACGGGCGATGAGAAAATTGCTCCCCCACAAAATGGTTGTGAGACCTGCCCCGACAAGTGTCTCCGAGATACCAATGGTGGTGGTGTCTGCGTGACCTGCCTTGATGACTCTCACTGTCGGACCGACTCCAGCCCAACAAGGAAATGTACGGAGACGTTCACCTGTGTATGTGGGTCGGAACAAGACTGTCCCCAAGGAAAATACTGTGACAACGGCGGCTGCGTCGACTGCCTCGAAGACAGTCACTGCAAGGCGAGCGGTGAGGCCTACTGTGTGGCGCGGACTTGTCGCGCCTGCCGTGGTGGTGACACGCGCTCTTGTGTGATCAACACCCAACAACAATGCAACCAAGGCATCCAAAGCTGTCGAGATTCTGGGCGATGGGGGACATGTGAGCTGCCTCAGGGCGTCGCTGCCAAGACCTGTGCTGCCGATGAATTCTGCCAAAGTGGACAATGTATCTGTAAACCCGGTCTCAAAGAGTGTAGTGGGGCGTGTGTGGATCTCTTCTCGGAAGCTAAACACTGTGGCAAGTGTGGGAATGCCTGTCCCAATGGTTCTTTTTGTGCGAGTGGTAAGTGTGTGGCCGAATGTCCGGCGTCGACACCGACGATCTGTGGGGACGCCTGTGTGAATGTCACCCGCAACCCATTCTTTTGTGGTGACTGCTCAACCTCATGCAAAGCCGGTGAGATCTGTGTCGCCGGAAAGTGTAGTTGCCCACCTGGGCAGGTCTTTTGTGATGGTCTGTGTGTCGATCCTCGTATCCACCCCGAACACTGTGGTCAATGTGGTCGCGCCTGTGGTGCCGGCACTGTCTGTGCGTCAGGTGCCTGTGTCGCGACCTGCCCAGCGTCCACACCTGAGACTTGTTATGGTGGTTGTGTCGATCTTAAGCGTGATCGACTTCACTGCGGCAAGTGTGGGGTGACATGTCGTAACGATCAGATCTGTACAGAAGGCACGTGTAAGTGTCCAGATGGACAAGAAAATTGTGACGGTCGCTGTGTCGATATCAAGAATCATCCCGAACATTGTGGTGCCTGTGGAAAAGCCTGCGCAAAAGGTATGCGTTGTGCTGAGGGCGCATGTATCGTCTCATGCCCCGCCAATACCCCCGACGCCTGTTACGGGAGCTGTGTCGATAAGCAAAACAACAACCTTCACTGTGGTGCTTGTGGGAACGCTTGTACCGGCGGACTTCGCTGTGATGGTGGGAAGTGTGTCTGTCCTGACGGGCTTTTGCTGTGTGGTGGTAAGTGTGTCGACAAGGCGATCGATCGTCTTCACTGTGGTGGGTGCAATCAAGCCTGTAAAGATCACCAAAACTGTGCCGCGAACGCCTGTGTGAGTAGCTGTCCTGCCAATACTCCTAATGTCTGTGATGGTGGTTGTGTCGATTTTCAGACGAACAATCTTCACTGTGGCAAATGTGGTCATGATTGTCCTTCCCCACAAAGCTGCAGTGGGGGGAAATGTGCCTGCGCTGTTGGTGAATATTGTGATGGTTTATGTGTCGACACGATGAGCGATCCAAGACACTGTGGCGATTGTGGAGTGACCTGTGCTGAGTTCGAATCGTGTGCCCAAGGACTCTGTATCTTCAAGGGTTGTCCGACGGATCGTCCGAAGGTGTGTGGGACCAATTGTGCAGATCTTCAGACGGATGCGCGTCATTGTGGAGGGTGTGACAAACCATGTGCGTCAGGGGATTCGTGTGTGGGGGGCAAGTGCAAACTCGTCTGTAGGGACGGTGAAGCCGTGTGTGGTGGTGTATGTGTCAATATCAAGAGCAACGCCAGCCATTGTGGTGGATGTGGGAAGGCCTGTCCTGGAAACAAGATCTGCGTAGAAGGCGCTTGTTCGGACTCTGGATGTACCGCCGAAAAACCCACTCGCTGCGGTAGCGCGTGTGTGAATCTCCTGGAGGACGCGAATCACTGTGGTAATTGTGGCAAAAAGTGTCCTGCTGGGGGGACTTGTTGTCAGGGGCAATGTTCGGGGACAGGGCCTGTCAAAGAGATCCCCTGTAATGGAAAAGATGACGATTGTGATGGTCAGACCGATGAGGACGATTGTGAGGTTGGTTTTTCGTGTGTGAATGGGGCTTGTAGTGAGTGTGTGCAACCTCCTACAACCAAGTGCAAGGAAGTGCTGGGGACGTGTCGGGGGAACGCAGATTGTCCCAAGTGTATCTGTGGTTTTCAGTGCAAAGATGGTGAGAAGAGTGGGCTTGGCTTCATCAAGACGCGATCTTGTGCAGCCCCCACACCTTCTCCTTGAGCCTCCAATGAGGTGTTGCAATCGTCCTACTTGAAGGGACTCTGTTGGGGGCGAATGATAATCTCTGTGGGGCACCCTGTCCCTGGAAAATCCAACACAAACTTCACTGTGAGTGCGATGTCTTCCGTTTGGATCATCTTGTCTTTGTGCAGCCCTCGATCTGCGACGAGCGCTGTGTTGACAAAGCCCGGGCAGATGGTCGTGACCTTGACACCTGCTTCCCGTACGTCTTCGTACACGGAGCCGGCAAAGCCCTGGATCGCGTGTTTGGATGCGGAGTATCCGCTGCCTTTCCCAAAGGTATGCTTACCTGCGATCGATGAAATAAAGATGACTGCGCCGTGACCGCCTTCTTTGATGTGGGGGAGCGTGTATTTTGTGAACAACATACTCGCTCGAAGATTGACATCGAGCATTGTAAACCACTGTTCGGGTTCGATCTCCTCGACACTTCCCAATGTGTAGAGACCTGCGTTGTTGATCAGGACATTGGGGCATCCGAGTGTCTCGACGATTTTTGAGACGACACCTTCGATGGCATCGAGCTGTGTCATATCGAGGGCGAAGATCTCGGCCCGGACCTCATGGGCACGACAGAGGGCGGCTGTGTGTCCTAGTTGTTCTCTGTTGCGAGCGATCAACGCGAGATCCATTCCCATCTTTGAGAGCTCGATGGCGACGGCGCGTCCAATACCTCGACTCGCACCTGTGACGATCGCGATCTGTCCTTTTCTGTGTGTCAACATCTTCTTCTCCTATTCGTCCGAAGGTACTCTCAACAAAAACGATTATTCTCTTGCTGTAGCCTAATGCTTTCGTTGCTGAATGACTACCCCTATGTGATATGATTTCTGCACACAAAGTGGCATATTTGGACCGATTGCTATCAGTGGAGATCGTTGCACTATCCAAGACGTGTGTAAGTGGACAATGAGTGGACATCATCTGTCCAGCGTCCAAACTCTATCGTTTACTAGGAGGAAAAGCACATGTGGAAGAAGCGTATTCTGTCTGTCACCTTATTATTCTCTGTTGTATCAGTGTGTACCATCACGCTCGCCTGCAAAAAGCCAAGCAACCCGTTTGATGGGACACGTTGGCGCGTTGTGACGTTTCGTGGGAGAGCACCTCTCAAGGGAACCTCGATGAGCCTTGGATTCTCCAAGTGGAGGGCCGGTGGGAACGCGACGTGTAATGGTTGGGGAGGGAATGTCATGTTGTGGAATGGCACGATCAAGTTCTCCAGGCTATCGCGGACCTCAAAGGCTTGTGTGAATGGGCCCAAAGGACAGTACAAGCAGGAGCGAACGTATGTTCGGACACTTGGAAAGGTCACTCGCTATGTACACAAGAAGGATCGACTCTTGTTGTTCATCAAAAAGAAGCAGGTGTTGTCCTACAAATTGATCCCCAAGGTGCGAGCTGCTGCGCTGGAGGGTTCGGCTTGGCGTCTTGAGTCGTGGTTTCACAATATGGGTGGTACGATGATGGCGTCTCACACGAGGACAACACGTAAACACTCCCTTCAGCTCAACAAAGGCAAAGCCGTCGCGAAGACGTTGTGTGGGCGCTTGGAGGCCGCTTACACCTTGAAAGGCGAGCGACTGCACTTCCAAAAGCTCTCTACGCAAGGGACGAAGTGTTCGTCAAAAGACGATGCCAAGGAGCATGCGCAGTTCATCAAGGCGATCAAGGCGACAACACATTATCGGATCAAAGCTCGTGCATTGACGCTCATAGGCGCGCAAGGGGAGCTGTTGGATTTTCGGGCGGTCAAGTGAGACAAAAAAACAAATGAGTATGTATCCCAGCGGCTCAGGAAATATTTCGAGTTTGTTGGGCTTTCCTTGTGTTGGGATACATACTCAATGGGTGAAGTGCTCTTCGTATTCGAAAAGACCCTCTGTCTGCGTACAAGGCGGGGCTGGTTGTTGGTTCGCGTCCACCCACAAAGAGTCCTGGCACATATGCTCTGTGTTGGATCTCTTGGGGTGTGTTCATGCCTTTCGTTGACAACGAGGTAAGATGCTGATACTGTTCTGAAATAATTGCGGAAAAAATATTTTATTTTTTCGTGAACGCAGCAGGTGCGTCCACACACTAAGGATGTAGGAGGTCCTATATTCATTCATATTTCATTGGGAATGAAGGACTTTTGAAGATGCATGTGAATGGAAAGCCACCCTGTTTTGGAGAAGGTGATGAACGCTCAGCTTGAAGAAGACATTTTACACCGGGCCCAAGCCCACGATGAAGACGCGATCAACACATTGCTCGAAAGTTATGCACCCGTTGTCTTTTCGTACTTTCGACACATGGGCCTTGAGACGCGTGTCGCCGAAGATCTCGCCCAAGACACCTTCCGCGCTGTGTGGAAGGCGTTGCCGGGATTTCAGGGGAACTCCAGCCTAAAGACCTGGATCTTGAGCATCGGTCGACGCATCGCCTTCCACCACTTCCGTCGCGAAAAGAAAAAGGTCTCCCTTGTCCAACTCCCCGAATCTTCCGAATATTCTGGTCATCTGTTTGAGGGAGAGCAGCTTGACCCCGAGCAGGCCTTTCTGCAAGCTGAACGCCAGTATACGCTGGAGATGATGTTGGAGACGTTGCCACGCGATGAACGTGAGGTCGTCGTGCTCCACGGACTCGAAGAGCTCTCACAACGTGAGGTCGCTGCCCTGATGGGCCGCTCTGTGGGATGGGTCAATAAGATCTGGAAACGAGCCTGTGTCAACATCAAAAAGAAACTTCTCAAGGTGTACCCTACGAGCACACCCGCTGAGATCTTGACGGATGGACTGTTTGGATGGCGTCCTCAAAAGACCCTGATAGCAGGGATGTAAAGTTCGAGGATAGCTTTCAACGTTACCTCAAGCGCTCCAAGAAAAAAGATCAGGTCCCAAGCTCATTCCTTGAGCGACTCAAACAAGACACACCTGTCCATCGTTCAGGCGTCTCTGACGCCTCCCATGAACCCTCATCCGATCGGGTCAAAGAACTCTTCGCGTCCCAAAAACAAAGCGCACATCACACCGACACGCCCACACAAAGTGGTCAAAGAGGCGATTACTTCACCAGCTCGTCGCTCGAAGGTACGCTCCTGCAAGATCGATATCGCGTACAAAAGCGCATCGCCAAGGGGGGAATGGCCTGGGTGTACAGGGCCACACATGAAGTCCTCGGCAAGCCCGTTGCTGTGAAGGTGCTGTTTCCTGAATTAGCCGAAGAGCCTGAGTTTCACAGACGTTTTGTTGAAGAAGCACGTGTCCTCTCAACACTCTCTCACCCCAATATTGTTCAAGTGTACGATGTCTTCGAGGAAAATGGTCTTCTTGGGATGGTGATGGAGTGGGTCGATGGTGACAATCTCGCCACATGGCTTCAACGTCGACAAGAGCGCATCGCCTTTGAAGAGATCCACGAGATCTTTGCACCACTCCTCGACGCGATTCAGATCATCCATGAACATGGCCTGATTCACCGCGATCTCAAGCCACCTAACATCTTGCTTCACCATCAGGACGGAGAGCTGCTCCCCAAGCTCGCAGACTTCGGTCTCGCCAAGATCTTGACCAAAGAACTGACCACTCGTTCGGGTCTGCAAATGGGGACACCTGCCTATATGTCCCCCGAACAGATCAAAGACAGTCGCGATATTGACCATCGTTCGGATATATACAGCCTTGGCGTGATCCTCTACGAGGTGCTCTCTGGCGAGCTTCCTTATGAGCAACCCTTTCATTTCTACCAAGTCACACACCAACCGCCGATCCCTCTGCGTACACATGTTCGTGGTGTGCCTTCTGCCCTTGAGAAGGTCGTCATGCGTTGTCTACACAAGCAGCCAGAGAGGCGTTATCAAGACGCGGCTTCTCTCGCGAAGGCCTTGTTGCCGCTTTTAGAACAACATGCTCCGCTGACACCTGTGGTCAGAGAGCGACCTCTGCCTAGAGGTTGGCGTGCGCTCTTACGGCCCGAAATCCTGGTGAGTATCTTGGTGTTATGTGTCCTCGTTGGGGTTACCTTCCAGAGCCTTTGGCCGGGCTCGAAGGAACCCTCTGTCACACCACAAAAGCGCACTGTGGCGGTCCTCAAAAGAGCGGCTCTTCGTGACAACAAGCGACAAAGACCACAGCGCCCCCAACCGATCCCGAAGCAAGACGCCGCGCCTCTTGTCCATCGTCCTCCTGCTGTCGGGACGTTGGTGATCCGTTCACAGCCAGAGGCCACAGTCTGGTGGAGAGGGCGTCGTCGGGGCAAGACCCCTTATACCCTGAAGCGACCTGTTGGCGAGCGCGTCAGGATCGTCTTGAAAGCAGACGAACACCGCGACCTTCGTGTCTCGTGGACCTTTCGTGTGGGGCGTCACCGCAAGATGTGGCGTTTGCGTCGAGAGTTTGTTTCGTTGATGCTTCGTTCAAAACCACTCGGTGCAAAGATCTGGTCCCGTGGTAAGTATCTCGGTAAGACGCCACTGCGGGTAAAGGGACGTGTTGGGACGAAGAGGGTCTTTGAGCTACGAAAAGATTACCATTTTGCGAGAAAGGTGACGCTGCAATTTCGTGCACAAGGTGTGTCCGTGTTGACCCCAACACTGCGCAAAAGAAAGTCCGCTCCCCCAACAGGCTCAGAGCTACAAAACATGAGAAGCCTGAAGGGATTGGGAGGGGTGATCAAGGACGCCGCTGGGAACAAGTAAGAGTAATGTGAGAAAAGACCGTGAAGACCCGAAAGGGTTGACGATATGGGAATCATCATGAAGGCAAGGAACATCTATTTTATCTGCGTTGTGTATGTGTTGATTGGAGCGACGATGGCGTTGGCCAAAGAGCCTTCTACGTTATCGAAGCTGCTCAAGCGCTTTCGTACAAGTCACCTCAAAGGCGAGCAGCTCACACAGCAAAAACAATACCTCCCTGCATTAAAGGCTTTTGAAAAGAGTTACACGATCTTACAGCAGATGATCAGAGAGGCGAAGGAGCCCAAGCAAAAGAAGCAGCTTCTGATGTTTTCTCAGCGGTACAGCGCGACACTTGGTTCGGCCTACCACTACGCTCGTTCTTTCCTGAAGGCGCACATGTTTTACAGTCAATGTGTTGCGTTTGCCAAAAAAGAGAAGTCCCTTCGTGAGAGTTGTCGGCGTTATCTGAAAACAGTAGACGCTCAGCTCATCTATCTCAAGATCACGACGATCCCAAGAGCGCGTATTCTTTGGGACGCCAAAGAGCGTCCAAAAAAGACATCACCTTCACTGTCCAAGGGCGCCTGGATGCTTCCTGGTACACTGCGGGTGAAGATCCGGCGCAAAGGCTACCAACAACTGAAGAAGGAGATCACGCTTAAGCCCGGTGCGATCGCCGAACTTCGTTATATGCTTCAGCGTATTGTACGATGCAAAGGCACAACGCCAGAGCGGCGCAAAGACGAGATCACTGTGGGACCTCCCCACGCAGCATCATTGATCTTTCCGACTGCGCAAGATTCGAGAATGTTGCAAATGAATCCAGGTGTCCCGCGTCCCTGGCCGATCTGGCAGACAGCGCTCGTCGTCGGTGGTGTCGCTGCTGGCGTTGGGCTCGCAGCGCTTGGAGGCTATGCCATCTATCGCGCAAATAACACTGTCTACACATGGAATCCAAATGGTTCGTAGACTTTCTCCATCCAATAGCCCCAAAGGTTTGGTGTGGGTATGAACACAAAGTGGACTCGCTATATCAGTATCATCGGTGTGTGTTTGTTGTTCTTTTGGGGGGCGTGTGCGGACTCTGCGATCCAAATCTCTAGTTGCCCCGAATCCATCGAAGAGATGAAGATCTATCTCATCGAAGGCAATCAATCTTACCAGGGAATATGTCCCTCTTCTCTTGAGGGACTCAAACGCTTGTATGCGTTCTCAACGCCGTGCAAAGGGGGTGATAGCTTCGCTTTGCCCAAGCTCGCGAACAACCAACATCTGCTGTTTGTCTTTGGTCGACCAGACGGAAAATCGTCGTATTGCGAGACGTGCAAAGAAGGCGTGGAGATGAACACAAAGCGCGTGTGTACCTTGTTTGGACCCTACACATGCCAGGAGAAAGAAGATTGTGCGAGCGATCAGGATGATGACTGTGACGGTGTGATCAACAATGGGTGCAAGCCTGTCAGTGAACCAGGCTCCGAAAAAGTCGATGAGAGGACACCTGAGAATACAGAACCTGATGTCGATGGGCCTGACGCAAGCGCTCCAGATGAGCCTCTCCAAACGGAATCTTTTGTGGAACCTCCTGCTGAGCCAATATTCGACGTTCATGATGCAGGGGTGGAGCCTCCTGAGAAAGGTGAACTGACACCTGAAGAGAGACACCCTGAGAGAGGAGAAGCCTCGGCACCTGAAGAGCGTTCGTTTGATCAAAAGAACGATCCCATAGCGGACAAAAAAAATCCTGAGAAGTGGTCATTTGAGATCACACGACTCGAAAAAATCAATCTTCCAGATCGACTTGGTGGTATGGAGCAGTTGACACCTGAGAGGAAGGATTACAGTTGCACCAACACGGCGGAGTGCGCAGCCAAGGGGCTTGGAAAGTGTGTGGGGGGGACGTGTCGTTGTTCGACATCATCAGATTGCAAGAGCCGATTGTGTTTTCAGGGGCGTTGTTTTTGAGGGGAGAGAGCGTTTAGCGAGCCACAGACTCAGGGGTTTCTCGTTCAGCTTCGATGTATTTTTCGAGCAGCTCGGCGAGTCGATTGGATTGCCATGAGCGCTCCTGTATCATCTCGTCTTGTTCGGGCCGATCGACACCACGAGAGAGGTCACTGACGCTGAGTGAGGCGTTGAGGATGCCGAAGGTTACGTATTGTGCGGCGCCATTTGCGGCGGTCACGGCGTCCTTATCTGTCGCGTCCCAGATGGCCGAGACGGTCCGCATAAATGAGCCCTTCGCGGAGACCCACAGGCGGCGAATCTCAAGGCGGACTTGTTCGAGTTGTTCGTCGCTCGCTTCACCTGAGATCCACTGTCGTTTGATCTGTGTTGCCCGCCACAAGCTGAGATGGAGTTCTTTGTTGTCTTTATACGATTGCAAGAGCGTACGTTGGGCGCAATCGTGTGCAAAACAATGAAGGACAAGTGCCGGGATCTTTTGTGTGTGCGTTGCCTGAAAAATCGAGAGATTGCCTCTTCGTAGATCTTTGATCATAGAGGTGAGATTCATGGCGTAGTGCATCAACCCCTTCTTGAAGAGGATATCTGACGGGCACTCAAAGAATCCCTTCGTGTGAACAGGGAGCTTGGTCAACTCTGGACAGCGAGTAAATGGGAACCAGATCTCCTCACCTCCATCGAGTTTGACGAACGCCGCTTCATCGTTGCGCATGATGACTGTCCCCTCAAGGGCGATCATCTTGCTCTCCATTTCATTCGGTCTCTCGACTTTTTCGCGGGCGAGTAGCCATGTGGGGCAGGTAAACTCTCCCTTTCCTTTGATTGGGATACGCTCCAGACCGGGACATTGGCTGTATGGGAACCATGACTTGCGACCGTCCATCAACAGCACCTGTGCTGCTTTCTCTGTCGCTCGTAAGACTCTCTTGGCGGTGATTTGTACTGTGTTCATCGTTCCGAACGCTCCGTATTCTTTGTGTGTCCCACCTGACATTTTCTGTGGGCCGGAGAATAGACATCCATGTGGTGTGATGGATTTCATCTTTCACATAAGGATGTTATGGAGTCGTGTGACGCAACGTGTCACAACATTATCGGAGCGCACCAAACATGTTCATTTGGAGGGTGGGTTCCTCTTGGAGTTTATACTTGTGAAATGCCTTGGGAAGTACGACAGGAGGGGGATAATCCTCTCCGATGTTGATCCCTGCGTCGTCGAGCAATGACGCCGAGAGAAAAAAGGGTTGGTGGATACTTTTTCCTGGCAATGACTGAAGGGCAGGGAGCCAGTGTCTGACATATTCACCTTTTGCATCGTACTGTTGAGCTTGTTTGAGCACGTTGAAGTACCGATTGTCCCTTGGATCTGCGCCGACACCTGCGACGTATCGCCAATTGCCATAATTGCTACAGACATCGTAGTCCAACAACATCGATTCGAAGTATTCGGCACCTAACTGCCAGGGCACTTGCAGATCTTTGACCAAAAAGCTCGCGACGTTTTGACGTCCTCTGTTCGACATAAAGCCTGTCTCAGCAAGCTCCTTCATGTTCGCGTCCACAAAGGGGATCCCTGTCTTCGCATCTTTCCAGAGGTGAAAGCGCTCCCAAGCTCGTGCTGTTGGGGAGCTATATCTTTGATGTGGTGTGTCGTGAAAGATCTTGTTGCCCAATTGAACGGCGCGAAAGCGAAAGAAATCTCTCCACAATAACTCGAAATACAGCCAGTACGTCGACTTATTTTGTACCACCTCTTCTTCGAATTGTTTGAGTTGGGCGTAAATATACCTTGGTGACAGACATCCGTGTGCCAGCCAGGGGGAGAATTTACTCGAATCATCCGAGCGAAGCAGTCCATTTCTGGTTTCTTTGTATCGACTGATACACTTGGTCTGCCAAAAGTAATGTCGAAGTCTCTGTATCCCACGATGTTCGCCACCTACGAAGTCCGTTTGGGCATGTGTTGAAGGGCAGAGGCTGCTTACACCGAGCTCCTCATCTGTTGGGAACCATCCCCAATCTTCACATCGTATGATGTCGACGTCTGAGGGGGGTGTGAGTGATGGACGGGGGTAAACTTCGAGCTCACATGATTTTCGGAACCTTGTGAAGCCGTCTGGGAGCGCAGAGACCGGGTAGGGAAGGTCATCGATGTGTAGGAGTGTACCTCCCCAATAAAGATGAAGAGGGATATGGAGGGCTTGTTGGACTTGTCTTTCGACGAAGATCTCTTCGTAGGTCGCCTCTCCATAAGCGTATACGGCGTCTATATCGTGTGTTTGACATAGTGAAGGCAGGAGGTCTTCTGGACGACCATGGAGGATGAGCAATTGCCCATCGTACGTGTCTTGCCACGAACGCCTGAGGGCTTCGACACTCTCTCTGATGAATTGTGCGCGAAAACCTGCGGTTTTTTCGAGTCCGTAGTATGTCCTCCCGAAGGGTCGTGGGTCAACGACATAGACTGGGAGGACGGAATCACATTCTCGTGTGGCCTCAATGAGAGGTTCATGATCGTGTAATCGCAGATCGTTTCTGTACCAAAGCAGTGCTCTTTTGGACATCTTTGTTCCTTACAATAGAGAGGGGGAAAGAATGACCAGCATGGGGGGCGAGCGGGGTTGGCTTTGAGCTGCTTCTTTATGGTGGGGATAGTGGGCGCTGTTGTCCAGTATTGTTATGTGTTTTCGGAGAAGCCGCTCTCGTACATCGAGGCGTAAAGTCCTCCTTGTTCGAGGAGTTCTTTGTGTGTGCCTTGTTCTGCGACGCGACCTTTGTTCATCACGAGGATCCTATCTGCGGCGGTGATTGTGCTGAGTCTGTGGGCGATGACAATGACTGTCTTTCGCGAAAAGATCTGCGCGATGGCGTCCTGGATCAGGGTCTCCGTCTTCGAGTCGATATTCGCGGTCGCCTCGTCGAGGATGACGACTTTTGGGTCGTACGCCATGGTGCGCGCAAAGGTCAACAATTGTCCTTGTCCTGCCGATAAATTCGCGCCTCGCTCTCGCAACACTTGCTTCCACTGATCGGGCAGATCTTCGATAAATGTGTCCGCGTGAACGATCGACGCAGCAGCCTCAACCTGCTTCTCGTTGATCTCTGGATTGTCGAGCGCCACGTTAAAATGCACAGTCTCGGAGAACAATTGAATGTCCTGTTGGACTGTCGCCGTCGTATCGCGGACTGTCTGTGGTGAGAGACTTGAGAGTTCTACACCGTCGAGCTTGATCGAACCTCGATACCCTTCATATGAGCGCGTCAACAGACGGATCAGTGTGGTCTTTCCACTGCCTGTCGAGCCGACAATCGCGACGACCTCTCCAGGTTTGACCTCCATCGAAACGCCCTTGAGGATGTCCTCTTCTTTGTAGGCAAAGTACACATCATCCACGACAATATGACCCTTTGTCTCTTCGAGCGTGCTGTCTCCTTCGGAGATTTGTTCTTTGTCATCGAGCAGACCAAAGATCTTTTCGAGCGCTGTCGTCGCACGTTGAATGATCGCGATCTTGCCCGAGAACTCTTGCAGTGGGCGGAACAATCTCTGTAGATAGGAGATGAACGCGACGAGCAGACCGATCGAGATCGCCGAACCAAACCAGCTAGAGGTCGCATACCACAACATCAGCGCGATACAGATCGAACCCACACCATCTACCACTGCGTACATCGCAGCGTCGAAGATATTCGAGCGGACCGTTGCCTGTTTGTAGACGTCATTCAGCTCGACGAAGCGCTTGTGAGTGGCTTCTTCGTGGCTGAAGTACTGAATGATCTCGACACCTGCAACGCGCTCTGCGAGGTAAGCGTTGACCGCCGCGAGGCTATCTCTGATCACTGTAAAATACGTTCGCAGTTGTTTACGTAAGACCGACAAGATCCACAGCAGCGGCGGTGCGACTGCAAATAAGACGAGGGTCAGACGCCACTCCATGCTGAACATCACCACGAGAATCCCCGTCACCATCAAGATGTCGAGCAAGATGGTGATGACACCAGATGTGAGCGTTTCGCCGAGCGCTTCGACGTCTGACGTCGCTCTTGTGAGCAGCGCGCCAGCTGGACGTTTGTCGTAAAAAGAGGGGGCCATAGAGATCAGGTGTTTGTAGACACCTTCGCGCAGACGGAAGATCGTGTTTTGACCGACTGTCGCGAGAGATAATGTGTATGAGACCTCCAACACATATCCCACGAGGACAGAGACCAGGTACATACCCGCGATCCATTGTAGACCTTCGAGTTTTCCTGGAGTGATAAAGTCATCGATACACCGCTTCATCAGCCAGGGTTGCACGAGTGATATCAACATCGTCAGGGGGGTGAGGACGATTGCGAGATACAGCAGCCAACGATTGGGCTCGACGTAAGGCCAGAGCCTTCTGAGGAGTCGACTGTCCGAAGATGTTTGTGTGGATGTCTCCATTACACGTCCTCCTCTTTGCTGTCATCTGTTCCCTCGGACGGTGGGTCACATGGGATCTCGATGGGGTTTCCTTCGTCATCGACTTTGTTGCTCTGAAGCTCCCAGGCCTCTTTGTATGGGCCTTCTCGTCGGATCAGCTCTTGATGGGTTCCCTTGTCCACGAGTTTTCCGTGTTCGAGTACGAGGATAAGGTCGGTACTACAAAGCGCTGAGAGTCTGTGAGAGACCAGGATGGTCGTAGGGGGCGCTTCTGGGCGGCTGTGTCCAATCTGTTTGATCGTCTCGATCAAGGTGTGTTCCGTTTGGTGATCGACAGCAGAGAGGACATCGTCGAGGATGAGGAAGTCAAAGGGGCGACAGAGTGCGCGCGCGAGGGCGACGCGCTGACGTTGACCACCTGAGAGCATGATGCCGCGCTCACCGACGATCGTGTCGAGACCATCTGGAAGGGATTCGAGATCCCTGCGAAGAGCGGCGCTGTCGATCGCCTGCTCGATCTCTTCGCGGGGACGTTCTCCCATCGCGATGTTGGTCGCGATATCATCGGAGAAGAGAAAGGGGGACTGGGTGACGACAGACATGCGTTTTCGCCACTCGTCGAGGTGGAGCTTTGTGATGTCGATGTCGTCGACAAAGAGTTGCTCTGGTTGTGCATTATATGCTCTTGAGAGTAGACGCAAGAGGGTCGTTTTTCCCGAACCTGTGCGACCAAAGACGCCGATCATCTTCCCTGCAGGAAGCTCTACATCGATATCGTGAAGGACCGGATTGTCTGGATCATCGGGGTAGGCAAAGCTCAAGTGCTTGAAGCGAAATCCCGGTCCCTTTCCAGGTTGGGTGTGGATTGGATCGGGTAGGTCGGGGCGCTCTGGTTCAACGTCGAGTAACTCCATCACGCGCTCCAGACTCGTACGGCCACGTTGGAAGACGGACATCAACCACCCAAGCGAACGAAGCGGCATGAGCAACAGCGCGATGTAACTCGTGAAGGCGACGAGTTGTCCGACGGAGATCTCCTTCCTGATGGCCATTGGACCGCCAAACGCCAACAAGACCCAGATACACATCGCTCCAGAGAGGGCGAGGACGGGGAGGGTGATGACGCGGACATTCACGAGCTTGAGGTTGGTCGTCATATAGTCTTTGTTCCGCTTGAGGAAGCGTGTATGAAAAGCCTCCTGTGCGTTGAACCCCTGAATCGTCTGGACTCCCTGTAAGCTCGCAAGGATGTGTTCGGAGAGTGAGGACATCTCCTCCTGGCTCTGACGGGAGAGGTCAAACAGCCGACGTATTCCGACATTGACGACGATCATTCCGACTCCGAGGGGGAGCAGGATCAACAACGTCAACCACGGAGAGAGCAAGAGCATCTGTGTGCCTGCGAGGAGCAACGCGGTCGTGATGTTGATCACTTGCAGTGTCCCAAAACCGACCATGACGCGGACAAAGGTCATGTCGTTGGCTGTCCTTGAGACGATGTCGCCAGTCTGCCACTCCGAGTAAAAGGAAGGTTGCAGGCGCAAGAGCTTGTCGAACATGTCGTTCTTGAGCTGGTACTCGACGAGACGGCCCGGTGTGAAGAACAACACGCGAGACAGTGTACGGACGATGATCACGAGCGCGCCCATGATGGCGATCGTGACGATGGCGTAGTACAGCGTTTGTGGTTGGTTTCCTACGCGGATCGCGTCGATGGCTTTGGCCAGTTGGATGGGGATCTGGACCGCGAGGTAGTTGGTGATAAAGAGGAAGAAACTTCCCGCTACAAACCACAACCAAAAGGGCATGACGTAGCGGCGAACAAAGGAGAGCATAAGTGTCAAGAAGAGGTCTCCACTTGTAAAGGGATGCCTGTGCCCGAACCTGTGTATTCTCGGGCGTTGGCACCTGGATAGGCATAACCGTTGATCAAGATCCTGCGAGGGGATGTGCTTTCATTGGGCATACTGCGATGAAAGGTGAAGGGGCCAAACATCACGACATCACCAGTGGACATCAAGCCCTTTACAGCGCTGGAGACGTCAAAAGGAGGTTGTTCGTCCACTTCTCTGACGATGTGTCCTTTGCGCCAACTGCCCGGTATAAACTCCAAAGGTCCATTTTCCTCGGTGACATCGTCGAGGGCGATCGCTGTCTGCACGTAACTTCCCTTTTCATTGAGATCCTCCCACAGAGAGGTCCCATAACGCCGATGGTAGCTGTCCTGATGCCAGGGAAAGGCCAACCCGTCGTGGGGTTGTTTGTAGTGAGCCTGGTTGAGCAAGTGGACGACTGTCTGGCTACCAAGGAGCTGTGAGACCATCTTCAGGAGCTTGGGGGAGCGGCCGATCTCCAAAAGATAGGGTTCGACAGCGCCACACCACCCCACTCTGTGGAAACAAAATGGGGGTTGTTGATGGGGGCGTTGTTCGACGACAAATTGGGCGCCCTCGTGGATGACTTTGCCTTCCAGTGAACGCGCCATGTCGAGGAGGCGTTCAAAGGACATGCGCATTCTCTCGATCTCTTGGGGAGAGAAAACGTTGGGAATGATGACAAAACCATCTTCAAAGAATGTATCGCGTTGTGCTTCGCTGAGCTGCATATTGTCTTCCTCATAGGGGGATCATAAGGCCACTGTATGCGGTGTGATTGTGCTTTGTGTCATCACGGCAAGCTGTGGCCGGTTTTTTGTATAGAGTACAAGTCGTAGGGAGTGTTGATCCAGTTTTTGAGGAAGATGTTGCTTATTTGTTGTATAGATCCTGAAGGGCTTCTCGCAGCGTTGGGAATTTGAATGAATACTCCACCTCTTGTAGTCGGCGTGGGATGACCTTTTGGCCTCCAAGGACGATGATCGCACGTTCACCGAGCAGCAGCTTCATCACAAAAGAGGGAACCCAGAACAGATTGGGACGACCCAAGGCCGCAGCCAACTCTTTGCTCAGCTCGGCATTGTCTACGTAGTTGGGGGTGCAGGCGTTGATGGTCCCCTTGAGTGATTCGTCTTCGACAAAGCGCCACAAGAGATCGATGAAGTCCTCAACGTGTATCCATGAGATGCCTTGTTTACCGGAGCCAAGGACACCACCTACAAAGAGTTTGAAGGGCATAGCCATTTTGGGCAGGGCACCTTCTTTGGCGTCGAGGACGATCGGTGTGCGGAAGATAATTGTCCGGATACCAGCGTCTGCTGCTGCGTCTTCCCAGCGTTGACACAGTGTCGCCATAAAGTCACTTCCGAGTGGTGCGTCTTCATCGCTTGGCGTCGGGTTGTCGCCGCCGTAAATACCGATGGCAGAGCAAGACAAAAAGACTTTGGGTTTGTGTTCGCTTGCCTTGATGAATGAGACACAGGCATTGGTCGCGTCAACGCGGCTGTCGACGAGCACCATCTTGCGCGAGGCGGTCCATGCTTTGTCGGCGATGTTGGCGCCTGCGAGGTTGAGAATCACGTCAATCTCACCCACCTCTGCCGGGATCTTGCGACCGTTCCATTGGACATAGTGTAGCCTTGGGTGGTTGGAGGCTTTTTCACTACGTGTGAGGATGACAACTTCGTGTTCTTCGTGTGCGAGGGCGCTTTGTTGGAAGTGACTTCCTATGAAGCCCGTCCCACCAGTGATCAAAAATCGCATCGTCCTTCCTTTGTCTTGTGTGGGTTTGCGAAGACGTTCTCAACGTAAGGATGACTGACCAGATTGCAAGCTCTTGTTTTTTGTCGTTGGGGGATGTTTCAGTGGACGAAGGTTGTGTTTGTCATGGCTATATCTATGTGGGGTGACAACGCTTTTGGTTGACACTTTGGGCGCAGGCTGTTATGTAAGCTCTTTGTTCGAAGGTCTTTTCAGATGTTGGTGAACCTTCTTTTCCATCTATATTGAGTGAGAATATGCAATTTTTATTTTCCCTGTTTCGAACAATCTGGCAAGGCATTTTGGGTGTCTTTGGCGTCTCCTCACCAAACGCACAAGAGGTCAAAGGCCAAGACACACCCTCCAAAGATGTTGCTTCTGCTGCCAAGGCAGAGAAGACTGAGACTCCTACAGAAGAAGCTCGACAGGTAAAAGAAGACTCGCCAGCCGTCGAGACCAAGGCCCCACAAGATAACTCCGAGGAGCAAGCGGTCTCCGAAGCAAAAGATGACGAGAGCACAGAGGAAGAGACGATGTCCTTGTCCAATGTTGTGCCTGAAAGTGCATCTTCGTTTGAACCTGTTGCGCCTATGAGCGTGTTGACAAGTACGAAGGCACCACAAGATATCGAGGGGCAGATGACGTTATTACGACGCGCTCCCCAAGAGTTCTTTGCACACTGGCGCTGGCCTCGTGATGAGCAACCTGCAAACAGAACGGTCCTGTTGCGGGTTTACCAGGATGAACAGCCTCTCGCCGAGCGTATGGTGGAGCTTCGCGATCAAAGCCAGCACTACTTTCACGTCGAGGCACCCACAGGAACATTACAAGCTCGGCTATACGATGACCTGCAAGGCCAGGATGTCCTGACCTCTAACACCATTCAGCTCAACAACACACCCACCAACGAAGACGAGATCCACTACCTCGATCTTCCGATGACGACGGAGCTGACCAAAGAAGAAGGTAGCTTTGTCCATGCCGTCGCGATGATGGGTGATAAACCCGCCGAAGTCATGACACGCCAACGTGTCGTCTTTTTGACACCTGAGCACGTCGAACACGATGGTAGTGGACGTCCACAGGAGCGGGAGATGGTGATTGTTGAAGAGCGCGAAGAGATCCCTGCTGGTGTACCTGTCGTCACACGTGAGAAGCGACCGATCGACAGACCTTCCTTTCAGCCCCATCAACCCCAAGACACGTCAAGTTCCTCCATGACCGGATTGACTCG
This sequence comes from Deltaproteobacteria bacterium, assembly GCA_002731275.1. Classification (GTDB taxonomy): domain Bacteria; phylum Myxococcota_C; class UBA6777; order UBA6777; family UBA6777; genus UBA6777. Next base: position 110,510 of record PCBK01000033.1, on the reverse strand, counting down.
GTGAATTCTCCTTCTCCGCTCAAGTCCCACCCGTTACTCACACAAGAGGCTACACTTACAGGCGCGGTCATCTTGATGCTCCACGCCCATCTACCTTTTGTACACCATCCCGAACATGACGATTTTCTCGAAGAGGATTGGCTCTATGAGGCGATCAGTGAGACCTATCTTCCACTCCTCTCTCTCCTTGAAGACCTGGCGCAACAACAGGCCCCTGTCACGCTGACGATGTCGATGAGTCCCACGCTCTGTTCGATGTTACGTACTCCATTGCTACAAGAGCGTTTTATGCGCCGCTTGGAGCGTCTTTGTGCGCTCGCGACACTCGAACAGACACGGGCCGAAAGCACGCCACAAGAGCGCAGTCTAGCTGAGCACTATCTCACGCTCTATCAGGCCCAGAGAGAGGCATTTGTTGGATATGAGATGGATCTGGTCTCGGCCTTCTCGCGTTTGCAACAGGCTGGTGTTGTCGAGATCTGCACATGTGCTGCGACACATGGCTTCTTGCCTTTGATGGCCCACCATCCTGAAGCCATGAAGGCTCAGATTGATGTCGCAGTAGACCATTACATTGAATGCTTTGGACAGGGACCGAGAGGGATCTGGTTGCCGGAGTGTGGCTACACTGTCGAGGTCGAGAAGTATTTACGTCGAAGGGGGATTCGCTACTTCTTTTTGGACAGTCATGGTGTAGAACAGGCGAGGCCAACGGCCCAATTTGGTGTGTATGCGCCTGTCTTTACCCACTACGGGATGGCTGTCTTTGCCCGAGACCAGGAATCTTCAAGGCAGGTCTGGAGTGCCAAAGATGGCTACCCTGGTGACACTCGGTACAGAGATTTTTATCGGGATATCGGCTTTGATCGTCCGATGGAGTACATCCGTCCATTTGTCCAACCGACAGGTGAACGCAAGATGACAGGGATGAAGTATCATCGTGTCACTGGCGAGACCGAGGACAAGGAGTGGTACAATGTGGACGCGGCCAAAGTCGCTGCACATGTACACGCTTACCACTTTGTCCAGGCGAGGCGAACGAAATTACAGTCTCTCTCACAAGAGATGCCGTTTTTACCTGTCGTCACCTGTCCTTACGATGCGGAGCTGTTTGGCCACTGGTGGTTTGAGGGACCACTCTTTCTTGAGGCTGTGTTGTCGCACTTTGCGGCGCAAGAAGAGATCGTATGTTGTTCTCCCACACAATATTTACTGCATCAATCGCGACTACAAATGGTGGAGCCGTCTTTTAGTTCGTGGGGCGCGCAGGGATATGCGCAAGTGTGGCTCGAACCTTCCAACGACTGGATCTATTCATTGATCGAGGACGCCGTCGTGATGATGTTGGATGCTGCGAGAAGGTATCCTGACGCGACGGGTTTACACAAAACTTGTCTCGATCAGATGGCGCGAGAGCTTTTGTTGGCGCAGTCATCTGATTGGGCGTTCTTGATCCAGACCAAAAGCGCAGTCCATTACGCCACAAAACGGGTTAAACAGCACATCGAGCATGTCGAACGTTTGTATCGAGCGCTTTGTGCTGATGAGATCGATGAGGTATGCTTATCGTTGCTGCAGCGACGTGATGCGATCTTTCCGGATATCGACTATCGCGTGTATCTGCCAGAGTGAGTCCATAGACGACAACAGGAGCGACACGTGAGTCAAAAGAAGAGTCTTCGGAAGAGATGGAAACGGTATGCCGGTTTGCTGATGATGCGGACCTTCTTTGAGGGGTTGAGTGGTATGGGGAAGCTCAGTCCTAAGGCTTCGCCGGCACGTCATGGTGTCGAGGTGCTCAAGGATATCCCATACAAACAAGGGGGTGAGGACTTTCTGCTTGATGTGTACAAACCCAAAGAACTCCACGGTAAACATCCCATTTTGTTTTACGTACATGGTGGGGCCTTTCAGATCCTCTCGAAGGAGACACATTGGGTCTTTGGTCTACGTTTTGCGAAGCAGGGGTATATCGTCTTCAATATCAATTATCGTTTGGCGCCTGCACATCGCTATCCAGCAGGATTACGTGACACGATGGATGCCTTCTTGTGGGTGTTGGAGAACGCACATAAGTATGGTGGAGACATCGACCAGATTGTACTCTCTGGTGAATCCGCGGGGGCCAATTTGGCGTTGGGACTTCAGCTCGCGGCGTGTTACGAAGAGACGGAGCCATGGGCCAAAGATGTCTACGCCGCGAATCCTTCTCTCAAGGCGATCATACCAGCGTGTGGATTGTTGCAGGCGAGTGATGGTGAGCGATTTATGAGGCGTCGTCCGATCCCTCCGTTTGTGGCGAGTCGGATTCGTGGGATTGCGCCGGCCTACATTCCGAAGGATGTGTCATTTCGCGATGTTGATGCGGTCGCAGAAAATTATCCTCTCGCCGATCCGCTCGTCTTTTTGGAGCGAGGTGAGCAGCCTCAGAGACCATTGCCGCCCAGTTTTACATTTGTCGGGACGAAAGACCCCATCTTGGATGACACAAGACGTTATCACGCTGCGCTCGAAGCGTTAGGTGCACCTTCTGAGATTAAATATTATCCCGGTGGCTTACACGCTTTTCACGCACTCACATGGCAGGAACGGTCGCGGGTGTGTTGGCAGGACCAGTATGCATTTTTGCAAAGGGTTGTCCCCACGCCAGTCAAGGCGAAGTAAGTAAATAAATATGATGTTGCATTTTGTTCGTAGAGTCGGGCCTTGTGTCCGACCTCAATGTTGTGTGGGGTAAGGTGCAGGAGCAGGTATGATATTTGATGAGGTTCAATGTGTTGAGGCTGGTCTTTAGACCTGCCCAATTCAGGTCGATGTGAGCCTTTATGGCGAGCGTACGCTCTCTATAGCACCGGGTTTTAACCCGGTGACACCAACCAAACACATCCATCTATCCAATGATTCAATCCATGCACCTGTCTCCAGACACGTTCGTTAAAAAAATACGCCCGAAGGATACGAAACAACCCAACAAGCTCTCAAGCCTTTCGAGAGGAGGGACCAACCTGTCGATATACACGGGGTTTTGCTTGGGATTTGATCCGGCAGACGTTGCACTTGCGTCCAAAGCAAGCGCCCTCGTCGGGCTTATTTGCTCCGTACGCTTTGCAACATATGCCTCAACAAACTCACCACCCTGAGCCTTCGGCTCTTCCCTCCTCTCAAGCCTTTCGAGAGGAGGGACCAATTCAAACGGTATATACGAGGGATTCTAGATTTCAGTTCCGGCGGACGTTGCACTTGTGTCTCCGCAAACTCCCCTGATTCCACGAGTTCGTCCCCTTCTTCCAGGCGGATATAGCAAGCCATATCCTTGTAGTGCTCAGTTGCTTGCGCACTTTCAGTGGGTTTTTTGCGTCTTCACTTGCAATCATCCGCCTCAACAAACTCACCACCCTGTCGCTTCGCTCCTTCCTTCCTCTCAAGCCTTTCGAGAGGAGGGACAAACCAGCCGACATACACGGGGTTTAGCTTGAAATCTGCTCCGGCGGACGTTGCACTTGCGTCCAAAGCAAGCGCCCTCGTCGGGCTTATTTGCTCCGTACGCTTTGCAACATATGCCTCAACAAACCTCACAATCCCCCAACCCCTTTCTCTCCAGCCTTGGGAGAAAAAGGGGGGGTTTAGCCGATATATACGGGGTTTAGCTAGAAATCTGTTCCGGTGGACGTTGCACTTGCGTCTCCGCAAACTCCCCTAGTTCCACCAAATCATCCCCTTCTTTCAGACGTATGTCGCAGGCGACATCCTTGGATTTCTTTTTGCTCGCGAAGTTGCAGTGGGTTTTTTGCGTCTTCGCTTGCAATCATCCACCTCAACAAACTCTCCTCCCTGAGCCTCCGGCTCTTCCCTCCTCTCAAACCTTTCGAGAGGAGGGGGAAACCAGCCGATATATACGAAGATTTCGTTTGTATGGCGACGTACAATTTGATATGTATCGCTCCCCCTGCAAAGCCGGAATATCAATGTTTGGATAGAAAGCAGGGGCAAGTAAAAACTTACCCGATAAAAAGCACGTCAGCAGGGGGAGTTGGAGAGAGAAGCCCGTCTGGTGTTTGTGCGTTGAGGTGGGACTTTGAGTCCCGCCTCATTCAGAGCAATGCGAGCCTTTGAGGCGAGCGTACCCTCTCTATAGCACCGGGTTTGAACCCGGTGATACCAACCAAACGAATCCCATGCCTGCCCCGGTGTTTCCGACCAAACAAATCCCATGCCTGTCCCGGTGGTACCAACCAAACAAACCAAACGAATCCCTCCTCTCAAGCCTTTCGAGAGGATAGACCCATTAACCGATATATACGATGATTTAGCTTGTATTGCGATATCTCGTTTGATATGTATCGCTCCCCTTGCCAACGCAGTTGAGCTGCAGGGGGAGCTGGCGAGAGAAGCCCGTCTGAGGGGGTCCTGTTCCCTTGTTGTGGGCTCAGTGACGATGTCTACGATCATTTTGGGAGCTTTGTGTCTCCAGCCTTTCTTTCAATGCTTGTATCTCCGCATTTTTCCTGGCACGTAAAGCGTTCATTCGTCTTCGCAAGTGTCGCATTTTTTGAAGGCCTGCGTATTTCTTGGCTCTCTCTGTGTTGCGATACCACTCGCCCCCCTCAACTCTCACATTGAAGTTGACGTACACTACACGTTGACCGCATCCGATGACACCTATCAACCTTGGGGAGTTCCATCGCAAATCAAGAACATTGAAAGAAAGCTCACTTTTGCATGCGTACTCAAATCGAAACAGAGCTTCAACTTTCTTCTTGGCCTCTTGGAGGTCTGTTTTGTCGACAAGTTTTCCACTTGGGAGAGTTTTGTACGAGCGCTTTGTCGATTTCAGCAAAGCACATGAACACAAAGGTATACAGGACAGTACCAGACACAATAACGCGATCTTTTCACTCTTCATGATTGGGGTTCTCCTTTATTTACAACGGTCTCAAACCATTGTGGCTATCATGGAGCGGGCTTCACTCTTTTTACATGACGACGCTGTTCGTCCAAAAATGACATATGTTCTTTTTCTGAAGTGTCGACACCTTCGTGATCTTTTTGCGGTGCTTGCTCTCTTTCTTATTGATGCTTTGGCTTTTCGAAAAGTTGCACCCTTTGTGTTCTTTTTGTGTGGCCCTTGATTCTGTTGGTTTTTGCATCCATTTTTGTGTGGAGTCTTTGAGTTCCTTTGACATTGGGAGTGTGTATGTTGCGATGGATATGTCTGGTGCTTGTGTTGGTCATGGGTTGTTCTTGTGAGAGAAAATCGACGGAACCTACGTGTCAGCGGCAAGAGGGAGGGTTTGGACCTGATGGAACCAGCAAGGTTGCGTTGAAGCCTTGGGTCACAGGCTTGGAAGTGCCCTGGGGACTTGGCTTTGTATCGAAGACGGAGGTCTTGGTGACAGAGCGTCCTGGACGTGTCAGGTTGATCAAAGATGGGAAGCTCATGGACAAAGTTGTTCTGACTGTCCAGGATACCTCTGGTGGGGAAGGTGGTCTGCTCGGGCTTGCATTGCATCCTTCATTTTCCAAGAATCGGTTCTTCTACTTGTATTACACACTCAACAAAGACGGAAAGACGATCAATCGAGTGCATCGATACAAGCTATCTCCTGACAGTACGAACGCAACAGACGATAAGATTATCCTCGATGATATCCCAGCTGCGCGTTTTCACAACGGTGGTAGGCTGCGATTCGGGCCTGATGGGATGTTGTACATTGGGACAGGTGATGCTCGTCAACCTTCTCTTGCACAGGACAAAGACAGCCTCGCTGGAAAGATTTTGCGCGTGACACCTGAAGGGGATATCCCTGCTGACAATCCCTGGTCTGGGAAGGCCGCATACATCATTGGTATTCGTAATACACAGGGGTTTGACTGGCTGGATAGTAAGACGATGGTCGTCACTGATCACGGTCCAAGTGGCGAGATGGTTGGACGCCGAGATCACGACGAGGTGCACATTGCCAAAGCTGGTGAGAATCTCGGTTGGCCGAATATCTACGCGTGTGAATCTTCTGAAGGGCTCTTGTCTCCACTGTTAACGTGGGCCAAAGCTGTGCCTCCTGGTGGTGCCGCGTTGTACACAGGTACTCGCTTTCCCGACTGGCAAGGCAATCTACTTATCGGTGCGCTCGGTGCCAAGCACTTACATCGTGTGGTGTTTGATGCTCAAAGGAAGCTGAGTAAACATGAGGTCTATTTTCTGGGAGACGCGCCATCTGGTCATGGACGTCTTCGCGAAGTCATGATGGGGCCGGATGGTGAATTGTATGTCACGACGAGTAATTGCGATGGGCGGGGCAATTGTCCCAAAGACAAAGACCATATTTTGAGGTTGACATCGAAGTGATGGGGGCATTCTTGACCCTGGAGGGAGTCGTTTTGCGTCAGCGCTCGAAGAGCGCAACACAGACGATACGAAGTATCGTGGGGTCTGGGGTGAAAACCCCAGGCTGGTGTGGACGGCAAGTCCACAGAGACAAGCGGAGCGCGGCAGCTGTCAGGGGCAAGTTTTCGGCATTCTTGCTTTTCTACAGAGTCGGGCCAACGAGCAGCTTGGGTACGCCTCGGAGCAATCTGCATCTGATTGACAAGGCCGACTACAGTATTCTTCACACGAATCCCCCACACATGTTTCGAGACATCGGAGTGCTGGATGAGGAATGGACACCTTCTTTCAAGCGCATCCACTCAAAAACCCCTTGCACTTTCTCGTTTGACAGACTATCCATATGAGCACGTCCATCGCAAACTATAGCGATGGGGTAGACTTTCATCGATGGTATAGGCAAAAGGTGTGTTATGTCCGAGACTTCAGCAAAAAAAAAGGTGATTCGTCCGGTTGAACAACGGATGCGACCGATCACTGATTGGCTTCCAACGACCAAAAAAGAGGTTAAAAAACGCGGCTGGGAGGAGCTCGACGTCATCCTGATATCAGGTGATGCCTATGTCGATCATCCGGCATTTGGGACCGCTGTGATTGGTCGTTTGATCGAGAGCATGGGCTTGAATATCGCTATCATCCCCCAGCCCAATTGGCAGGATGATCTACGTGACTTCAAGAAGCTCGGAAAACCTCGCTTGTTCTTTGGTGTGACGGCTGGATGTATGGACTCGATGGTCAATAAATATACGGCCAATCGGCGCTTGCGTTCCAATGACGCTTATACTCCAGGTGGTGAATCAGGTTTTCGGCCCGATTATGCCAGCGTTACCTACACACAATGTCTCAAGAAGGTCTACCCTGATGTCCCCGTTGTGCTCGGTGGCATCGAAGCCTCTCTTCGTCGTGTCACCCACTACGATTACTGGTCCGACCAGTTGAAGCCCTCTATCCTCGAAGAGAGCGGGGCGGATATGCTCGTCTATGGTATGGGTGAACAGCCACTGCTCATGCTGCTCAGGCTGCTTAAGAAGGGCGTCCCATTCTCCTCACTCAAGACGATCCCACAGACGGCGTTCCTGTTGGCTGAGGACGAAGAGTTACCCAAGAACAAGCAGTGGGACACCCTCTCCTTGGCCTCCCATGAAGACTGTCTTGGTGACAAAAAGACCTTCGCGCGTAACTTCAAACACATTGAGCAGGAGTCGAACAAGCAGTTTGCTCGTCGTTTGACACAGCGGGTGGGCGCGCGAGAGCTTGTGATCAATCCACCATTCCAAACGATGACAGAGCAGGAGATTGACCGCTCCTTTGACCTGCCTTACACACGCCTTCCTCATCCCAAATACAAGAAACGCGGGGCCATTCCAGCGTACGAGATGATCAAGTTCTCGATCAATATGCACAGAGGGTGTTTTGGGGGCTGTAGTTTTTGTACGATCTCAGCACATCAAGGCAAGATGATCGCCAGTCGTTCAAAGGGTTCGATCATGAAGGAGGTCGACGCGCTCGCGGAGATGGAGGACTTTAAGGGGTACATCAGTGATATTGGTGGTCCTTCTGGAAACATGTATAAGATGAAGGGCAAAAATCAGGCGATCTGTGACCGCTGTGTCAGTCCTTCGTGTATTTTCCCGAACGTCTGTTATAACCTCGATACGGACCACTCCGACATGTTGGATGTCTATCGGAAGGTCTCAGCGCACCCCAAAGTCAAGAAGGCGTTTGTGTCGAGTGGGATTCGGTATGACTTGTTGGTCGGTGAGGCTGTCGAGAAACAACCTGACAATCACGCCGAAGAGTACATCGAACAGCTCGTCACACATCACGTCTCCGGTCGTCTCAAGATCGCCCCCGAGCACACCTCTGATGATGTGTTGAAGATCATGCGAAAACCATCGTTTGATTTGTTCCACAAATTCAAGGAGAGGTTTGACGATATCAACGAGAAGAACGGACTCAATCAACAGTTGATTCCGTATTTTATATCGAGTCATCCAGGTTGCGAGCTGAAAGATATGGCGCACCTTGCGGCTGAGACAAAGGACGCAGGCTTCCAATTGGAGCAGGTGCAGGATTTTACGCCGACACCGATGACTGTCGCGACGGTGATGTATTATACGGGATTCCATCCTTACACGCTCAAACCTGCCTATACAGCGAAGACAAAATCACAAAAGCTGGAACAGCATAAATTCTTCTTTTGGTATAAACAGGACAATCGCAAGTGGATTCGCGATACCCTGAAGGGGATTGGGATGCTCAAGCTCGCACGTACACTTGTTGGTGACGAGAGCGAAGGGCAAGAGCAAGTCAAAAAGCCGAAGTCATTTCACCACAAAAAACACAAACCCTCCAAGCGAAAACGCGCTCACTCGAAACAACGCTCCAAACGCTCTTCTTAACGTTTGTGTCAACGATCCTGATCCCTTGGTTTTGTTTGTTCTAAGAACAACTCTGTCTCATAGAATGTGTCTCTCCAATACAACCCTCCACGCCACCATCCTAACCACGTCCCACGTAGACTCGCATAGGTAAATAACAATGATCCCATTGGATACAACAGACCAGCCCAGAGGTGACCACCGTTCTTGGCACGTGCGTATGTCGAGATACCTAGCGCCCATATAAGACTGACACCTCCAATGTATTGTGCCCACCACGGAAAGAAAGGCAGACACAGCAAAAATGGAGACAGCTCAAACATACAAAGGGCGAATGACCCCAACATACCACGTAGAAAACTAAATTGTGCAGAGACCGCCCATGCGTTCTTCTCGGCACCTGCTACAAAATCACCTGCCGTCTCGTATAACTCAACCTCAATCGCGCCAACACCATCACAAACCGAACAAGTGACCCCTTTTTGCTTGAGGACGCGACCCAACATCAAATCGTCTGCGACTTCCATACGTATGGCTTCAAAGATCTGATGTTCCAACAACACATCACGTCTCACCAGCGTAAATGCACCCACGCCGACGCCATACGATGAGCGAGAAGATGAGACGAGTCCTGGCATACTCGCCGCATATAACACCCTCATCATCATCGCATACAACGCTTCCATCAAGACACCACCACGAGAGAATGCTGGCAAGGCGGCGAGCATTTCAATGGAATGTTCTTCACAATAATGGATGACACGTCTCAGCGTCCCCGGCATCATATAAACGTCTGCATCACTGAACAGTATCCACTCACTCTCACTGACCTCAACACCTCTCTTCAAAGCATGAACTTTCCCTAACCAACCTTCTGGGAGTTCTTTTATATGAACGACATCAACCCGCTCGTCCTCTACTGCTAATTGCTCTGTAATCTTTCCAGTCTCATCTGTCGAGCGGTCGTTGACGATGGTGATATGGAGCGATGGATAATCGAGTGAGAGGCGGCTCGTGATAGCCTGCTTGATATGCTTGGCTTCGTTACATGCGGGCGCGATGATTGATATCTCTGGCCATGTATCTCGCTCGACAAGAGGGAGCTGTGGTATCAATTGAAGACGCCGCAGATTATACAGCATGATGCTTCCAAGACACCACCAACCTGCACAACACAACAGAAGAATGACAAGCATACACGTCAACATCTCAAGTCCTCCTTTCATGGCGGGGAAGTGAGCTCACTCCCTCCATCTTTGTCTTTCTCCTGTATCTGTGTTCGCGACGCGAAGGCAGGTACAATGCGCCGGGCAAGCGAAGCGCGGCAGCCTATGCGGGGTTTGGGGAGCGCTTGCTCCCCGAGCGGGTGTGGGCGGCAAGCCCACAAGGACAATCATGGTGTTGGTGCTGTTGTCGATTGGCTGGTCGGTCGACTTGTTGGAGGTGTCGCTGAGAGCTGCGCGAGTTTCATGGAGAGTGTTTGTAAAAATGGATGCTTGGGGAACATTCGCACACTCTTATCGAGCTGTGTCCGTGCGTGTAGAAGATCATTGGCCTTGAGATAAGACTGGATCAGCCAGATCTGAATATGCACTTGTTTGGGTTGACGCTTGATAGCCTTTTGAAGATAGGGAATGGCCTTCTTTGGATATTGTTGTTGAAGCAGGGCCAGTCCTAACATCTCGTAACTTCTCTTGGGAGGTTTTGGATGTTTGACCAGCATCTGTGCCACTTTTGCGAGCGCTGGCCAGTGACGTTTCTGGGCTAACATTTTCCCTATATGATGAAGCAAACGCAAGTGTTTTGATGGTTGTGGATGAGTCAATAACACCTGCGCGGCTTTCGCGGGCTGTTGTGTCCTTATATATAACACCGCGAGATTTCTGATGGCAAACCCTGCGTGTGGGCGAAGCTTGAGTGTTCGATTGTAATATCGAATGGCATCTTGTACGCGTTTTTGTGTGAGCGCGACGTTTCCTCTTAAGAACCAACCTTCATGATGTGTGGGGACGGCACCAAGCAATCTCTTGAGGAAGGTTTCTGCTGAGGACCAGTCCTTCTTTTTGATATAGGAGGAGGCGATGTTGGTCGCAATTTTGGCGGCTGTATCCCAGGAAGGATCGTGTGCCAAGGCCTCGAATAACGCTTGGTGTGCGTTCGATGTCTTGCCCTGATGGAGATACAGACGACTGTATAAGTATGCACTCACAGCACGTCTGCGTCGTTCGATCGCGTGTTTTGTGCTCTTTGGTAATCGGGTCAAGACGCCTTCTGGGATGGGTTGTTTTAGAGACAGCAATGTCCGAAGATTCTTGCGACCAAGGTCTTTCCACTCCTTCTTCCATCGGGCGAGAGGGAGGTTGAGTTCGAGATAGGGGAAGTTGTTTGTGTTGAGTGGGGAGTCTTTGGCGAGGGTTGATAGTGTCTTTTGATCGAGCGCGTACATCGAGAGAAGATGGATTGGGCTCTGAAGGGCTACGCGCCTCAGTCGCGCGCTCATTCCTCTTTGCTTGTATCTGTGTTGGAGAGCGAGCCAGCGAACAGTATAAGGAGCTGTTGTGCCCATCAAGCCGAGGACGGGAGTGTGTGTGTTGAGATAGACAAACCACCCGTGTACGTGTGGAAAGACCTGTGAGAAGGTTTTTATCACGACACGAAGGGCTTGTGGTGTGAGCTGATAGAGAGGCAGCCACTGAAAGTAGATTCCACCTGGACGCAAGATCTTTTTGGCCTTCTCAAAGTGTTCTCTCGTGTACAACCCACCGACACCTGCTTTGTAGGTGTGAAATAGATCGGCGATGATCAGGTCATAGCGCTTTTTCGTCGACGCGACGTAATGCCTTGCGTCTTCTGCAAGGAGTCGGACATTTTTTTGTTTGTACACAGCTTCATTCGTCTTCTCGAAGGCTGGTAGGAGCGAGAGAATCCCTGGGATCAACTCGATCGCGTCTATCTTGAGCGTTTGATGAGAGGCGATCGCAGAGAGCGTGTGTCCTGTTGCGACACCGAGCGCGAGGACTTTTCGAGCGTTAGGATGAAGCAGGACGGGGATGTGTCCTTGTCTCAGCTCGCCAAAACGCCCGACCTGTCCCCCCATCGAGAAGCGGTTGTTGAGCTTAAGTCGCCGACGTTTGTGCTTGTCTTCGACGACCGCGATAGAGGCGGCGATGCCTTCTTTGTAGTGGACGAGTTTGGTGTCATCTGCCCGGTACTTCCAGTGACGCAGATCGCTTGGTACGCCGAGCAACAACAGCGCACCAAAGCCTGCGACGACGAACCAACGGACATCCCATTGCTTGCTCTGTGTGAGGGCAAAGATCCCCACGAGCATATTCAGGCTGGCAGCCAACACCAGCGCATTTCGCAGATGGAGCGCCGGAAGCCACCACATCCCCATCAACCAGGGAGCGAGGACGGAGCCAAGGGTGTTGGCAAAGACGACCCACCCAATCTGTTTTCTAGCGGTGGCGTGGACGGTGTCGTTGTCTTTTGTCGTGTCGTCTTCTTGGGAGAGGGTGTCGAGGTGTGCGAGCATCGCTGGAAAGGACATCCCCATCAGGACACACGGCAGCAAGAAGACCGAGGCGATCAAGGCCAACTCCATCGAGAGGACAAGTGTCTCTGTCTGGGCTTGCTGGAGCCACTGTTGTTGCCATTGTGGCAACCTGGAGAGGAGCCAGATGCTCGTGAGTCCGCTCAGTCCAATCAACCACTGAAGCGCACCAAAGCTCAGGAAGCCCCGAAGTCTTGTGTATAGACCTCCGCCCAAGGCGAGGCCGAGCAGGTACGTGCTCAATAACGCCGAGAAGCTGTAGATTGTGTTCCCCAATAAGGACATCAAGCCACGTGTCCACAAGATCTCATATGAGATGGCGCAAAAGCCGGCGAGGGCAAAGAGAGTTAACGCGCTTATCAGTTGTGGAAGAGGGATGGATGTGGATGGGATGTGTGTGGCAGGAGAGGTGGTGTTGCTGCGGAGTGGTGTGTGTTGGTGGGGATAGCGGAGGGGGTCATCACGAAAGACCCATCCGATGTACAGCGCGATGAGAAGGTTGAATGTGCCTGCGAGGTAGATGCCACCGTGAATACCAAGGTAGCGTGGGAGGAGTAAGCCTGCGGTGGCTGCACCGATAGCCGCGCCAAGTGTGTTCCAGAGGTAGAGATGTCCTGTTGTGTCTGTTGTGGATGGGTAGTGTCTATCGACGAGCTGGACGAGTACAGGAAGAGTCGCGCCCATCAGCATTGTGGGGATGATCAGAATCGATAACCCCAACAGACTTCGCAGTGTCAGGCTCCAGAGGGTCGCTTCACCTGTGGGGACAAACGAGGTGTACACCCAGCCGAGTAGAGAGAAGAGGGCTGGTGAGAGCAAACCGTAGAGTCCAAGGGAGCCTTCGAGCCAGAGGTAGTAGCGGATTGGACTCTCTTCTCGGGGCCATCGGGTACTCCATGCTCCACCCAGCGCCATGCCCAAAAAGAAGGCTGTCAAGACGATGTGCATGGCGTAGGCGGACGCTCCAACGATATCTCCAAGTTTACGAAGCCATAGAACTTCGTACGTGAGCGCGGCAAAGCCCGAGAAGATGCTCACGACGAGCAAGTGGTAGAGGCTCCCCTTCGTTTCCTGCATGTCTTACCCCGATATGAAGGTCATATAGATGTTATTGATTGTATTCTTTGTAGAAGGTCTCAAATGCATTTCGCAGCAGTTGATGGCGGGAGATCACGCGGATGGTTGAGCCTGTTGTTTCTTCGACGAGTCTGATGTTTTGACTGTCTTGTTCGAGTGTGAGGCTGAGTTTGTTCTCGATCAGGCTGCGGAGGATGTCCGCACATTGGTCGACAGAGCGGACGACGAGGATACCGTTGAGGACACCTGAGCTGAGGATGACCTGGACGGCCAGAGGGTGGATCTCGCGAAATACACGTGCGCGTCGTTCAAAACGGAGGGCGACCGCGACGAGGAGACCGTGTAGATGTTCTCGAATGCCTGTAGGACAGAGCACTTCGAGTTGTTGTTTGATCAGCTGATCGAGCCACTGTCTGTACTGTGCGCGTTCGTCTTCGTCTGTGATGCGGTGCGCTTCGCCATACAAGTCAAAGTCGGCCCAATGTTGTTTGATCGCCATATGCAGGTCGCGCTCGGGGACTTTTTTGAGTCGATGGAGGAGGATGCGGGCGACGAGGGCTTCGTCATCGATGGAGGCGTCGAGGTCGAGTTGTTCTTCGCCAACCTCTTTGCGCAGCTCCAACTCCAACTCGCTGCGTGTTTTGAGGGAGAGGGCCTCAGAGTCGATATCTGCTTGTGGGATCGACAGTTTAGGGACGTAGACGATCACAGGTTTCCCTTGACCGAGGGCGATAGAGGCTTCCGAGTCCTTGCCGAATGTATCCGACTTTTGGGCCATGTAGATGGTCGCTTGAGAGCGCTTGAGCATGAGGGCTTCGACGAGACCTTTGCCAATGCGGTCGTCGAGCCAGGATTGGGTCGGGTTGAAATAACGCAGCTTCAGTGGCTCGATTTGGTTGTGTGAGAACAACGTGCGGACAAATTGGTTGACGGAGACAAAGTCCGCATCATTTCTCATGGAGGTAGCGACGTATACATCCATGTAGTCGGCGGACAAGTAGTGAGCGAGGTTTTGCAGCGCGATGTTCTGCGTTTCGGCCATCCGCGCGAGCTCTTCTTCACTTTTGGGTGCGAGTCGTTGGGCTTCTCGCACAAGTTCGTCCGCATCAGGAGCGAAGAGAGGAGAGAAGGGGCCGTGTTGTAGGGTCGAGTCAAACTTACGTAGAAAGGAGTCCATGCGGCGACGTGTCTTCTCTTTGATCTGTGAGATCGCGGTGGGGCCTTCTTCACGGAGCTGTTTGGCCAAGTCTTCGAGGAAGGTCTTGAGCGCTTGTCGTTCGGCCTCTTCTTGCTGGACCCGGGCGGCGGCGATATAGCCGAGGTCGGGTAATTGCTCATCGCCGACTTCTTGGATCACGTCCCAGGGGGCGCGACGTTCATAGGAGATGAGGGAGTTGGGCTGAAGGGGAGCGAGCGAGGCCATCAAGTTTTGGCTCGCGTTGAGCGCTTTGTAGGCTTGGCTGAGGGGGCTGTATAGCCTGATTGCGTCTTTTTGGTACGATCTGATCGCGTGTTCAAAACTCAGCAGGTTGTCGAAGGCGCTCGCGCCCAGGTAGTGAGCAAAGAAGGGCCAGGAGGTTGGTTGGACACCGTAAAAGACGAGGACGCTGTTGAACAGATCGTGTGTTTGTCGATCTGAGCTGTGTTCATCAATGAGCTTGTTGATCAGCTGTTGTGCGGCTTCTTGGACGGACTCATCGTGGTATGTGAGGTGGACTTTGCGGCCGACCAGCTCGGAGAGGATGTCTTCAAAGGCGAAGCGCTCGGAGGAGTCTGGCAGTGTGAACGCGTGCCAATACTCTGCGGGGATCTCAAGCGCTTTACAAAGAGCTTCGATACGCTTGACCTTGGGTAACCGCAATCCTTGTTCGAGGTGTGCGACGACAGAACGGTTGATCCCAGCCATCTTCGCGGCCTGTTCTTGTGAGAGGCTCAGGCGTTCACGGTATGTTTTGACGATCTTTCCCAACTGCTTGCTTTCTTGGGTCGACATACAATTCTCCTTTGCACCGACTGTCGAAGTCCATTGTCGTGGTTGGAGGAATATAGCACGTCTTGGTGTTGGAGGCCAACGGACGGGTTTTATTGAGGAGTCTGCTTGGAAGGTTTGTTCGAGAGGGGAGGGCTATTGGGGATGTTCCAGGGGGTTATTTTTGTGTCTTTTTTCTGTGGATGAGTCCAAAGACCAGCAAGAACAAGAGCAAGGTGAGTGGTGTTTGGACGGGTTCATTTGTCGAACAACCACATCCACCGGAGGGAGCCTGACCGTTATCTGACGGTGCGCCATCGCCACCGATGGTTTTGTCGGTGATCGTTGTCCCATCTTCTTTCTTAGGTTCCGAAGACTCGCTTCCTCCACCATCAACAGTGTTTTCTGTGGAGACCTCTGTTCCACCATCTGCTTGGGGCTCTGTCGTGGTGTTTTCTGTTGTTTGCTCGCCTGTTGTTGGCTCGGTCCCACCATCCGTTGTGACTTCAGAAGTGTTTTCTGTTGTCTGCTCACCAGTGGTTGGCTCGGTGTTGGTGCCTTCGCCGCTGGTTTGCTCGGTGTTGGTGCCTTCACCGGGGGTTTGCTCAGTGTTGGTGCCTTCACCTGCTGGTTCTCCACCTTCAGAACATTGGGTACCAAGACATTGTCCAGCCTGGCACTGTGTGCCTTGTGGACAGCTCAGGTGGTTACAGGGATCATCGATACAGTTCCCTGTGGTTTTTTCACAGATCCTACCAGTTGAACATCGTACTGTAAGGCAGGGGTTTTTGATACACTTTCCATCAATGGGGTTGCATACTTCGCCGTTTGCGCAGTTTGCGCTTGCACATTTGTCTGTTTCGCACGCACCATCCACACAATGTTCACCGGAGGCACATTTGAGACAACCACATACTTTTTCGCATGTACCGGCCTTGCAGACTTCGTCGGCCTGACAGGTTTTGTTGGCACATGGATCAGCGACACATGCTCCTGACACACAAATTTCTCCGGTGGGACATCCATTGGTATAGCAATCTCCAGGAGGTCGGTCGCCGATGGGTTGTTCTGGTGTTCCCGCGTCTGTTGTGGGGTTCTCTGTGGTTGGGTTTTCAGTGACAGGTTTTTCAGTGGTGGGTTGCTCAGTGACAGGTTTTTCGGTGGTGGGTTCGGTACATGTGATACCGTTGTCGACCATGTTGTCACAGTTGTTGTCTTTTCCATCGCAGACTTCGGGATTGGCGGCGTTTCCATTGTACGCAGGGAAGCGGTCTTTGTCTTTGTCGTCGCAGTCTACGTTTGCGGGAACACCGTCTTTGTCGTCGTCTGCGAGTACGGTGAAGGCGGAGGCTTTTGCGTTGTTGTTTTCGTTGGACTCTTTAAATGTATCGGTGGGGTCGACAAGAATACCGATGAATCCAGCGCCTGCTGCGAGTGTTCCGGGGAGTGTGACGGTGCGTGTCCCTGTGTGGGTAGTGTTGCCAGCGAGTGTGCTTCTTGAGAAGTTGAGCAGCAGTGTGTCAGCGGTGGTGATTGTTGCGTCCGTTGAGTAGTAGATGTGGACGCGATAGCTTGGGATGCTCGTTGATGTGTTGTTTTTGACGGCGTACGCGACACTTACTTTTTGGCCGGGGAGTTGGCTTGTGGGGGTGGGGGTCGCGACAGTGGCTTCGAGATCTGGCTTGGCAGCAGTGATCGTAATGGGGGTGCTGCGTGTGTTGTTGTTTTCGTTCGTACCTTCGTTGATTTTCCCATTCCAGTCGATATAAGCGCCGAGGTATCTGGTACCTGCTTGTACCGTCGATGGGAGCGTGATGGTGACGGTTGAGGTTGTGGTTTGGGAGGGGAGGTAGACGTTCGCGAGGTGCAAGATGCTACGATCCTGGTTGAGGTTGGTGTCGGTGGTGGTGATTGTTGCGTCCGCCGAGTAGTAGAAGCGCAGCGAGGCGCTGGGGGCGGCTGAGAGTCCTGCGTTGTGTGTGCGGTAGTTGATGGTGATGCTATCGCCTGCCTCTCCTGAGGTCGGTGTCGCTGAGATGAAGTTCACACGGAGATCTGGGCGCGCTGTGATGTTGAGCGTGCCAAAGTTGTTGTTGTCTGTCTCATCAGTCTCTTTGATGTTGGTCGCGGAGTCTACGAAGACTCGGATGTATCTGGCTCCATACACAACCGAATTGGGCAGCGTGACTGTACGTGTTTCGGTTCTGGTTTCGTTGACACTAAAGTTCTCAGTCACAGAGAAAGCACTACCAAGAGCAAAGCAAGAGGTCGTTGTGCGTGTGCTGCAGTAGTAGATGCGGACAGAGAAGTTGGTGGTGAAGCTCGCGAGTCGGTTGCGGATGGTGTAGCGCACGCCGATCGATGAACCTGCGCCGACAGTCCCGGTTGTGAGGACAGTCACGTTTGTGATGTCGAGGTTGGGATCGGATTGTATGATTTGGAAGGAGTCTGAGCGCTTGTTGTCGTTCTCGTTGGTTGTGGAGCCTTCATAGACTCTGTTGTTGTAGTCTACGTGACCGACCATGTAGCGTGTGGAGCCTGGTGTGGCGCTTGGAGAGACTTGGACCGTGACAGTCGCGGTGTTGCTGTTGGAGAGGGCGTCGAGGCTGAAGGTGATATCTTGTTTATAGGTGCCGCTGAGAGTGCCGTTGTTGGTGGTGCTGTATCCGATGCGTAGGATGATGTTTTCGACACGTACACGCCCAGTGTTGGCAATTTGGTACGTGACACGTACGTTGGCACCGGGCGCTTGTTGGGTCTCAATGACATTCAGGACGGAGACCGTGAGGTTGGGGCGTGCGTTCACCGTGAATGCGTCATAGCGGGTGTTGTTGTTTTCGTTGGATTCAGCGACGACATTGCTGACATCGACATCGAGGCGGAGATACCCTGTGCCTCGGACGACGGAGTTGGGAAGCGTGATCGTCCGGTTGAAGTTTCTCGATTGGTTGGCGTTGAAGCCACCTGTAATGGAGAATGCTCCGCCTACAGCGACACAGTTGGTGTTGTTATTTTGTCGGCAGTAGTAAAATTGAGCTGTGATTGTATTGGAGAAGGCCTGTCCTCTGTTGATGAGGGTGAAGGTCGCAGGTTCACTAAGTCCTGCTCCAACAGTCCCACTTGTTGCGAGATTGAGCGCCGTGATTTGAATGTCTGGTTTGGTGGAGACCGTAAACGATGCGCTGCGTCTGTTGTTGCCTTCGTTTGCGGTACCTTCGCTGATTCTGTTGTTGTAGTCGACAAAGGCAATGATATAACGCGTCGAGCCAGCGGTCATCGAAGAGGGAAGTGTGACGGTTGTGGTTGTGGTACCGCTCGCTGGAGAAGACGTTTGGGCGTCGAGACTGTTGAAGGTAACGGTCCGTAAGCCATTGGTGAGTGTCGTGCCGTTGGTGGAGTAGTAGAGGCGCAAGTAAAATGTCCCTTGGGCTCTCGTGTTACCGGCGTTGCGGATCGCGTAGTTGACTGTCATCGTTGTGCCAGGCCCCACGTCCGTGGTGGGGCTGATGGTCAGCGCTGTGACGCGAAGATCGGGTCTTCCGTTGACTGTGAAAGCGCCCCAATTGTTGTTGTTGGTTGTGTTGGACTCTTTGACAGTACCTGTCGCGTTGACAAACGCACGAATGTATCCGGTACCTCGGACTACAGTGTTAGGAAGAGTGAGTGTCCGGGAGAATTGGACCGTTTGGTTGGCTGTAAAGTTTGTCGTGATCGTCTGGTTACCGATGGCCGTGCAGGTCGTGGTGTTTCGTTGTCGGCAGTAGTAGTAATTGACGACAAAGTCGTCCGTGAAGGCAACGCCTGTGTTTCGGATCGAGTAATTGAATCGGACGCTGCTACCTGCGGCAGTGGTTGCCGAAGAGGTTGTGACAGCAGGGGTTCCCAGGAGTGAGGGGATCGTCAGGTCTGTCGCGCGCTCTGTGTAGGTGATGTTGATCGTGATGCGCTCTGTGAGGTTTGTGCATTCTGTGGGGCTGACGGCCCGGCTGGGTGTGGCGCGGATGCTTAGAGCTCCTGCGGCGCTGATCGAGCTTGCGGGGATGGTGAAGGTCTGTGTGTGTCCATTGGCCGAGCAGTTGGGAGTGCCACCCGTGTGCTGGAGTAGGACTGGAAGGATGCTCCCTGTGACAGACAGCGAGGCCGTTTCGTCGATCGCTTCGTAATCACCAAAGACCGTGACTCGTACGCTGATGTTGGTCGATGAAGGTGGTAGGTTGGTGAAGTTAAAGTTGAGTGTCTGTCCTACACTCGTGTGATTTTGTGTAAGTGTCTGTGTGTAGGCGTCTGCATGGGTTGGGGCGTAGAGAAAGCACCCCAAAAAGAAGGCCAATGCAAACCGACTCCACATGCGGAGTCGGAGAGAGTGGGTGTGTTCCATTTTGTGTAGACCTTTCAAGCTGTGGAGGTATGGAATTTGGAGCTCTCCAAATTCGATTGCACAGATAACGAGCCATTTATTTGTCAAATAGATGCGAAATACGTGGCATTGGTCTCATTGTACCTTGTTTGGCACAGAGAGCAATAGGGAAGTTATTGGATTGAGGTTGTTTTTTGGGGGAGAGGGGAGGGAGGGTTGAGTGGTGAATGGGTTCAGTCGCTCCAGCCACCATCTTTTGTAGGCTCTTCGGTGGTTTCTGTCCCTGTGCCTGCGTCCTCTTCGGTTGTCTCTGTCTCTGTTCCGAATTCTGTTTCACCGAATTCAGTTTCACCGAATTCGGTTGTACCAAATTCAGTTTCACCGAATTCTGTTGTGCCTGCGTCTGTTTGTTGTTGGATTTTGATGCAGATTCTTGGGTAGCCTTCAGGGGTTGAGCCTAGTTTTGTATCGAGGCAGAAGGTTTTTTCTGCGCTTTCAACGCTGCATGGGTCAGTGCATTGGCAGAGGTTGGTGTTGTTATTTCCTTGGCAGAAAACGTATTGGAGACAATCTGTTTCGACAAAACATTGTTTGGTGCAGTAGGCTTTTTCGTTTTCGCGATCGCAGGTGCACTTGCCTTCTTTGCAGGTGTATCCGAGCTTTGTGTTGCATTGGCTGCTGCCATCCCCTGTGCAAGAGTTAAAGCAGAGGACGGACTCTTTGTTACAGAGGTAGGCGCCGCAAGCACTCGAATAGCCTG
Source organism: Deltaproteobacteria bacterium (assembly GCA_002731275.1). GTDB lineage: Bacteria > Myxococcota_C > UBA6777 > UBA6777 > UBA6777 > UBA6777. Next base: position 90,028 of record PCBK01000033.1, on the reverse strand, counting down.
TTTTGGCGCTGTTATCGCCACCATCAACGATTTTGACCCGACATGCGCGGGTTTGATCTACCAGGAAACAGTTGGTCAAAGACAGTGGGGTCAGTGTCGAGGCGAGCAGCAGCAAAAACGAGGTGATGTAGAAGCTCAGCCGCGCATATGTATGCGAGGGAGAGGGCTTCAACTCTTCTTGTGTTTGTGGTTGTGTTGTATGTGTCTCGTGTCGCTTCATGAGCCAATGCGTTCCTTATTGGGAGGGCGAGAGGAGCTCACCAAAAATATGATCATGGATTCTGTTTTGTTCTATGACATCGCGTCACAAAATGCAAGTCAGCCTTGATGTAATTTGAAGTGAAGCCACGCTGCCTGCGACATGCCGCTCCACATCTTCCCTTCGCAAATGGCTGCTTCGAGTTGTTGTTGGGTCACCTTGAGCAGTTTGATATCTTCGGAGGCTTCTGGAGAGGCTTGTCCACGTGTCAGATCTTGCGCGAGGTAGATCTCACACCATTCGTCGAGAAGTCCTTGGCATGGAGATAAACGACCGATATGGGTGAAGGTCTCTGCGCGATATCCAGTCTCCTCTTGCAATTCGATGTGGGCTGTCTCAAGAGGGGTTTGGCCTGCTTGCTGTCCGCCACCTGGAAACTCCCACCCCCATTGTTGTTGAATGTAGCGGTATTGTTTGACGAGAAGAAGTTGTTTGTCTTTGAGTTGTGGGATGATCAAGACCGAGCCGCTGCTTTGCATGAAGTGGTAGTCGGCTTCTTGCATGTTGGGCATCCTGTAGCGATCGCGAAGATGCCGCCAGTATGGGTTCTGATGGACCGTTTCACGTGCGAGGCGTTCAAAGGGTTTCATGACGTGGCTTCCGGGTGGTGTAGGTATATGGATGGGTTTATTGTAAAGAGGTGATAACCCGAAGGGGGTATGAACGCAAGCGGGAATGTGCTACGCCAATGTGCTTGACATCTGCGAATGTGTGTTGGATAACTTGGTTCGTTCAACTCTGATTGCCGGCGTGGGAAATGTCGGAGGAAGGTTCTATAATGTCGGAAAATACAAGGCGACGTACGCCTCTTTATGATTGTCACGTCGCAGCAAAAGGGCGCATGGTGGACTTCGCAGGTTGGGACTTGCCGGTCCAGTACGAGGGCGTGAAAGCAGAACATCTCGCCGTTCGAGAGCATGTCGGTGTGTTTGATGTAAGCCACATGGGACGGATGGAGCTGACAGGTGCGGACGCAGAAGCTGCGCTGCAACGTTGGATCACCAACGATGTCTCTGTCCTCGCTGAAGGAGAAGCCTGTTATTCACCTATCTGTTACCCTGAGGGTGGCATCGTGGACGATGGGATCTTCTATCGTCGTGGTGATAATGACTTCTTGATCGTGATCAACGGTGCCAATCGTGAGAAAGACTACAAGTGGTTTTGCGACAACATCCGCGAAGGTGAAGATGTCACATTGACCCATCCTGATGCTGGCGACAAGTGGGCTTTGCTCGCTGTACAAGGGCCAAAGGCCCGCGGTGTCCTTGGACGTATGGCTGGCCAAGATCTGACCGATGTCCCAAAAAACCGCCTCGTCGAAGCGACCCTCTCAGGGATTGACGGATGTATGTTGGCGTGCACAGGATACACTGGTGAAGATGGATTTGAGGTCTTTGTGCCTGCTGATCGCGCTGTTGATTTTTGGAACGCGCTCTTCGAGGAAGGTGCACAAGATCAAATCATGGCATGTGGCCTGGGTGCCCGTGATACCCTGCGTATGGAGATGCGTTATCCTCTCTATGGAAACGATATCGACGAGACGACAACACCCATCGAGGCAGGTTTGAGCTGGACCGTGAAGCCCAAAAAAGGTGACTTCAATGGACGTGACGTGCTTGTCGAGCAAATGGAATCCAAACCACCTCGTCGCCTCGTTGGAATCGAGATGATCGACAGAGGTGTACCTCGTAGTCACTACAAACTCTTTAGCGCTGATGGTTCCGAGGAAATCGGCGAGCTGACCTCCGGTGGGTTCGCACCAAGTCTCGGCAAGTCCATCGGCATTGGATATGTCCCCGCCAAACCTCACTTTGCCAAACCCGGCAGTGAGCTGAAGGTGGAGATCCGAAACAAAAAATTATCTGTCCGCGTGGTCAAAACGCCTTTCTATCGTCCTTAACAATACTGGACACATCTGAATCTCAGGAGGTCTTATGAATATTCCAGCAGAACTCAAGTACACAAAAGAACACGAATGGATCAAAGTTGATTCTGGAACCATCGGCATCACAGATTTTGCGCAAGATCAACTTGGTGACGTCGTTTTTATCGAATACACTGCTGAGCCCGGCGAAGAAGTCGAAGCTGGACAGGTCATCGCGACGATTGAATCCGTCAAGACTGTCTCCGACATCTACGCGCCCATGTCCGGAAAAATCGTCTCCGTCAACACCTCCCTCGATGCCTCACCTGAGACCGTCAACAGCGATCCCTACGGTGAAGGCTGGTTGGTCAATATCGAAGCCTCTGATGCTTCCCAATTCGAAGGTCTTCTGACTGCCGACACATACAAAACACAGGTCGAGAGTTAATCCCATTCGTCGGGTTTGACTTTTTGTTCATGGTGCCGCAACCTTTATGAGAAAGTGACTTTTTGTTATCATGCCTGATGAGCAAAAAGTATCTCTCTTTTGAGTCTTTCATCATGCAGGATTGGCATCTATGAACAGACGTTTATGGTATTTGTGGTTTTCTCTTGCCTTGTTGTTTTTGACTGTTGGGGCGTGTGATTGTGGGGTCGACGCGCTGAAGGGGGTCACACTCGACGTCAAACTCCTCAAACCTACACCTGGACCCGTTTCGGGGAAAGTTCCCTTTGAAGTCTCCGTGTCTCCTGACGACGCGACGCGCTTTGTCGTCGTACAGATCACACCGCAAGCCCTCCCTGGGAAAGTCGCGGAGACCCGTCGCATCGCTGAGCTGCACAAAAAACCCTACACCTTCGAGTGGAACAGCTTTCAAGTCCCCGACGGATTTTATCGTGTACAGGCCATCGCATACGACGAAGGTGGAGGAGAGCACCTCTCCACCCTGCGGTTGATACAGGTGAGCAATGAACCCCCTCGGATGTGGTTTGTGAATTGTCACGATGGCCAATTTATCCGGGGGATCCACTCACTCGTCGTCTCTGTCAGTGAACAGGAGACCCTCCTCAGTGGTGCTCCCAAGCTCTTTGTCAATAGCATCAAAGGTCCGGAAACACTCGACTCCAAAGCTCCCTATCGGTTCTTGGTCTCGACGCTCACATATGCAGATGGCGAACGCCTGAGTGTCGCGGCAGAAGGGGAAGATTACAAAGGAAACCGCCGCCGTATTCGTTGCTTTCCGATCGTCGATAACACCGCTCCAACTGTCCAATTCCGCGAACCCGCACAGAGCGATGTCTTGCTCGGAAAAAAGTTTACGGTGAAGTTTGACGCGTACGATCGTTTTGGTGTGCGGGAGGTCCGTCTGTGGGTGGATGGGGTGGCCTGTCAGAAGGTCGAGACACAAAGCACCAATCTCTCACAGAGCGAAGAACAGGGAGAGTGTCAAGTCGGGTATGCCCCTCTCGTCGGGAGAGATTCACCCCTGTTTCCGATCGAAGTTTCGCTCTCCGATGCCTACAAAACAGAGCAACCTATTGTTTTGACCGCACGTGCCGTTGACCTCGCTGGAAACATCAGCGAGCCAGCCGCACAGCTTCGTGTTAGGGTAGATCCTGTTGTACCAGAGATTTTTATCCGCTCTCCTGGACAAAGTGAGCTCTTGTGGACGAGCTCATCTTTCACGGCAAGGATCACGGACAACCATCTGCTCGAAAAAGTCGAGCTATTTGTGAAGGCTGGCGGAAAGAAGATCGCGCTGCTCGAAAAAGTCGTCAATCAGTCCGAGTTTACACCCTCTGTGGATGTGTCCGATGTGCGCAAGAAGTTTGGGTATGGGAAGCATTCATTTGTCGTCCGCGCAACCGATAAGTCCGGGAACGTAGCAGAGCGCACGAGGTTATTTTTGGTCGGATGTGGTGACTCGACGGATTGTCCTGTCGGGAAAGTTTGTCATCGCTACCAATGTCTGACACCTGCTGGACTCAATGAACCTTGCAATACCAACACTCCCTGCGCCATTGGGCTCGCTTGTACTCCTGGCTCTCTGCCTGTTTGTAGCTCCTCTGCAAAGGGTTCATTTTGTCGTCAACGATGTAATCCCGGAAACAAGTTTGTCTCCTCAGACGCCTGTCCTCCCACCTATTATTGCTCCAAATCCCTGAAAGTATGTATGCCTGGTGATCCATGTGTGCCACTCGTGAAGGAAAACTGCGGAGCAGGTAAGCACTGTGTACCTGCTGACGATGATGCCGGCATGTGTGTCCCTATTGGGAATGTCGCCAATGGTAAAGCCTGTGGGGAAAATTGCTCTGCGTCTGGGAATTGCCGACGTGGCTCGTGGTGTGTGTACTTGCTCAATCTAGGGACGACTTCTTGTATGAAAGCCTGTCTTCTCGACAATCCACGATGTCCCACAGGAAGTCGATGCTCTCCTTTGCAGTGGAGCTTTGGCGGCGGAAAACTGCAGTATGGGGTGTGTAGCCCATGATGGTAAGGATTCGATGTATGAGAATGCGTATTTTGTATGTGATGATGTTGTTTGGTCTCTCTTTGTGCGGATTGGGTCTGCTGGCTTGTGGAGCGTATGGACAGGCCTGTGAAGAGGATGATGATTGTCCTTGGGGGTATTTTTGCCGCAATGACAGGACCTGTGCGGAAGGATGTCGGTACAGTATCGAATGTCCAAAAGGCCAACTTTGCCAAGCACATCAATGCTCCGAAGCGCTCAAAGATGATGACAAAGATGGGTTCCCTGTGCCCCTCGATTGTGATGACGGTGATGGCTTGATCAATCCTGCGGTGCAGGAGGTTTGTGGAAACAAAAAGGATGACAACTGTGACGGCCGGACCGATGAACCAGAGTGTATTAGCATCGAGTGCCGTCCTGGATCGACCCGCGAGTGTTACGATGGGAATGAGAAAACGCTCTCTTTCCCTGGTACACAATGTAAAAAAGGAACGCAAACATGTAATAGCACCGGGAGTTGGGGGGACTGTCAAGGGCAGATTCTTCCGAGCGCTGAACAGTGCGATAGTATTGACAGCGACTGCGACGGTGCGATCGATGAAGGAGACGACGACAAGCCTCTCGTCCGCCCGTGCTTTACAGGCACCCAGGATCTTCGGGGAAAAGGCGCGTGTGTTGAAGGCAACCAGGCCTGTCAGGACGGCAAGTGGCTTGAATGTGTTGGAGATGGACAGCCTCAAACAGAGAGCTGTAATGGTATCGACGATGACTGCAATGGTATCGTCGACGACGTCAAAGGGTTGGGGGAGGTGTGCCTGACTGGTTTAGGGGGGATTTGTAAAGACGGCAAGAGAGCCTGCGATGTCGCGAAAAAGGCGCTCGTCTGTAAATCGAACCAAGCTCCTGTCCAGGAAGTCTGTGGAGACGCGATCGACAATGATTGTGATGGCCAGATCGACAATACGTGCCCCTTTGTCGCAAGCAAGGTCACTGATTTGGGTGGATTTCCCCACGAGCTTGCTGTTGGAACAAAGTATTTGGCTGTGAGTTTACGCGACGACAAAAAGGTCGTGCTCTTTGATATCTCGACACAATCTCCCAAGCGCAAAACAGAGATCTCCATCCCTGAAGCACCCTACGGGCTGCGGTTTGTAAGTGGTACGTTTTACGTCGTGACGGAGAGCAAGCTCTATAAGCTGGATGTCGATAAAGCGACCGCGACTGGGTTGACGCTCTTTTCCCAAACCTCTCATGCCGCAGGAATCGGTGATATTGGGGGGCGTTTGTTGACGCGGTATGCTGGTAAGGATCTACTTGGAAAGGATGTCTTCGGGGCTTGTCTGACACCGACCTCTGGCGGAAGGTCGAGCTGTGCAGCGTTTTCCGATTGGACACACATCAGCGCGAGCCTTCATCAACAGGGCACATATGGACTGCTTATCTCCGATAAAGGCGTTCATTTTATCGATACACTCAATATGAAAGAGGACAGCACGCAGTTCGTCAAACTGCCTGGGACGTACGCGTATTTTGCGGTCGATGACAAGACCCAAAGGACGCTCGCTGCAGACCCTGTGCAAAAACAGGTCGCGATCTTGAATTTCTCGATTGGTTTGACGCAGCCTCCTCTGCAGGTCAAAGATGAAAAAGGTCTGGTGCGAAAACCAGGACATGTTATCGCGGCTGATGGGGTCGCGTTTGTCGGTCATCGGGATGGTAGTGAAGTGTCGATGTTTGATATGGACAAGCAAAAACTCGCGCGTGTGATCAAGGTGGGGTTGGGGCCTCTTGGCATGGCGATCGGGAATGTCGACGCGAAAGGTCAACGCATCGTGTGGGTGGCTTGTCCCGGAGATGGTTCTCTCTGGCAATTTACGGTGACGCCATGAGCTCTGTACGTTGGTTGACAGTCTCTTTTTGCCTTCTGTGTTTGGTTGGCGTCGTTGTGTCTTCTTGTGGGAGTCCTATCGACGACATTGATGTTACGGTCCGTGAACCTGTTGAGAAGCAGTTTTTGCGTGGTGTGGTCGGTGTGGAGATCAAGGTCTCTTCACCCAAACTCGTCAAAGAGATATTGGCGCAGGTTGTCGCTCTTCCTGACAATGATCCATTGATCAGGCCACGACTCCTTGGGCGAAAAGAGGGAGAGCCTTTTTATCTGGATTGGGACACAGCCCGGGACAAGGATGGTGTCTACCGTCTCGAAGTACAGGTCCTTCTACACGACGGTCGTGTATTGCTCCGTACGGTGGAGCCGCTGTGGATTGTCAATCAGACGGCGCGATTGCGCTTCCCCAATTGTCTGAACCAGCCTCTCGTCGCGAGGGATGAAGTTGAGCTCAAGATCGAATGGCTCGATTTTTCCACGCTGCTTCCTTCTACGCCAATCGATTTCTTTGTGCAAGGGACGTTGCTGTCGCGTCTTGAAGAGGGGCCTTATGTTCTCAAAGTGGATCTCTCAAAGTACAAACATGGCGAGGAAATTTACATCTCAGCCGTCGCTGCCAAGGGGATCTTTCGTGGAGCGACGACTGTGTGCAGTGTGCACATCGATCGCCTTGGACCTCGGCTGCGGTTTGTGTACCCCTCCCAAGAAGGTTCAACGGTCCCTGTAAAGTTCTCCGCGAACCTGGAGATTGAGGATGAGTTTGGTATCCAAAAGGTGGAGGTCAAAGTCGGCGAAAAAATCGTTGGGCAGGTCGACAAGCCACCCTTCCAGATCCCTGTGGACTTGACGGGTAATACGCACAATGGGCGTGTGACACTGACAGCTTCTGCAATTGACAAGGCTGGAAATATCACCAAAGATCCACCATCTATCGAAGTCGTCGTGGACGCGAAACCACCCGAAGTACAAATCGTGTTGCCACAAACCAACGCTGCCTACTCTGGTGAGGTGAAGTTTCAGGCGAAGGTGTGGGATGATGCAGGCGTGGGGAGAGTGGACTTCTATCTCGAAAACGAGAACGGACAACGGATCGACAACATCTTGCACACGACAGGAGAGAAGCATCAGGGCTCACTGTTTGAGACGAGTATCCCAGCAGGTGTGTCTCTTTACGGTGCTGGCAAGAGGAAGTTGGTCGTCGTCGCGACAGATATCAACCAAAACCAAACGATCGTCAAACGTCTGTTTATCCTCGGTTGCAAGACAGCGAGCGAGTGTCCTGCCAATGACCCGCCTTATCAATGTCTGGGACATCGTTGCATCATCCCTCACAAGCTCGGTGACCCCTGTGAACATGAATCTTCATGTGAGTCGCCATTGGTCTGTTATCGCGGCGGGACCGCGTGGTGTGCGAAGGTGAAGATTGGGATCTGCCGTCAACCTTGTGACACCTCGGCCTGTCCAAATGGCTACTTTTGCTTGCCCCAAAAGAGTGGCAAGCCTGTGTGTTTTCCGAGTGATCCATGTAGCCCGTTTACACTCAATTGCGAGAAAGGACAGCAATGTGTGCCTTGGGGCAAGGCCTCATTTGTATGTTTGCCCATTGGCGGGGGAGGGCGTGGAACGTCGTGTACTCCGTATAGTTGTTCATCCACCAGAGGTTGTCGGGATGGGTATGGTTGTGTGCCCATTGGAAATGGAAGCCAAGGTAGGTGTTACAAGCTCTGTGATCAGGATTTTCCAAGGCGAGATTGTGGGACACTTGGATGTGTGAATTTTCCACTCCAGGACAAGAACCGCAACTCGATGGGATATTGTCAGTAAGCTGCTTTGGGGGGAAACTGTGAGGGGAGGGGATTAGAGGTCTTTGACTTCCCGTACGAGGTCTTCTATGGCTTTGCGGCCATCACTAAAGAACATCATCGCGTTAGGCGCTTCGAACAGTGGGTTACGGATCTTGGCGAATCCTGGTGAGAGGCTTCGTTTGATCACGACAACGGACTTGGCTTCGTGCACGTGGAGGATGGGCATTCCGTAAATCGGGCTGTCCTTTTTGTCGAGCGCGTCGGGGTTGACGACATCGTTGGCGCCCAAAATGATCGCCATATCCGTGTTCTTGAATTCGCTGTTGATATCGTCCATTTCAACGAGTTGTTCGTAGGGGATGCTCGCCTCTGCGAGGAGGACGTTCATGTGTCCAGGCATCCTACCTGCGACGGGGTGGATTGCGTATTTGACGGAGCATCCACGTTTTTGGAGCAAGTCGCCGAGCTCTCTGACTGCGTGTTGTGCTTGGGCAACGGCCATTCCGTATCCAGGGACAACGATCACAGAGGTGCAAGCGTCGAGAACCATCGCGACCTCTTCTGCACCTGTGCTTTTGATCGAGGAGTATTCGCGGTTGTCAGCAGAGCCAGAGTCTTCTCCACCAAAGCCACCGAAGAGGACGTTGGTGAGTGAACGGTTCATCGCTTTGCACATAATGTTGGTCAGGATGATACCTGAGGCTCCGACGAGCGAACCACTGATGATCAAGACGTTGTTGCTGATGATAAAACCTGTCATCGCGGCTGCGAGTCCTGAGTAGGAGTTGAGCAGAGAGATGACGACGGGCATATCGGCACCACCGATCGAGACGACGAGCAACACACCGAGGATCAAGCAGACGATGGACATCAAGAGCAGGAAGATGATCATCGACGCGCTTGATGTGCTACCGAAGAAGGTCAGGTAACCGAGCCCAAAGGAACCGAAAAAGAGGGCGGCGTTGAGCGCGTGGCGACCGGGGAACAGCACGGGTTTGTCGGGAACCCATTTGACCCCTTGCAGTTTTCCGTATGCGATCACCGAACCTGTCAGCGTGACGCCACCGATCAAGATGGACAAGAGCATCGAGATGGCGCCGTCTGTCCCGAGCACCTGGTAGGGCGCGAGGTTGGCGTTTGCTGGGGATTCTAGCAGTTTCTCCCAAAAGTAGGAGAGGGCGACGAGCAAAGAAGCGCCACCACCAAGTCCGTTAAACATCGCGACCATTTGGGGCATTTCAGTCATTTCGACTTTGAGCGCCATCCAGGCTCCGATCGCTGTACCGACGATGATACCGATGATGATCAGCCCAAAATCAAAGGGCGTTTGAAAGAGTCGCAGCTCGATCAGGGTCGTCGCGATGGCGATGAGCATGGCGACGGAGGCCATGATATTCCCTTGGCGTGCGGTCTTAACAGAGGAGAGACGTTTGATCCCCAAAATAAAGATGACCGAAGCCAACATATAAGACAAATGTATCCAAGTCATTGTATGTGTCCCTTCTTATCGTTTTTTGAACATCTGCAACATGCGATCTGTGACGAGGAAGCCCCCGACGACGTTGATCATGGCGCAGATGACCGCAAAGAGACCGAGGATCTTCGCAGCTGTAAATTGACTTGAACGTGCGCAGTAAAGCGCACCGACGATTGTGATCCCAGAAATCGCGTTTGCACCCGACATCAGCGGTGTGTGCAGTGTAGGGGGGACCTTGGTAATCAACTCAAAGCCGACAAAGACCGCGAGCAAAAAGACATACAAACCAAAGAGAAATGAAGGCATTTGACTTTCATTGCTCTTGCCTTTGGCTTTTGTGGTCTTCGCGGCTTTTGTAGTCTTCGCGGCTTTTGTAGTCTTCGCGGCTTTTGTGGTCTTCGCGGCTTTTGTGGTCTTCGCGGCTTTTGTGGTCTTCGCGCGTGTTGGAGGGGCTTGTGTCTTTGTTGTCGTGGTTGCAGGGCGGCTCTTTGCAGTGTCAGCGTGGGCTGTGTGCAATGTCGGTGTCATGAAAAGCACCGAGAAGAGCCCGATCACTCCGAGAAAGAGTGTTGTTATCTTGGGTGTCATGTCTTGCATGGATAACTCCAAAAGTACGTCACTTTGTGTGCGAGGGAGCAGGGACAAAGTGGTGTGATTGTCTATGATTTCTTCGAAGCATCTTCGGACGCTTTGCCGTCTGTTTCGTCTGTGGAAGACTCATCTTCAGAGGGAGCTTCTTCTTTTTTTAGTTCTGGTAGTTCCATCGCTTCACGGACACGGGCAGAGACGATCTCTCCGTCATGTGTGACGATCGAGCCTGCGGTGATCTCGTCTTCAAAGTCGAGTGTCAAGTTGGCCTCTTTGTCGAAGAGGTGTTTGAGCACAGTGAGGATGTTGCGTGCGTACATCTCCGAAGCATCTTTGGGGAGTTTGGCTGCGAGCTGTGCGTGTCCGATGACCATGACGCCGTTGTGGACGATCTGTCGGTTGAGCGTTGTGACTTCGCAGTTTCCGCCTTGCTCTGCTGCGAGGTCGACGATGACGCTGCCGGGCTTCATCTCTTCGACCATATCTTTGGTGATCAGGACAGGCGCGCGCTTTCCGGGGACGAGCGCTGTGGTGATCACCGCGTCTGCAGCGACGACGTGTTGACGGACGACTTCTTGTTGTTTTTGCAGGAAGTCTTTGGAGACTTCTTTGGCGTATCCGCCTTCATCTTCGAGGGCTTCGTCGCTCTCGACTTCGATGAATTTGGCGCCGAGGCTCTGGACTTGCTCTTTGACAGCGGGGCGGATGTCCGAGACTTCGACAACTGCGCCGAGTCGTTTGGCTGTCGCGATGGCCTGAAGACCGGCGACGCCAGCGCCCATGATCACGATCTTGGCGGGCTTGATGGTTCCCGCTGCGGTCATCATCAGGGGGAGCAGTTTGGGCAGGGCTTCTGCTGCCATCAAGGCTGCTTTGTAACCGGCGATGTTGCTCTGTGAGCTGAGCGCGTCCATGTCTTGTGCGCGCGAGATCCTGGGGATTTGATCCATCGCGAAGCTGGTGACGTTGTGTGATTGGAGTCGTTTGACATCTTCGTGTTCTTGCAAGGGCCACAAGAATGAGATGACAAGTGCGCCTTTTTTGAGCATAGAGACCTCGTGTTTTCCGAAGTCTGGGTGCTCTTGTGGGGCGTGAAATTTCAACAAGACGTCTGCGGTCTTGTACCCTTCTTCGACTTCGCGACAAATCTCGGCGCCTGCGTCGATGTAGTCGTTGTCGGAGTGAAAGGAACCTTTTCCCGCGTCATGTTGGACAAGGACACGAAATCCGCGCTTAACGAGCTGCTTAACAGTCTCTGGAGTGGCCGCGACGCGTGTCTCGTCAGGCGTAACTTCTTTAGGAACAAAAATGATCGACATGATGTCGCTCCTGTATATCACCTGGGGTGAAAGCAATCGGATATATAGTTGTGAGATGGGTTGATTCACGCGCCAGGAGGTGCGTGTAGAAGGAACTGTGTATGAGGATGGGGAGCGAGGGGAAGGAGATCAATCCTTTTGAAAGAAAGCAGCATTTTTTTCTATGAAATGTTTCCACTTTTCAGGGACGTCACTCTCTTCAAAGATCGCGTCAACAGGGCACTCAGGCTCACACGCGCCACAGTCGATACATTCGTCTGGGTCGATGTAGAGTTGGTGCCCTTCACGTTGCTTGATGTCCCGGAGCTCTGCACCGGCTCGGTCTGTGTATAGGGGGCCGTGAATACAATCTACCGGACAAACGTCGAGGCAGGCCGTATCACAAGTACCCACACATGGATCTGCGATGATATAGGTCATGGAAGGATCCTGGTTGGGGATAGGCCTTATCTACCGAAGAAGTCGTAGTTTTTCTTGACGAAGTCTTTCCATTCGGAGGGAACTTCGCTCTCTTCAAAGATCGCTTGGACTGGGCACTCAGGCTCACATGCTCCACAATCGATGCACTCGTCTGGATCGATATAAAGTTGTTTACCGTTTTTGTCCTCATCGGACATGCCTTTGACTTCTTCTCCGCGTCCTTCTTTATCGATAGGTCCGTGAATACAGTCAACAGGACAGACATCAACACATGCTGTATCACAAACGCTCACGCACGGTTCAGCAATGATGTAGCTCATGAACATTCTCCTCAAGTATAGTAACTGCGCCCCATCACGTGATGTAGGCTCGGGGAACAACGAAGATTACTTCGTTGCATAATAATTGTCTTGGCGTTGTTGTCAAGAGAAGCGCGCCTTTTGCATCACTTTTCGGAATGAACGTGCTGCAGCGTCTGGGGCTTCTGCGTTTTGGATCGCGGAGATCACCGCAACACCGTCAACGCCTGCACGCCACAGTGGCTCGCTCTTCTCGGGGGTAATGCCGCCAATGGCGACGATCGGACAGCCCAAGGCCTTGGCTTGGGGCAAAATATCTATCGAGACAGGCGTCGCCTCTGGCTTACTCTCGCTTACATAAAACGCACCAAATGCGATGTAGTCAGCGTCACCATGTACAGCATCCTTGGCTCTCTGGAGGTCGTCATAGCAAGAGACCCCGATATGCAAGGAGGGCGCAAGGCGGCGGGCTTCTGTGAGGGGGAGGTCATCCTTTCCAAGGTGAACACCGTCTGCACCCACTGCGAGCGCCACATCCAACCTGTCGTTGATGATCAGGGCCACGCCTTTTTGTTGCAAAAGTGGTTGCAGTTGTTGTGCGAATTGGTAGAGTGAGGCTGCGCTTTCTCGCTTCCCTCGCAGTTGTATGGCTGTGACGCCCCCTTCGATAGCCGACTCAGCCAGATACAACGGTTCTCTTGATGCAGGAAGATCGAGTACGTAGTAAAGAGACAGATCAAGCGCGCTGCCCTTCGTTCTACCTGAGGGGCTGGATGTAGTATGATTGTTCATGTAAATCGCTCCCTTTAGAATGCAAATCAATCCAATGAAAGGCATACTCTGTGTATCAGGCACTTTCACTTGCTGAATGGGAAGCACTCGTCGATTCGTTTGATCGGGATGTGCTTCGTACCAATGACATCGCTGCTTTTTGTTCGAGCAGTGATTGGCTCCTTGCCGCACACCACACCCTACACGACTCGCGTGAACCTGTCATTAGAAGATCTGATCGCGCATGGCTGGGGCTCTGCTGTGGGCCTTTGTCTTCTTTTGAGAGGGTGCTCCAACCGCTTGAATTTGCATGGGGGTTTGGATGCCCTATGATCGGTGCATCCTTTGATGATAGTTGTGCCTTGCTACTTCAGGCCCTCGATGAATTGCGAGGGACATGGCAGCTGACTTTGCTCTCAGGGATTCCTGTCTCTTCGCCTTGGTGGGCTCCTTTGATGGATCGGATTGCCCGTCATTACTACGTCGAGACCTTTGAGGGGACGCACTGCATGCAGGCAGATCTATCTGGGGGGAGCGATGCGTTTTTGGCCAAGCGAACGTCCAAATTTCGCAACAACTTACGACGCGCAGAGAAACAGGCAAATGCCGCTGGCATTACCTTTGAGTGGTGTCGAGATGATCTCTCCGCTGACGCTCTCTACCAGCGTATATGGGAGATTGAACAGCGCTCGTGGAAGTTTCAACAGGAGAGCAGCATCTTTTCGATGCCTCGTTACGTCAAGTTTTATACGATGCTCATGGAGCGTCTCGCAAAGAAGGGAGCATTGCGTGTCTTGTTTGCCCGTCAAGGAGACAAAGACGTGGCGTACGTCTTCGGTGGGATCATTGGACAGGTCTACAGGGGATTTCAGCTCAGCTACGATCAGGAACTGTCCTCTCTGAGTCTTGGGCATCTGGTGCAGTGGGAGATGATCAAGCGCTTGGCCGATGAGGGGATCGAGAATTACGATCTGGGGATGGCTATGGACTACAAACGCCGCTGGTCCGATCACGAGCTCAAGCTGACAAATCTGGCGATCTTTCCTCTGTAGATTCCGTTGACGACTTGGTAAGGGCTAGATTAACGCTGTGCGGATATAGTCCATCAGGTTGTCGTTTTTGAGGTCTGACATCGATAACACCGCGTCCGCTTGTTGTGTGGTCGGTTCGTCGAGATTGTGTTCTGATAACAAGATCACCTGCGAAGTGGGAAGGAGCGAGCGCAGCTCTCCGAGGAGTTGGCGACTGTTTGTGTCTCGTTTGTCGTAGTTTAGCAAGACAAAGTCGAAGTCGTAGTGCTCGATCATCTTCCTCGCTTGTACGGGGTTTGAGGAGAACACGACGTTGGCTTCTTTTTGAAGAGAGATCGCGACGGTCTGTTGGTTGTCGAGATTTTTTTCGATGTGCAGTACTTTGGGGAGGTTGTTACGCTCAATGGTTTCTTGCACTTTAAGCCTCAATAGCTTTCCGCCAATGGGTTTTTGAAGCCACTCCGCGATCCCTGTCAGGTCTTCGTTTGTATTTTTGTATTGGTTTTTGACGACATCAGCGCTCGCTGAGAGGATGAGAACGGGGGTGCGGCGTAGGCGACCTTCATCTCTCATCTCCTTAAACAGTGTAATGCCATCTTCGCCTGCGAGGTGGATATCGAGAAGGATGATATCGTAGGGGGTGTCGTTGCCACGGAGTATATCTTTTGCTTCGTCTGCCGTTGTCGCGAGATCGACCTTCATCTTTGCGCGCTTTAATTGGTGCTGAAGTAAGTGGGAGACGTCTTCGTTGTCTTCGATAATCAGCACGCGGCGATCTTGGACGACGAGGGTCTTCTCTTGGACTGGAAGAGGTGCGAGAGGTAAAGAGAAGTGAAAGCAGCTCCCACCTCCCTCTCTTGGCGCATACTCTAAGGTGCCCGATTGTTTTTCGATCAGGGCGCGAGAGATGCTCAAGCCCAACCCTGTGCCCTCTCTTTTTCGTGTGGAAGACTTCTCCACTTGTGTGAACTTTTCGAAGATCTTTTGACGAAATGACTTTGGAACGCCTGGACCACGGTCGAGGATCATGACCGTCGCGATGTTCTCCGTGGTCTCTATTTTGATGTCGACGTGTCCCTGTGTGGGAGAGAATTTTGCAGCGTTGGAGAGCAAGTTGTTGATCACTTGTATCAGACGCGCAGGATCGGCCCAGATGTATGTCTTCTTTGTGCTTTCGAGATTGAACGAGACGTTGAATTGTTGACCAAAGCCCTCGTTCTCTTCGATGGCCTTCTCGATCAATTCGTTGAGGTGTACTGCTTTGATATCAAAAGCGATCTTTCCAGCTTCGATCTTCTCCAGATCCAGCAGGTCGTTGACCAACGCGAGCAGCCTCTCTGTGTTGTTACTCGCGAGTTTAAGGAGCTTCGTCGCTTGGGCTGGAAGGCTACCTCCAATCCCACCGAGCAACAACCCGATCGAACCTTTGATCGACGTCAAGGGGGTTCGTAGTTCGTGGCTGACGATGGAGATCAGTTCGTTTTGCAGGCGCTCCGTTTTTTGGACGTTTGTGACGTCTTCGAGTGTGCCAAACAATCGAGAGATCTTGCCTTCGTTGTCGAGATCCAGCTTGATTCTGCTTTTGAGGATAGTCTCTTGTCCGGAGATATGGACACGAAAGGTTTCGGAGACATAGTTCTGTTTGGGGAGAGTACTTGCTTGATATGAGGCGTGGATGCGTTTGCGATCTTCAGGGTGAACGTTTTGTAGGTAGTATTCGATCGTGTTGTGAGGAGCGTTGGTACCCAACAACTTGTTTGTTCTCTCCGAAGCATGGAACAACATGTTGTGTAGATCGAGCATCCACATGCCAGCGTTGGTGAGCATCTCCACTTCATCAAATCGGATGTTGAGGTGGGAGCTCTGACTGCTGATGGAAGGCAGCTCTGTTGCTGGGTCTGATGATGTTTGTCGACTCACTTGGTTTTTTTTGGCTATGTTCATGTCTGCGTGTTGAGTTCACTTGTGTTGGTTTGGTTTGTGTGGGCGGAAAGACACAGCCAAACGTCACACGGTACAAAAAAGATACACCTTGCGTCCAAAGGCAACGATCGAAAGGCTGATGCAAAGATCAAAAACCTCTCAATAAACTATTGGGCGAAAACACAAATCAATTACAAAAAAGAGATACGATTTTTGTACTACAATGTACGACATGTTCCTTTGATTTCTTGAATGCAAGTTTATGAAAAGATAGCTTTTTTGCTACGCTTGAAATGGAAATGTCTTTCTAGTCTCTTGATCTTGAATGAAAAATTTTTTTTGAAAAAAGACTGGAAAAATTCTGATCGATGTGTCGATGCAGTGGGTCTTTGAGGACTCGTTCAAGAGGATTGGCTCAGAGGCGAAGATCGTCGGGGGTGTCTGGCTGGACTTCGGGGCGAGCACGTTGGAAGGCGTCGAGAGAGAGCGCGTTGTCCACAACTTTGGCGATGTTTGGAAAAGGCGTCATGTCGATGCCAAAGCGCTTTGCGTTGTAGTGTTGGGGGACGATAAAGGCGTCGGCGAGAGTGACCTGATCACCAAACGCAAACTGTCCGGATGTTTGGGCGAGGACAGGTTCCAGTCCACGAAATCCGTGCGCAACCCAAAATGCGGCCCACTTTTTGGCTTCAGCCATCTCCACATCAAACGAAGAAGAGATCTTTTGCATGACATGGAGATTTTGGATGGGTTGGATGCCGCTGTTGACGATCTCAACGATCTGTCGGACCTTGGCTCGCTCGATCGAGTCCTTTGGTAGCAAAGGGGGATCGGGGTAAACCTCTTCGAGATATTCGAGGATCGCGACTGATTGCGTGAGTGTTGCGCTGATGGAACCGTCATTATCGATCAACTCAAGTGTCGGAACTTGTCCCATAGAGTTGCGTTGTTTGTACGTCTCTGCGTGTTGTTGCCCGCCATCTTTGACGAGGTGAACAGGCACGTAAGAGAAGTCGAGTCCCTTGTGATAGAGGGCAATGCGTACGCGGTATGAGCAACTTGAGCGAAAGTAGCTGTAGAGCTTCATCCCGAGGGTTGGCGTACTCATTCACCCTCCCACTGGACGACTTTTTGTTCGATGCTGCCAAAGAGCGATTGACCGTCTTTTTTCATCTCGATGCGCACTGTGTCGCCAAATTGCATGAAGGGTGTTTTGAATTCACCTGTGTCGATCTTTTCGATCATGCGCTTTTCTGCGAGACAACAACTGCCGCGGCTACGGTCTTCGTTTGAGACTGTTCCTGAGCCTACAATTGTACCGGCACGAAGGGATCTTGTTTGGGCGATGTGAGAGATGATCTGATAGAAGGAGAATTGCATCTCCTCACCGGCTTCTGGGTTGCCGAAAAATTCGCCGTTGTACTCGACTTCAAGCGGAAGCCAGACACGGCCATCTTTCCACGAGTCACCGAGCTCATCAGGTGTGATCGCGAAAGGTGAGAAGGCTGTTGGGGGCTTGGAGACGACAAAGCCAAAGCTTTTTGCCAGCTCTGAGGGGATCAAGCTGCGTAAGGAGACGTCGTTTACGAGCATAAGCAAGCGGATGTTTGGTTCGACTTGTTCTGGTGTCGCTTGGTAGGGGACATCACCTGTGATGACTGCGATCTCTGCTTCGAAGTCGATGCCCCAGTCGGTTGTTTTGTGGACGATGTCCTGACGTGGCCCGAGGAAGTGATCGGAGCCGCCTTGGTAAACGAGTGGATCGTGGTAATAGGAGGGGGGCATCTCTGCGTTGCGGGCCTTGCGTACGAGTTGCACGTGGTTGAGGAAGGCCGAGCCGTCGAGCCATTGGTAGGAGCGCGGAAGAGGAGATGCGAGCTGTGTGAAGTCGATCTCGAAGCTGTCCTCACAGGTGCCTGCGTTGAGTGTGTCTGAGAGCGCCTGCAATGCACCGCTGACTTCGTCCCAACGTTCGAGAGCGTCTTGGAGATTGGGCGCGATCGTTGTTGCTTTGACGGCGTTTGTGCCGGCCTTGTCTACGACCAAAAGAACGCCATCTCTAGAGCCATCATTCAGGGTTGCAAATTTCATCGTAAAAACCTCTTCTTTGTATGGGTATGGATAGGGGATGGATGCCTATGACATCATGTCTTTGTCAGACACATGCAGGTGGCGAGCGTTACCCCTTGTGCGCTGCGTAGATGTGTCGCTACAGGTGGTTGTTGATCGAGCAGGTCAAAAGCACGCAAAATATAGAGCCTGTCGCTAAATTGTCAAGCGAAAAAGACGCCTCGTGTCGTCTCTGTGCAGGTGATATGAGGGGGGAGCGAGAAGGAGTGAGGGGGAGATTATTTGAGCAGCGTGGGGATGTTGTCTGGATCGGTCAGGTATGTCCCCAAGAAGCGCGTCCACTGGCGTTGTGCATCTGTGTTTTGGAAGATCACGAAGTGGCCATCGGAGCCCTCTGTCGGCTTGTACTGCGCAAGGGCAGACGTGTACTTGACGGTCTCAACTGTCACATTGCCTTGGATGGGAGGCTCAACCGCGTTACTCGATAGACCGCTGATCGACTTGAGCACAGGACGTGCCATCGTCACACCCATAGAGAGCGCGAGCAGGTCAGTCGTTTTGTTGGGGGTGAAGGTGTCGTCGATACCGTATGTCAACAGAGCGTGTTTTGGTGTGATGTCCTTGTTGGGGGTTTGTGTGATCATGTGTCCATAGTTGATCGCGTCTGAGCGTTCAAAGTACATCTGCAAGAGATTGAGGATGGGGTGGCGGTTACCCAGTCCTGTTGAACCTGGTTGTCCGACAGCGAGCTTCACGCCATCTTTGACGTTTACTGGCTCTGTTTTGTTGAGCAGAGATTGCACGAGGTTTCCACCTGCACCACTGAGGATGACGGTCTTGATGTCGGGCTCAAAAGGAAGGAATACCGGGCCGACGACGCCACCTTGTGAGTGACCAAAGAAGACGATGTGCTTACCGTCCATTTTGATCTCCGCTTGTGTGGGGGATTGCTCTTTTGCGATCACGAGACTCTTGATCAGGCGGACCATCGTGAAGTGATCGGCGGCACCTTGTATCGTGTTGTTTTTTGCCGCGATGGGGTTCTTAAAGTTGAAGAACAAAAAGTTGGGGTGTGTCTTGGAGTCTTTCTTTCTCGGACCGTGAAGGACCTGATCAAAACCGATGGTCGCAAATCCGACCTTTTTCCCATCAGGGAGTTCTATGTTGCTCGCACGCAAAGCTGTCTGATTTACCACGTGTCCGCGGTAGTTGCCTCCTGTACCATGTGAGTACAACATGATCGGCCACCCGTCTACGGGTGCTGTTCCTTTGGGGATTGTCAACGAGACACAGACGTCTTCCTTGCGCACAACTTGTGGAGTCCCATCACTCGCATAGTCGATCCCACCACCTGTTGTCTCGTAGGGAGCGTCACCTTTTTGGAAAATGGGCAGCGTGACTTTCGCGTGAAACTCGTAGAACTTGTCGTTTGGAGCACCACACTTGCGGCTATCATCTCCGTCTGTTGCACAAGGAGATGTGTTCTTTCCATCACACAGTGTCAACGATTTGAGTGTCGGGGCAGGTTGTCCTTGCGCGACGTTCCTGAATTGCTCGATGTGTTTGTCTGGATTTTGTGTCGTAAAGACTGTCGCCCCAACGATGTCAGCGGCTTTGGGCCATTTGTCATCTGTCTTGTTTTTGGCGAGATAATCCCGCAGTCCCTGATATTTTGGATATGCGGTCTTGAGATCCTCATCTTGTGGTGCGTTCTCTGCGATCATCGCTTTGAAGTCGTCATCGGCCTGAACAGGGTCGCCGACCTTATTTTTCAGGATGTTGGTGATGATCACGGCGTAATTGGCGCCGTGTTCAAGGGGGAGTCCTGAGAAGGTCTTGATGCTCAGCGAGTTGTAGCAGATGTAGGCTCCCTTTCCTGCGTTGTAAGTGACGGAAATCCCGAGACGTTGACCTGTATCGAGGTTGACAAAGACGATCGCAGGCTTGTCGCCATTGAGCTCAAGTGTGCTGAAGTCGAGTGATTGGCTAAAGCGGAAATAGATGGCTTGGTTATTTCCGAAGGCGTCAAGCTCAGCCTCGATGGCCTTCAGGTATGACCCGATCAGATCGTCACGTGCTTCTCCGGCGGGGTTGGGGTGCCCTGTCAAATCGACCTTGCCATTTTTGATGCGGATGTTGTTTGGGAAGGGCAGGCGATAAAACTCTTTTACGGCTTTATCTTTGCGGGGGACTTCGAAGAAAATCCTGAAAGGACCGGGGGTCACACCTGGGTCTTCACAGGTGACACCGGCAAAGGTCTGTGGGATTTGGCACTTACCAAACAAACCACAGATCATACCAAATCCACATTCGAGTGGTCCGGCACATTCTTCGCCTGTTTGCTTTGTTCCTGTCTCTCCGTCTTTCGTGCATTTTCCGAGACTGAGACCTTTGACTGTCCCACACACGAGCCCTTCACGACAATTTTCATTACCGGCACATTGATCGCCTTCGACGCCAACACCTTGTGGAGCACATTTGCCTTGTGAGCCACAAGTGTAACCTTTGCGACACTCGGCTGCTTTTTGGCAGGCGCTGTTCGGACCACCTGTTCCGGGCTCACCATCTTTGACACACACTTCATCTCTGTTACAGACGAGCTCGCCCTCACATTTAAACCCTGTCAGGCAGGGCATGTTCTCAGTACCATCTTTCATACAGGCTTTTAACTTGTCGTTGCATCCGAGACCCTTTTGGCAGTCATCGTCTGTTGCACAAGTCTCTTTTTCTCCGGCTGTGCCTTTGGCGCCTTTTTGTTGGCAAGAACCGGCGCGTGCGCAGACGAGCTCACTTGCGCACGCTGCGGAGTCTTCACAGGGAGCACCTTCTTGTCCTGGTGAGACGCAGGAGCCGTTGCTACAGCGTTGTTCTGCGGGGCAATCAGCTTGTTCTTTACATGTGAGTGGTCCAGAGGAGCAGCGACCGCTGATGCAGTTGAGTCCCTTACCACACTCCGTACTGAGTGTGCAGGGAAACCCCTCAATCCCGTTGTATCGGCATTGTGATTCGATGCAGTCGAGATTCCCTTCACAATCCGTTTTGTATGTACATGCGTCGCCTTCTTTTGCGAGCTGTCTTCCACACGCGGTCCAAGCGAGGAAACCAGCAAAGAGAAGGGTGAGATACGTGACCTTGGTAAACCAGGAGGGTGGTCGATACATAATTGTCAAGCTCCTATCGATGCGTTTTGATGACAGGTTTCTCATCGCATCTCAAAAATAAAATGATACTTTCCTTCATTCAATATAGCAGACGATAAGCGTTGAGGAAAGTTTGAGCTTGACGTGTTCTTTTTTCGTCTCAGGCTGCTCCGGGAAAAAGACAGGCTTTAGCGACTGACATTCTTGAAGATGAGTGGATAGCGGATTGTGACTTTGCCGCCTCCACGCGGTTGTGGAAAGCGCCATCTGTATACGCGTCTTGCGATACAGTTCTCGACGCGTTCATTGTTGAGCGTCGTCTGCAAGATCGAAACATGTTGGACATTTCCGTCTCTTCCAATAATCCAACGCAAAGTCACTTTTCCTGCGAGTTTGGGGTCTTTGCGGAGTTGTCTTTCGTAACAGTAGCGGATCTGGATCCAGCCTCTGCGCACAACACGAGCGATTTCGCCCTTATCCAATGAACCTTTGAGGACATAACCACCGTCTGTGACGAGCATGATGCGCTTTTTGCGACGTCGCAGCTTGGAGTGTGAAATGTTGTGTCTTGAGTACGTCCCTTTTTTGCAATGTTTTCCAGTGCATCCCCAAGTACCTTGCAATCCATAGGAACCACCGACGCCTCCACCACCACCTGGTCCATCCTGTTTGTAGCGTCCCCAAATAGAAGGTTGGTCGGGGCCTGCCCCCTGGCTGGAAGCACCTAGAGCGTTGAGCAAGTTGCTGCTGGTCTTCATGGAGAACAAGTTCGTGTTGCTGCCAGTCATACTCATGGAGTTGATCAGCCCCATCATTCCTTTTTTTCCGATATTTTTCTCAGTGGGAGTCTCTGTGTCATTTGTGGACTCGCGTTGGTTGGTGGTCGTTTGTTTCGGCTTGGTGTTTGTCGGTTCTTTGGGCCGATCGAGGGTTTCGTTTTTGACGGGTTTTTTGTCGGGCTGTGGAGCGATGATGAGTGTGGCGTATTTCCCTTTTTGGATGATGCTCGCGTTGAGCTCTTTGGGTGCAAACTGAAAGCACAAGATGAACGCGAAGTGGAGAATCGCAGAGAATGAGAGAATACGCCAGAACATGTAGTCAATGCGTTTCGTTTTTGGGAGGGACTGTTGTGCTGATGATTCGACGAACTTGCATTCGATATCGATCGAGTCCGTCCTGACAAGGATCTCTTCGTCATCCTCGATCAAGTAGACGACACCTTTGCAGCCGTCGACATACTGCTTTTGTCCGTGTGCGAACAGATCTTCGATGGAGCCGCCTTGTTTGATGTATTCACCAGTCATACCTTCCGGGCAAAAGACGCCAAAACCGTCGAGATAGGGAATGATGATGGGGATATTGGTCAGCTCAACTTCCTCGGGAGCGGGGAATTGGAAGTCATTGAGTGGATGACTTCCCATCGTGACGCGCTTGGGGCGCGAAAAGTGACCTACATCGATCGTTGTTCCCTGCCACAAAATGCGGACTTGCAAGATCTTTTGTTCGGTCGAGGGCTGTGGCTGTGGGGGGTGTTTTGTTGAAGTGTGGGTTTGTAACATCTTTTGCTCCTAATATCGACCGTTGTTCGTGTGTTTGCTCTTGGACTGCGTAAAGATTTATTCTTGAAACGTAAAAGATTCATTCTTTTTCCGCTGAAAGATACACGGGCGCAGCTACACCTTGCGGGTGTCTTTTCGCGAAAAAAAGATGTTTCTTTTTAGTTGGTTCGATAGGAAGTGACATGTCTCGCTTGCCTGTATAGTATGGACAACGAGGAGCGAGAAAGTTCCAGGAGGAGATGAAAAAAAGCAAACAACTGAAAAATTCCTTTGCAAATGTGATGTGTGGTTTGTACGATACGCACATACACAGACAATCTGGTTCAGGAATCGACGTCTTCGTTGCGTCGTAGGGAAGGGATGAAGATGAAAGATGTATCCTCACTCAAGAACATTTACCTCGAAGAGGTGTTACAAGACACGACAGAGACGAGGAGTCATCCTATTGACTTTCGGATCACAGGGTTTTGGCGTTGGAAGCGTGTGATCGTTCCACCTAATGTGTATGTGATCCACACACGCCAAGGGTTTAAAGAGCCCGTCAATATCGGTGTGGGGATCTCATTTCGTTACAATCCCTACCGCGACTCATTTTTGTTGGTGCCGGCGGCGATGCAGACGATCATGATCAATGCGAGATGCATCTGTGCAGAGCGACAAGGTATTTTGGTGCAGGCGTATGTTCAATGGATCATTGATGATGTGGAGACAGCTTACCGCAAACTCAACTTCTCCGATCCATACGACCCGATGAGGATCGTCAACGAGCAGCTTCGTGAACAGGCCGAGGCTGCGATCAAAGACAAGGTCACGACGATGGAGATCGATGAGGTGTTGTCGGATAAGCAGTCGATTATGGAGGAGCTGACACTTCGTTTGCGGGAGGTCGTCGAAGGGAAGGAGTCCGGCCTTGGTCTCAAGATCGTGACGGTCCAGATCAAGGAAGCGGTCGTAAGCTCGACACGATTGTGGAAAAACCTTCAGAAGCCATTTCGTGCACAGAAGGAAGAGACCGCACGGCTCGCAGAGATCGCGAGTGAAAAGACCATTCGTGCCCAAGAGACGGCTAACCAGAAAGAGGCTGAGTTGTTGGCGTTGGAGACAAAGCGAGAGATCGATACACGTCGTCAAACGTATGAATCAGAGTCCTTTGATTCACGTGTGAGAGAGGATCTTCGTCGGCACGAGGTGGAGCAGGAGAACGAGCGCAAACGTCTGTCCATCATTGCGGAGACGGAAAGAAAGCAGCTCGAAGAGGTCCATCAAACGGAGCTGTTGAAGAGAGAGAAAGAGGTCGCGTACCAGCTTCGTGCGGCGGAGTTTTTGATCGAAGAGTTGCAAGCGAAGTCCGAGGAGTTGGCCAAGCAAGCCGAGTTTGATGCGTTGGCCGGTGAGCTTGAAAAACAGGCGTTGACGCGCCAAATTGAACGCGACGCGCTGCGGGACAAAGCCGCATACCAATCTGAGCAGTTGGAGCTTGAGCTGTTGCGATTGCGTCGCGAGATTGAGAGCGTTGTCTCTGCGGGGCAACTTCAGGAGCGCTTGTTGGAGTCATTGCCCGACTTGGTTGGGCAGCTTCCAAGTCCCGAACATTTACAACGTGTCCACATCTCTTCTGATGGGGCGCTCCCTGACTCAATGGCTTCTGTCATCGGGTTGGTCTCAGGTTTGCGCAATGTGTTGCGCTCTGTACAAGATGTACAGCCTGTTTCGCACGAGAATCCAAGCGAAGACACCGCATCTTTTGATGATGTGGTGGGTCAACCATCTGACGAAAGCGCAGAGGAATGACCGTCGCTTTGGTGTGTACCTGTAGAAAGGAATGTGACAAAGGGGTGACATGAAAAATTGTTTCTGTTATGATGATGTGACTTTTCAACGATGTGCTTGTCCGGATTGCGATAAGCCCGAAGTGAGCGGGTAGGATTGGCGATATGCAAAAACAAGATGAACTCGGTGTTCAATTTGGCAAATACCAGATCTTTGCCAAGTTGGCAGTTGGTGGGATGGCAGAGTTGTATCTCGCTAAACAGCCGGGAATTGGTGGTTTTAGTAAAACCGTTGTCTTAAAGTGCATCCTGCCCCATCTGGCCAACGACGACGAATTCATCACGATGTTCTTGGATGAAGCGCGTGTCGTCGCTCCTCTTGATCATCCAAACATTATCCATATTTACGAGATTGGCGAAGCCACTGGAATGTACTACATCGTGATGGAGTACATTCGTGGGCAAAACCTCAAAGTCTTTCGCAAGCGGCTATACCGCCAACACTCTCGCGTCAATCCTTACCTGATCGCGGCTGGCATTGTCTCGCAAGTCGCCGGTGGTTTGTATTACGCACACACCGCGATTGATGACGACGGGCAGCCTCTTGAGTTGGTACACCGCGACATCAGTCCGACCAACTTAATCGTCGGCTACAACGGGACCGTTAAGGTTGTGGACTTCGGCGTGGCCAAGGCGACCAACCAACAACACCACACCACCGCAGGTACGATCAAAGGGAAATACCGCTACATGTCCCCCGAGCAGATCCGTGGACATGAATTGGATGCCCGCTCGGATTTGTTCTCGTTAGGTATTGTGTTGTACGAGCTGTCCGCAAACCGTGGCCTGTTTGCACGACGCAGTGAGATGGAAGTGATCGACGCTGTGCGCGAAGTGCGCGTGATTCCTCCCACCAAGTTTCGCAAAGATTATCCACCAGAGCTCGAACGAATTGTCCTCAAAGCGCTCTCTCGCGACCCTGCACGCCGTTACCAATCCGGTGATGAGTTTCGTCTCGACCTCGAACTCTTTATGCGGAGTATGGGGGGACACCTGGGGCAGGCACAGATCGCCGAAGTGATGCAGGAGTTGTTCTCCGAAGAGAAGACTGGAGAGCGCTCTGGAGTCCTCCACACGCCTCTTGCGCCACATGAACTGGCGCGCTTCATGGGGACTGCACATGGAACCGGGCAGTTTGCGGCACACGGGACGGGCGCACGACACGCCGTGTCTTCGAGTGGGTCGAGCTTCCCTACAGCTGCACCTGGCGCTGGTTCTCCTTTTGATCCTGGCGCGATCTCTGGCTCAGGCCACTTCGCGGCTTCTGCGTCGGGGATGTACAGCGCCAATCAACACAATGAGGGACCTACCAGACCACATCTTCCTGATGGAAGTGGCTCGTTCTCCCAGACCTCCCAAGCATCCCAAGATGCTGCTCTGCTCAACCAATTGCAGGGTGGACAAGAGCACGATATGACCATCCCGGCTGCGGCGATTTTGGGTCATGAACAATCTCCGCATCAATCCAACGCTCTGCTCCCACCACAAACCTCTGCTCCACATACAGCGAAACCTTCGTCATCTGGGCGTTTGTTCCTCGTATTGTTTTTGCTGCTGCTTCTTGGAGGCGGCGGCGCCGCGTATTACTTTGTGTTTGTGCGTGGAGGCCAACAGAAAACATTCAAACCTGTGGCTGAAAAGAAGCGCATCCTTGGGTTGGTGAACACCAAACAGTACGTCAAAGCCGAGGCTGCCCTGCGCACCTTCCGCAAACACGCCGGTGAACTCTATCCCGAGTGGGTGACTCGAACACAAGAACTGATCTCGATCGGCCCGCAGTTTGATTTTGCGCGCCAAAAGTTTGCCAACAAACAATACAAAGACAGCATCCCCTTGTTCGAGTCTCTTCGCAAAAAAGCCCCTGACATCCATGAGATCGAAGACTACTTGGCGCGCGCGAAACGTGCGTTGGAGGCGAATAAGCCCCCCGAACGTCGTGGAGAGACGCCCGAGACGCCACCTGTTGAACGTCGTAAAGCTCCTACTATCCGTCGACCTGTGCGACGTCGATACAGGACGAGGAGACGTTGGCCCCGTCGAAGAAAAGTTGTCACTCGACCTCCAGCGCGCCGAAAAGATATTGTTGAACGTGTTGAGCCTCCAACACCTCGCGAGATCCCCAAAGGAAGTCTGTATGTGAGCGCGACCCCCTCCGGACGTGTCGAGCTAAATGGTAAGTTGCTTGGATTTACACCGATTAACAACAGAAAGGTGAAGGTCGGCTCCTACACCGTGCGGATTACGCGTAAAGGTCACAAAACGATCACCAAACGCATTCAGATCCGCGAAGGGCGCCCCACTGAGCTTGATTTGGAGCTCAGATCTTTGCGCGCTGTTGTTCGCCGCGCTGTTGTGGTCCGTCGCGTTGCACCTCCACCGAGACGTGATTCGCGCCCAAAGGCTGCGATGAAATTCTCTTCGATACGCTTGCCTCGACAAAAAACACTGCGTTTGTTTATCGGTGATCGCCGTGGTATCGCTGGACGACATTACACACTCCAACATCGCAAGCTCTGCAAAAGTATCGAGCGAGAAGTTCGTCGGGTGATGGGTTCGTCTTTTGCTGTGCGTGGCGTTACGCGACCCTGGCAACGTTTGGTGCTCGATATGTCTCGTCGACAAAGCCGTGAGACAAAAGTGTTTTACCCTCGCGCTGTCGCCTACGTGATCTATCGCAACCTCTTGAAGGGACGCTCAAAGAAGCGTGTTGCACAGCTGCTTGTGTCCTACGAGTATCGAAAACGATTCAAAAGATATCGCAATAAATAACCGGCTGTCGGACATCTCCCAACCTGCATTTTCATCGGCTTTTGGATGCTTTGGTGCGCCATGATACCATCCAGTCGCCTCTCTTCCGGTAGCCTGCTCGTGTGCCCCAACAACCTGCCTTTGTACTGATGCGAATAAGAGGAGATATTGTGGTGGTAGGAAGTAAACTCACCGGCTGTCGACGGGTTGTACATCAGGGATATCGGACCCTTTTGTCTGTCCTTCTCCTTTCCTTTTGGGTGCTTTGTCACATCACCCCTGCACAAGCGTCCTCCAAAGTCACCTTCAAACCAGAGATCAAAAAGAAAGCCTATGTCGGTAAGCCTTTTGTGCTTGACGGGATGGTCGCCGAAAATGACGATCTGGAGCAGGTGTATTTGTTCTATCGTCCAGCAGGGAAGACCGCATATACCAAGGTGAAGATGTCTATCTACAAGGGATTTCGCTACAAGGCGACGCTCCCTGCCTCCATCTTGACCGGCTCAGCGATCGAATTTTACGTCCTTGGTGTCGATCTCGATAAAAAGCAGTTGATGTTGTACGCGGCTCCCACCAAACCTGCTTCTTTGAAGGTCCACGCACCCCAAAAGAGCAAGGACAAAGATAAAGACAAAGACAAAGATGAAGACATCGGCGATGGTTACACCATTCCTGATCAAGAAGGGAAGATCTTCTCGGCGTCTCGTAAAGAACAGCTCGTGCAAAAAGCGCCCGGTGTCGTTACGGTCATCACCGAAGAGGAGATACGGGCTGCAGGGTTTCGAGACCTGATCAGCTTGCTTCGCTATATCGTGGGCTTTGATGTCAATTACAACGGTTTGTCTCCTGACATTGGGCTTCGTGGGATCAATCCACGACTCAGCTTTGGTGACAAGATCGTCGTCCTCGTCGATGGACACAACATGTCTTTTCGACAACTCAACAGGAACTCTGTCCCTGTCAGTATCGACATGATCAAGCAAGTCGAGGTGATCAGGGGACCTGGTTCGACATTGTGGGGGGCCAACGCACTCAGCGGTGTGATCAACATCATCACCAAGTCGAGCGGTTCGCTTAAAGGGTTCTCATCGACAGCGGGAGGGAGCCCTCTCAGTCAAAGCTACTTTGTCACGCTGCAAGGTGGGCAAGAGTTGATTGGTGGGTTGACATTTCGCGGGTCATTCTCTTTGTACCAGGACAACCAAGGAGCCTTGCTCGCGCCGATTAAGGAGTTCTTGACCAAAGAAGGCATCCACTACACACCTCTGTCCCAAAGAGAGACCAACCAGTTTTTCTACGGTCAGTTGAGTTGGCGTGGTTTTAACCTTTCGTTGTACCAGAACCGCTATAGTGGCACGTTTCCTTTGAGTAACTTTAGTGTCATCGGTGGAGATGAGACCAACTTTGTTGGGGAGCGGTACATCGCCAAGCTCTCTTGGGTCGGCTTGATCGGGCGTGCTCAATTGCTCGTGTATGGTTCCTACGACTACTACGGTTTTGGACCGACATCCCAATACGAAGCCAATCCCATCTCTCCTCAAAAAAGTGAGTCCGTACTCGATGGTGCCTCCGATCACTTTGGGTTGTATGAGATCGATCCACAAAACCCCAAGGCCGGCCATCAATTCAAAGGGTATTTTCCTCTCTGCCACACCGTCAGGACAGACGCAGCGGGCAGTCAGATCCCTTGTATCGTGCTTGTCTCCAAGCCAACGCTTGATTCCTCCAATCAGGTGGTTTCGACGCGGACCTGCCAATTTGTGAAGAGTCCAAACGAACAGACGACCATCCTCGGTGAGTACCCCATCCCTGTGACGACCCCTAAGACGTCCAAGTTCTGTGCGCCCAGTTACCAAAAAGGTCAATATACACGGGCGATTCGAGGTTTTGATCACCGTTTTCTCGCGGGGATACAGCTCTCTGTTCCAATCGTCGATACGTTGTATCTCTCTGCAGGGGTCGACTTTGAATACCTCTCACTCGTGCAAATTCACTCACCCGATGTGTGGTCACAGCTCAACCTGCAAATCCCGGAGTATACCAACATCCACTTCAGTGCATTTGCGCAGCTTCAGTACACGGTGGGCAATGTCCTCGAATTGACGGCAGGTGCACGTGTTGATTATGACCAGATTTACGGTGTTGTCGCGACACCTCGTGCTGCTGTTGTGTGGACGCCTGGCGGAGGCTTTTTCGCCAAAGCACTTTACGGTAACGCGTTTAAGGCGCCTGCGTATTTTGACTTGTTCTACTCTCGTCGCAATGAGACGTATGGTAACCCCAACCTCCGGCCTGAATCTGTCCACACTTTTGAGCTACAAGTCGGTTGGATTCGCAACCGTCTGATGGCGGTGAGTGTGAATGGCTTTTATTCGCGCTTTAGCGACCTGATTTACTACGCAATCCGCAATCCAGGTGATCCTCTCAAAGGTCTTGCGGATTTGACAGCGGAGCAAAAACAAAAGAGTTTCCCCGACGCACTCGCGCCTGATGGGAGCAGCATATACGAGCAGCGGGAGAACAGTGGCGTCTTGAACACCTATGGCGGTGAGTTGGAGATTCGACTGTTTCCAATAAGAGGCTTAAATATCCGAGGTGGCTTTGGGGTCTTTTTCGGCGAAGAGGAAAACCAACCACAAGGCAATTACGTGAACCCTCTGAACTTCGCGGCACGTTGGACGGGTTCTCTTCAGGCGTCCTACGCGATCAAGGTGCAAAAGATCGGGATTCAGGTCGCGGTGGGAGCGCTCTTTGTTGGTCCAAAGGTCGTCCCCAACAAGGCCTTTAACATCAACGGTGTTTTGCCTGAGGAGAACGTCAGTCAAGATCGCACGACACACCCTCTGTGCACCAAACGGGATGGGAGCACATGGACATGTCTCTCGCCGACCTGGGGGGCTGATAACGATCCTACGACGGAGACACCTATGTACGTACACACGTACGCGACGCTGCAGTTTTTGCGCGTTCTTGGACATATGGATGTCGTCTTTCGGGTCTCCAACTTCCTCAACGCCGATATATACGATGCAAACGATGAGTTGTTGATGCCTCAAAAGAAGCTCGATTTTATGGCGTGGATTCGCTTGAAATATTGAGGTTTGTTTGACGGCAGGGGGACGAAATGTGGGGGCTCGACATCGCTCTAGTAGACATCATCAAGTGCGCCGCACTCAGCTTCTTCTGTGATAGGTTTGATCACGTCGAATCGAAACCCTTTTCTCATCAAGTGCTCTTGTAGCTTTTTGCGGCGTTTGGCTTTGCTCTTTTCGCTTTGGAGTTTGCGCCATCGTTTGGCCGCGAGTCTACGAGCTTCGTCGTAGAGTGCTTCTTCTTCGGCCTGTTGTTGTGCGAACGCTTCTTCTGGCGTGAGTTCTTCTTCTTGCATGTCTTCAGTCTCCCTGGATTCTTCAAGTGTTTTGGTGACTTGTTTGATGATGTCGAACTTGAATCCTTTTCTCATCAAGTGTTCTTGTAGTTTTTTGCGGCGTTTGGCCGGGTTTTTCTCGCTCTCAAGACGCCTCCAGCGTTTCTCTGCGAGTACTGTGGCTTCTTGGATTAGGGTCTCTTCATCCACAGGTTCTTCTGGAGGAGGTTGAGCGGGATTGTGTTCTTCTGTGGAGATCATGTCGTCGGACCAGTGGGAAGGGGCTGCGCCTTCTTGTTGTTTGATCTCGTCGAGGATGTTTCTGGTGGTCTCGAAGTCAAAACCTCGGCGGACCAAAAAGTCCATGAGTTTTTTGCTGCGTTTTCTTGGGTCGCGTTCTTTTTGAAGGAGATTCATCCAGCGACGGCTGGCGTGTCGTTTGGCTGTGTCGAGGGCGTCATCGTCGTGTTGGTAGGTTTCAAGTCCTTGCTCGACGAGATCTTCTGCGACACCTTTCTTTTTGAGATCCATGCGGATGCGTTGGGGGCCATAGCCCTGGTTTTTGAGCCGTGAGCGGACATAGGCGCGCGCATAACTCTCGTCGTTGATATACCCCAAATCGATGAAGCGGGCGACGACATCATTGATGATCCACGCTGCAAACTCTTTTCCCTTGAGCTTTTTACGGACCTCGTGCTCAGTGCGTGGTTTATACGAGATGTATTCGAGGGTCATGATCTTGGCGCGCATGAGTTGGTCGGCCTTGATCAGCGCTTTTTGTGCTTCTGTGTTGAGCACTTGACCTTTTTGTAGTGATTGCTTGCCGATGACCTCTTTGGGCAAACCAAACGCAAACTCGCCATCGATGTACACAGACGCTCTCGTTGGGTCTTTGCGCTGTGTGGTGATCCGCGTGATGGTGCCTTCTTGAAGGATAGGACCGACGGACTCGACTTTTGTCTCTGGTCGCTTTTTTCGTCTCTTGCGTTTCTTTCGATTGGCTGATGGTGTCGGTTCATCAGGCTCGAAGTACGGTTCATCATGTTCGAAGTACGGTTCGTCTGAGCGCATATTGTTTCCTCTCGGCTTATGTACATGTGGAGTATGTCCTCCTCTCACGTCATATCTCGTCACGTGTCTGGATGTTTGTCTATGGGGTATGACTGATTCAGTCGGGGAGGAGAGGGATGTTCACGTATCTTCTTTGGAGGGGGAGGTGTGTGTGGTGAACGTGGGGAGGGCTTTGTGTTGGGTTTGTTTGGGGAGCAGCCAGTGATACTCTTGCTGAAGGCGTATGCGCAAGAGATCGAGATCGTGATAAAGGAAGTAGATCCCGCTGATATAGGCGCCGAGTTTGTGGTAGTAAGTCGAATCTTTACCCAACCAATGCCGAAAGGGAAGCCAACGTGGGGGCCAAAGCAGCAAGCGTCGAACAGCCCATCGTAAAGAGGTGATCTGTCGCCAGTCGTGTTGAAGAGTAGAGCTGTAAGTGGAGAGCGCCGATTCTTCGAACATCGTGAGCCCCTTCTCTACGATGATGTCGAGGTGAGCCGGACGCAGAGAGACGCACAAATGGTACAACCTCGCGATCTCTTCGCTGTGTTGCTCTAGCTTTTCAAATTGTTTGGCTTGTGCGCCGATGGAGGCAGCCTGGAACTGGTCGACAAAGCGACGTGTCTTTTGGAGGGTTCCAAATAGTCGATGGAACGAGTATCGAAAGGGGAGCTGTTCATTTTCGTACCAAAGATCCTGTGGTTGCCAACCATGCTTGTGTAAAAAGTAGAGCAAGATCCATTGGTTGATCGCGTTGTCGTCGTCATGTGTGTGGAGGAGGGCGAAGCGCTCCATAAACAGCGTTCCATAACGTGAGAGGATAAAATCTGTCGTGTAGTAGCCAAAGAGAATGTCAGCAGCGTCGTAAGGGTGGAGCAAGCGTAGTAACCACTGCCTGCCCGTCTCATCGTGAAAACCAAAGTGAACGTCGATCGCGTTGATCAGGTCGAGGGCTTCCATCGTGTCGTCGAGTCCTTCGAGGGCATATCGTTCTTCGAGGGTCTGGATGACGGCTTGCAAATCGGGTTGGTATGCGATGGGGCGGGTCTCTTCCTCTGCGCGCTCCCAACTCCAGGGCTGTGGGAGTTCTCGATTGCGTTGCCATGGGCGCTTGGGCTCACTGAGAGAAGCCTCGACGGACGTCTTTGAGGGTGAGGCTTTGGGCGTTATCGTTGAGGTCGCGGGGAGATGGTCTGTAGGTTCACAGCGTTTGAGTGCCTGAAGGACCTGGCCTGCGTCGTGAAAGCGATCTTCGACGTTGGGGGCGAGCAGCTTTTGTAAAATACGAAGAAAACGGGGCTGCACGTTAATGTAGGACTCAAACTGGATACGGTTGCGTTCAAAGGGCAGGTGGACTGGGTGGTGGCGTGAAAGCAAAAAGACAAGCGTCGCGCCGAGTGCGTACAAATCAGACGCTTTGACAGGACGTCCCAAAAACTGCTCAGGTGGTGTGTATCCGTAAGTGCCCATCACAGAGAGGCCTTCCTCTGCGTTGATCGAGTCCCTCACAGAACCAAAGTCGAGTAGGCTGATGGAGTCATCAGGAGTCAGAATGATATTGGAGGGTTTGATATCGCGATGGAGCACTGCAGGCGACAGGCCGTGGATGTAGTGAAGGACCTTCAGGAGTTTACGTGCAATCAGGCGGACATCGACCTCTGAGAGTCGTTTCTCCTCGATGTACTGTTCGAGGTTGGTCCCTGGGATCCATTCACGGACGAGACACAAGGCGTCGTTTTGTTCGGTGACAAAGAGCGCGTGGAATTTGGGGATCATGGGATGGTCGAGTTGTCCGAGTAAGGTAGCCTCTCGTTCGAGTAAGTCGTAACGATTCCAATTTCCTTGGTTGATGTGGTAGAGCTTGGCGAGACATTTCTTTTGGGTGTTGGTGTCGAGGACCTGCCAACACTCGCCACGTGAGCCTCTACCTATGTACCGGTCGAGCTTGAATCTTTGGTTGAGGATGTCACCCACTTGCATCGTGTATCTCCTTCGCAGTCGCGTCTCCCTCTCCAACATAAGATCTTTACAGGGTTTCGTCGAGCGCTTTTGTGCTCTATCCACCTGTATAACCACGATGAGCGCATTTTTGTTCTAAGGACGCGCAGCTTTTGTGTGGATTGTGGTGTTTGTAGGTGTTTTGTGGTACAAAGTCACTCTTGTGAGGTCATGTGGTGAAAACCATATCGATGTTTGTCTCGAAACAGGCGAACATGACGGCTCAAAGTTGAACAAAAAGGCTTAGTGAGGATGATGGATACGATCCAATTGGACGATTTGCGGTTGGTTCGAAAGATCGCGACGGGCGGCATGGCCGAAGTGTGGGAAGCTCGTCAGGTCGGAGTTAAGGGGTTCGAAAAGCGTCTCGCGGTCAAGGTCATCTTGCCCCATCTCAACGAAAATGATGACTTCATACATATGTTTCTCGATGAGGGGAGGCTTGCGGCGCAACTCAACCACTCCAATATTTGCCAAGTGTACAAGCTCGGCGCGACTGATGACTTCTACTATATGGCGATGGAGTTTATCGATGGAGTTGGGCTGAGCTCGATTTTGCGAGAAGCCTCTCGTCGCGGCGTATTCATCCCTTTTCAACATTGTTGTCAGGTCCTGATCGGTGCTTGTGCCGGACTTGATTACGCACACTCCTGCAAAGACCCCAACGGTAACCCCCTCAATCTCGTGCATCGTGACATCTCTCCACAAAACATCATGATCACATACAACGGCACTGTGAAAGTCGTCGATTTTGGGATCGCAAAAGCTGCGACACAGGTCCACCATACACAAGTCGGTGTGTTGAAGGGGAAGTACGCCTACATGTCGCCAGAGCAAGCGGCTGGACACACTCTCGATGGGCGCAGTGATGTCTTCGCGCTCGGTATTGTCCTCTGGGAGATGACGACTGGACATCGACTGTTCCGGGCTGAAAACGAAATCGCGACACTTCACAAGATCATCGGTGGTGATTACGATCCACCTTCATCGTTTCGCGATGACTATCCCCCAGAACTCGAACTCATCGTGATGAAGGCCCTCGCTGTCAATGTCAATGAGCGCTTTCAAGATGCAGGTGAGCTGCAGATCGCGCTCGAAGATTTTTTGCTGCGTCATGGGATGGCGGCTGGAAGCAAGAGGCTCGCACACTACGTCCGCTGGATCACATCTGACGACGAGACTCCCGCGCCCAAAGAGCTCTCATCGCAGCTTGGTGTGACCTTCGATAGAAGTGAGTCCGGCCTGATCACTCCACCGCCTGGCCGCATTGTGACGACGCATCCTACAAACTCAGGGCTGACGCCGATCGGAAACCCTCCCTCTGCTCCTCGTCGATCTGCCCCTACTGAGGAAGTTGATCTCTCTGAAATAAGCCTCCCTGACGTGGATCAACCAAAAAAGAAGGGCTCTTTGGGGCTCTCGATTTTTCTCATTTTTATGATGTTGTTGCTCGTTGCAGGTGTCGGAGCTGGCGTCTACTTTGCGACGGATCTCTTTCGGCCTCCTGTCGAACCTTCAAAACAACAAATTCTTTGGTTAATTCGCAGCACACCCCCCAATGTCGACATCTTTGTGAACGGTGAGAAGAAAGGGCGCACGCCAAAAATGCTCCCCTTCCTCGTTGGAGAACGGTACATCATCCGTCTGTACAAGCGAGGATTCGAGCCTTTTTATAAGCAGATCAACGCGATCGATGAGTCCATCACGAGTCAGCCTCTTGTCGTCCCGATGAAGAAGATACAGAAGCTCAAAGAAGTTCGCTACGGGACGCTTGTGCTCGCTGTCAAACCCGAAGGCTCTGAGGTTGTTCTGAATGGAAAGATGCTCAAGGCGATCTCGGGAGGATTTTACACGGAGCGCATTCGCGCCCAAAGAGGACACACGCTGATCGTCCAGCAACCGGGGTATGTTCCCTATCTCAACACCTTCAAGATCCCTGCGGATCAACGCACGACGTTTGATATCCAACTGCAAAAAGAAAAGAAAAACCCAAAGAAGAAGCAACGGCGACGTCGTGGGGCGCGCCGTCGAAAAGGTCGGATCTCTGTACGTGTGAATATTCGTGGGGTCGCTGTGTATATCAATGGCCGTTACCGAGGCCGTGCTCCATTGTCTCGGAAGCTTCGTCCGGGAACGTATCTCGTGATGTTTAAGAAGCGAGGATATCGCACGTTGACAAAAAGCGTCCGTGTCGAAGGTGGCGAGCGTGAATTTGTACGCGCCCGGATGGTTGCGCTTCGTTCTGGTGCCCCCAAATTTGCACCGACTCGCCAAAAGCTCGGAAAATTACAGGTCGGTGCGTTTCCTTCATCGAAGGTCTATGTGGATGGAAAGCTCCTCGGTGTGACCCCTCTGTGGGGAGCCAAGGTGCCTGTTGGTTCCCACTCTCTGCGGATCGTGACGCGCAAGTTTGGTGCCGTTCACACGAGACCGATCAAGATCGGCAAGGGGACGACCAAGGTCCTTCATCGCTTTCGCAAGGGGCGTCTTTGGGTCCTCACACGTCCTCGCGCGAAAGTCTATCTCAATGGCTCACTGCTCGGTCCCTCAAATCGCCCTCCCTACGTTGTCCCGGCAGGACGCTACGCTGTGCGCTTTGTCTTTCCGAATGGACAAACCCGCCAGAAGCGAGCTGTCGTGATC
The DNA here is from genome assembly GCA_002731275.1 of Deltaproteobacteria bacterium. GTDB lineage: Bacteria > Myxococcota_C > UBA6777 > UBA6777 > UBA6777 > UBA6777. The sequence continues at coordinate 53,506 of PCBK01000033.1, read as the reverse complement.
CACGCCGGTCTAAAGACGCGCATCACACAAAAGTTGAAGTGACAGACACGAGCAAAAGCACCTCAAAAGGGTGCACCAACCGCGAGGTAGAGTTGATCCACACCTCCTTGCATCAAACCCTTCGCAAAGCCCGCCCGAAACGAAAGCGGAAGATAGTATCCCACGCTCATCTCTAGCCGAAATTCACCACCCACACCAACACGTAATTGCGTCGGGTCAAAGGCCCCTGTGAAGGCATGCCCAACGTCTGCAAAGAACGCGAAGTGCATACGCGATATCTGAAAAGGAGCCGTCGCGATGCCACGTTCGAGCAAGAACATCGGCAAACGATACTCGATTTTTCCCAGCACATAGGCGTTGCCATAAAGAGAGTAGGGGGCATAGCCACGAAGATAGGATGAGCCGATCTGTGCGCCGCTGATCGCCGACTGAATGACATCTTGGAAGGGAATCCCCCCCAAATAGAAGAGGGGACGTGCACGCCAACTGCTGCCACCTACGCCGCCGTCAAGCCGCATCGCGATGACGTGATGGTGCCACGGCATGGGGATAAATTCTGCCCAACTCATCGTCAGCTCCCAGTTGTTTGCGATGCTCCCTAAGGCCTCATGAAGGAGGCGAAAACGCAGCCAGATGGTGCGGCCTTCTTCGGCGCTAAATGAGTAGGTGTAGTACTGTGTGCTCGAATACAGGTACGTCAGGGTGAATCCGCTGAGCCATCCCGTCTCTGGAATGACCGGAGGTTTCGCCGCAGGTCGAAGTGGGACGCGCTCAAGTAGAGAGCCCAGATGTGTCGCCTCGTAGGAGATGGAGATGCTGTTGTAATTACGGATAATCGGGATGGGGATCGTCATGGACAGGGTCGTCTGTGTGACGCGTTCCGGGAAGGGCGTCTCCTGACCATCGATAAAGAGGACATTCCGTGCATATCTCGTATAACGTCCGTGGCTGAGGCGAAAGCTCGGGTAAAGTTGGTTGTAGCTGTAGCTCAGCTGGTAAGAGACTTCTTGGCTGTCTGTTCCATACCAAAGCCCAAGCTGGTAACGATGGAACCCCAAAATGTCGTTTCCGCTCAACCGCAAACCATACGTTTGACCGAGGTAGTCGGTTCCAAGTACTGGGGTCCAGTTGAGCGGGACGAGCGTGGACAGGGCGTTATACGATTGTGTGGGGTAGATCTGTTGGGGGGTGTGGTAGGTGACCTTCTTCCAGGTCTTTGGGCGTGTGGAGATGGGGTACTTAGGGAGCGTTGAGAGTGCGACCTCTGCGAGGTTAAAGCCACGCTTGCCAAATTGAACATAGAGTAGATGTTTGCCATCAGGTGACATCGCTGGCGCAAACGCACCAAACAGCTCGTTGGTCAGGCGTGTGCGTTTGTGTGATTTGAGATCGATCGCATAGATGTTGTAAATTCCGTCGTAGTCGGAGGCAAAAAGGATTTGTTTACCGTCTGACGAGAAGGTTGGCTCGATGTCCAGCGCCCGGTCATTTGTAAGTTTACGCCGCTTTTTACCATCTCTGTCCATCAACAAGATATCGCGATGTCCCCCGGTGCTCCATTCACTGCAAACGATCCACTTACCGTCTGGAGAAAAGCGGGGAGAGGAGATGGTGGAAAAGCGTGGTGGTTGGTAGAGTTTTGTGTGTTTTTTGTGCTTGAGGTTGTATGTCCAGAGAGAAGAGCCTCCAGCGACCATCTTCACATATGTAATCAGCGTCCCATCGGAGGAGATATCAGGTTGGTGTGCACGAAGACCGTGGGTCAGTCGCTTGTGTACTCCTGTTTTTGGGGAGAACCAGAAGAGATCGTTGTAGTAGTAAAGTCCCCTGTGGATCTTGATCTGTGAGAGGACACCGGCATCTGTATGACGTGACATGCCAAAGTGTGCGCTACCGTTGCTCAAAAAGAATCGTTTTCTACGCAGTGTTTTGCGGTCCAACCACTCCATATGTGGGAGCTGTCGGCCATCGTTTCTGTACAGCAGTATTTTTTTCCCATCAGCGCTGTAGCGGGGACTCGCGATACGTTCTCCTTTGTGCGTCAGGGCTCTTGAGGGGGTGAGCGGGTGGCGCTTGATTTGTTTCGCCCACTTGCCGTAACGTTGGCGTAGGTGGCGTTTCCACTCCTTCCACAGTTGTGCGTAGTTTTTTTTGACCGCGTTCTTGAGTTGGATGTTGAGGTCGTAGGGGATGAGTGAGCTGCCGTGTCGATGACTGAGCTCTGTGAGCTTGTCTTTTCCGTACGTTTTGGCGATGTAATCGATAAAGAAGGCACCATAGAGATAGGCCGTTGTGCCTTGTGGAAAGCGATATGTACCGTTGGAGACCCGCGATAGGCTCGGCATTAGCTTGTTGAGGACGGCTGTGCGTAAGAACATATCGGTGTAGCTGGAGTGGTTTCGTCCACCGCCTGTGAAGTGGGTCTCGACAAAAACAGCCCAACCTTCCAACCACCAACGAGGCATCAGCGCGTTCGGCGCAAAGGTCTTTCCAATCAATGTGTTGACGATAGGGTGAATGCCTGACATTGTGTCCATGTGTAGGATATGCAGATACTCGTGGTAGATGAGGACGCGGAGCCAATCGTCGCTGTCGTTGAGTGAGTCTCGTTCGGCTGGCGGGGCTGTTAAGAGGTTGATCACGTTCCTCGGGAGGACAGTCGCGGAACCATTGGCGCTGTCCGTGTTGTCGTAGATGACAATGTGTGTGATCTCTTTGGGTTTATGTGCGGCGTAGGGGACGAGGAGGGTGTGGGCTTCTTCGGCGATGCGCGCTGCTCGGAGCGCAAATCTGTACGTCCTTTGATGGTAGTAAATGCGAAAATGGGGGGTTTGCAATTCTCGCCAACGCAAATCTGGGTCCGCTGCAAAAGCAGGAGCGCTCCCAAACTGTCCAAGCAACAGTAGCAGCAGATACCCACATGCTTTGACTGTATGTGTGTACCAAAAAGGGATGTGTCTACCTTGGGGTGGGTACAAAAGATCTTCTCCGAGAAACTGCGCTAGAAACCCTGTCATGGGTGCGTTCGTGTTATCTTCTATCATAGCCAGTATAGACAGAGATAGAAAGGGGGCAACGACGACCGCCATGTACAGAGAACGTTGCATCTATATAATGTTAATGTGTTGCGCAAATGAGGATACTTTTGTGTGTAAGGCTACTGCAAGGAAAAAAGCGCACGAGGGAGGGCTGGAGATGGAGCCTCAGGCAAGGCATGAGGAGAAGTCATGGCAGGGCCATGTCGACGACGAATCACGATGCTTGCGGTTTCAGCTTCAACCTCCACGTGCGTTTCTTTTTCCTGTGTACTTTTTTTCTTGCAGTAGCCTAAGGGAGCTTTGATGAAGAGACGGATATGTTGGTTATGGATGTGTGGTGTCTTTGGACTCGTTGGCCTTGTGGGAGCGGACAGCGCGTCATCTGCCACGAAAAAGAAGGGTTGGTCCTTTCGACAGGCTCAGCGTTTTCACAAACACCATGTCGTGTTGGATCTGCACGCCGATACGCTCTATCAAATGATGCGTGGGTGGGTCGATCTCGGTCGGTTTCAGCGAGCACGTGATCTCGATATTCCCAAGTTGAGAAGAGGAGGTGTCAGCGCGCAGGTGTTTGTGATGTGGGTGCCACCAAAAAAGACCCGTGGGAGAGGGCAGGGGTGGCAGTATATCAAGAAGATGTACGCTGCATATCGTCGGATGCTTCGTGAACATGCTGATGTCTTTGAGCACGCGAAGTGGGCGCACGATATTCGGCGCATCCAAAAGAAGGGGAAGATCGCAGCGCTGCTCGCGATCGAAGGAGCACATCCCTTTGAAGGCAAGCTCAGTCACGCACGCACCGCGATCAAATGGGGACTGACTTACGTCGGATTGACGTGGAACAACAGCAACGCCTTCGCGACCTCGGCTCTTGATGAGCGCTATAGACGAAGGAAGCGGAAGGGGCTCACACGCAAAGGCCGCAGGCTCGTCCGGCTGCTCGAAAAACATCGCGTCCTCGTTGACCTCTCCCACGCCGGAAGGCAAACATTCTGGGACGTCGCGAAGATCGCAAAGAGACCCTTTATCGCCTCCCACAGCAACGCGTACCGCTTACGAAAACACTTTCGCAATCTCACGGACAAGCAGCTGCTCGCGATCAAGAAATGTGGTGGCGTTGTTGGTATCAACTTCTACACGGCGTACCTACGACGTCACAACCACCGCAAGGCAACCATTCGCGATCTGCTCCGCCATGTCCTCTACATCAAAAAGAAGATAGGCGTGCGTCACCTCGCCTTGGGGAGCGATTACGATGGTTTGATCACCAAGCCAAAAGGACTCCAGCATATCGGTTACCTTCCCATACTGACAGCTTCTTTGAGAGGAAGTGGCTTCTCTCGGCGACAGCTCAGCGCGATGCTTGGAGAAAATGTCTTACGCTTGCTCGCTAAATAATGAGAAATCATAAGAGTATAGGTTTTTGTTACATGTTTGTTCTTGGATTGTTTTAAATGTGAAATGAAAAAAGTCCGAAAAAACAGGCAACTTTTGTGTCTCTGATGACGATGATGGTGTTGTCTTGAGAAAATTCGTTTGAAAACAGACGGATGATAAAATCGACATTTTTCCACCGCGAGACGGTGAAGCAAATACAAAATATACCTATTTATCGTTAAAGGAGAGAAGCTATGAGTAGTGTAGGATTTAACAATCTCGCCCAAACTGCCTTGAACAACTTCTGGTCCAGCAATGCTCTGAACGAAGGCGCACAAGTTCTGCAAACGCCTGCGTTCCAAAACCTCGAAACCATTGCAAACCAAAGCACCTTCTCCACAGGAAGCAATGCACCCTTCTTGCAAGGTGGACAGTCCAACGTTCCCGGTTTCCTCTCCGCACCTGCACAGTCCCCAATGAACATGTTCAACCAACAGGCTACTTCCCAGCTTGACTCCATGAGCAACTCCTGGAACTCTCTTGGGAATATCTTCATGCAGAGCATGCAACAGAGCCTGATGAACGCGAAAATGCAAGAGCTCATGGGTGCGATGCAAAACATCGCAAACATGATGAACCAAATGTCCCCCAACATGCAGATGTCCAACGCGATCAACAACCAGGTCCGCCCCGGTTTTGCGCAAACTTCGACAACTGCAGCGAGTGGCACAGCGTCCTTCCCTGGTCAAGTCGGAACATCCTTCATCGAGACACTCCCCAACAGCAGACGTGGTATCGCTCGCGCATTGAACGTCAGCGGTAGCCGTGATGAGAAGATCGCACAAAACGTCGTCGGGATGCTCAAGACCTCCAAACCCAAGATCACAACAGGGAAGAGCAGCGGAAAGTCCAAGCTGAACCTCTCCGCCGCAGACGTTGAAGCGATTCAAAATGCGCCCAACGAAAAAGAAGCGATGAAGGTCGTTTACAAAGCGATCAGCAAACAAACTGGTGTCAACGTTGGCGACATCAACATGAACGACAAAAATGGTATCCGCAACGACAAAGCGCGCAACGCTTTGAACAAGCTGCTCGGAACCAACATTCGTCGTGGACGTGAAAAGAACTCCGTCTCCAGCCTCACACTCAGCTCCATGGCTGAGTCGATCGTCAAAAGTGTCCGTGGTGGCTCCTTCGGCTCCACACAAGTCCAAAGCCCAGGCATGTCTGGATACGGATTCATGGGCAACACTGGTAACCTCGCGCCTGTTGGCAACACACTCGCACAAACACCTGGCGCTGAGTACCCCATGGGCGAAGAAGTCATCGGCGCAGAAGGTCCCGAGACGGTCACCAATCCCCCCTGGTGTGGAACTGGTATCACTGGCGGTGGATTCATCTGGCACGTCCCCGGTCAAGTCCAGACGATCCCCAACGAGCCTACTGACATCAGCATCGACCTCGGCGAGTTTACAGAGCCCGCGAAAGAAACAGGCAAGCTCGCTTCCCCACTCATCTTCGACCTCGAAGGCACAGGACTCGACCTGCGTGATGGCGGCATGATCGCTGTGGACATCGATGGCGATGGCAAAAAAGAGATGATCACAGACCTCGACGCAGAGCTCGGCCTGTTGATCTTCGACTCCAAATCCGATGATGAAGACATCACTGGTCGCGATATGTTCGGTGATAACACTGACCTGAGCCACTACGGTATCAAAGCAGATACACAAGACGGAAACTTCAAAGACGGATTCCAGGCTCTCCGCGCAGTGTGTGAACACTACAAACTCGTCAACGACAGCAAGCAATTCCTCGACGCTGGTGACCTCGCGTTCCTCGAAGAAGAGCTCGGTATGCGTATGCGTGTCGGTGGTATCACCTCCGAAGAAGATCGTCGCTTTGCAGAAGTCGGTGTGACTGAGATTAACCTCGGTAACCCCAACCAAACACAGCACATCGATGATGCACCTGCTGACCGCTGGGGCAACAAGATCATGTACCAAGATGGCGCGACCTTCATGGTGTACAATGAACTTCGCAAATACGCGGATATCTGGTTCAAAATCCAAGCTCGTTACAGCGACGCAGAGTCCAACGACGATCTGAAGATCAACGCTTCCGACCTCGTCCGCTTCCGCTAAGCTCATCTGAGCCAAAACATCCACAAAACAAACTCTTCTCCTGTCGACTCCCTTCCTTCGCTCCTTTCTTTGTCCTTTCATCCCCTCCCATGGTGATTCTCGTCCGACCCGTCATGGGTGGTTAGGGCCTTCTTTTGCATTTGTTTGGAACTCTCTTGCGTCCAGGCGTTCTATCTATATGATGGTGGACAGCGAGAAAGGACAGTGTCCTGTCTGGCTCTCCTCATTTTCCCTGACAAAGGAGCGTAAGCGATGCACCTTGAGAGCGAAGATATCATCGACCAACCTGCAGATGTGATCTATCCACTTGTACGCGACAACATGAGTAAGTTGGTCCCTTACCTTCAAAATGTTGAAAAAATCGAACCGATCGAGCGAGAGGAACTTGAAGGTGGGCCGCGCATTGTGTGTCGCTGGCATCCCAAAGTGGAGATCCCTTCTGTCGCCAAAAAGTTCGTCAAGCCAGAGACCTTCTCCTGGATTGATCATGCGACGTGGGATGATGAACATTACAAGGTGGATTTTTACCACGAACCATACGCAGCAAAGGATCTGTTCACAGTCAAAGGGACCAACTCCTTTGGACCGTGGGAGCAAGACCCGACCAAGACGAGGCTGTATGTATGCTGTGATGTGGAGATTTACCCGGAGCGCCTCCCTGGGATGCCTTCCTTTGTGGCGAAGCGCTTACGGCCAACGATTGAGAGCATGATCAAAAAGATGATCCAGCCCAACTTGACCAGTCTCGGCAAAGGGTTGGTGCGATATTTTGAAACGCAACAAACAAAATAGAGGAGTAGACGTCCATGGTTATGGGGATTTTTTGGATTGGTTTGGGGTTCTTTTTTCTGTACCTGACCTTCACGGGACAGGGAGGCTTTATCATCCCTCACATCAATCTCGATCTGGGTTGGATCGTGATCGCCTTAGGTGGGTTGCGTATCTGGTGGTGGAAGAAAACCGTCTCTGATCCAGCCAAGAAGAGACGTGAGCTTCGTGATGAACTCCGTCAAATGGAACTTGAAGCCGAGCGCGCCGAACAAGAAGAACGCGAGGCTGCACGCAAAGAGGCCGAAGAAAAGGAGAAGGTGTCAGCTTCCAAGGAAGCTGATGACAAAAAGGAAGATTGACGTACTCCGAAAGGAGGGATTCTGGATCACCGAGCGTCAAAATCTATGGACGTGTCGCGGTATATTCGTTGCTCTTTGGGGAGCAAGGGGGCATGACAAAAAGGGGAGGGAGACACTCAATTGCTTTTGGTAGAGTGTTTTCCTTGAAGTCCTTTGCTTAATCGACTATCCTGCAATCTTGATCGAGTCATAAAGATACCCACAACGTACAACCTTTCAAAAACACGAAACACCTCATCGGAGTAAACGATCTGATGGGTATGAGCGAAGATAGATGCAAGAAAAGCGCGGGTTTACCATTCAAACAAGAGATGGCCTGACACACGGTCCGTACAATTTACGTGTCGTCAAGGCGTTTATTGTTGCCGGGAAATTCACTTACAGTGATCGGGTAGTCTCTCCAAGTGGAGCAACGACCACACTTGCTCGGTTGGACGAGTTGGCTGATTTCTGGGGTAAACAACAACAAAAGCAGCAACAAAGACAATCCATTCGTCCCACAGGCGGACATCAACGTATCGCCCATCCCACGGGTGGAATGGGGACCATCCCAAAGGTTCCGACCAAACCTACTGCGAGGGTCGCTCGGCGGACAACAGGCGTTCCGGGGCGAGTTGTCTTCTACAGAGGCAAGGTGTTACCTCCTGGCCCCAACCCCAACTACGCTGGAAATCTCGAAAAAAACTCACCGCTCAAGATGATGTACAGTTTGTACCTCGCTGGAAAAACAGGGCGTATGCACTTTCGCTCCGGACGTCATACTGTGGATGTATTCTTCGAGTATGGTCAGCCAGCCTATGCTGTCTCCGAGCGCAATGAGACGCGTTTGGGAGAGCTGTTGGTAAACCAGCATCTGATCTCTCGCGAGACCCTCACAGAGGTCTTGCAAGTCGCCAAAAAAAAGAACCGGCCTCTCGGTCAGGTCTTGCTCGAAAGAAAGAGCGTCTCTGCTGGCGATATCAAGACCGCCTTCCTCGAACAACTCAAACAACGTCTCTTTGAGGTCTTTGAGTGGAGGAAAGGCATCTATCGCTTCTATGAAGGACAGGTGACTGGATGCTCTTTCCCGACAGAACCCAATCCTTTTTTGTTGATGGCTGAGGGGGCGCTAAAACATACACCACAGTCCGTTGTGGTTGACTCCTTGATGCAACATCGAAGTCGACGTGTTGCGCGCCTGCTCCACCCCAAGATCTCTGTCGAAGACTTCCAACTGTCGCCCGAACAACTCAAATTTTACGAACACATCTCCAACCAAGATCCACTCAACGATTTGTGTGGTTCAGCCGTCGAGCAGGGGATTTTGTCCGAGGGAGATGCGTTACGGGTGGTCTACTTGCTGTGGCAGGTCGATCTGCTCAAGATGGGCGAAGAGTTGATGGGGACACGTACACAGAAACAAATTGAAGAGTTGCAGAAGCTCACCAAGCGCCTCGAAAAACAAACTCGCCTGGAGCGTCTTGGGCTGGATGGTGGAGCGTCGGAGAGAGAGATTCGCAATGTCTATCTCAAGCTCGCCAAGCGTTATCACCCTGACCAGCTTCCTCCCGGTTCACACTCCGAGGTGACCAAAAGTGTCGAAGAGGTGTTTGCGCTGATCGCCGACGCATACCGCACACTCACCTGAAAGACTGGCTGTTCTCTGCAAAAGTGGGATAGCCTTACTTGCTGGATTTGGTTGGGATTTTGGCAATGTGTACGAGCGCAGCGTAGGTTGCTTTGACGACCTCTGCCATTTTCTTGTAGTTGAGGGTGTCTGGGGTGTCTGTTTTCTTGTGGTAGTGTTTGTTTCTGAAGAAGGATGTATCTGTCAACATCACCGCAGGGATCTTGTATTTCCAGTAGTTGAGGTGGTCTGAAAAGTCGATCCCTGGAAGCGCGGCGGGGGCGTTGATGGACTCTATTTTAAGTGTTGTGTTCGCTCTCATCGCGATCTTGATCTCTCGCGTGAGTGCCCGTCCTTGGTCCATCCTGCCAACAATCGCAAGGAAATTCCCTGTCGTTGGGTAAAGGAAGCGCAGAGGCGTAAAGGGAAACGATTGTGTGTTGGGTTTGTCCGTGAAGTAGCCCAACATTTCAAGACAAATCATCGCCTTCACGCGGATCTTCTTTTGGACCAACGAGCGAGCATGGACAGCACTCCCCATCCATTTGCTGCGAAAGTAAGGAGGCTCTTCGAGAGTGTACGCGACGAGCTCGATCCTATGCGCTAAGGTCGGTTTGTGTTGTTGCAACAAGCGGCTGACTTCGAGCAATCCTGCGACACCACTCGCGTTGTCATCTGCCCCCGGCGTATCCCCACAGACATCGTAATGAGCACCGACAACGATCACCTGTTTGGCGTTTTTTGGGCCAAAGGAGGTGATCAGATTGCGGTACACCTCAGTTCCTTTTCCAACCTTGTAAGTTTGCTCTTTCACCGGCAGCTTCATCGCTTGCCACTGCGACTTGATGTAGTCAGCCGCTTGGTTCAGAGACTTGAGATTGGCGTGGTTACGAGGCTTCTTTGTCTGCGTTAAGGCCAAGACGAGTGTTTTCAAACGCTTAGGCGACACAATTGGCTTTACCTTGAGTGCTTTGGCTGTGCGCATGGTTGGATTTGTCAATCCAACGTAGCCCGCGCCAAAAGACGCGAGCAAAAGCACAGACAAAGTGATGATAAGGAGGGTGGTGATTCGCTTGAGGCGCTGGGGGAGTGTGAGGGGAGGGGGAGTCATGTTTTACGCCTCCTGTGAGGTCTCTTCTGTGTTGTCGTTGTCTTGAGGAGGAAGCTCAAGGCTGTCTGCGACAATCTCGGCGATGTCCTTCGTTTGGATATTCTCGATACCCAGCTCGTTGAGACCATCACTGATCATCGTTGTACAGAAGGGACAGTTCGTCGCGATCGTTGTTGCGCCTGTCTCAACCGCTTCTTTCACGCGGTTTTGGTTGATACGCTCACCGATGTGCTCTTCGAGCCACATACGACCACCACCTGCACCACAGCAGAAGCTCTCACGCTTATGGCGAGGCATCTCGACCAACTCAACGCCGGGGACGCTCTTGAGATCGAAGCGTGGTTCATCGTAGACGTCGTTGTATCGACCCATGTAGCAGGAGTCGTGGAACGTGATAAGCTCATCAAGCTCTCGACTTGGTCGAATACGTCTGTCTTTCAGGAGCTGAGAGATCAGCTCACTGTGGTGATAGACTTCGTATTGGACGTCAAACTGCGTGTATTCGTTTTTGAACATGTTGAAGCAGTGTGGACATTGTGAGAAGATCTTGCGTACACCGTACTTTTTGAAGTTTTCGATGTTGTGTGTGGCGAGCTGCTCAAAGAGGACTTCGTTTCCGAGGCGTCGGGCGCTGTCACCGTTACAAGACTCTTCTTTACCGAGGATGGCGTAGTCGACACCTGCAGCGTTGAGGATCTTGGCGAGGGCTTGCGCGACTTTCTTTTGGCGATCGTCGTATGCAGAAGCACAACCGACGTACCAGAGGTAATCGAAGCTCTCTTTGTCTCTCGCGACTGGGATATCTAGGCCAGCAGCCCAATCTTCACGCGCACCAGAGTCGATCCCCCAAGGGTTTCCTTGTGACTCCATGTTCTTGAAGACTGTGATCGCTTCGCTGGGGAACTCACCTCGTCCCATCACGCTGTCACGCCTCATATCGACGATACGTGGCACGTTCTCGATAAAGACGGGGCAGGCGGTTTCACACCAACCACATGTCGTACAAGCCCAGATCGTGTCTTCTGAGATGATGTCTGGGACGACGTTGGGGAGGGCTTCATCTTTGCCGCTGAGGATATTGTCCACGTTGTCCATCAAGTGCTCACGAATGGTGAGGTTGAGGCCTTTATGGGTGAGAGGCTTCTCTGTGATGTATGTGGGGCAGTTGGTCAGGCATCGCCCACACTCTGTACAGCTGTAGGTGTCCATCGCCATCTTCCAGGTGAAGTCTGTGGCTTTTCGGATACCAAAGCTTTGCTCTTCGTCGAAGTCTTCACTCTCCATGTCGATCTCAAGACGTGGCAATTGCCCCTGGTTGAGACGTTGTAAAAAGACGGTGCCGAGGCCCGTAATGACGTGAAAGTGCTTTCCGATGGGGAGCAGGTTGAGGAAGGTCAAGATAATGGCGCAGTGGGTCCAGTAACCAATCATCCCGAAAGTCCAGGCTTGTGATTGACTCATTCCCAGGCTCTTGACGAGGAAGTAACCCATCGTCGCGACGGGATGTAGGACACTTGGGTGGAAGTGTTTTCCGTAGATTGGATGGACGGAGAGGCCCGCCTCAAACATCATGTCCGTGATCATCAACCCTTGGATGAAGAACAAGATCAAGACGGCTTCACCTGACATACTCATTCGTTCGGGTTTGACAAAGAGTCTCAGGATCAAAAAGTAACCTGAACCAAAGAAGGCCGTGATCAAGACGAGCTCTTTGAGAAATCCGTAGGTCACGCCGACAGGGTTGTCGTGTCCCAAGAAGGGGAGCGCGAAGTCAAACCCAAAGTAAGCCATAAAAAACAGTGTGATGGTCCGCAGTGAGAGCACCATAAAGGCACTAAACACGAGGACGTGGGCCAGACCCGGAAGAAACTCTTCTGGGTTGAGCAGGCGCTTTTGACCAAAACCAAACTCAAAGAGTTTTTTGAGTCGAGTCAGGACATCTTTGAAGTAATTGGGGTTGTGTCGCATCTTCAAAAAGATGAACATACGTCTGTACATCAACGTTGAAAACACGCCCAAAGCAACTAACAGGAGATAGGTCATCGGATTGGTGAATACACTCATAAAATAAACCTCTTCGTTGAGGATGACAGATACGAAAAGACGGGGGCATCATAGATAGATTTCAAGGTGCGGTCAAGCGCCATTGTGTGTAAAGACCTACAACCGCTCACAAACAAGGCCGCTTTTGACTCCATTTTTCAAATATTTCCAATATGTACATCTTCACAATCACGCCTGAATGGTCGTTCAATTTATTGCGCCATGAAGACTTCACGAGCGGTCTTTGTTGCGAGCGAAAAGTGGTCATGTTTTCGGAGAGAAGCACCAAAAGAGCGCCTCTATTTCTTCCCGAAATTTGCTTTTGCACGTATAGATGCTGTAAAAGGATGGACAAATGGTATCGACCATGTCTCGCATTTGATGCTGATGACTCGAAAATGGGAAAAAACGCTGATGTTGCGCATAATCATTCAAGAAAAAGGCGGAAATCGCCAAGAAATCCAAACAGACAAAGCCGAATTTACGATTGGTCGTGTACCTATCAACGACTTGGCTTTGCCCAAAAATAACGTCTCCAAAAGACACGCCAAGATCGCCCGTACCGACAGCGGTTGGGAGCTGATTGACTTGGGAAGTACCAACGGTACGTTTGTCAACGGAGATCAAGTCAAACAACACCGTATTACACCGACAGATCAAGTGATTATCGGTGATTTCTTACTACAATTCGAAATGCTCGATGGAAGTCAGCCTCCACCCGTTCCTGGCGGACCAAGCGCGCCTCCACCAATGGGCGGCCCCGGCGCACCTCCACCGATGGGTGGTCCCGGTGGTCCCCCCTCAATGGGTGGTCCGGGCGCACCGCCTCCAATGGGTGGACCTGGCGCACCTCCATCCATACCTCCAGGACCTCCAGGAATGGGTGGTCCCGGTGGTCCTGGCGCACCGCCTCCAATGGGTGGTCCTGGTGCACCGCCTCCAATGGGTGGTCCTGGTGGACCTCCACGAATGGGAGGCCCCGGCGGTCCCCCTTCAATGGGTGGTCCCGGTGCCCCGCCTCCAATGGGCGGTCCTGGCAACATGCCTCCTGTCCCTCCAGGACCTCCTTCGATGGGCGGAATGTTGCCAATGAGTGGCCCAAATACACCTCCCCCCAAGCCTCCAGGACCTCCAGGAATGGGTGGTCCCGGTGGTCCTCCACCGATGGGTGGTCCCGGTGCACCGCCTCCAATGGGCGGACCCGGCGCACCTCCACGAATGGGCGGCCCCGGTACGCCCCCGCCAATGAGCGGTCCAGGCGCGCCTCCATCCATCCCCCCAGGACCTCCAGGAATGGGTGGTCCCGGTGGACCTCCACCGATGGGTGGTCCCGGTGCCATGCCTCCTATTCCTCCCGGACCTCCAAGCTCTGGAGGAATGGAAGAGCCTGCGCTGGCGAATGAACCTTCGTCGCCGGATATGCCGCCGATGCCTCCAGGGCTTCAGGGGGACAACGTCGATTCCTCGTCAGGAGACGAGAATGCCGAGGCGCTTGGCTTGGATGATCCATCACTCCTTGAAGTGCCAGATCTTCCTGATGATCCCGATGGAGACGATGGCACACCCACTCCACCTGAAGGACTTCCTGCGTCGATGGAGGTTCCTCCTGATGATATTGATCAGGACGAACCCGCCGCCGAAGAGAGTCCATCTGAAGCGCTCCCAGAAGAGCTTCCTGTAGAGGAGTTTCGGCTGGAAGAGAGTGAACCAGAACAAGCCGAAACTTCTGATCCTGCTGGACAAGAAGATGAGGTCGAGTTGGCGCTCAATGGTCTGGAGATGGGGGAAGAAGAACTTCCTGCGGAAAAACTCCCTGCAGAAGAGTTGCCTGTAGAAGAACTTCCTGCAGAAGAGCTTCCCGCACAAGCGTCACCTGTTGAAGAGCCTCCCGCTGATGAAGTGGTCATTGAGGAGAGTGTTGAGGTCGTCGAAGAAGAGATCGTCGAAGACGTCGAGGAGCAGGTCGAAGCGTCAACAGAGCCTCCTCGTCAGGTGAATGAGCAGTTGAAAAACGCACTGGCGCCGAACAAGCAGCCAGAGCAGAAACCTGTCGAGAGTATTCCTATCCCGAAACCTCCACCAGCGCGTACACCTGCACCGCCACAAAAGCCGAAGAAGGTTCGTCGTGCGGCTGCATCGGTCCAACTGACGCCACCGGATATGGACAAAAAGCTCGCGTTTGCTGAAGCTATGCGCATCGTGCGGACAGAGCTGCTCACCAAAATGCAAGAGTTGCGGGATATTGAGCCTGTCCATGTGGATGACATGTTGCGCTCCGACGCGATCAAACAAGCGAGACGTATCGCGAGTAAACTTCAGCGAGTGAAGAAGCTTACAGATGCATTCTCACCTGAGGAGATTGGAAAGGCTGTCGTCCAAGAGCTCACCGGATACGGTCCTCTCGACGAGCTACTCGCCCAGGATGTTGAGCGCATCGTGATCAACGGTTGTTATCAAATCTCTGTTGAGCGCGATGGATTGCTGGAGCCTGTTGAGGGTCTCTTCTCTGGTGAGAACGCGCTCAAGAGCACATTGGGGCATCTTGTCGCCAAGGCTGGTCATCAACTGAAAGATATGCCCGCGACCTTTGAGCTTCGGTTGCCTGACGGGTTGTGGATGCATGTGATCATGTCTCCTCTCTCTCGTCGTGGGACAGTCGTCACACTTCGACCTTCTCGAAGCGCGACCTGGACACTCGAACAATTGCTCGAAGAAGAAGTCATTGACGGTCGTATCGCGACCTTCTTGGCCTCTTGTGTGGAGAACCGTCGCAACATCGTTGTCTCTGGTGCCCGTGGTAGTGGACGAAGCTCTCTTCTCAACGCGCTCGGTATGCGTATCCCCGAAAATGAACGCGTTGTGAGTGTCGAAGAGGTTGGTGAGCTTGAGCTTCCTCATCCTCTGTGGATCGGCCTTGAGACCACTTCCCTCTCACCTGGAACATATCCCTCAGATGTCGAGGAGCTGCTTGAGCACGCTCTTCGTACACAACCGAGTTGGTTGTTGATGGGTGACACCTCTGGTCGTGGGCTTGGTACGTTGTTGCAGCGTATGGCCGCTGGCCTCGAAGGTGTGATGTTGCTTGGGCAAGCACATTCTGCGGGGCAATTGCTCGGAAAGCTTACGCTGCTCGGTGGCTTCCAACTTGATGGGATGTTGTACTCCCAACAAACCCAAAAGCAATTCGTCGAAGGTGTTCTCGCTGAGGCTGTTGATATTGTTGTGCAGACAGAAGAGTTTGTCTGTGGTACACGCAAAGTGACAGGGATCTTTGAATTGTACAACGGTATCGACAGCGCGCAACTTCGTCCGTTGTTCTTCTTTGAGAGAGAAGGTGTTGATGAAGATGGTGTTGTAAAAGGCCGCTTCAAGGCGACCGGAGAACAACCTGCCTTTTATGACCAACTCGAAGCACGTGGTGTCGCTGTCGAACGCTCCATCTTCGATGCCTAAGCCTCCTATCCCACCACAACTTCATCCCTGACATCATCCGATACATCATTGTCTTGCATTAGAAGAGAGAAGAACCCACTCTGTCGGCGAATCCGCCGACTCTTTCCCCTATACAGCCAGCATTTCGTTTGGTCGGTAAGAGGAGAGATGCACAACAAATTATGTTTCGAGTTTGTGCGTTCGAGGACAAGGCTGATGCCTTTGAAGGTTTGAGTGAATTTTGCCCCCAATTTGCAGGGAGAAAAGTGCTCGATCCAAATTTGGGTCTTGATGGGGTGTTGTCAGAGCTAGGAGAGGCTGAACGGAGTGGAGTGATCGTGAAGGCTACCAGAGGTTCTCTTGTGTGTACCAGCTCTCTTTTCCTAACCGGTCAAAGACTTCGAGGAGGCTGGAGATCGAAGGCGTGAATTGTTCTGGGAGTGCAGGTGGTGGTGGTCCCCACGGTCCGAACGCGATGGTCGCGGTGCCGTGCATCGGGTAGAGGTTGTGATTGGCCGTGGAGGTGTCAAATCCCTGTGTGGGGGGAGGCGCGCTTGGAGGTGCCATCCCCTGGGATTGTTGGAATCCATGATTGGTCGGCGGTGCAGTCTGTTCAACAGGTTGTGAGGTGTTGAGCTGCTGTTCTTCTTCGATCTCGTATCCACCGTCTTCGTACTCTTCGGAGGAGGGCGTTGTTGGGTGCCCACCTGGAGCTGCGAAGGGAGAGGACATCTGATCGACATTTTGTGGTTGAGTGAAGGCACTCGCTGTGGGGTCTGCTCCTTGGACAGGTGCTTGTTCCATAGTGCCTTGTTCTACGGGAGCACCTTCGTGGAGACCGTGTGCAGGGGGGAGGCTTCCTTCAATGGGTGGGTGTTCGAGGATCGTGCCTGGGGCATCATCACCAGTGGACATTGAGGCGAGTGGGTCGATGTATTCAGCCTCTGCACCGACATAGGAGGTCAGTTGAGTGTTTCCTATCTGAATGATCGTGCCGTTTGCGAGCTTCCCTTTGCCTTTGGGGGTCTTGCCGTCGACTTCGATGGGCGTCCCCATAGACATGATCGAGGCACCTTTTTCTTTGGCCGTGATGGTCGCGTGCATCCGTGCGACTTTTGGATCATCAAGGGCTACGTCTACGCCCTTACGTGCCCCACGCCCGATTTTGATCATCTTTTTTTCAAAAGTCAGGACATAGGGGTCTTTTTCTGGTTCTTCTACAAGCAATTTGACGAATATGGGATTTCCAGCCATCGACTTTTCTCCTTGTCTTTCTTTGGATGAAAGCCTATAGGATCTTCCATAAGAATGCAAGCTTCTGGCGTAGGGAAGGTTGGTGTACAGAATGCACGTGTACTGGCCCAACCACGCCACACAAGACGGCCTAAGGATAGGAGAAGAAGACAACATGCGTGTGAACCCACCCCATCAGACTGAGACTTTGCTCATCGACTGGCGAACAGTCGGTCCATTTATGACCAACAGCTTTCTGGTCATGTGCCAAAAGACAAAAGAGGCTGTCATTGTCGACTCGTCCGCTGAAGGCGAAGTCCTCCAACAGATGATCAAAGCGCATGGTGCTGACGTTCGCTATCTTTTGCAAACACACGCGCACCTTGACCATGTCGGCGCGTTAGGGTTCCTGAAGGACCTCACAGGCGCGCCCATTTTGATCCACGAGGCGGAGATGCCGTTGTACGAAAGTGTTCCCATGCAATGTCAACTCTTTGGCTTACCACCGATGGATGTTCCACCTGCGCCTGACAAGATGATCGCAGAAGGTGACCGCATCACCTTTGGTGAGCTTGAGGCCGTCGTGATTGAAACGCCTGGACATACGCCTGGTGGGATCTCCTTCCTGCTCGATGGATTTTTGTTCGGTGGAGATACACTGTTCGCTGGCTCAATCGGGCGGACTGATCTGCCAGGTGGAGACCACGCTGTGTTGATGCACTCCCTGCAAACACTCACCGAACTTCCCGAAGAAACGCTCGTCTTCTCAGGGCACGGACCTGTGACGTCGATTGGCCGAGAGAAGCAATACAATCCCTTCCTCTGATGTGTTCTTGTACCTACCTGTGGGGCGCGAATTTTGCGACACAGGTGCTTGTTTTTTCTTGATGAAAGTAGTAAATATATTGAGAACAAAGGTATTTTTGGAGGTTGTATGTTGAGTACATTCAAGAACATAACGTTATTTTTATTCATCACATCTTTGGTGGCCATTTTCAGCACATGGGGCTGCTCCTCAGAGCTCAAGCCCTGCAAAATCCGCTCGGACTGTGATACTGCGTCAGGATACACCTGTCTACACAAAGTCTGCCAGCTCACCTGCAAGAACGATATTGAGTGTGGTGGGCAAAAGTGCATTGACAGCATCTGTGGTGGTGCTGTGATTCCTGACTCTGGAACACCTGAGGTCCAAACAGAGTGTAATCCCGGCGAAACAGATGATTGTTACACTGGACCCGATGGAACAGCAGGCACAGGTGTCTGCAAAACAGGAACAAAAACCTGTAATGACGATGGAAAATGGGGCGAGTGTGTCGATGAAGTGAAGCCGTCTTCTGAGATCTGCAACAACGAAGATGACGACTGCAACGGTAAAGTGGATGACCAGTGCAACGTGACCGTCTGTACACTCGGTCAAAAGCGTCCTTGTTACACAGCCCCCGCAGAGACCAAAGGTGTCGGGCGTTGTGTTGGTGGTGAGCAGGTCTGCGAGAATGACGCCAATGGGAAAGCCGATTGGAGTCAGTGTAATGGTCAGGTGCTCCCCGTTCCTGAGCGTTGTGACAACCAAGAAGACGACAACTGCGACGGAAAAACCAACGAAGGATGTGCATGTAAACCCGGTCAAACTGAAAAGTGCAAGGCCAGCAATGGTTGCGCAGGACTTCGTTCATGTAACGCCAAGCCCGGTGGTGGCGGTACAGAGTGGGGCGAGTGTGTCGCTTCCAAGCCCAGCGAAGACGTCTGTGATGGTCTCGACAACGACTGTGATGGCGAGATCGACAACGTCAAAGGTGGCACCGAAAAGCTCACACGTCAGTGTCTCAACGTCTGCTTCAAAGGTACCGAGTACTGCAAAGAAGGGAAGTGGAAGGATTGTGACGCCGATCTCCCCAAAAGTGTCGAAGAGTGTAACGGCATCGATGATGATTGTGATGGGAAAATTGACAACCAAAACGGCAATGACAACCCCATCATCAAAGGTTGCTCAAGCGAATCGACAGCCAAAGGGATCTGTAAAGATGGTGCCGTCCGTACTTGCGAAAATGCGAAGTGGGGCGACTGCAAAGGAAGCCCTCCCATCCAAGAGAAGTGCAACGATCTCGACGATGACTGTGATGGTGAGGTGGATGAAGAGGGAGATAAACCCTGTGGTGACGGTGCAAAATGTACCAAAGATGCTTCTGGCGTGAAAAAGTGCGTCGCGTCTTGAGTGCCTCTTCTTCCTCTATATAGGGGACCATGTCTCGGCACAAAGTGTGCGGATACATGGTCGTTTTCTTCTTCTTTTTGATGTCCGGCA
This sequence comes from Deltaproteobacteria bacterium, assembly GCA_002731275.1. Lineage (GTDB taxonomy): Bacteria > Myxococcota_C > UBA6777 > UBA6777 > UBA6777 > UBA6777. The sequence goes on along the minus strand of PCBK01000033.1, from coordinate 34,090 downwards.
TCTCTCCGCTTGTTGACGTTCCCCCAACTCTTCCTTATATCGATGCCTGAATGTTTTCGTAAACCCAACTTCGTTTGTTACATAAACAGGAAACACCATTATGCAACGCAACTCGGGCTCACACTCGGCATTTACTCGAATACACCTTTTGTTGGTCATTGTCCTTGTGTGTCTCTCCCTCGTTCTTGTCGCATGTGGTCGAGAAGGTACACCCCTTCCAGACCTCAAGGATCAGGATGTTCACCTGACGATCCTTCATACCAGTGATATCCACTCTCGATTGTTGTCTTACAGATTGACACCCTTGCGTACAGACACCTTGCTTGGGATCGATCCTGACGCGACCTCTGTTGGAGGTGTCGCGCGGATCGCGACGGTCCTGAAGCAGGAGCGTGCGAAATCCGATCGAGCCATTCATCTCGACTCAGGTGATCTGTTCCAGGGCGCGCCCATCTTCAACATCTTCGAAGGTGAACCAGAGCTTCGCTCTCTTGGTGCTCTGAGACTCGACGCGTATGTGATCGGTAACCACGACTTCGATAACGGTGGTGTCGTCCTCTCCAAGCAGATCGCGTTGTGGGCTGCGCTGCCCATGTTGTCTGCAAACTATATCTTTATGAATGACTCCAGACGCCCGACACCTGAGATGCTCAAACGGCTCTCCCAACCGTACGTGATCTTGAACGTACAGGGATTGCGTGTCGGTGTGATTGGACTCTCCAACACAAGCTCACTCAACTCCCTTCGTGAGGGCGGTAACTCCCTTGGGATCACACCTCTCGAACCTAACGAGACGATGCAGCGCTATATCAACACGATCCGTGGTGAAGTCGATCTGCTCGTGGGGCTGACACACATCGGTTTGACCGAAGACCAGCTCATGGTGACAGGCTACTACAGAAACGACAAGATCAAAAAGGTCAACAACGACGGGCACAATGAGTACGAGAAGAGTTGGATTCACGGTGTCTGTGGACTCGACGTGATCATCGGTGGACACCACCACGTCGTGCTCAACCCTCCCAAGATCCTCAAAGAAGGTGATCATTGTCGAAAAGACCAAACCAAGGAACCCAGAGAGGTGCTGCTTGTACACTCAGGGGCATTCTCCAAGTTTGTGGGACGTCTCGATGTTGTCGTGCGAAATGGTGAGGTCCAGTCGCACCGTTTCCAAGCGATCCCCATCGACGACAAGGTCAAAGACGACGTTGAAGTCAATCGTATGCTCGAAAAGTATCGTCTCGGTCTTAACCGCGCGATCGATACGACTCGTGTCTTCGCGTATGCGCCCGTCTTGGTCCCTCGCTTTGGACGAGGAACAGGGGACTCTGCGCTTGGTAACCTCGTCGCGACATCGATGCAAGAGCGTCGCCGCGTTGAAGCTGACTTTGCGTTGACCAACTCACTCGGTATTCGTACGGATTTGCAGGCTGGACCAGTCTCGATCGAGCAGTTTTATGAGATCTTCCCCTTTGAAAACAGCGTCGCGACGTTGAGTCTCTCTGGTCGAGAAGTCCAGGAGATGCTCGACTTTGTGACCGATCGTTCGTCGGGACGTGGTTGTCAATCACAGGCACAGGTCGCAGGGATCAGCTTCATCATGAACTGCGCCAAGAGAAAAGCTGAGGCGATCTGCATCGGTAGCCAACGCAATCCTCTGTGTACATCGGATGATCAAAAGGGGTGCTTTGACCCACTCGCGACGACCGGTGAACGAGCATGTGTATACGGCAAGCCGATCAACGACTTCTCCGTCTATCGCCTCGCAGCCAACGACTATATTGCCAACGGTGGATCGGGATTCTCTGTCCTCCAACGCAACACAACACAGAGCGACACAGGTGTCTCTCTACGTAGCGCATTGATCGAATACATCGAAGCATTGCCTACGTGTAAAGAGGTCAACGAGAAGCGCAAAGCCGAAGGAAAACCGCTCTACACAGTGGACGCACAGTTCGAAAATCTTCCCTGTATTTTGGGTGGAGAGGACGGACGTATCCGTCGTCGACTCCAGTAATTGCCGCACATGTCGCGCAAGACCTCCTCTCTCTCTCGCCTCCTCTCACAAAGCATCCCCCTGATCTTTTGTCTGTTGCTCTTTGTGCTCTCTGCTTGTAGCGGTTTGCTCGGTCCACCTGCTCCTCCTGCTGATGGTTTGATCGTCGTCTCTTTTCCGTTACCTGGAAAGGTGAAGGCTGGCGAGAAGATCACCTTGAGCGCGTCTTCTCAGGCCACGATCTACTACACGACAGACGGCACAACGCCCGACCGCAACGCGGAGGTGTATACACAGCCGATCGCGCTGTGGTCCTCTGTCGTCCTTCGGGCCGTTGCGTTTGACGAACATGGTCATCAAGGTTCGCCTTCACGTTGGGAGTACGATGTGGATGTGCTCGCGCCTGTGAGCACTGTGGAGCCGTCCCCTGGGAACTACGAGGGCAGCATCGAGGTGACGCTTTCGAGCGATGAGCCTGCGCAGATCTACTACACGATAGACGGCAGCGAACCCACCCCACAGTCTTCTCTGTATGAAAAACCGTTGAAATTTACCTCTGATACTTCACTTCGCTATATGGCTGTCGATCGATTCGGCAACCGCGAAGCCCCACAGCGCGCCTTCTTCAACTTTCCGCCTCAAGTCTCTGTTTGGCCACCACCCGGTGTGTACGAGAGCAAAGAGTTGATCTTGTATTTGCGGACTGGAGAGAGCGGGAATATCTTCTATAAAATTGCCAACATATCTCCTGATATATGGATTCAATATGGGACGCCACTGCGGATCAGTCAGGATACGATCTTGCAAGTACAGGCTGTCGATCAAGGGCAGGCGAAGTCCGAACCCATCGAGCTACGTTATGGGTTGGTCACACCCCTCAAAAGAGGTGATATTCGTGTTGGATACGATCCGCCACAGGTGATGTTTGTCAACGATCTTGAGCTCTTTGGTGAGCCCAGTTGCTTTTTGATCGGTGAACAACAGATCTCTGTCTTGCCTTTTACGTCTACCGGACCAAAGGAACCTATCAAACTCGCGAACAGCCCTTCCTCTGTGGATTGGGTGAGGAGTTGGGATTTTGATGGAGATGGTCTCGCTGATATCCTGTTGCGAGATCAGCAGGGACAATTGCATTACTTTGCGACACAGACGCGGACCTCGATCAAAAAAGAGACAGGTGTGTTTGCTGTCGGGAGTGATGCCAAAGTGCAGGCCGTTGTTCCTCTGGATGCGGATGGTGATGGGGTTTTGGATCTGTTTGTGTTGGACGCTCGTCAGGGGGAGAGTCGCCTCTGGAAGCAATCTGCAGGGCGTTTTTCGCCGCAAAAGGATGCTCTTCGGGAGGTCGAGGCGGGGGCATTTGACGCGCTCTCTGGAGATTGGAATGACGATCGAAAGGCGGACCTTTTGATCCTTCCTGGAGGGACAAAGCTTCCTTATCTTTTGTACGGTGATGGAAAGGGCGGGTTTCAGGCGTACACCTTGAAGGGGGTGTTGGAGAACGTCGGCGTCGACGTGGAGTGGCGTTGGGCGGCGAGGACCGATGTGGACGCTGACGGTGATCTTGACTTGGTGCTCGTGGGGCGCGGTCGCAAAGAAGAGACATCCACTGTGAAGGTCTTGTTTGTCGTCATGTTGCATCAACTCACTGGTCAGGGATGGAAGAGGGTGTTTACAACGGAGGTGTTGGATCGAGAGCTGCGCGGTGTGATGCTCTCGGATCCGGATCTGGATGGCTATCCAGATCTTGGTCTGGTCGGTAAGACAGGTGGCACGTTGTGGATGAAGAATATCTTGGGAGAGAGCCTGCTCGACGCGACGAGCGCTGTGGGTCTCTCCTGGCCAGATGCAGGGCCGATGGCGATGGGCGACCTTTCCCGTGTTGGGTTTCCTTCGTTTGCCGTGTGGGGGCGCAATGGTTTTCTGCGTCTCTTTTCGGAGCCTCCAAGGGGGAAGTTTATACGCTTGGTGATTCGTGGGAATCGCGGGAATCGTAGCGCGATTGGAACGAAGATCTTGCTCAAGAGCGGCGCTCGAACTTTCTTGCGGGAGGTGGGGATTTCGAGTACAAGTCCCGATCAGAGTGAACTCTTGCTACCGATTGGTTTGGGAGACGTCGAAGCTGCTGGCGATCTCACGATCGTTTGGTCCGATGGTCAAAAGCGGGAGATCCCGACCCCTGAGCTTGGAAAAACATTGGTTCTCTCACCTCAATAAACCTCACAATACCGAAAGGAATGTAGCGTGACATCAATTTTGCACAAACGCGATCTGAAGAGCGATCCATTTGAACAGTTTTCGCTGTGGTTTGAAGACGCAGGGCGCGCAGATATCGCGCTGCCAAACGCGATGGCTGTTGCCTCCGCAAGCCGTGACGGTGTGCCGTCTGTCAGGATGGTGCTGCTCAAGTCTTTTGACGACCGTGGGTTTGTCTTTTACACCCACTACGACAGTGAGAAGGGACGGCAGCTTCAGGAGAATCCGCGTGCGGAGTTTCACTTTTATTGGGCGCCTCTGGATCGACAGGTCCGGATACGAGGGACTGTCGAGAAGACCTCACGAGAGGAATCCGAGACCTATTTTCACTCACGTCCGAAAGAGAGTCAGTGGAGCGCGTGGGCTTCGCCACAGAGTGAGGTGGTTGAGAGTCGCCACAAGCTCGAAGAGATGAGAGCAGAGATCATGAAAACATACCCCGAAGGGACGATCCCGCTACCTCCTTTTTGGGGAGGGTTTCGCTTGACACCAGAGCGCTTCGAGTTTTGGAGTGATGGTGTCCACCGATACCACGATCGTTTTTGCTATGTACGCGAGGGGGCGAGCTGGACCCTCTCACGTATGGCACCATAGGGTGTGAGGATAGAGTCGGTTGGTGTGCTGGTTTGGTCGAGCTGCGTCCTGCATTGTCGCGGTTTTTTCGGGTGATGCGAGCATTTTTTGCATTGTGATAGAAGTCTTGTATAATGCAGACCATTCTTTCATTATTCGTATCGCATGGTTTCGGCAGTGTCCCTGCTGGTTGATTGAAGGAGAGCAGACGTGAGCATCTACCGTATCTTTATTCGTCATGAGTCAGAAGCCCAACCTACTTGGTTCAAGCTTCGTTCGGAAAAGACCCAGGAAGAACTCGTCGCGGACATCCACGCATCTATGGAGAAGCAGGCTCCAGCGTTGTTGCAGTTCACCGATCTGGATCAACACACATGGTTGTTCCGTGCGGACAAAATCTACACCGTGTGTGTGTATCCTGCTGAGACAGATCCCACAGGCGACAATGCAGACGCAGAGTGAGCCTTTTGACGAAGGCCGTTGGATGGAAAAAAAGGAAACGGAACATGAGACGAAGACAGGAGGTTGTTGCTGAAACCACAGGCTTCGTGATTCGTCGTCGCAGTGGCGATGCCACGGCTCCTTCTCATGCCTTGCCTGAGGCCTCATCCACTACCCTCTTGTCTTCGCTGTTTTTCATCCGACAGCCCTAGTGGGGTGGGGAGGGGTTTTACATCCCTTCATCCACCTTTGCCTTTGCTTGTGAGAAAAGTTAAAATAGGTGCTGGAAACAGGCACCGTAAAAGTGGTATAGTGTTTGTTCGTATCCATTTTGGAGCCTCTTTGTTTGCTGTTGAACGTGTATTCACCGCAACAAACCTTTTGACTTTGTGTTTATGAGGAAGCCTCGGGCATGTCCAACATTCTGTTAGATCAGTGTCCACAATGTCACACCGACCTGACCCCATTTCATGGGCAGCCTACCCCTTTGGCTTTCTGTATCCAATGTAAATTTCCACTCATGCTCGTCGCTGGAAAGTACCGTCTTAGTTCCGTTCTTGGCGAAGGTGGCTTTGGTACAGTGTACAAGGCCGAGCACGTAAATCTTCACCGTAACGCTGAACGTGTCGTCAAAATCATCAAACCAGAGGTGTTCGCTGTCTCTGGGATGGATCGACGCTTTGTACGCGAAGTCCAGGTGACCTCAGACATCTCCCAAAGAAACGAACACATCGTCCGGATCTACGACGACTTTGGTGAGATCCCCAATCTCGGTCATTTTTACGTCATGGAGTATCTGCAAGGCGAGCCACTGACCCATTACATCGTGGCTGATCGTTTGCCTGCGATCCAGTGGAGCCTCTCGATCTTCAAGCAGCTCTGTGATGCGATGTGGGCTGCCCACGAAGAAGGTGTCGTCCACAGGGACTTGAAGCCCGATAACTTGTTGTTGATCAAACGACGCCGCCAACCCTACTTCGTGAAAGTCCTCGATTTCGGTATCGCAAAGCCTGTGGGAGCTGACGGTACTGACACTCGCTTGACACAAGGTGCTGTGGGAACACCTTTCTACATGTCTCCCGAACAAGGGATGAACAAAGGTGCCGATAAACGCGCTGACATCTACAGCATGGGTGTGATTCTCTTTGAGCTGTTGACCGGCCGTATTCCTTTTGTGCCAGAAGGTCGCGAAAATGACATCTCTGCGCTGGAGGTCATGACCTCCAAGCTTATGAAGCAACCTGCGCACCCTTGCGATGTTCGACCCGATCGAAATATCCCTCGGGCCCTCGGTGATGTCGTCCTGAAAGCATTGACACGCGAGCCTGCCGATCGGATTCAAACAGCCGAGGCGTTTTGGTTGGAGATCAAAGAAGCGGCGGGCCCCCTCGCAGAAGAGCCTGCTGCCGAGCACCATCTCACGGCTGCAACTGCACAGATCGCTCCTGAACAACCCCCCATCAATCGCTCCGGAAACTATTTGAGTAATGCTCCCACTGCGGGGCCGCCAAGTCTGCAGCTTGATGCTGGGAGCATTCCAAAGCTCACGACTTCGCGAGTGGAGACACCGGTCCCACAACATCGACTCGAAGGACCAATGTCTATTCCTTCGACAGATTCGGATGCCTCCCTCCAGACAATGCTCCCTCCAGAGGCCCAAGAGACGATCGCCAATCAAGAGATCAAGGCCGCCGATGTCTTCGGTGAAGCGCTCGAAAATGGCGAGTTGGTCGATCCTACTTTCGCGAGGCCCTCTCTGGCAAAACGTCTACTGCCTCTCTTCTTGCTTCTTTTGCTTGGTGGTGGTGTGTTCGCCTTTTTGTACGTCCAAAAGCTCGGCCCATTTGCCCCTGAAGAGCCGATTATTCCAGCGAAAGAGGGGGAGGTGCAGTACGGCGCCGGCCTCAAAGGTCTCCAGAAGAAGATCGAGGCCCTCAAAAAGGGGGGATCTTTCGAACGACATTCAAATCAAATGAAGGAAAAAAGACATGCGAAACGGGCTGTCGTACCTGAGATCCGCCCACAGCCTCGTCCAAGGCGTCGAAAGTCCAGGCGACGAAAAAAGCTCCGTCGTCGAAAAACCCACCGTCGCCGTCTTGTACGTAAGCACAAAGCCAGACGCAAAGTGCACAAGTGTAAATCGTCTTGGACGTACTTGACGGTCTCTCCACACAAAGCCAACGTCGAGTACGAGCTGCGAAACAGAAAGTCCGTCAAAGCCAAACGCGTCGCGAAAGGTTTTTGTATTCCTCCTTACGCAAAGCGCGTTTCCGTCGATCGAAATGGTTACACTGATTGTGTGTTTCGTATTCGGCATCGACGCTCACGGCTCCACATTCGCCTTCGTCGCTCAAAGGAGCTGAGTGTTCTCTCTGAGGGGTATTGTCTCAAAAAATAGGACGCTTCCCCTTACTTGCCCGCCTGCAATCCCAAAGGACAGTCTGTCACTTGGCCCTCTATACTCTACAATCACCATCACTCTCATATGAGGAGGTTTGAACCACATGAGTCGGATTCTTGTCATCGATGACAATGAGACAATGCGAGAAGGTATGGCGTACACCATCAAAAAGATGGGGCATACTGTGGATACAGCTTCTGGAGGTCGGCAGGGGCTCAGTCTCTTTCGCGCAGACGAGACGGATTTTGTCATCACCGATCTCAAGATGGACGATCTTGACGGTTTGCAGGTCCTCAAGTCGATCAAAGAGCAAAGACCCGATGCGATCGTGATGGTGGTGACAGCGTTTGGCACGATCGAAGTCGCGGTCGAGGCTATGAAAGCCGGGGCGTTTGACTTTATCACCAAACCCTTCTCGATGGAGCTGTTGCGCGTTAAGGTCGAAAAAGCTGTCAACGCACGTCAACTCCAAATCAGAAATGATCGTCTGGTCGAGGAGAACCGTGTCCTTCGGGATGAGATTGTCCAGCCGTACGCGCAAAAAACCATCGTCGGCGAGTGTGACAAGATGAAGCGCGTGTTCAAAAAGATCGAACGCGTCGCTGGATCGGATTCCACAGTTCATATCTTTGGTGAGAGCGGGACAGGGAAGGAGTTGGCCGCGCGGGCCATTCACGATCTAAGTCCCCGGAAAGATGGACCCTTCATCAAAATCAACTGTAGCGCCTTGCCCGAAACCTTGCTCGAAAGCGAACTCTTTGGGCACGAGAAAGGGGCCTTTACCAACGCCGTCAAGCGTAAACTTGGGCGTTTTGAGTTGGCCGATGGAGGATCGCTGTTTCTCGATGAGATTGGAGATATCTCCCCAGCCGTGCAGGTTAAGTTGTTGCGCGTCTTGCAAGAGAAAGAGTTTGAACGTGTCGGAGGTGAAGCCCCTGTCCGCGTCGACGTGCGGATCATCAGCGCGACCAACAAAGACCTGCAAAAGGAGATGGAGGCAGGGCGTTTTCGAGAAGATCTATTCTACCGATTGCACATCCTCCCACTGACACTGCCCCCACTACGTGAACGCCTCGACGATCTCGATATCCTCGTGCAGCACTTTCTTGAAAAGCTACGCGCACGCACACGACACGAGGTCAAAAAGGTCCACGATGATGTCGTAAAGATCTTTCGTCACTATCCCTGGCCTGGGAACATTCGTGAACTTGAAAATGTGATGGAGCAGGCGTTGGTGTTTGCTGAAGAAGAGGAGCTGACCACCCTCGATCTTCCCCACCACATCACACAAAATGATACGCCGCCGAAGACGATTGATACCGATCTCTTTGGTGCGCTTGGGATGCGCTCTCTTCCCCAAATCCTCGATGATATCGAAAAACAGCTGATCTTGAAAGCCTACGAGCGCTCCAACAAGGTGAAAGCTGAAACGGCCCGTGTACTCGGAATCAAAACCTCCGCGCTTTACTACAAGCTGGAAAAGTACGACATCTCCTAAGTGAGCTATATTGGAAAGCAAAACCCCATCAGACGGGTTTCGCCCGCCAGCTCCCTCTACTCGACTTCGTCGGCAAGGGGAGCGATGCACAAGAGGGGCTGCAAAACCCCCTCAGACGGGCTTCGCCCGCCAGCTCCCCCTACTCGACTTCGTCGGCAAGGGGAGCGATGCACANNANNGNCTGCAAACACTAGGTTATAGGTGAGGCTTTTGTTCTTTTGAGTATGACGTAAAAGAGCGTTTGGCCTGTATCCCTCCCCTTGCCGACGAAGTCGAGTAGGGGGAGGTGTCCGAACTTTCGTGAGGACGGAGGGGGTTGTCCTGCTTCCGTCATCAATCGTACATCATCGAACAGTGCGCCGCGTTTGTGCTGCGTAAAGTAATTGTTTGGGGGCTTCGACCTCTTGTACTGTCCCGTTGGGGAGCTTGTGGAGGGTCGCTGCGGGGTAATCACATTGAGAACCCGTTTGCAAACATCTCGCGTCTTGCCTGATTGCATTTCTGTAGAGCGTTTGTCCACATTGCGCGACGATGTACACGCGATCCCGAGAGAAGAACAAGCGGCAGCCGATATGGCTCGTCGCGTACGTGTCGTTGACAATGTACCAAAGCTTTCCGCGTCCCATCGGGTAACCTGCCTGACAGTATTCTTTGAGCTGCTTGGTGTTTTTGGGTTGGTGAATGCGCCCCCATCCTTTGTTGGGGTAAGAGGCATGAAAGCACACCTGGACCTGTTCTGGTCGTTGTCGCCAGACTTGCTCAGGTTCGGAGGAGAGGACGGCGACGCTGTTGACTTGTTGTGTTGGTGCGAGCCACTCGATACCTTTGTGGCGCTTCAAGTAGGTACGCGCAGCTTCACGTGGGGAGTCTGCTTGCAAAAGTGCATCGAGACCTGGTTGTTCCCACCAATGAAGAGCTCGCTGTGCTGTCTCTGTCTGTTCGGATGGGGCTGTCCGTTGGGGAAAAAATTTGGCCGTCTGGAAGCGAAGACGTGGAAGGAGGGAGTGATGGCTGGCGTATACGACGTCAGCTTGTTGCGCATGTTGTTTGCGGTTGTGTCTGCGGTGGGATGTGCGCGCAGCGTGCTCTGGGACGGTGACACGCACCGAACCAATGCATCCGTCTTGGAAGCTGTTGTTGAAGCTACATGAGCAGGTAAATAACCATAGACCTGCCCATGAGAGAGCCCGCTCCGCTCGAAAGCGGTGCCATAGTTGTCGAAGCTGTTGTTGTTTGAATAAAGGTCGTGACACATTCATCCTACTTTCTCCTTGCGCCAGAGTCCAAAGCGCTGCCCTGACGGACATTGAAGAACAAAGAGCGTGTACCCAGCATGTGCGGTGATGATGTTTATGTACGAGCTATGCAACAAATGCTGTGGATCATTGGGCTCTGTTTGCTTGGATACAAAGAAAAGAAGGAGGTCACGTGGGAAGAAATTCGCGTAATGTGTATGAGGTCGATGGTCTTGTTCGCGTTGTCGCTCAGTTCCTCATGTCCCGTAGGGGACGATGATGCCGTCCATGAAGTGGATTGGAGGGCATATTCTTGTCGGGCAGATTGTCAAAGAACGTAAAGTTATGTATGGAGACGTTCTTTCTGAGTCTTCATAGTATATGATAGAGATGGCAGGGGGGGGGATGTCAAGACCTTCGCGACTTCTTCCTTGAAAATAGGGGCTGTCTGGGGTATACCGCAGGAGTAGTTTATGTTAGGAAAGACGTGCTTCAGAAGTGCATTGACGTGAGATGTGATCTTTTTGAAAATGTACGTAAAAAGATCACATCAGCTCTGATCTTCTTGGGAGGAATCCGCAAAAGATCAGATAGGAAGGGAGTGAGCGATGTTGTCCAAGATCTTTGGTCGCAAAGATGGAATTCCACTTGAAGATAAGCTCTCAAGAGGGCGAAAATTTATGCCTTACATCTTGGGAGGAGCGCCTGATTCATGGGTCCTATGGGAAGAGAAGATCAAGATCGAGGCGGCCGAAGCGTTCATCAAAAAGTGGAATGAGGAGCACCCACCTGAGCTACGTTTGACCATGCACTTGTTGTTGTTGTACGCATGTGCAAAAGCCCACATGATGCATCCTCGTATGAACAAATTTATCGCAGGAAAGCGATACTACCAACGCAAAGGGATGTATCTCTCCTTTAGCGCAAAAAAAGAGATGTCGAGTCATGGTGGCCTGTTGATCTTCAAACGTCTCTTTTTACCCGACGAGTCTCTCGAAGATGTGATCATCGATATCCGCAAGAAGCTGACAAAAGATCGCACCGACGATATCAGCGGCCAAGAGAAAGAGACACTCGACTTGTTGAAGCTCCCCCGTCCACTCCTTATGGCTGGGATGACCGGCGTCAAAGTTCTCGACTTCTTTAACCTGTTGCCCGACTCCTTTATCGAACATAACCCCATGTTTGCAAGTATGTTTATCTCCAACCTTGGGAGTATGGGGCTGAACTCTGGTTTTCATCATCTCTACGATTTTGGGAACGTCTCGTTGTTCGGTGTGATGGGGGCACCCTCTGAGGAGCCTGTCGTCGAAGATGGTCAAGTTGTCGCGCGACGTATTGCGTCTCTCAAGTGGACATTCGATGAGCGCATTGAGGATGGCTTTAACGCCGCGCGAGCCGCTGGCGCAGTCACCAACTTTTTAGAGAACCCAGAGACATTGCTGTAGAATACATCGCGCGCTTGTCAGGCCCTGGTAAAGGGAGCGTACAACTCTTGACGTCCTAGGGGGACGACTCTTGTCTTCACAACGACCTAAGTGGTCCTCTCACCAAAAGGACATACAACAGCTAGGTCGGACACAAGGCCCGACCCTACGGGAAAATGCAACATCAGAAAAAGACATACAACATCGAGGTCGGACACAAGGACCGACCCTACGGGCAAAAATGCAACATCATGCTCATGCGCTTACTTAGCGAGAGGACCACTTAGGCCGCCAGATGGAAAAAAGATACTTTTCCACCCAACGGCCTTACTTTCCGATATGATAGCCGACATGCAAGACACCACCTTTTACGCACATACCCGAGACGGTTGGACCCTCCAACTCATCGCGTATCAAGCGGAATCTAAGACAAAGAGACCGCCTGTGTTGTGTATCCACGGGTTTTCGCAAAATCATCTGTCCTGGAACCAAGGCGGGTTTGTGCGTGCGTTATGTGAAGAAGGGTTCCCTGTCTATCTCCTCGATCTTCGGGGACATGGTGGCTCACAACTCGACAAGCAAGCGCCAGACGTTCAGGAGCGAGGATTTTGTTGGGATCTCAACGACTATCTCTTCGAAGATCTTCCATGTGTCGTGAAGCTCCTGAGAGAACGCCATGATGGTGAGAAGCTGCTTCTCTGTGGTCACTCCCTTGGGGGGATCCTCTCGGCTGTGTACACATACAGACACCCCGAAGATGTCGCGATGTTTGCGATGCTCGCGGCGCCGCTTGACATCTCCAAGGCGGCGGCGCGGGTCAAACTGGCGAGCTGGGCGATGCTGCGCTTAAGAGGCCTCTCAACCTCAAAGCGAATCTCCTGGAAAAAGCTGCCCATGAATGTGTTCTTCTCTGGGATGGAGAAGGTGTTTTTTTCCGAAGTCCCTGGTGTCTACCGAGCGTTGCCCTGGCTCTCTCGTTACGATCGATTTCAGCTCCTCTCACGACTTTGGAATCCCCACAGTATCGATGAAGAGATCGTTCGTTATCTCCTCCGCACGATGGAAGCGGAGCCCGTCTCTGTTGTCATGCAGTTGGCAGATTGGGCGGTCCAGGGTGGCCTGCGTTTTGGGCGAGAGGAAGAGGTCGATTATCTCCCTCTGCTCTCACAGATCACAACCCCACATCTCGGAGCCTGGGGCGATGAGGATCTTCTCGCGCCTCCTCGGACCGCAGATTCTTTTTATCGTTATATACGCGGTCGCCAATATCGGCGTATACTGTTAAAGCAAACGAACCATATCGATATGACCGCTGGGGCTCCTGCGCTTTATGTCGCAAACGCCCTGACCGAATGTGTGTCTACTCATTTCCCTATCGTGTGAGAGTGCCGTCATGCAAAAAAAACAAGAAATTCTAGACGTTTTACCCTCAGAGCAGCAACAATCCGAGGCGTTCCGGGAGCTGCTCGATGATATCCTGAAGGTCTTTGATGAACAATCGCCAAAGGCCGTGAGTCTAAAGCTAGAGGAGACGATGGCGGACCTACGCAAGGCACAAGCGCAGGCTTTCTCCGAGCTTCTCGAGAGGATGTGAAGGCGTTGTATACACAAGGACCGACGACATATAGACATACGCATGAGGAGATAGATTGATGGCGAATTATCGTCTCTCACACCTGAAGATTCTTGGATTTCGTGGGTATTCTGACGAAGGAGATGGCGTTGTCTTTCGCTTTGATCGACCTCTCACCGTTGTGTTTGGCCGACAGGGGGGCGGGAAAAGTAGCACCTTAACCGCGATCTCTTGGTGTCTGTTTGGCGACAAAATCGCCAACAAAAGCAACACCAATATCCAGGAACGCAAAAACTGGATGATCCGTCATCTCAACGCCAAGCAAGTCCGCGTCGAGCTTGAATTGATCGACAAAGAGACTGGTGGAAGGCTTCGTATTACGCGCTCCGATACGAAAAAGAAGGGAGGTTCGTCCTTCTTCTTTGTCACACACGACGGTGAACGCTCCCAAGATGAACAAGCCCTTCACGAACTACTTGGTGTCAATCTTGCCGACTATATGAGCTGTATTCATCTCCACCAAGAGGTGATCTCATCGCTGCTGATCAAAGAACCTAAAGAACGCAAAAATGCACTCGACCGATTGATGGGGTTGACGGAGCTGCGCGAGCTCTTCGACAGCGTCAAGAGAGCCAAGGTCAAGCCTATACTCAAAGAGATCGATGGGCAGGCCGAAGAATTCGAGCGTCTTCTTAACAATAAAATCGAGTCGACACGTGCGCAGATGATCGACGCGAAGATGGAAGCTCGTCGTCGTGGGATCGCGACGCTCTCGTGGGATGGTGCTTACACACTCGCCAAAGATATCGCAACAGAGATCTCTTCACATCAGCAAGGAGAAGAGAGCGCTACGTTACGTCTGTCTTCTGAGGACGAAGACGCTCTACAGGACTTCTTGGAGGAGAGCAAAGAAGCGATCCGGACCTTGCGCCAAACAGGGACAGGTCAGCAAGCTCGCTCACAACGTGAGGAGCTCTCCCGTTACAAAGTGGAGATCACCGAGTTCGAAGCCGGGATGCAAGCCTGTGAGGACGCGATTGAGACCCTTCACGCCGATCTTGGTACCCTCGAAGCGACACGCGCGACTCTACGAGATATACAGGAGGTAGCTCTTCCAGCCTTGCAAGAGCGTCGTCGAAAGGTCGATCTTCGCGCAGGGATTGTCCAAGAGACCAAAAAGTGGTTGCAGGCCCACGTGAACGATGAACATCTCTCCTGCCCGGTCTGTGCCAATCCGACCTTCGATCCTGTCCAGACACTCCAAGAGCTCGAAGGCTGGCAGGGAGAGATGGATGAGTTGCTCGCACCTCTTCTCCGGGAGGAAGAAGCTCTCCAGAGCAAACGCCAAGAGCTTGAAAAACACGTCGCAGATCTTTCGACCTTCGACAAACGCCTACAAGTCCTTGCACAGCAGCGCCATCAAGCTCTTGAGAGGGCAAAAGAAAAGCACCCCCATATTTTTGCACACGATGACTGGCGTGAGCGATGCCAACGCATTATCGATAAAGAGACGCAATTGGCACCCCAAGACGTCGATGTCTGGGAGCAGACACTCTACGATTTGGAAGATCGTCGCGAACAGCTCGCCTGGATGTGTAACATTTTACCCCTGCGTAGTCGGCTCGATGAGCTGCTCGCGCTGAAGGAGACAGACACCTTCAAAAGGTTTGAAGGCGTCCAACAGAATGCGCACCAGTTTGTCGAGCGCGTACAAGGTGTGCAGCGAGCTTTTGAGCTCGCATTGACTAACGCCGCACAACATAAACTCGAAGATACACGTGAGACGATCAATCAGATTTACAGACGATTGGGCGCGCGTGTTGACTTTCCTGATATTGAGATCGATCCTCAAAGGTATGAGGTGATGGCAGTCAGCGAGAACCGTAAAGAGGTCGCGCTCCGGATCCTCAACAAAGGTGATATCAACTGCGCTGCGTTGAGTATCTTTCTGGCACTCGCACGTTCGCAGCGCCTCGTTCACCAGCTTGGCTTTGTCATCCTTGACGATCCAACACAATGCTTGGATACGCCACATAAGCTTAAATTGACTGACGTTTTGAGCGAAATGATGCCTGAAAAACAG
Organism: Deltaproteobacteria bacterium; assembly: GCA_002731275.1. Taxonomy (GTDB): domain Bacteria; phylum Myxococcota_C; class UBA6777; order UBA6777; family UBA6777; genus UBA6777. The sequence continues at coordinate 18,607 of PCBK01000033.1, read as the reverse complement.
ATCCTCATGGCCACCTCCGAAGAAGATTTCTTGGAGTCCATCGAACAAAATTTGCAAGCAAGACGTATCTACACCGTAAAAGAGTGGACACAAAGCACCGGACCGATATTTGAGAGCCGGTATTGATATTGATACAACGCCACCCCATATCCGTGGCCTTCATTTTTGCCTGCCTGCGAATCTCAATTCTCAATCATTTCCCTCCTTTTGAAAGAAAGAATATTTTATGAGTAAGAAAAAGCAACCAAAGAAAAAAGCATCCAAACAACCCAAAGGTTCCGTACGGAAAAACTCATCCAAACCACAGACTCCTCGGGGGATTCGACCCGATGATAAGCCCTATCTGGCGCCGCTCGTCAAAGAGAAGGTCTGGGCGTATCTCAAACAAGCAGGGCGACGACCTGTTGGTATCCGTGAGTTTGCGCGTGTACTGGAGCTTGACCAAAAAGACCAACGGCAACTCCGACGCTATCTCAAGTACAAGGCCAAACACAGCAACGTGCAACAATTCCGTGGTGGCCGCTTTATGCTCAACCAACAATCTGGTTCGTCGTCTTCTAGCAAAGCGCCCTTCAGAGACACAGATGAGAGCAAAATCGTACAGGGTGTCCTGCAGATCTACACCAACGGTGATGGCGGCATCCAACTCGAAGATGGTGGGCGTTTGTACATCCCAAGTCGTCACTTCAATGGCGCGCTTCACGGTGACGAAGTTGTCGCCAAGCAATACAAAGATAGACAAGGCCGCACGACCGGTAAGATCACGATGATCGAGACGCCTTTCTCCGGGCGCTTGATCGGGACCGTCCGCAAGGTCGATGGAATGCCTCACTTTATCCCCGAAAACGAACGTTATCCTTGGATGCCCATCGGCAAAAGAAATGACGCAGAGTTCGAAGATTGGGTGGTCGCCAGATTGTATCGGCCTCCTCATGATCCTTCTGTGGCGATCGCGAAGATCGAATCTGTCCTCAAAGAATCCGAAGGCATCGAGTGGGAGATCATTCGTGGCGCGGCGATTCTTGAGGTCGAATCCTTTCCTCCTGATGTGCTCATCCAGGCCGAAAAGGTCGCACAACCCCCAAGTGAAGCAGAGGCACAGACGCGGCTCGATCTTCGCGATGTCCCGCTCGTGACGATCGATGGCGAAGACGCCAGAGACTTTGACGATGCGGTTGCCTTCATCGATCTGCCCGACGGACGACAACAACTCATCGTCGCGATCGCTGACGTCGCGCACTATGTGACGCGCAACGATGAGCTCGACAAGGAGGCGATGAGACGTGGGACAAGTATCTACTTCCCCACACATTGTATCCCCATGCTCCCCGAATCCCTCTCCAATGGCATCTGTAGCTTGCGCCCCAACGAGGAGCGTTTGTGTATGGCTGTGTTGATGGAGATGAAAGACGGTCGGGTCGTGGACGCTTCGATTGAAGAAGCGATCATGTGCAGTCACGCACGTCTGACTTACAATCAGGTCGCAGATGTGCTTCATGAGGCTGGCCTCGCTGACGCGCCTGATGGGTGGGAGAGTGAAGGAGAGAATCCGGCGGAGGCGTTCAAGGAGCGATTGATCGCGATGGCGACACTCTCCAAACAGATCCATGAACGCCGTCGAGCGAGAGGTTCGATCGATTTTGACATCCCCGAACCTCACGTCGTGCTCGACGAGGAACAATCTATCGTCGGCATCGTCAAGCGACAGCGCAATCTCGCACACAAGATGATCGAAGACTTTATGTTGCTCGCCAACGAAGTCGTCGCCAAGTACCTGCTTCGACGAGATCTTCCTGGTATCTATCGTATCCACGAAGAGCCTGACGCTGGGAAAGTCGAGGAGTTCATGCAGACACTACAGGCGCTAGGTGTTTCACTTGCACCTCGTTCGAGTAAGTCTTCTGGGCAGGACCATTGGGATCTCGATCCTCTTTATCTGGGTGAGCTGATCATCGCTTCGAGAGAACACCGTGCGAGTCGAATGCTCAACCAATTGCTCTTGCGTTCGATGAAGCAGGCGAGCTATGCCTCTGAAAATGTCGGTCACTATGGACTCGCGCTCCATGAATACTTGCACTTTACCTCACCAATTCGTCGGTATCCTGACCTTTGGGTGCATCGACTTGTGAAGATGCACCTGCACAAAAAGATGCCACGGGATAGCGATCAGCGAGAAGAGTTAGAACTTTTCCTCGAAGAAGTTGCCGAACAATCAAGCCGCCGCGAACGACAAGCGATGGAGGCTGAGCGAGAAGTCCTCAGTCGGATGAAAGCCCAATTTATGCAAGACCACATCGGTGAGGTCTGCAAAGGTGTGATCTCTTCTATCACGCCCTTTGGGTTCTTTGTCGAGCTTGACGATTACTTTGTCGATGGTTTGATCCACATTCGCCAACTGAAAGGCTCTTACGATTACGACGAAACGCAGCTGCGCCTTGTCGCGCCGCGTAGTGGACATGTCTTCTCCATTGGGGACGCTGTCCAGGTCGAGGTCTTGGGGTCTTCCCCTGAGAAAGGTGAGGTCGACTTTGGCTTGCTTGAGCACATGCCTTTCGACACACCTGGATTGGAGGAAGCGTAAGGCTTTTCCAATCGACTTTTTCACTCGCGATAGCCTCAAGTCATTGGTGTTCTTTTGTCGGATCATCTAGACAAGTCGGGTGGCATGTCTTATCAATGGGTGCGCTGTGGTTGGAGACGCGACCACACTCTTTGGTCGTTTCTTGCAACGGCCTGATGTGCACCATTTTTTGTGACAACCTCGATGCTGTAGTGATGACTGGAGGTCTATATGTCTGACAAAAAAGAACAGACACAACATGACGAGGAAGCTGAAGTGTCCGCTGAGGCTTCCCAAGATGATACATCGACAGAGGCTACCCCCTCAAACGAATCCCCTGATACAAACGAAACAACGAACGATTCGGACTCCTCTGATGAGTCTTCTGCACAAGAGGCGGAGACAGACGAGGTCGAAGATGAGTTTGCCTTCCCTGAAGCTGACGAAGAAACCGAAGAAGACGAAGAAGACGACGAAATTGGCCTGACGCGAGAAGAGATTGCGCGGCTGGAGATGTGGGGCGCTGATCCTGATCCCGTTGTCCCGATCAAGTGGCGTCCTCTGATCCCTCTCACGATGGGGATCTTGAGCTTCTTCTTGCTGTCATTGTTCGTCGATGAGTTGAAGTTCGTCTTTGCGGACCCCAAGCCCGTCGATGTGGGCTCTGTGATGCAGGGTTGTCCCAAGGACTTTTACAAAAAACTCAAACCCAACACGGTCGTGAAGATCCGTGATATCTTGCCACAGTTGGAGCTTTCGACAGAAGTTCGTATTCAATTTGAGCGGCGCAATTATGTCGTGGCGCTCGGTTGTGATCTGATCATCTCGTTGCCCAAAGATGTCTACAAAAAACTCTTCATGGAGAAAAAGAAGTCCGAAAAGGCGCTTGATTTCGAGAACAAAATGAAGACCTTAACAGGTGGGACTCGTAAACGGACAAAGAAGAAGCGTTCGTATGCGGTCTTCCGTCCTTTTACTGCTGTTGGGCGTGTCGTCAGGGCTTTTGACTCCGGACATCTTCAGCCTGTGAGACAGTTTTACAAACGCAATGGGGTGGAGTTTTCGAAGGACGCCTTTGCGTTGTACGTTGGTGACATGCCAGGCAAGATGTGGTGGTGGATTCCACTGTATATCTTGTTTGGCTTGTTTGCGTTGTACAACTTGTGGCTGTTTGTCAAACTCGCTTGGGAGGCGCTTTTGTTGGTGGGCAAAGAGTAGGGCTGCTAGGAACAAAACCCCCTCCGTCGGCGAATCCGCCGACAGATCCCGCTACTCAACTTCGTTGGCAAGGGGAGCGATGTATTTCAAACGATTTGTTCGGCGCTTGGGGAGGGTGGGTTTTGGGCGTGGTATATGGTTTGGTATGTATCGCTCCCCTTGCCGACAAAGCGGAGCGCAGGTCGAGTAGGGGGAGCTGGCGGGCGAAGCCCGTCTGAGGGGGTTCTGGGGATTTAGTTTGCGTATTTCCAGGTGGTGCCTTCGGGGGAGTCTTTGATCTCGATACCAGCAGCAGCGAGTTGGTCGCGGATCTCGTCAGCTTTGGCGAAGTCGCGGTTTGTACGTGCGTCTTTGCGAGCCTGGATCAGCGCTTCGATGTCCTCTTTGGAGAGGGTGTCGCCTTTTTGCTCGCCTTGTTGGCGTGCGAGGTAGTCTTCTGGTTGGTCAAACCACAAGCCCACAACCTGCCCAAACTCTTTGACGTACCGAAGTCCATCAAGAAGCACTTCTTTGACGCCTTCGTCTTCCAGGTCACCGAGCTTACCATCCGTCAACTGGTTGATCCTTGTGAACAGGTGACTCAGCTCTCCGAGTGCACGAGGTGCGTTGAAGTCTTCGTTCATCGCGGCCACAAAGCGCTCACGAAGTGTGTTGTCAAACTCCGTGTCGTGTGCGTCGAACGCGCCAGTCGACTTGTCTTCGATTTTATCCCAGCTCGTACCGAGTTTCCCGGTCGCACGTTGAATCGTCTCGTAGAAGTAATCGAGACGTTTACGGGCTTCTGCGAGATTGACATCCGAGTAGTTGATGGGGCTGCGGTAATGTGTCGTCAACAAGAACAAACGTAGCGTCTCTGGGTGGAAGATCTTCAGGACTTCGCGGATCGTGAAGAAGTTGTTCAATGACTTGGACATCTTCTCGTTATCGATGTTGACGAAGCCGTTGTGCATCCAATAATTGACGTGCTTGTGGCCTGTGTAGGCTTCTGATTGTGCGATCTCGTTCTCGTGGTGGGGGAAGACGAGGTCTTTTCCGCCACCGTGGATGTCGAACACTTCACCCAAGAATTTTTGGCTCATCGCGGAGCACTCGATGTGCCATCCTGGACGACCTTTGCCCCAAGGAGAATCCCAAGCGGGCTCATTGGGCTTGGCTGACTTCCAGAGCGCGAAGTCGAGGGGGCTTTTTTTGCGTGAGTCCACCTCAACACGTGCGCCTGAGCACAGATCATCGACGTTGCAGCCAGAGAGTTTTCCGTAGTCTTCCATGCTGTTGATATCGAAGTAGACATCTCCTTCGACGACATAGCCCATCTTGTTCTCGACGATACGCTCGACCATCTCGATGATCTCCTGGATCGTCTCGGAGACCTTTGGTTCATGATCGGCTTGCAAGACATGAAGGGCGCTCATGTCCTCTTTGTAAGCCTCGATGAACTCAGCGGCGAGATCGACAGCTTCGATACCTTTTTCGTTGGCACGTTTGATGATCTTGTCATCGATGTCCGTGTAATTGCGGACAAATGTGACATCGTAATCGCTGTATCGAAGATAGCGGAGGATCGTGTCAAACGCGACGTAGCAGCGGGCGTGACCGATGTGAGAGTAGTCATACGGTGTGACACCGCAGACGTACATTCTGATCTTGCCTTCCTCGATGGGTTTGAACGCTTCTTTCTCTCTGGAACGACTGTTATAAATCATTAAACTCATTATACTATTCCTACACTGACTGTCAGTTCATTGTTTCTTGGGGGCGAACGATACCACAAATGGTGTTTGTTTTCGAATGAAATGGATGGGGGCGTGTTTATTTGGTGTGTGAGAGAAGTCCGAGAATGTGATGTGTGGACTTCGTCGAATAAACACACCCTACAGACAGAGTGTGGTTTTCCAACGACAGGGGAGGAAGAAGGGAGGTGCCAAGAACGTTTGCATCAGATGTTCCTTTGGTTGTTGAGAACGTCATATAGATTACGACAAAGCAATGTACGCTTTGGTTCGAAAAAATGCAATATCGTATCGCTCATGAGATAACAATTTTGTTTGGACGTTTGGGTTTTTGGAGGGTTGTATTTGTAACATGCCTTTGTTATGTTCGTTTTTACACACAGATAAAAATCAGCCCAGAGAAATACCAGCAAGAGGATAGACATCGGGCGAAGTCCATTCACGATTTGAAGAGGATACGTATGGCTATTTCAAAAATGATCCAGTCCCGATTGGATAATGCTGGTGTGATCGGAGCTTCTGTCGAGACACACAACCCCGCGATTTCAGAAGCATTGTACTCACAGCTGTTGCCATTATGTGAGCAAGGAGAGACATTGTCGAAAGATCAGCTCCTGCTCGTGTTACAGCTTTTGCATCGTAATCACCAAAGCTGCGCCAAGGATATGAGAGAAGCCGAACAGGCATACAACGAAGAGCTTGGCGATGATACTGGTTCTCGGAAGCAGCTCGATCTCAACACAAACGAAGTCTACGCGCTTGTACGCGACTTCAAGAAGACGACGCGTGGCTCTTATGGCGAAGATTTCTTGGTGACTCTTCAAATCCAAGGACGTACACCTTCGGAACCCACTGCACTCTCCCAACAAGCCGGATTACTCGTTAAATGGTTACGTGACAAGAGCAAGTCATTCCCCCCAAAAACAAACGCGTTCTCTTCGGGGATCAAGAAACAAGATGCGCTCTCCATCCTCGAACCAAAGGTAAAGGCGCTCGAGCTCGCGATCGCTTTACACAAAAAAGAAAAGCGCGAGACCGAGAGCAGTATGCTCGCGAAAAATGAGAGCATCGCTGTCTACGATGCGAATGAATCCCAAACGGTCTCTATCTTCAAAGGTCTCATGCTCATGTGTGGGATGGATGAAGAGGCTCGCCGCTTGAAGCCCGGCGAAGGCTCAAGCTCGAAAAAAGATGACGCACCTGTCGTCGAGGTCGAAGCTGAAAAACCAGCCTCATCGTAGTCTCAACTCCTCTGAACTCCGAAGACAACCAGCCTCATTGTAGTCTCAACTCCTCTGAACTCCGAAGACAACCAGTCACATCGTAGTCTTGGCTCCTCTGAACTCCGAAGACAACCAGCCTCCGTCGCCGACGGAGGCTGGTTGTTCTCCTTTCGTATACATCGACAGAGATGGGGATTGTCCCCTTTTGGGTATGTTGATGAGATCTTTGGTCTTTCTGGAATTTTCTTTTGAAAATGAGAGAAACACCGCGTATTTCTCCCATTTTTGTTTCCGAAATGATGTGTTTACCTGGTATGTGTGTGATTTTGAGTCTTCGATGACGTCAAAACTGCGTCGTTGTGTGGTATTGGATGGAGAATCTCGTGCAGACCACGTTGGAGAGGGATGTGGGGAGCAAAAATCCTTGGGAGACCAAGTCTGTGCGGCCTTCGGAGGCAGAAGCTGCATGAAAACGCAGTTTCGTGGGCATGTTGTGTTGTGTCATGAGCTGGACATTTAATCTGCGGAGTACTCATCGACGTTCAACCACAAATGGTAGAGGGTGATGGGGCCAGGGGATTTCTCCGTGTCGGGATAACACCAATCCCGCTCGTGTGACGAAGACCAAAGTTCATGTTCCTCGTTACAGAGAGAGCTTGCATCTTCGAGCTTTCCAAACTTGTTGCGCTTCATGCTCTTTGCGAGTTTGTCTGAGGGTGTATATCCATGATCGGCGTAAGCTACCATTAAACTTGAAGGCATCGCCCAAGCATAATCTCCATCAATGAAGCGCTGAACGCCATGTGTGAGGTATTTGGATACTCTGGCCTCACGTGAGACGACTTTGCATTCCGCAAACCAAGCGTACTCGGGATCTCTCTGGTCTGCGAGTCGAAAGGCTAAGTCTGGTCTTTTATGCAATTCTTCCCCATTATAGGATGTTACACATGCATCGCGCACGACGTTTTGAAACAAGTTGTTGCCATCGTTGAGAATTTCATTGAGGTAGTCTTCGAGCAGCGCAGTGAGGTCGTCTTCGTCAAGCTCTACACCATCATCATCCTCCTCTAGGATGGAGGTCCATGCGCATAGAATTGCGGAGATGATTGCTCTTTTGAGAAGTGGTTGAAGGTCCGCACGTGGGTACTTGTGGGATCTGCTTGCCAATCTTCGGAACATTCGACTCTGTGCTCTCTTCATGGCGTTGACCAGTTTATGTCATCGCGACGCAGTAAGTCGAGCGCGAGTAATCTCGCACGTGTTTGGGTCCAAAATCGATTTTGTTTGAGGATGCCAACAAGCAGCCCCGTCTCCAATGGAAGGACCATTTGGCTTGCGGCGTGCATATCAGCTAGCTCTGTCAACGCTTGCATATCAGCTTGGTTGGGTGGTTGTTTTGTCTGTTCTGGTGTGATGTGTAGGAAGATCCAGGGGTGATGTTCAAGTTGGTGGCTGGTGATGGACAGAGGGGAATCTATCATCGGAGAGAGTAGTTCGGAGAGCGTTACACAAAAGCGCTCAATCTCTTCGTTTTTGGGAGCTGCTTGGGCGAACTTTCTCGTCGGGCCGTCAGGGGTATTGACTGAGAGAGTATCGGTGATAACTTGCCAATCCCACTCAGTCAATCCGTACACTTTCCTGAGCCAAAGGACACAGGATTCATCAAACTCGCCTGTTTCGTTGTAGCGTTCTGATAGGTTTCTGGTTTGTTCTTGGAGCTCTTCACTGAGTGATTCCCATCTTGGGATGGGGAAGTTTTTGACATCATCCAAAAGTATCGCCTCCCTCTCCACGCCGTATGAGCCACTACTCAGCAAGCAAAACCATCGAAACAAAGAGTTGGATAAAAGAAGCTGTGTGTATCTGAATAAAGTATCTGCGTTTTCGTGGTCATGCGCATTTAGGCCATAAAAAGGTCGAGGAAAAGAGATGTCGAAATGTGCGATGTCATCGTAGACTTTTGGTGACCTAGGGAGTGCTCTCGTTTCGATGAGTAACAAAGGTGCCTTGTACATTTCAGGGCGACGAGGCCAACGAAGTTTTCGGCCTTCTTCGAATATGGGTAACTTTTCTACATCGATGGTAAAATCGATGTCTTCATAGATCGTTAGGTATGGAAGTCCGTGAAAGAAGTATGGAAGTCTGTACAAGAAGCTTGCGTCACGCTCTCCTGAGTTTGTTGCGACTTGGTTCTCCGCGAAGTACAACTCTTCCTTTCCCCAGTAGCTCTCAAGTGGAGGTCCTGCATCCAAGATTTTTTCCAGGAGAACGACATCAAGGCGAGAGCCCCGAAACAGGGCTTTGAGAAGCCAAGGGTTTTGGCGAAGATCGCTTGCGTAGATCGGATGCGCTGACTCTGCATCGATCCTCATGCGACCTTGTTTGCTCGATTTGTCTGTGTGTGGTGAGTAAAAGTAGAATTGGTGATCTTCTTCGGGCTTGGTGTTGACGCCGAATATCAACGCAAATGGAGCTTCTACCTTTGGCCAAACATCATCTCTTCTTAACTCTGCTCCGTTGAGGACACCCGTCCACTGAAACGCCTGCAGAAGTTGTGAGCGAGCATTTGTAGCGACGTTGCTCTGCTTGAAGAGGAGACCTGCGTTGAGTGCGAATGCGATTCTGCCTCCAGGATGACACCACTCCAACGCTCTCCACATGAACGCGACTTCTGGTTGACGTGGTGAGATTGTGGGGTTTTTGATCCCAAACTCGCTCTGGATTGCTGGTTGTAATTCATCCTTCAAGGTTTTTTGCTCTTGCTTTGAGAGCGTGAGCGCTGTCCAAGGGGGATTGCTGATCACAACATCATATTGGTTGTTGTAGTCGTCGGGGACATTTGGTCCCAAGCTTCCTAGCTTTGCGTTTGTCCCGTCGCCGACATGCAAAAGAACGGTGTCTTTCAAGGGGCGAAAGCGCAACTTCTTGAGAGGGTAGGGGTTGGGGTCCAACTCAATCGCTGTCAGGTAAAGACTCAACGCTGTGAGCCGCAATGCCGAACGTTCGATGTCAAACCCTGTGAGTTGATTGTAAAGAATCTCTCGAATCTCATCTGTTGATGGGATCTCTTGTAAGGTCTCCCACCGGAGGGAAAAGAGCTCTTTGAAGGCGCAAATGAGAAAGACCCCACCACCCGCAGCAGGATCCAAAACACGGGCTTTGTGTGCTTTTTCTGGCTCATGTTCTGCGAGATCGAGGAAAACCTCTCGAACCATAAACTCTGCAATGGGGGCTGGTGTGTAGTAGATGCTCTTCTTTCGCCTTGTGTCAGGCGACCAATCTTGGGCTTGTTGTTCATAGACCTGACTCAACACGCCAACTGGGATGTGTCCAAAATCGAGCCCGTCCCAACCTAGTGGCTTGTCCTTTTTATCGACGAGAGGGAGTTGTCCTTTGGGGGCCCTGTACAAAATGTTGCTCAACGCTCCCAGGCTTCGTGCGTCAAGTCGCGTTGACAGTTCTTTGTCGCAAGAGCCATCAAATTGGAAAGGAAGGAAGTCTCCATTGAACGTTTCATCCAGCCAAGCATTTGTACTTGCGATACTTTGGCAGGTGTTGAATAGCTCGGAAGGGGATGTTACGTAGGGGCAAAAGGATTTCCACTCTTCCTCCTTAAGAATCTTGCGATCGATCAAGAAACGGGTAAAGAGAGCCCTACCTACCAATGAGAGCGCATCTTCTGTTGAGATGCGTTCTGTTCCTTCGCTCGAATGGACGGCATCAATAGCGTCCTTCATGAGCGAAAAGATGACTTCGTGAATTGCCTTGGAGGGTTGTGAATCGTGTGGCAAGAGATGTAGTCGAGAGAACGTGCTGGGAGCTTCTTTGCTGTCCTCTTTGATTGTTTCTTGGAGGAAGTCTTCAGGCTCTTTGTTGTCTAGGTCGAGGGTGTATATATCGAGTCTTCCAAGCTTGATCACCGCCATGTAAGAAGACGTGCCTCGCATCGCAAGCGCTCTACGCCATCGTTTGATCTCTTCAGTGCTAAGTTCTCGGTGTCTGCTATCAACAATATAGGCAAGCGGTTGACCGGTTTCCTCTTCCAGAACAGCCTCTGGTTTGTACTCTTCCGCCTTTACCAAGTCGATGTAACGGAGTGTTTCGGAACTGAACTCAGAGAGCGAGAAGAGTTGTTGTTCTTGTGCACCGTATTTTTTGAGTTCTGTGTGAAAAATATTCATGAAAGCGACCTCGTCGAAGTGAAACTTTGTACAGGTTACATACAAAAGCTCTCTTTGGCAAGCTCGAATGTTTGAAGAGGGGCATTTGTTGGGATTGTGTGGTTACCTAGTCTTTTGGGAAGGCGTGGTGTTGGAAGAAGTGCAACACAAAGCGATGGATCTGTGGGTGGTTCATGATCGTCGTGTGATCGAGCGCAAGTTCTGCGAAGTCAACCATCTTATCGAGCTTTGTTTCATGGACAGCGACCGTTCCGTCACTGCTCTGATCATCCGGGAAGATGTTATGAGAGATCCAACTCGTCGGATTGACGAGCGCGCGCTTCTTGGTCCCTGCGATCACACCAAAGGGACACAGGGGGAGCGGTAACTCGATCTCACCTGCGACTTGTTGTCCCGCAGGCCCATAAAACCATTGAAAGAACGATTGTGTCATCGGGTGGGAGGAGAGCGTCCGCGCGACCTGACTGCCCTGATTGGGCGGCGCAATGAAGACCGCGCTCTGCCAATTATGTTCGGGAAGCAAAGACATCAACTCGCGACCCACCAACCCACCCATTGAGTGAGACACAAAGTGCAATGGTGTCGCTGTTTCAAGATGTTCTTCGACCTTTGGCAACAGCCACGCGGCCAACTCTTCGATGGTGTATTCACGCGATGGATAGGTGAAGTTGAGGACTTCGTATCCTGCTTGTTCAATGGTCTCTGCGAGCTTCTTCATCGAACGCGCTGTCCTCGCGAGCCCATGAAGGATCAATACTTTGTCTTGCAATGACATGACCTCATGTTGAAGGAGTGATGCAGGCGATAGCCTGTCTGAGGGGGTTCTTACTCTTCATCTTTTCGATGATCTCAGGACGCGCTCGTCGCGCTTTTTTCGAACATTCTGGGGATACTTGGATCATGGTGATGATCAACTGCCCGGTCGATCTCCTGGACCAGCTCCTTGCGCTTTTGTCGAAGCTCCTCCACCTCCTGCTCAAACCGCACGAGACGACTCAACGCGGTCAATGATTTGCCGATCTGCAGCTTCTCTTCGAGGACTCTCATCGTCGCAAATCCCGTCAACGGCAAAAACGGCGCAGTGAACAGCGCGACCCACGGGCTGATGTACCATGTGAGGCCAAGAAGTAAGGCGGCGTAAAGCATCGGGATCGTGAGGACGGAGACGATCAATTTGGTCGTCGCGACGACGTCCTTTCGCCTCGTCAGTCGGTCTCCTGCGACGATCGCCGAGAAGATGATCGGCATGTGCAGTAACGCACCTGGAATCGCGAGCGGCAACATGATCAAAAGATAACTCAATCGACGCAAGATCTTGCCAAAGACACGAAGGGGCGGTGCGTCCTTTCGTAGATCGTGATCGCGAATTTGAAGGGAATCAAGATGGGATTGGTAGTCCGCGAGATGTTCTCGTAGGGCCTGGACCTCCGGTTTATCACTGACACGAAGGTAGCCTTCAGCGAAGCGCCTCGTGAGTTCGGCGTATTCTTCGAGAGAGAGGTGGACACGATCGGGTTTGTACAGACGTCGCGCCGTATGAAGGATCCTCATCGTCTCCCAATCTGGAGCGTTCAGGGTGACGCCACGTAGGCGCAGATCGAGCAACGATGTGAGCGCACGAACCGTCTCTTTGGGGGCTTCTTTGTACCGCTCCATCCACGCTTCGTCGATGGCGATCGGCTCGTCAAATTGGATCAGACATTGGCTCCGGACACGTTGCCTGTGCATGTACGTTAGCCCTACGGGGACGATCCACAGCTTTGTCTCGGGGTGTTTCTCATGGACACCGAAGGCGATACGAGCTGTCCCCGTTTTGAAGGTACTCATCTCGGAGTCTGTGTGGCTGATGCCTTCCGGGAAGATCCCCATACATCCACCCTTTGAGAGGACACTAAACAGCGCGTCGAAGGCCGCTTGGTTGTCGACTTTTCCGTCTGTGGGCTTGTGGTCCTGGCGTTTTTTGATCGGGACGGCGCCGAGGCTGTCGAGAAAAAAGCGCAAAAAGCGGCTCTTGAATAATCCGTCACGTGCGGCAAAGTGTACGACTTTACCGCTCTGTGTGATGACCATGAGTGGATCGATCAGGGAGTTTGGATGGTTCCCGGCGAAGATGATGCTGCCATCTTGGGGGATGTTTTCTTTTCCGATGACTTCGATGTTGCGGAAGAAGATCGCGACAACAACCCGAAGAAATCCTTGCATCAGACGATACATCAGCATGTTTGTCTCCAAAAAGGTTTGGTGGGACACGTTGGTTGCGCTGTCATGTGGGAGTCTCTTTTCCCCACTCACAGTATGGGTAGGGGCCTCTCAGTTCCCCTTTGAGGATGCGCTGTTTTGTGCGCTGTAGGATGTTTGTGAGATGTTGCCTGAATGGGTACATCCAGCCGTATTCGGAGCGCACAAAGCGCTCGACAATCCACGTAATGGTCTCTTCACTGATCGCGTTTGTGCGTTCGTATTCGACGAGCAGATTTTGAACGTATCCCCGATATTCCCAGTAGGCCCGCATCGTGAGGACTGCTGGAAAGAAGAGCAGGTAGGAGATCTCAAACCAAAGCGGGAAGCGCTTTGCGTCCATCAGGTGGACGAATTCGTGTCGCAGTGTTGCGTACATTTGTGCTTTGGGCCACAACGCGACGGTCTCTCTTGATGGGAAATAGATCTTGCCGAACATGACTGTCGTATACGCGGTCATGTAGCGTTTGTTGATGGGCCACAGGAGGGCACCTATCCATTTTTGGAGGGTGGATTCGTCTTTGTAGCAGATCGCGAATCCAGGCAGGTGTTGTTGGCACCAGGTGACGTATGTGTCGATATCTTGTTGCGATATATCCTTCATGAAGGGCTCTTTGTGTGTGATGTTTGTGTATGAAGGGGATTGTATCGCGTGAGGTTGGTTGGGGTCAACTTGTTGAAGTCGCGATGAGTCGGAGGGGGCTTCTTACAGTGGCTTGGAGGCTTCGATGAGATCGCGGTGGAGTTGTTTGTAGACGCGGATCCACATGGAGGGATAGCGTTTTCTGCGTCGTCGTCTTCTGTATTTTCGGCGACGTCGTTTGGACACGACGCGTTTGCGTTTTTTTCGGGCGGTGCGTTTTTTGAGAGGTCTTCTTCGGCGTGCACGTCGTCTCGTGCGGCGGAAGCTCGACATGATCCGCAGGATGCTCGCGAGGATGGGGTTGTGTTTGAGCGGCATAGTCATGTCGAAGTGGATCCTTGAGGTCTCTTTGTGTCGTTTGAGGGACCACGTCATGCGGAAACCCTTGCCTCGATCGGCGTGTGCGGTGTTGTGCATGAACATCTTGAACATACGTTCGACACCACCTGGAATGACGAGTCTTGCGAGGATACGAAGGATCTCACCGCCGATGATCTTGAGTTTGGGGGCTTGTTTGAGCGCGAGGGAGAGGCTCGCGCCGTTTTTGAGTTTGCGGACCTTCCAACGCAGGACGATGTCGGAGATCTCGGCTCCCATCGAAGAGGACGCGAAGCGAAAATGTGTACGCGTGATCCAATCTGAGTGCAGATTTTGTGTGGGTCGCCAGGGTTTGGAGATGGGCTTCCAGTCTTCGTTACACATCAGGAGTCCTTTGGGGGTCATGATGCCGAAGAGGGAGATGCGCCACTCCGAACGTTTATAATTCCAGCGAAGCCAGCGGCGTTGTTGCATATCAAAGAAGTCGGTTAAGACGTAGAATTTGCGTTTTTTGTTGTTGATGGATTTACGTATGCCGGGGTAATCTTTGATAAAGTTTTTGAGTCTCCAGCGCCATTGAAAGTCGATCTTGTAGCGTCCTTTTCCGAGCGGGGTCAGGATGTGTGAGATCTCAGCGAAGCGAAGGAGTTTTTTGATACCTCGTGGGAAGAGGGCGTTGAGCCATTCGAGGATCTTGCGTGATTGTCCTTTGAGTGAGGGGGAGAATTCGGCTTGTAGGGGAGGTGTTGGTTTGAGTGAGAGGGAAGGGGAGGTGATCTTGCGCATAAAGTCGAGGACGATGGGGTCAAAGCCTTCGACGCGGACAGGGAGCATGTTCATTTGGGCTTTGAAGTTATAGAGGTAGGTGCGTTCGGAGCGGGCGTTTTTACGTGGGAGTGTTTTGACGTGGACAGAGACGCCGCCTTTGCCGAGCTTGTTGGAGAAGGGTTGTCCCTTTTTGGGGAGGGTGTATGTGAGTCCAAAGTCTTTGATGGTGGCAGCGAAGCGGTGTCTGACTTGTTTGTAGCGCAATTTTCTGTAGAGGACTTTTGGGTTCCATGTTGCCATGGCTTTCCAGATTTTGCGCCACTCTTTGCGTGCTTCTTTGTCGCTTCGCCATCCCCAACGGACAGCGAAGTATGTGCGCAGTGCGTTGGCGGCGATCTTTGGCCCTTCTCCTTTTTGCGCGGGTTTGGAGCTTAGCGGTGCGAGTATACGTTGTGCACCGATGATGCCCTGCTTACGAAGCGCTTCGTGTGTGACTTTTGTCTTCGCTGTGTTGTCTGGTTTGGGGGCTGCGTGAGACAAAGAGGGTATACAACAGAGCAAAATAGACAGGATACATTTGAGCACATCAACCATGTTGTCTCCAGGTGCTAGGCTGCTGCAAGAAAAAAAGTATACGGGAAAAGGAAACGCACGTTGAGGTTGGAGCTGAAACCGCAAGCTGCGTGATTCGTCGTCGACATGGCGGTGGCCATGCCTTCTCCTCATGCCTTGCCTGAGGCTCCATCTACTGCCCTCCTTCGTGCGCTTTTTTCCTTGCAGTAGCCTTATCTTTACGAGAAGAGCTTGTATACTTTTCTTGTATCCTGTCGACTTATGGGGGTTGTGTCAAGGCAGGTTGTCGTCGAGCCAGTTCCCGAGATCTTCAAATACAGGACCGCGACGGTCAGGGGTTTCGTTGTAAATTTCGTGAAAATATCCGGGATATTCGATGATGCTTTTGCTGTTGAGGTGTACCTTCTCGAAGAAGCGACGGCCTGCGTTTGGATCGACGATCTTCTCTTCTCCTGCGAGCTGCATGAGGAGGGGGTATGTGAACTCGTGTGCGCGTTTGATCGTCTCGTCCATCGCTTTGAGCGTCTCTGTGTACCAGCGCGCAGTCGCGACACGTCCGTAGAGGGGGTCTTGTTTGGTCTCTTCGATGATATCAGGATCGTGTGAGAGGACTTCGATTTGGAGTTTGTTGGATTCGTGAAAGCGTGGCCAGAAGGTGCTCGCGAGGCTTGCCATCCAGCGTTTGGTCATCGGAAGTTGTTCATTCATCCCGAGGAAGGGGGCGGCTGCGATGACGCCTATCAATTCGCTCTTTGGGTGGAGGAGACCATAGCGCAGCGCGATGTGTGCGCCGTGGCTTTGTCCGAGCAAGAAGGTGGGCTTGTTGTACTGCCAGATGGGGCGTAAAAATGCGTGGAGATCTTCGATGTATTGGTCGAAGTGTTCGACGTGTCCTCTGACCCCACCACTTTGTCCATTTCCTCTGTGATCGAAGCCTTCTACGCCGTATCCCCGCTCTGTCAATGCGCGCACGAGATGTTTGTGTCTGCCCAAGTGATCCGCAAAGCCTGGGAGCAGCACAATTACGCCTTTCTCTGGCGTGCCCCATGTCTGTTTGTACAGTCTGGTGCCATCTGTCGATTCAAAAAAATCGCGGGTCGTCATACATCAAGACTCCATTGGTTGAGGCTGGTGGTAGGAAAGCCTGCTGTTGTTGTTTGCGGTCATGAAGCGCGATAGGACACAGTGTGGGGACGCTGAAAAGAGAGTGTGGAGAGGTGATTGGGGAGGTTGAGCGAAGCAACCGCTGGTCTTAGGCGTTGGATTTGATACGTTCGATCACCTCAGCATAGGAGGTGTTGCGCACCATCATACTCAACAAAGACGTGTACTTATCCACCAGATCAGAGCGTCCCTGTGTCCGGTAATGTTCGAGAGTATGATAGAGTTTGATGTAGGTCAACTCGCTGTTCAAAAAGTATTCAGTTGCTTCGATGAGTCCTAGCAGTCCTGCCCGCAACAAACTACGTGAACGGTTTACAAATTCGAAGTCATCGCCGTAACTATTTCTGATCCGCAGTGAGACTTCTGCTTCTGCGTCGGTTGGATGTTCGAGGTCGGAGTTGGGGATACTTTGTGCTTTGATCGAGGTAAAGACGATGGTCTTGACAGAGGGGTAGTCTTCGCTCAGACGGTTACGCATCGCGAGGAAGAAGGCGTCGAGTGTACCGACGCCTGAACCTTCCAGGAGGATGTGGTTATCTTGGTTTGAGAGCTGAATTTTGGCGACGATGTTGCTTTCTTCTTCGGCGTGAGGGGTTTCGGTGCTTTGTATGCTTTGGAGTGTGAGTTTGACGTAGTCTTCTCCGAGCATATCCCTCATAATTTGTTTGGCTTCAGCCTGTTTGTGATTCATCTTGTGCTCCTTTTGTTTCTATGTCCCTAAACGTTCTCACGTTTTTTTTCTTTCACCAGCAAGACATGTCGCGCTTTTTTGGCATGATTTGCGTGACATGACCTGACCTATAGTCTAGGTGCTCTGGAGCGGTTGGTCAACGTGTGTATTTGTTTTTCTTTGCCTTACAGTCGCGACCTTGAAATCCTCCATCATGTTTGCATTCTGTTGTTTTGTATTGTCAGAGACATGCAGCTTTTTTGACTTCGCCTTTTGGCTTTGACTATGGTGACAATACGTCCTTGGATCGTTTCAACGCACGACGATGTAAATCGTGTTGTCATTGTTAAGGACGAAATGAAAGACGTGTTGTTCAATGGCACACGAGGTTTTGTGTGCAAGGTGTGAAAGTATATTTCTGAAGTTTATTTTCTTTATTGTGTATGTGGAGAATCACTATGACTGTTTGGCAAAAAGTACAATCGATTTTGGATGAGATGGCGAATACCCTGGGACTTCGTGGTTTGACGTTGGCCTCTGAAGATGGACTTGAGTTGATGTCGACAGGGCAGGTTGATGGAGAGTGGATTGCAGCGATGTGTCCTGTCCTTAACAGCCCTTCAGGGAACTCACTACGCCATCAACTCAACGACTACAAAGAGCGCAAAGGCGTGACATTGCAGGTCTTCAATATGGTATTTGGAGGCCAGTCGTTGTTTTTGTGTGCTGCCGGTCGTGAGGACCAAATGAACGCCCCTGAGATGAACAGCTTTTTGCAAAAAATTAACGCTATGCTTGAGCGTGTTGTCTGAATCACGTCCTCCTTGAAAAAGCCTCCCACCAGACTTCTTTGCTTCGTGCGCTTTGCAAGATACACCTCAATAAACTCTCCACCCTGCCACGAAGTATACGGGGTTTAGCTTGGATTCTGATCCGGCGGACGTTGCAGTTGCGTCCAAGGCAAGCGCCCTCGTCGGGCTTATTTGCCTCGTACGCTTTGCAACATGCGCCTCAACAAACTCACCTCCCTGAGCCTTCGGCTCTTCCCTCCTCTCGAAAGGATTGAGAGGAGGGACCATTTTTCCGAAGTATACGGGGTTTAGCTTGAATTCTGATCCGGCGGACGTTGCACTTGTGTCTCCGCAAACTCCCCTTATTCCACCAAATCATCCCCTTCTTCCAGACGGATATAGCAAGGCCATATCCTTGTAGAACTCTTCTACTTACGATCTTTCAGTGGGTTTTTTGCGTCTTCACTTGCAATCATCCGCCTCAACAAACTCACCACCCTGTCACTTCGTGACATCCCTCCTCTCAAGCC
>PCBK01000032.1 GCA_002731275.1 Deltaproteobacteria bacterium | reverse complement strand
TCCGGCAGACGTTGCACTTGCGTCCAAAGCAAGCGCCCTCATCGGGCTGATTTGCTTCGTACGCTTTGCAACATATGCCTCAACAAACTCACTACCCTGAGCCTTCGGCTCTTCCCTCCTCTCAAGCCTTTCGAGAGGAGGGACTACTCTACCGATATTCTCGACAGTTTTAGTCGGACACAAGGCCTGAACCTACTGACATCCATCCGATATACACGGAATTCTCTTTTACATCGCGATATATCCTTTGATATGTATCGCTCCCCTTGCCGACAGGAGCGGAGCGCAAGTCGTGTANAGAGGGAGCNGGACGAGCGACAGCTCGGNCTGAGGGGGNGATTCTTTNTTCGNGGGNTTTTTGCGTNTTCACTTGCAACATATGCCTCAACAAACTCACCACCCTGTCACTTCGTGACATCCCTCCTCTCGAAAGGCTTGAGAGGAGGGATGATTCAACCGATACACACGAAGATTTGGCGATACGTGGGGCAAACGATGTACACGGTTATTTTGTTATGAATCTGTTCCGGCAGAGGTTTTGTGGTTTTGAGGGCGGGTCTTTAGACCTGCCCAATTCTGAACGATGCGATGCTTGTAGCATCGCGTACCCTCTCTATAGGCCCAGGTTTTAACCTGGGTGCACTGCCATTTGTATCCTGATCACCGCTCACATATGGTTGTATTCATATCCTGAACACCGCTCAAATATGGCTGTATTCGTATTTGCTTGGTGTGTCTTTGTGGATGGTTTTCTAGAACAGGAGCATGGTTTGAATGATTGGATAGAGGGATTCGTTTGGTTGGCATCACCGGGTTCAAACCCAGCGCTATAGAGGTGGGCCCCTGTATCCGCCCTATGAATTTGTACGTATCGTTGATTGGCAAAGATTGGATACGAGCAAAATATAAGCGTTCCCCTACCTTATTTTCCGGCGACGTACAATCCAACAGCGCCGGCTGTGAGGACACCACTTGTGATCCAGAGCGCGGTTGCGGTTGTGGCCGTTGTTTGCGCTGAGCTGTAGTGGGGGAGACTGTTGGGGGCTTCTGTACGCATCTTATCGATGTGTCCGTACGTCACCCCTGTCAGAATCCCCGCGGTGGTTGCGGCGAGGATGCCTGTTCCTGCTGCAATCACAGAGATCATGTGCGTCTCAAGGAAGGGTTTGGGGGGAGGTTGTGTGGGGGTGATGCGGCGGAGCATCGCTCTTCTCTCGACTGGACGAGGGACTGGACGTTTGATGATGCGCTTGGGGGGTTTGGGTCGCAGGGCTTCGAAGAATTTGACGACACTTGGTGCTTGTCCTGATGGGAGTTTGAGCGTTCGATCGAGAGACATCGCTTGTTTCCAGGTCTTCGCAGCGGTTTGTTGCTCTCCCTGGTTGTATTGACAGATCGCGAGATAACGGAGCGCTTGCAAACGATCCTTTTTCGAGAGCCCTTTTGTGTCGAGGGCTTTTTGGAAGGCTTTACCAGCCTTTTCAAATTCGAGCTCTTTGTAGGCAAGCAAGCCTTGTTGGATGTCGGTTGAAGACGCAAGAGCCATTGTTGGACATAAAAGAAACACACAAAACAAGAAAATGACATGTTCAATGAATGATTTTGACACGGGAAACCTCCAAATGATTGTTTGGCACAAAATAACACAAACCGTCGGTGGAGGGGAGGAAAATTTCGTACCATCGTACGTGTCGTCTTCTTGTATGGAGGGCAGCTTCTTGCGTGAAGAGGGGGCGTGGGCTAGTGTGGCTGGATGATAGCTCGATCATGAGCGTGATTCCAAGATGATATGAAGTACAAAACAAAGTGTGGATAGGAGGATGTGTATTGGCTAAAGTCAAGGCTTTGAACGTAAAGGCGCTTGTTCGTTGTTGTGATCCCGGACGTTTTTCTTTTTCAACGACCTCAGAGCTTGATGGGAGCAGCGGGATTGTCGGTCAAGAACGTGCCGAAGATGCGGTGCGTTTTGGACTGGGGATACAGCGCGAAGGTTACAATTTGTTTGTGCTCGGCTCACCTGGAAGCGGGAGAGAGAGCCTTGTCCGTGCCCATCTTGAGCGGCTCGCCAAAGAAAAGCCCATCCCACCTGATCTTTGTTATGTCCATGACTTTGATAATGAACACCAACCTCTGCTGCTGACGTTGCCCGCAGGCAAAGGGCGCAAGCTCAAAGAGGACATGAAGGCGCTCATCGACGACCTTCGTTATGGTGTGTCCACTGCGTTTGAGCGGGCCGAGGTGCAGCGCAAGCGGCTCTCTATTGAGCAATCCTTCAAGGAGAAGCCTGAGTCTAAAATCGAAGTGCTGCGCAACAAGGCCAAGAAAAAAAATATCACGATCATGGAGACCCCAATGGGCCTTGCGATCGTGCCGATGAAAGATGGGGAGATGATGCCTTCTGACGAGTTCGAGAAGCTCCCCAAACGCAAGCGCAATCAATTCGACAAACACATCGAGGTCGTCCAACAGGAATTACAAGAGATTCTCCACGAAGTACCTCGTTGGAATCGTTTGCGAAAAGAGGCACTTGAAAAGCTCGAAGAAGAAGTGACGCTCGAAGCTGTCGAGCCATTTTTTGAGAAGCTGCGCAAACGCTACGCAAGGTATCCGCGGGTGATCGAGTATCTTCGCGCTGTTGAAAATGACGTCGTCAAACATGCGAGTGAGTTTATCGAAAACGATGAAGACGCACACCCCATGCTGGCTTTCGCCGCACAATCCGCACAGCAAACGACAGGGCACCGATTCGAAGTCAACGTGATCGTCGATCACAGCGACGCCGAGACTGCGCCTGTGGTTTTTGAGAGCCATCCCACCCATCAGAATTTGATGGGGCGGATTGAACACATGGCACAGATGGGGGCGTTGACGACGAGCTTTCATCTCATCCGAGCGGGCGCACTCCACCGCGCAAATGGTGGCTATTTGGTGCTCGATGCGCGTCGTGTATTGCAGCAACCTCAGTCTTGGGACAGCCTCAAAAGGGCGCTCAACTCAGGTAAGGTCAGTATCGAATCTCTCGGTCAGGCGCTCGGTCTGATCAGCGCAGTGTCTCTCGAACCTGAACCGCTCTCTCTAGACGTGAAGCTCGTCCTGATCGGTACGCGTATGCTCTACTATATGCTCTGTCATTACGATCCAGACTTTCATGAGTTGTTCAAAGTGGAGGTCGACTTTGAAGACGATATGGAGCGTACGGACGAGAGCGAGTTGGAGTATGCTGAGGTATTGGCCGCGTTGGTCAAAAAGTCCGAGCTGCGCTCTTTTGATCGAAAGGCGATTGCCCGCATTATCGACTACGGTGCGCGTTTGACTGGACATGCCGGAAAGCTGACGCTCCATTTTCGTCAGATCGAAGACTTGATGCTTGAGGCGGATTACTGGGCGAGAGAGTCAAGACACAATATCGTACGAGAGGCGGATGTGGACAAAGCGCTCAAACAGCAAGAGATGCGCACGGACCGTATTCGTAAGCGGATGTTGGATCAGATCATACGTGGCACTGTTGTCATCGATTCCGAAGGTGAAAAGGTCGGTCAAATCAATGCTCTCGCTGTTATCCAAGTCGGGAAGACTCGCTTTGGACGTGTGTCGAAGATCTCATCACAGGTCTGGCTTGGGCGTGCAGGTGTGTTGGATATCGAGAGAAAAGTTGATCTGGGTGGTCCTCTTCATACAAAGGGGATCTTGATTTTAAGCAGCTATATCAAAAGTACGTACGGTTCAGAGCGTCCTCTGGCCCTCTCCGCGAGCCTTGTTTTTGAACAGTCCTATGGCGGGATTGATGGAGACAGTGCTTCTTTTGCGGAGTGTTGTGTCTTGCTGTCTGCGATCTCAGAAGTGCCTCTGCGGCAAGATCTCGCTGTGACAGGTTCGATCAACCAACATGGAGGCGTCCAGGCGATTGGAGGCGCAAACGAAAAAATCGAAGGGTTCTTTGATCTGTGTCACGCTCGTGGGTTGACGGGGACACAAGGGGTGATCATCCCCAAAAGCAATGTTCCCCACTTGATGTTGCGGCGTGATGTCGTGGAAGCTGTGAAGAGGGGAGAGTTCCATATCTACCCAATTGAGCATGTCGAAGAGGGGTTGCAATTGCTTACTGGTTTGACACCCGGAAAGCGCAACAAAAATGGAAATTTTGCCAAAAATACGATGCATGGGCATGTCGAAATCAAACTCAAAGATATGTTTGACAAAGTTAAACAGGCGAGCAAAGCACCGAAGTCGCAGAAAACCGCCAAAAAATAGACTTGACAGTTCACCTATTTTTTGCACTTTTCTATTCTTGTGTGAAGGTGATTCATCATTTTCATGCGGGCATGATTCGTTCATTTTATGATCTTCGCTGGTTGTATACTCTTTCCAAGATGTTTACGTTGATGGAAGAAGACTAGACTGGTCAGTCACTTTTGTGCGAAAAAGGATCTGGCACATTGAGCTCACGCAAACAGGACAAACAAAAGCAGGAGAAGCGAAGTCTCGTCAGGAGTGCTGCATATCGATGTTTTCGAGACGCTGGATACTACGGGACAAAGGTGGATGACATCTGCGATAGCGCAGGGCTGTCCAAAGGTAGCTTTTACAACCTTTACAATTCGAAACAAGAAGTCTTTATCGATCTGCTCAACACATGGGCACTTGAGGTGATTCCAGAGATCTTTGAGCAATTTGAAGCCTCTGTGGTTGGGCGTGAAAACTCCATCAGTCAGATCAGGTCGGCACTCTCCGAGGAGCTGCATCGTGGGCGGACGGTGATTCCACTGTGGTTGGAGTTTAACGTGCTCGCGATCCACGAAGAATCCTTTCGTCGCGCCCTCGCAAAGTTCTATCGTCGGGCGCGTTCAGCGATTGCAGATGTCTTACGTCCCTCAATGAGGCTCGTCTTCTCTGAAGATGAACTGCAAGGTGTCGCCAACGTCATCTTTGGTGCCTACATGGGACTTGTGACCCAAGAGATCACAGATCCAGGTAACGCAAACGCCGAGTACGCAATCGACCAATTCTTGAAGGTCCTCGGTCCCTGGCTTCAACACCTTCAATTCAAAACAGCGCCTCCACAATCCCCAGAGGGACAAAGTCCTTCCTGACGTCCCACTCGTCCCTTTTCATCATCACACAGCTCCTCTCTTTGTGGCACTTGCTGCCTGCCGCTCTTTTCTTACTACGCCATACGTTTGTCTGAATCCTACCTCTTTTGTATGTCATTCTTGTTGACTTTCCTTCTCAATCGGTATATGTCGAACCTGTCCATTTTTAGACTCATGGGTCGATGTCTCGTTAAAGCTCTGCCCTTGGGCTGCTCTGAAAGTGTGACTGCGTAGTCAAGACACAAACAAATGTTGCGCCATAAAAAGCGCAAAACCCCCGTGAATCGTGAAAGGGACGGAGATAGATATGGAACATCAGGCCACGAGCAAAACGAATCACGAGTCTTCTAATGGTACGAGCAATGGTACCCAAGAGCACAACACAGAGGTCCCCGAACAACCTGCGGTCGACGAGACCGCGTCCTTGTTGTGGAGACTTTGTCATGGCACCGAAAAGGCAACGCTCACATTTGCCGGTCAGGGTGTGATTGACCTCGATGCCTTCGTCGATGACTTTGTCGACAATGAGATCATCAGAGAAACATTTCTCTCTGGGAGCGCTTGCCTAGAAGCACTTGCACTCGACCCCGAAGCTCGCTGGAGTGGCTATGTCTCACAAGGTATGAACATCGCACAGTGGTTGTCGGTGCCAGAGACTCGCCCCGAACAAACCTATCTCTCCTCCTGTGTGGTGTCACAGCCTCTGATTCTGCTCTGTCAAATTGCGCTCTACAGGGATCTGTACGCGCGTGGACTCAAGAAGGCATGGAACGAAGGTGCCATCGACTCCGCAGTAGGACACTCTCAAGGGATCTTGCCCGCGCTGTTGATCGCCGAAAGTCCCAACGGTGACATTTGCCTGGAGCGACTCAATGATTATCTCCGTTACGCCTTCTGGCAGGGGATCGCGATGGCGACGTCCTATGAAGAGTCAGGACACGCACTTCGCGATGGAGACGCGACACCGATGGCCGCCGTCAGTGGGATGGATATCAGGACCCTCTCGGCGTTTGTCGATGGTGTCAACAAACAGCTCCCTCCGACCTCGGCGATGGTCATCTCTCTCCACAACACACGCACACGCTTTGTATTGAGCGGCCCTATCCCTTCTTTGAGGATTTTGCACAGCGTCCTCGAAGCTCGCGCGAAAAAAGAAGCGGAGAAGAAAAAAGAAGGACAATTTGGCGGCAAGCCACTCTCCTTTACCTGGGAATATCTCGATGTTGGAGGTGCTTACCACTCTCCTTATATGGAGACTGGACGCAAGCTCATGCAGGAGCGCGTCAAGGCGCTTGGTTTCTCTGTCGACGCCTCGGCCCTTCAGATCGACGTGTACTCCCCTGACAATCTCAAACGCTACAACGATTCCCCTGATCTGACTCAGCAGATGATTACTGAGCAGTTTGTACGCTCTGTCCAGTGGAGCGCGGCCATTCGTCTCGCTGTTGAAGGGACGGACGCTTCGTTTGTGCTCGACTTTGGTCCTGGGGATGGTGTCGCTAGACTCACACGTTCAGCGCTCAAGGGACTCGGCGCACGCATCGTCCCACTCGTCCTACAAAGTGGACAACAACAACTCTTTGAAGTGTTCGAAGAACAGCGCGCTCCTGTTCGCTACACGGACTTTTTGCCACAGCGCAAAACATTGGCCGATGGTAGTCTTGGGATTGAGAACCTTTACACTCGCGCGACAGGACAACGACCGGTCATTCTTCCTGGGATGACCCCTACAACGGTCGAAGTACCAATCGTCGCAGCTGCAGCCAATGCAGGTTTTACCTCCGAATTGGCTGGAGGGGGACAGGTCTCCGAGCGGATCTTCTGGTTGCGTATGGAAGAGCTCGCGGAGCAACTTGAACCTGGCCGTGAGATCGTCTTCAACGCGCTCTACCTCGACCCTTATCTGTGGGACCTTCACGTACGAAAGACCGGACTCGTCCAAAAGGCACGCAAAGCCGGCTACCCCATCTGTGGGATCACTATCAGCGCCGGTCTTCCTGAGACCAGCGAGGCCGTCAAGATCCTCGATGAGTTCGCCTCACTTGGTATGTGGTTAAATGCCTTTAAACCCGGAACTGTCGCGCAGGTGAAGCGCGTGGTTGAGATCGCAAAGGCTGCACCTCAGCACACGATCTTTGTCCATCTTGAAGGTGGAAAGGCCGGAGGACACCACTCCTGGGAAGATCTGGACCAGCTCCTGCTTGAGAGCTATCATATGATCCGCGAACAATCCAACCTCGTCCTATGTGTCGGTGGTGGGATCGCTGACGAAGACCGAGGTGTCGAGCTGTTAAATGGTTCATGGTCTGACAAGTACGGTGTCCCTGCGATGCCTGTCGATGCAGTGTTCCTCGGGACGTTGACGATGGCTTGCCTGGAAGCTGCGACCTCTCCGCAGGTCAAAGAAGCGCTCGCGAAAGTGGCCGGCGGGGATAAATGGGTCTTCGCCGGAAAATTTGATGGTGGGATGACCTCTGGTAAGAGCGGTTTGAACGCAGACATTCACTATATCGATAACCCTGCATCTCGCT
This sequence comes from Deltaproteobacteria bacterium, assembly GCA_002731275.1. GTDB lineage: Bacteria > Myxococcota_C > UBA6777 > UBA6777 > UBA6777 > UBA6777. The sequence continues at coordinate 45,739 of PCBK01000032.1, read as the reverse complement.
GTGGTCGCCTGCTCGACTCGGTTGCTGGCGATGAAGAAGCGGTCCAGGCGCGTCGTGATGAGATCATCGAGACGCTCAACGCGACTGCCAAGCCGTACTTTGGTGATGTCGAGAAGATGACGTACTTCGAAGTCGCAGAGCGTCTGGTGTCCTTTCTGGCGATTGGACGTAACGGTCGATACGAAGATGGTTGCTGGCTCGATGTGACCTACCGCGCGCGTGTGTTTGACTTCTTGCGTCGAGCAGAAGGGCGTCTGTGTGAGCAAGAGGCTGGTGTTGTTGAGAGCTTTTTGAAGGATCCCAAGGCGCTCGATACGCCCCAGGCTGTCCTCAAGGAGTTTGTCGAAGTCTATCCACAAGCGCAAACACAGCTTCTCCATCCCCTCGACGTTCGCTTCTTTGTCCAGCGCATCTGTGGTCGCCCTGGAAAACCCGTCAACTTTATCCCTGTTATCGACGCAAATGTCCGTCGTTGGTACAAGTCCGACTCTCTTTGGCAAGCCCACGACGATCGCTACGAGGCGGAAAAAGTCCTGATCATCCCAGGCCCAGAGGCCGTCAAAGGGCTCAAGCAAGCTGACGAACCAGTCGCTTCTTTGCTCGGTCGTTTTGAGCAGGCGTTGGTTCAGGATGTCGCAGAGCGTGGTGTTGTTGAGCCATCCCTCGAACGCGAAGATTCCGGCTGGATGCCCTCATGGGGCGTTGGAGATGTTGACCACGATGGTATCATCAACGTCGTCGCCTCACAGCCTCCCCACGAACATGCTTGGGAAGATTACTTCGCAGAGCGTTTCAGCGGTCCCATCGCGTCTTTGTTTGCGTCCCATCGTATCATCGACGGCAAGCTCTCTCGTCCAAACCCCGTCAGACAACTCTGCCGTGCGATCCCTGGCGCAAAGATGCGCATTCAGATCGAGCCCTCCAACAAACAAGTCAGCGCGATCCGTTACCAGCCCTCTGAGGATTCTACTGAGAGCGTTGTGTTGCGCGTTCTCGACAATGGTCAGAAGGTCTCCTTTACCCTAACCATCCAACAGGAGACAGAGGACAAGCTCCCTTCATTTGCGTTTGACCTGTCTGTCTCACAGCGCGCTGAGATCACCAACTTTGCGCTCGAAGAAGGCGCATGGTCTCGGGCTATGCGTCACTTTTATCACGAGACGATGTTTGGCCAGATCTTCGACGCGACCGAACCCTTTATGTCTTTGAAGACAAAAGATGCGCTGAGCCGTTTGCGTGCGCGTGGGTATGCTTCAGTGACTGGAGGACGCGCCGCAAGAGACAAAAGCATCCCACTGAACGCAGCGATCTCTTTGACGTGGCAGCCGTTGTTCCGCCTGCTCTCTTGTGACGAGGTCGTCGATGGTTTGTTCCATCTCGTCCATCTCGACAATGACTTCACACTTTGTGAAGGGTGGCCGATTCTCTCCGACGAGGAGATCGAAGTTGACGCGACCATCACCAAACTTCAAGACGGAGACTCCGGACGGACTGTTCAGACGCGATGTGTGTTGACACGAGGCGACGTTGTGTGTGCGCAGATCGACTCGACATTCTTTATCCGAGGCTTCTTTGGTCACACGCCCTTTGTTGCCCGAGAAAAGGTTGAGCTTCGCGAGGAAGTCATCATCGCTGATGAGCCTGCGTTGTCCTTCCTTCGCCAACATGAGTGGTTGTCATTACAAGAAGGTGTTTCACTGAAGGTCGGTGATGTGCTCGAAGTCAGTGCAGCTCTCGAAGAGCAGCGTCCTCGCTACGAAACACCTACGTTCAAGGCCAACGGACAATTGACTCGTGACGGTCATGTCGTTGGAGACATCTCCATCGACGTGAGCAAAGATCTCAAGCTCCATCCACTACGTGCATGGCTCAATATTCTGACACCCGCGACCAACGAGCCAAAGGTCGCGCGTAAATTGTTGGCCTTTGAGACCTCAACAACACCGAGAGAGCTCGACGCATTCGCTGAAATTAGTGGTGACTTGAACCCAATCCACCGTTCAGATCTGGTCGCGTGGTTGGGCCAATTGGATGGGATCATCGTTCACGGAATGTGGACAGCGGCCCGCCTTGGTTCCTTTGTGCAGGCTCATTGTGCTGATGGCAAACCAGAACGTTTGGGTGATTATCGTGTTGAGTTCCTGGCGCCAGCGTGGCCAGGTGAGCCCATCGAGATGGAAGCCCACCGTGTCGGTGCTGAACGTGGTGAGCTTCGTATTGAGGCGACAGCATATGCGATCCGAGGAGGCGAGCGCGTCGCTGTGGTACGTGCTTTCGCGAAGGTGAAGATGCTGAAGACGGCCTATATCTTCCCGGGACAAGGGATCCAACAACAAGGTATGGGGATGGAAGGTTACGGCCGCTCCCGCGCTGCGAAGGCGGTATGGGATCGAGCTGATGGTTACACCCGCGAGGCGCTTGGGTTCTCCTTGTTGCGGATCGTCCGTGAAAATCCAAAAGAATTGGTCGTCCGGGGGAATCGCCTCGTCCATCCACAAGGCGTACTCCACCTGACACAATTTACACAGGTGAGCATGGCGGTCCTCGCACAGGCACAAGTCGCCGAACTGATCGAATCGGGTGTTGCACCAAAAGGTGGCGTGGTCTGTGGTCACAGTGTTGGTGAGTACAACGCGATTGGGGTCTCTGGCATTCTTCCTCTTGAGTCCGTGATCGAGATTGTCTACCAGCGTGGGATGGTGATGCACCGCCTCGTTGAGCGGGATGAATCTGGTGAGAGTGGGTATCGGATGGCTGTCATTCGTCCTCATTACGCCGGCCTTGATCATGCAGGCGCTGAGGAGCTTGTACAAGAAGTTCGCAAAGAGACAGGGCACTTCATTCAGATCGTTAACTACAACGTCCGTGGTCGTCAGTACTCGGTCACTGGACGGATTGAAGCGCTTGACGCCTTGAACAAAGCCTTGAGCAAGCGCAGCCGTGGGGCGAAGTCTCCATATGTCGAGATCCCTGGTATCGACGTCCCCTTCCACTCTGAGATGCTCGTCGACGGTGTCGATGACTTCCGCAAAACACTTGATCTTCGTCTGCCCAAAGAGATCGACTTTGAGCCGCTCTATCAACGCTACATCCCCAACCTCGTGCCACGCCCCTTCACGTTGGATCTGGCTTACATCAAAGAGGTGTATGAGACAACAGATTCACACATCCTCAAAGACGTGGTTGAGCGCTATGACGAACTGATCAAGCAGCCTAACGAGCTTGGAAGGGTTCTGTTGATCGAGCTGCTCGCGTGGCAATTTGCCAGCCCTGTCCGCTGGATTGAGACACAAGAGTTGATGATCGCGCCCAAAGAGATGGGCGGAATGGGCGTCGAGCGCATTCTGGAGATTGGCGTCGGGTATCAACCTACACTCGCCAACATGGCGCGTTACAGTCTCAAGTTGATGGGACCAATGGCACCTGATGTCGAGATCCTGAACATCGAAGCCGAAGCGCAACGTGCCTTCTACCAAGACGAAGAGAGCACTGTTGTGATCCCCGAGCGTGCCTCTGCTGTGGCTGATGTGCCTGCCAGCGAAGAGGCAGCTCCTGTGGCAGCCGAAGTCTCTGCTGCGCCCGTTGCTGTTGCAGCACCAGTCGTCTCCTCTGCGACGGAAGGTCCTGCCGATCGACCTGTCTCTTGCAAAGAAGCCCTTTACGCGATTCTTGCGATACAGGCGAAAATCCGCCCCGATCAAATCCAGGATGGTGAGACGATCGATGATATCTTCGATGGTGTCTCGTCTCGTCGTAACCAAGTCTTACTCGACATCGGCGCCGAATTTAGTATGGGACCGATCGATGGAGCACATGAGAAGCCCGTGGCGGTCCTCGCACAAGAGATCACCGCGATCACCAGCCGGTATCAGGCTCCTGGAAAATATCTCGGTGTGACACAAGAAGAGGCGCTGAAGCGTGTCCTTGGGCGTGCCGGAATGGGTCGTAAGGATGTCCACGCCTACCTCGAAGAGTCCTATGGTCTTGGCGACGGTTGGCGCGGCTCTGTGATGAATATGTTGGCCCTCGAATCCCGCGCGGGTGACTCCACAAGAGGTGGTACACTCGGAAAGCTCGGTGATGCGAGTGTCGGACAAAAAGCAGATGCCAAGTCCTGGCTTGACGATCTTGTGACACTCACAGGCCAAGAGTTTGGTGTGGCTCTTCCACGTTTGGGAGGGGGGACACAAGCTGGTGGTACTGCTGTTGATGCTGCTGTCGTCCGTGAACTCGAAGACAAGATCGTTGGAGAGCAGGGGGTGTTGATGCAGACGGCCCGTGACCTCGCGGAGAGATTGGGTCACACCTTTGAGCCTCCAGCCTCTGGACTCCCTGTCGTGTCCGAAGACGAGACGCGTTTGTCTCTGTACGAAGCTGAACACGGAAAAGATTACGAAGCGCTGATCACGCCTCGCTTTAACGCGAAGAGACACGTCGCGTTTACCTCCGCATGGGCGTCTGCACATCGTGACGTCGCAAGGTTGTACTTCCGTATCGTCAACGACGACATCGACAACGCAGAGAAGCGCTCTATCGCGTCGAGGTTGGCTCGCTTCACAGGAGAATCCCGTATCTCCGACACCGCCAAGTGGTACAGTGAGCAGCTGACAAAGCGTGGGTACACTGAAGATGCAGCATTGTTCTCGAAGATTGCAGCTCACGAAGACATCGCTGTCCCGTCGATCGTACCAAGCCGTCCTCATCTGGAGATTGACGCGAGAGGGCGCTTTGATTATCGCGAAGTCATGCAACGCTCCGAAGATGCCTTGGCCTCTTTCGTCTCGACACTGTGGCCTGAAGGTGAGAAGCCATTTGTCTCCGTTGGTGAGGGTGGTGAGTGGAATGTCTCTTTCCGCGAAGTCATGCAAGCACACAGTGAGCAGCCGTTTGAATTTGCGGGGATGACTGCCTTGATCACAGGCGCGAGTCCTGGCTCGATCGCCGTCGCTTGTGTGCGGCAATTGTTGAGAGGTGGTGCGCGGGTCATCGTGACGACCACGACTTACAACGCGAAACGTCTCGCCTTCTATCGAGATGTGTACGAGGCGGATGCTGCGCCTGGAGCGGAGCTTCATGTTGTCCCCTTCAACCAGGCATCCTACCAAGATATCGAGCACTTTGTGGAGTGGATGTTCTCCGAGGTTACCGAACAATCAGGTGCGACGCTGAAAGTCTTGAAGGCACCTTTTGCACCTGATCTCGTACTGCCCTTTGGTGCGATCAAAGATCTCGCGACCCTGGATCAGCTCGGTGAGCGTTCTGACGCAGTGATGCGTGCGATGTTGATCGGTGTCGAACGTCTGATCACAGCCATCGCGACGCGCTACATGAAGGAAGGTCTGCCCGAATTGGCCTGTCATGTCTTGTTGCCACTGTCCCCCAATCACGGTTCATTCGGTGGTGACGGTCTGTATGCAGAGACAAAAGCGGCCCTCGAAGTGTTGATGCACAAGTGGTACAGCGAACGCGATGCTTGGGCAAAGGCCGTCTCATTTGGTGCGGCGCGTATCGGTTGGGTGCGCGGAACAGGCTTGATGGACGCGAATAATCCTGTCGCTGCGAAGCTCGAAGAGCAGACTGGCGTGCGTACATTCAGCAACGACGAGATGGGTTTTATGCTCACAGCGTTGTGTTCTCGTGAAGCACGAGAGAGAGCCTGTGAAGCGCCATTGATTGCTGATTTGACAGGTCGCTTTGGTGATGTCGAAGACCTGAAGGGTGTCGTCGATGGTATCCGAGATGAGGTCGCATCACTCTCCGATCTCAACCGCACACTGTCTACGCTCCAAGAAGAGGAAGCTGCGTTACTTGGTGAGCAGAAAGTCTCACCGTTCGTCTCGGCGTTGCCCAACGACATCGTGTTGGAAGGTCTCTTTGAGACGAGTGATACAATCGGTCGCACAGACATTCCGCTTGATGAGATGATCGTAATCGTCGGGATGGGGGAGATTGGTCCATGTGGTAGCGCTCGTACTCGTTTTGAGATGGAAGTCGATGGAACGCTGTCCACCGCAGGTGTTCTTGAGCTTGCCTGGATGACTGGTCTTGTCGAGTTTAAAGAGAACGGAAAAGGTGGTGTTTGGCTCGACACAGAGACAGAAGAAGAGGTCTCTGAGGCTGAGATCTTTGAGCGTTATCACGACGCTGTACGTGAACGTATCGGTATCCGCTTCACTGAGCCTGAGGTCGCCGGATTTGATCCAGAGGCTACACCTGTCTTTTCGATCGTCTACCTCGATCGTGACTTCACGTTTAGCGTCTCAAGCCCCGTCGAAGCAGAGTCCTTTGTGCGTGCAGATCCCGAACACACGAGCATTCACTTTGATGATGAAGCTGGTGAGTGGAAGGTCACACGACGAGCTGGAAGTGAGATCCGCATCCCGAAAAAGGTCCGTTTGAGCCGTCGCGCAGCAGGTTTGATTCCCAGCGGCTTCTCCTTCGAGAAGTACGGTGTCTCCAACGACATGATCGAGCACGTCGATAGGATCTCTCTGTTCAACTTGATCGCGACTGTGGACGCGTTTATGCAAGCCGGTCTCTCTCCTGAGGAGCTCTTGTCCTGGTTGCACCCTGCGAGAGTTGCTAACACCCAAGGTGCTGGTATCGGAGGGATGCAGGCTCTGCATCGTCTCTACGTCGACCACATCATCGACAGAGAGCGTCAGAATGACACGTTACAAGAGACATTGATCAACGTCGTCGCGGCGTACGTCGTGCAAAGCTACGTCGGCAGCTATGGTTCGATGTCTCACCCTGTCGCGGCCTGTGCGACCGCAGCCGTATCGCTTGAAGAGGCACGCGATAAACTGTTGCTGGACAAAGCGGACTTTGTCGTGGCCGGTGGATACGATGATATCGGAAAAGAAGGCGCGATCGGTTTTGCCGATATGAACGCAACAGCCGAGACAGACACGATGTTGGAGATGGGGCTTGAGCCTTCTCAAATGTCTCGTCCCAATGATGTCCGCCGCAAGGGCTTCTTGGAGGCCCAAGGTGGTGGGACGATGTTGCTCACACGTGGTGATATTGCGCTGAAGATGGGACTCCCAGTACAGGGTGTGCTCGGATATGCAGCGTCGTTTGGTGATGGCGTACACAAGTCGATCCCCGCGCCTGGTATGGGTGCGTTGGCTTGTGTCACAGGTGGAGACAGATCTCCGTTAGCCAAGGCTTTGCGTCACCACGGCATGAGCGCAGATGATATCGCGCTGGTGTACAAACACGATACCTCGACCAACGCCAATGACCCCAATGAGAACGTCCTCCATCAACACATTCAAAGTGCGTTGCAACGGACCAAAGGGAATCCTCTGTTTGTGGTCTCACAGAAGAGTTTGACCGGACACCCGAAAGGGGGCGCAGCGGCGTGGCAGGCCAACGGTCTATGTCAGGCATTGCAACGCAGTGTGATCCCTGGAAACAGAAACCTGGACAGTGTCGATCCACAAATGAAACCTCAATCCCACCTGTTGTTTACCAACAAGAGCATGTCGACTGGAGCGACAACACTGAAGGCTGGTTTGATCACGAGCCTCGGTTTTGGTCACGTCAGCGGTGTTGCGTTGGTGATCCACCCAGGGTTGTTCTATCAGGCCATCCCTGCGGAGGAACAAGAGGCGTATTTAGAACAGCGCGATGCGCGTTTGCTCACACAGCGTCAATTCCAACATGGTGTGAAGCTCGGTGAGCAGGTCGCGTATACCAAGCGGACCGAGCGTCGTTTTGTGGCTGGCGATGGGACACCTTGTCAACAACGCGAAGAGATCGCAATGTTGCTCGATCCTAACGCACGCTACGACTTGCAAAAAGGTGTCTTTGTGGCACCTGGAGAGAAGGCCTAAGCGAAAGAGGCGAAGAGAGGAGCGTGTCGGTGATCGGTGGCGTGGGAATGGATATTGTGGATCTTGCGATGTTTCAAGAGCAGCTTGACGACAAAGCTTCAAGTTTTGTAGAAGGGACGTTCACACAGCGCGAGATAGCGACGGCCAAGGCCCGCTCAAAGACCCGACAAGCTCGCTTTTTTGCGGCTCGTTTTGCGGCAAAGGAGGCGTTGATCAAGGCGTGGTCAACGGCTCTTTGGGGACAGCCTCCTGTGCTGTCCCATGTGGATATGCGTGAGATCGAGGTATGTATGGATGATTTTGGTCGTCCTGGACTCGTGTTTCACGGCGCTGTTGCGCAGGCGATCGAGACGTTAGGCTCAATCGTGTGCCATTTATCTTTGACTCATGACGGTGGTTATGCTGCCGCTGTCGTCGTTTTGGAAGTAAGAAATATATGACTGATACAACGTCCTCAACCCTCCATCGTGATTTTCGACGCGTCGCTATCCTCAACCGTGGGGAGCCTGCCATCCGTTTTCTTCGTGCTATTCGAGAGTACAATTTTGAGCGCGGACTGTCGATCAAAGCGATAGCGTTTTATACAGAGCCCGATACGACCGCACCTTTTGTGCGGCTTGCTGATGAGATGGTGTCATTGGGACCAGCTCTTCAGCCTGGGCCTGATGGGGTTGCGGTCAGTGCATATACCCACCACGATCTGGTCCTCGATAAGCTCGAAGAACACCGCTGTGATGCGGTCTGGCCAGGGTGGGGATTTCTCTCCGAAGACCCTACCTTTGTCGCCAAACTCGAAGCGCGCGGGATCGTCTTTCTCGGACCTTCTTCTGTCGCGATGAAGCGTTTGGGGGACAAAATCGAGTCCAAGCTCCTCGCCGATGAGTATGATGTCCCAATGGGTGCTTGGAGTCTGATCTCCGATGATATGGACGAGTCCGTGCTGCGCAAAGAAGCTGAGCGTATTGGCTTCCCTCTGATGGTCAAAGCCTCCGCAGGTGGTGGTGGACGAGGGATTCGGAAAGTCCGTGAAATCGACGGTCTGCTGCCTGCGATCAAAGAAGCACGCGAGGAAGTTCGCAAAGTCTTCGGTCAGGGTGGCTTGTTTATGGAGGCCTGCATCACTGGTGCGAGGCACATCGAAGTCCAATTTGTCGTTGGAGTCGACGGAGAAGCTGTCGCACTTGGTGTGCGCGATTGCTCGATCCAGCGACGCAACCAAAAAGTCATCGAAGAAGCACCTTCCCCCATCCTTCCTGAGAATATCGAGACATTGCTCTGTGGGTCCACCGTCCGCCTCGCACGTGGTGCTGGATATCGAGGCGTTGGGACTGCCGAGTACATGTTCCAGGTTGAGAGTGGAAATGCCTCCTTTCTCGAAGTGAATTCTCGTCTCCAGGTCGAACACACTGTCACCGAATATCTCACAGGCTGTGACCTCGTGAAGGCGCAGATCGATATCGCGAGAGGTTTGCCTTGGCGCGATGAGACGGCCTTCAAGCAAGAGCGTGGGCACGCGATTGAGGTGAGACTCAACGCCGAAAACCCCGAACAAGGGTTCCGCCCCAGTCCCGGTCTGATGAAGATGTTCCGTCCTCCCTCTGGACCTGGAATCCGCGTCGATAGTGGTGTCGGAGAGGGGACGTCGATCGCACCTGAGTTTGACTCTATGATCGCGAAGGTGATCGCCTGGGGACCCACTCGCAAGCAAGCGATTGCGCGACTTGAACGAGCGCTTCGAGAGTTCCAAGTGGTCGTTGAAGATGGCGCGACCAACAAAGCCTTCTTGCTCGACTTGCTGTGTCGCAAAGAGTTTGTCGAAGCTACAGCAGACACGACGTGGCTTGATGGCGCGGTGCTGGAAGGTGACTTTCACGCACAGGCCTGGGAATTCGAGGCTCTTTTACTCGCAGCCATCGTCGAGTACCGTTTACAGTGGCACACACAAGTGCAGCGCTTCTTTGCACAAGTCCAAAACGGTATCCCACAGGAGATCCCTGCGCCAGAAGGACTCCTCGTCAACCTGCGTTTACGTGGAAACTCCCACGCGATCGAGGTCTGTGAGCTGGGAGATGGACGCTATCTCGTCGGACCGTCTGGTGGACATCAGCTGGTCTTGATGGAGACGATCGATCCCCACACTGCTGTTCTTCATATCAATGATCGTCGCCATCAAGTCTTGTATGCGTATGGTCGCACAGGGATCACTGTCGAAGTCGATGGGACCATGCACGTCGTCGAGCGCGCCTCTGGTGGGACAGTGAAGGCTCCTGCACCTGCACTTGTCGTCCATGTCGCGGTCGAAGAAGGTCAGGACGTGCAGGCCGGTGATCTGCTCTGTACCCTCGAAGTCATGAAGATGGAGATGCTGGTCAAGGCGCAAGAGGCCGGCTGTGTTCGCTCGATCTTATGTCGTCCCAATCAGCAGGTAAATGCCGGCCAATCACTCGTTGTGATCGAGTCCAAGGACGAGCAGGCGAGTGAGGAGAACACCACTCATTACCCCACACCTCCCCCAACTTCGCTAGATACATTGTTTGTTGACGGTGAGCCGCAGCCAAATGTCCTCGATGAACTCGATGAGATGCAGGCAAAGCAGGTGATGGAGTCGCTCTGTGAGAGCGTCAACTCTGTCTTCTTAGGCTTTGATGTCACTACGACCTTGGCGGATAAACTGGAAACTCTTTTTGGAGAGGGACTCAGCTTCTCGGGCTTCAAGCATCCCGAACGATGGAAGCCACTCGTGCAGTGTCTGCGTGCGTTCTCCGACTCCGAATCGCTCTTTGATCGGACGTTGTTACCACGCGCTGGACAAGCTGCCGCTGTGAGCGCAGAGCTTGACTATTACGACTTCTGTCGTCGCCACCCCGAAGGGGAAGATGGTGCACAAGAGACCTTCAAACCCCTCTTGATGAGAGCCCTTCACTGGTATGGTATCCACTCTCTTGAACCTGTCGATGAGCTGAGAGAGGCGCTCTGTCGGTTGGCTGTTGGACACGCTCATGGCGCGCTCCGACACCGTCTGTGTTCGTCGTTGCTTCGTCTGTTGATGGGATTGTACGAGGCCGGGGTGTCTTACGACAGCCAGGAAGACGCTGGTCTCTCCGATGTCCTCGAAGAGGTCGCACGTGTCGCGCACCGGAGATTCCCCTTCGTTGCGGACAACGCACGACAAGCTCGTTACGTGCTCTTTGAGCAATCGAGATATGTCGCGAGACGGCATGATGTCGAGCAGATGCTTGATAGTACACTCAAACAACTCGAACATCTCGTACGTAACAAGAAAGATTGTTCACCACTTGTCGATGCGATCGCCTCATCACAGCGTTCTCTGTTGTCTATCCTCCTGCGAAAATTAAAGCCAAATAGCGAAGCCACCGAAGTTGTCGCGCAGGCTATCATCCGTCGGCTCTATCTCGATCAAGAGGTCAGAGAGGTCTCTTGTACACGAGAAGGCGAGATTGTACGTGCCAACTATACTGTCTCATTGGGTGATAAAGAGGTCGAGGTCCTCGCGGCCTTTGCGCACCCAAGCTCGCTTCCGCTCGCGTTGAAGTCGATCTCCAGCGCACTCAACTCCGAGCAAGCCGATAAGGTCACGTATGTCGAATGTGTTCTGTTGGGAGAAGTAGAGGGGCATGCTTTTGACGACGCGGTACAACACGTCGCAAAAGAGTTCTCTGGCCTCTCAGGTCAATTTGAGCGATTGACGATTAGCTGGTGTAACGGACTTGAGCATGTGAGACACCGGACATATGAGCCTTCGGAGACCATTCTTGAAGAGGTCCCCTGGCTATGTGATGTTCATCCCGAAGCAGCAAGGCGGATCGAGCTTCAGAGGCTACAAGAGTTCTCCCTTGAACGTCTCCCTGCACCGGAGCATATCTACGCATTCCTCGCACAAGGTCGCAACAACCCCAAGGACACACGTGTCTTCTTGTTCGCAGAGCTGCACGAAGTTCCTGAGCTTGAGAGTAAAGACACACAAGATGAGCTGCTCGAATTTGAGCGCGTCTTCTTCGAAGGTTTGCGTGTGATTCGTGAAGTCCAATCACGGCTCTCTTTGCGCAAGCGTTTTCACTGGAACCGCTTCACGTTGTATGTCCGCCCGACGATCGATTTTGGTGCAGAAGATCTCTCCCGTTTCGCGCGCCGCTTTGAGTCTCCAACACGTGGGCTTGGTCTGCAAAAACTCGTGATCAACGCCAACACACCTGTTAAAGGGAAAGAGGGCGAAACACAACCTGTCGAGTTTGTGATCTCCAAGCGCGGTCGACACCGCCTGGAGGTGCATCTGCGCAAACCCCATCACCAACCTGTTCGTGCTATGACACCTTACGACATGAAGGTCGTCCGTGCGCGCCGATTGGGGACCATTTACCCCTACGAACTGATCGTGTTGTTGGAAGGTCGTTCTGTACTCGGTCTGACACCTCACCCCGATATGGCGAGAGGGAAGTTTGTCGAGTACGATCTCGATGAATCTGGTGATACACTTGTGCCTGTCGAGAGAGAGCGTGGGTTAAACACTGCTGGCGTTGTCGTTGGACTGGTCACCAACGTGACGACTAAGTACCCGGAAGGGATGGAGCGGGTGTGGATCGCGTCGGATCCCACGATGGCGATGGGTTCCCTTGCAGAGCCTGAGTGTCGACGTATTCTTGCGGGACTCCAACTCGCTGAAGAGAGAGGGCTCCCTGTGGAGTGGTTGCCGATCTCTGCTGGCGCGAGGATCGCGATGGACAGTGGGACAGAAAACCTCGACTGGACCGCCAAAGTCCTCAAGAAGATCGTTGAATTTACCCAAAAGGGTGGTGAGATCAACATCATCGTCTCTGGCGTCAATGTTGGCGCGCAGTCTTATTGGAACGCTGAAGCCACGATGTTGATGCACGCACGAGGTGTGTTGATCATGACACCGGACGCTTCGATGGTCCTGACCGGAAAGAAAGCCCTCGAATACTCTGGTGGTGTTGCCGCCGAAGATGAACGTGGTATCGGTGGATATGAACGTATCATGGGACCCAACGGACAGGCGCAGTTCTTCGCACAAGATCTCGGCGAGGCCTACAAGATCTTATTTGAATACTACCGCTTCTCTTACCAACACGCGCAAGAGTCACATCCCCGACGTTTGAAAACGGCAGACCCCGTCGAGCGTTCCATCCTCGATGTGCCCTACAATCCGTCGCTGGGAGATGCATTCCAGACCGTTGGTGAGATCTTTGATCCCGTGAAAAACCCTGGGCGTAAAAAGCCCTTCGCCGTACGTGAGGTGATGAAAGCCGTCATCGATCAGGATGGAGGCCACCTTGAGCGTTATGCAGGGATGAGACACGCTGACACTGCTGTTGTGTGGGATGTCCATGTCGGTGGTTTCCCTGTATGCATGATCGGCTTTGAGTCTCGCCCACAACCCCGTCGTGGTCGCATTCCGATTGACGGCCCTGACGCCTGGACAGGTGGGACACTCTTCCCCCAAAGCTCCAAGAAAGTCGCCTTTGCGATCAACGCCGCGAGTGGGAACAGACCTGTCGTTGTGCTCGCAAACCTGAGTGGTTTCGACGGAAGCCCTGAATCCCTTCGGAAGCTGCAACTTGAGATGGGTGCTGAGATCGGTCGCGCGATCGTCAACTTCGATGGTCCGATCGTCTTTACTGTGATTGGTCGGTATCACGGAGGGGCATACGTCGTCTTCTCCAAATCACTCAACCCCAACTTAACCGCGATCGCTCTCGAAGATACATATGCCTCTGTCATCGGTGGTGCACCTGCTGCGGCGGTTGTCTTTCCTCACAAAGTCCGACAACGCACTGAAAAAGATCAACGGATCATCGACGCGAGAGCCGAACTTCAAGAGGCTCCCACCTCGAAAAAACCTCGTTTGCGCGAGCAGTTCGAATCTTTGTATGAGCAAGTGTACTTAGAGAAGCAAGGTCAGGTGGCCAAAGAGTTCGATGATATCCACACTGTCGAGCGAGCCGTGCGATGCGGTTCTCTCGATAAGATCATCAAGCCTGCGAATCTACGCCCTGCGATTGTCGATATCATTCAAAAACAGATCGGCCATGTCGACGCATGAGCCGTCTTTGATCCCTCCTTGGTCGACTCTCGCGATCCTTCGCCCTGCGCTCCGAAAGAAACAAGATGATTACGCCCGCTACGCACTTCACCTCGGAAGTGTTGTGCGTCGGGATGTGTCTTGTCCTGATGCCTACAAGAAACCTTCCACATTTTTTGCGCTGACATTTTTGAGTGAAGCGATCAGAGATCTCTTTCGAGAGGTCAATGATGGTCTTTGTGGCCGACCTGGTCATCGGAGCTTGCAGCTTCAAACCCCTTTTGGTGGTGGAAAGACTCACACGCTCGTTTCATTGTATCACTGGGCACAACCTGTAGGGCGGTGGCGTCAAACGTACGGACTCCCCAAACGACCCAAGAAGCTGCGGTGTGTTGTGTTGAGTGGTGTTGACTTCGATCCCATCGAAGGAAGACATCTTCAGGAGGGGCCTCAGACTCGTACTCTATGGGGAGCGCTGGCGTGGTCTGTGGGAGGTGAGAAGGCGTGGGAGCGTGTCCGCGTCCATGACGAGCGTCGAATCGCGCCTGGTGGAGAGTTGTTACAGGATTTACTCAAAGGCCCACCCCTCTTGCTGCTGCTCGATGAGCTGCTCCTTTACATCGAAAAATGCCAGGGAGTCTCGCTTGAACAGTCGAACTTTGGTCGACAGAACTTGTTGTTTTTGCAGACTCTTACGGAGGTGATTCGGACGCTCCCTCACCATGTCCTCGTCTACTCTCTCCAATCGACCTCACAAGAAGCGGCACAGAGCGAGACGTTGTTGGCCAGCTTGCAGACGCTCGTTGGTCGCTTGGATGTGCGTCGGGAGCCCTTCAAGGGAGTGCATTTTGCGGAGATCTTGCGTCGTCATTTGTTCTCCAAGTGCCCTTCTGCGGAGGAGATCGAGCCGATCGCTGATGCCTATGCTGAAGCGCTTCGACAGACATTGTTGTGTGCGGATCACTCGGAGGCTGGAAGACGTCAGGCGGAAAAACAGGCAAATCTATTGAAGGAGGCGATCTTCTCGACGTATCCATTTCACCCTGACTTGATCGCGTTGCTCTCTGTGCAGTGGAAGTCGATACCTTCTTATCAGCAGACTCGTGGGGCGTTGCGCATTTTGTCTGTGGCGCTTCAATGTCTACAAGAGCAACCGTATGGGTTGATCGGTGTCGGTGATCTGCCTCTTGAAGAGGCGGATGTATGGCGGGTTTGTTTTGCACAGCTTGGTCTGGAGGAGGCTGAACAAACGAGTTTCTTTGCTGATCAGGGGGTTGTGGATGAGATGACAGAGTGGGTGTCGCAGGAGGTTGAACTGGTGTCTGCGTTGCCGCTTCCCCGGCGTATTGCGACATCTTTGTTTTTGCACTCCTTTGGTACACAAGGTGGTCGAACGACGTCGAGGCTTTTGTGCGAGCAAGCGTGCCCTGGCGTGCCTCCTCTCACTGTTCAGCATATATGGGAGCGCTTGCGTCGTCATCTTGGATACATACATCACACAGCAGATGGCTTTGTTTGGGCTGTTGATCCCAATCTCAACAGGTGGTTGTTCGAGGAAGGCGAGACGTTCGACGAAGATACGCTTTTAGCTTGTGCGCGTGGGTTTTTGACGTGGGAGGAGGAGGGGGCGCTCTCTCTTTGTCTTTGGCCACATGGCAGTCAGGAGATACATGACAAGGCGGCGCTCCAGATGGTGTATCTACCTGTCAATCTGGAGGGAGCTGATAGGGTCTCTCAAGACCTTTGCCGAGAGTGGTTGCTGCGTGTTGGTCACACATCACGGATCTTTCGCAACGCCTTGTTCTTTGCTGTGCCTCGTCTCTCTGTGTGGGAGCAGATGCTTCCACTGTTGCGTTTGTGTCTTGCGGCTCGTCGTCTCTCACAACATCCGTCAATTCGAGGGAATCGTGAGGAAGACCTGCGTGTACTCAAGGAGCGGATAGACGAGATCACGTTGAGACTTACACAACTCTCCAGGCAACTATACGAGCGGATATGGGTACCTGTTTGTGGCGGAGAGAGCGAAGAGGACGTGGCATTTGAGAGTGTCGATGTGTCCCAAATGAAGCTCACACAAACATCGACACAAGCTCGATACATCGAAGCGTTGGTACGTTCGTATCGGCTGTGCGAGAGACTTCAGCCGGAGCGGCTTGTGGCGCTCTTTTGGGATGATGGACTTCCAGGGAGAAGGGAGGATTTTGTGTCGCTTCCTTCCTTGCGCAAGGCATTTTCTTCGTATCTACATTTCCCACGTTTGCTCAGTGAACGTGTGCTTGTCGATGCGATCAAAGAGGGTCTTCTTGTGAAGTTGTTTGGTTACAGGGAGAATGTGCTTTTTGAGGGAGATGTACCTGTAGACGGTCCTGGTTGTTGGGGGGTTGTGCCACCAAAGCTCTCCTGGAGGGAAGAGACGTTGTTGTTTTCCCACAAAGCCGCAAAGAGATTTCCCTTGTTGTTTGACGAGCCAAGTCATCCACCGCAAAAGGAGAGCCTCACGACATCGTCAAGTCAGGCTTTGGATGTGGGAATGGTGCTCACTCTCGATGTCACACAGTTGAAGCATGCTTCGTCCTTACTCTCGCTGCTTTCGAGGAAGGTGAGTGGCGTCCAGCTACGTGTGGAGTTGTCGATGGAGCAACCCGACGCGATCTCGCGGAGGTGGTTGACGCTTGAGGTGAAGGAGCCTCTTGAAGAGCTTGGTGTTGGAGTGGAGCTGATAGAAGCGACTGACGACGAGAAGGCCCGTTAGGTGACGTGGCGCTTGTTTTGGGATGGGATTGTTTACAGGTCGTGTAATGAGGTGGGGAGAGCGTCTTTGAGCCACTCAGGGCATGGGTATTTTCGTACATTGGTTTCGAGGAACAAAAGAAGCGCGGCTTCTTTGGTATAGGGGTTTTTGGAGAGCGGCGTGTGGAGGCTTTTTTGTTGGGGAAGCAAGTGAAGACGCCAATAAGCCTGGAAGATTTGCACCAGCTTTTCTTTTTGGGCTGCTTTAAGGTTCAGATCTTGTGCGATGGGGATGACCGCGTTAAGGACGGCTTTGTGCCAAAGTTGAGCGGCGCGTACACCAGGTTTTCCGTGCTTGAGGACATGTGACCACGCGATAGGGGAGAACAGGGCTGCGAGCCTGAGTCCGTCAGAGAGTGGAAGTTCTTGTGCGGTCCACTTATCGAGCGCGAGGAGATTATGCCCCATCGCCGATGTTGTTCCCCACTCAGGCTTTACGAGACTCCCAAAGCGCCGGTAGAATGATTTTGTTTGTGGTTTTCTATGTGTCTCTTGCCATTGGTACAAACGCTTGGAGAAACTCTTGAGCAAGCCCGATTCTTTGAACAGCTTCATGGAGTGACGGATGTGTCCTCCACGTAGTTCTTTTAGGAATTCTTCGAGCACACGAGGCTCGGAGCACTGTTGGAGTTTGCTGGCGTTGCGACAGATAGCGTCCCAGGTTTGTTCTTCGATCGAAAATTTGAGCCTGGAAGCATGTCGGATCACTCGGATCATTCTGACGGGATCTTCTTGAAAGCGCATGTTGGGTTCGCCAATGATCCGCGCAATGTTGTCATCGAGGTCTTCGATGCCTCCGGTGTAGTCTATGATCTTTCCTGTGGCGTGATCATAAAAGAGCCCGTTGATCGTGAGATCTCGTCGCCACGCGTCATCAGAAGGACTACCAAATTGATTGTCATCTTTGAGGGGTGTTCTGAGACTTTTTTGTTTGACGAGTTTACGAAAGGTGGTGACTTCGATGACATGTCCATCACGAAAGTAGATGTGGACGATCTTAAAACGTCGACCGATGATACGACAGTTGAAAAACAAATGGCGTATCTGGGACGGTGTCGCATTTGTCGAGAGGTCAAAGTCTTTGGGTTGTTTATCGAGGAGGAGGTCACGTACACCTCCACCCACAATGTAGGCTAGATATCCTGCATGGCGTAGCCGGTTGAGGACCCAAACAACATCGAGCGGGAGCACCTCATTACAGATCGGATGTTCTTCAGGCTCAAGGATGAATGGTTCTTGGTTTGAGAGTCTTCTTTGTTTACTTCCTGGACGATGGGTCTGCAACTTCATGTTTATCTTAATGTATTCTTGTTCGATTTCCGCTTTGTGTCTCTGAGCTTGCCACTGGCCTTTTCTTTCCGCTCTACCTCACTTACAATCTGCACTATAACAGTGATCTGTCCAGAATGGCAGGTGGTAGATGAATTTGTTTGGATGAGAGTGTGGATATGGTATCAAAGGATTTGTCAAAACTTCATGCATTTTACGAGGATATGACGCAGCTTGCGCATGTTTTGTTCGAGTCGGCTCCAAAAAGTACCGATCACGAACTTGCCAGGCATGGTTTTTCATCTGTTAGTGAGGAGCCCCCTCCAGACCACCTTGATGAGCTGATAGCCTTGTACACGAAAGAGCCTGTCGCCGGGGGTGAAGACCCTGTAGGGGCGCAGCTTTTTTTTGTCGGTTTGGGATACGTGCAGGGACTCACACACGAAGAGTTGTTGACCATTCCTGAGCAGCGGCTGTTTTTCCTCAAGTTGTGTAAGGATGTGGCATTGCGTTCACAGGCAGAAAGTGACATCTTGTATACACTCTTTTTTGAAACGCTTGAGGATACACCTCAACTTCACCGCCTCTACGCCGCGCTTGTTCAGCAGCTTCGTGCACAAAGAGGCCGTGAGTGGATCGATATCCGCCATGCCTTGCTCGAACCTGAAGCGTTTAGTCGTGCCAAACGCGAAGATCTGCTGAAACGAACACGCGAACTCCTGAGCTTTCGAGATGTCGAAGCGCTGCAAGAGTTATGGCTTGTCTACCAACAATCTATTGAAGAAGAAGAGCTATGACAGACTCGTCGCGAGCCAGATGCAACCCCACACTCATGGCGCAACAATTGCGTGATGGGAGCCTCTCACTGACGGACGCGATTTATTCAGATCAGGTGCCTGCCCACGTTCTCCACCACTTTGCGTGTGACTGTGCTGAGCGCTCTCTCATGAATATGCGTGCCTTGAAGGGGAAGAGTTGGAGAAAGCGATTCATTCGCGTTCTCCAACGACAAAAAGAGGCCGAGTTCCTTTTGTGGGGGGCCTTGCGAACCAAGCGACAGTGGATCGAGGGAGAGATCGACGAGCAAGAGCTCGAAGAGGTGACCTTCCGACTCAAAGCCACGATCAACAAACATGGATGGAACGTTCGCGGTGATGCTGCTGTCGCGACGAGCTGTGCGATGATGAAGGAATCTCGCGATGCCGCGTGGTGTACGGCTTGGTATGCCGTTGGTGTCACCGTGTGGTTTGGGACCGATCAAGATGAACGTGTCTGGCAACGCTGTCATCTCGCGACCTTACTCGACGAACTCGCACATAAACAACACCAATTGCTCGCGCTCTTATCGCTCCATAAAGATCAAGTCGACGGTACTTTGACCACCCAAAAAGAACTCCTGGAAGGGTGGCTCTTCTCCGATTTTCGATAAGGCATAAGGGTAAGCTGCTACAGGAAGAAATGTGCCGGGTCGTCTGTTATGGTAGTGAGCGTACGTCGTGCCTCGACCAAATGTGAGCCTCCTTCGATATCAAAGGAGGATGGTTTTTGTTTGGTGTTTTGTTCGATGGATTCGTAATGTATTCGCTATTTGGATGACGTGAACACAGTAGGAGATGAAGTCATGGCTGATGTCGATCTTTTTGTGACAGGTGGTGAGGGTGTCGAGCTTGAGAAGTCTTCCTCCTCTGTACCAAACCAACGTTTGCAAGCTGGACAACTCGTGCGTGATCGTTATCTGATCGGTGAGTGTATTGGCGAAGGAGGGATGGGGCTCGTCTACCGTGCCTACGATCAGCTACGCAAAAAAGATCTCGCGATGAAACTCCTTCATCCCGCTTACTCCCAAATTGAGCAGTCCGTACTCGCTGATGAACTCGCACTCAACGAGAGCCTCAAACACGAAGGCATTGTCCGCACCTTTGACTTCGATGTCTTGCCTGAAACAGGACAGCGCTTTTTTACGATGGAACTTGTCGAAGGTGGGTCACTTGGGCAACTTCTTGAAGAAGGACGTCGACGCAACGAACTCCCTCCACTCTCGATCAGACACACACGCAAAATCGTACAACAACTCGTCGATGCCCTCGCCTACGCGCACAAAAAAGGTATCGTACATTGCGATATCAAACCCTCCAATATTCTCATCGATACACAAGGTCACGCACATATCCTGGACTTTGGGATCGCTCGACGTCTTCACGAAGAGGTCCCTCTCTCTGATGGATCCGGTACAGCTGTGTACATGGCTCCTGAGCAGCTTCGCAAAGGAAGCGTTCTCTCCGAACAAGTCGATGTCTACGCGCTTGGTGTTGTTGTCTATCAGGCGCTCACTGGTGAGCTCTTCTATGGGCGTATGCCCGGACCATCCGTTTTTCTCGCCGAAAAAAACAGGGTGGGGCTCTTGCCTGAGGCGATCGATGAGGTATTGCTCAAAGCGCTCGAAGCGTTACCAACGCGACGTTATGCGACGATCCGCGAATTTGGTGACGCGTTTGAGGCGGCGTTTTCAGGTGGGACGATCGAGGTCACTGAAACAAAGGCCGAAAAAAAGCCCTACACCAGCCGATACAGGCGTTCTGTCTCGGAGAAAGGACCAGCCCCGGTTGAGCAAGACGAACCTGTGACACAGCCCCCCACGACGTTGTCCCTCGCAGGTTGCAGTGACGTCGATAGCGCGCTCGAAGCGATCGAGAATAAGAACGATCTCATCGAGCTTGACTTGAGCGGCACGAAGCCTGGAATACGTGGTTGGCGTGTTGTCTCACAATGTACAAACCTCGAAAAGCTCAATGTTTGGGAGACTGGGTTACGCGATGAAGATTGTGTGCATCTGACCCCATTACACCAACTCAAAGAGTTATTCGTTGGTTATACCGCGCTCTCCGATAAAGGACTCGCGACCCTCAGCACACTCTCACAGCTCGAAGAGCTCAATCTCTGGCGCACATCGATCTCCGATCATGGTCTCAAAACACTCCGCTCCTTTCCAAAGCTCGACTCCATTGATCTTTCAGGGACGGCGATTGGAGACGCAAAGCTCAAGCAATTGACGTATATGCCCCAACTCGTTTGCTTGGTCCTCCAGGACACACATGTGACCGACAAGGGGTTGAAGACACTCAAAAAGATGAAACACTTGCGGGAACTTCATCTTACAAACACGAGCGTAACAGACGCCGGTGTGCGCCAGCTGGTCGCCCTTGAGGCGTTAGAGTTTCTCGACCTCTCCGGGACCTCTGTGAGCGAAAAAGTACGGAGTGAATTGCTCTCACAACGACCACAATGTACTATTCACCTGTGATGTCATTGTCGCTTCTCTTCGACATGACAAAGTAAGTGTGTGTTTGTCGTGATGTGAGGAGTGGTGATTTTGAAGCACGCGAGTCATTTGGATCTTTCTGGGCAAAAGCATGTTGGGGCACTTCTCCGAGAGAAAAGCCAACAACAAGAACACCAACAAGTCACATATATCGATCTCTCTGAGAGTGATGTGGATCTTCGTGGTCTCAGGTGGCTTGGGGGATTTCATCGATTACGTGAGTTGGTACTTTGGTCGACAAAGACAACCAACGAAGGACTCGTCCACCTTGGCTCCTTGCTCGAACTTGAGCGGCTCGATTTACACGACACGTTGATCGATGATGGTGCTATGCAGGCCCTCTGTGCGTTGTTGTCCCTTCGTGCGCTCGATCTCTCTTTCACTTCGATCACTGACAACGCCCTTGAGCTGCTCACTGTACTCCCCCATCTTCTCGACTTGTCGTTGGATGGGACCTCGATCTCCTCCGAAGGTGCCAAAGAGCTCCCCGCGCTGACATCCCTCTCCTCTCTCTCCCTCGCGCACACAGAAATTGATGACCGTGCGATTATACCGATTTGTCGCATCCCCTCGCTTCGTAGGCTTGTGCTCACTGGGACGACACTCTCGGGGCGAGGGTTAAAACAGCTCTCCAAGATCCAAAGACTCGAAGAACTCGATCTTCGTTGGACTGCCTTGGACGACGATACGCTCGAAGAATTTGCGCATCACCGAGCGCTCAAAAAACTCTTCTTGAGGGGGACACATATCTCCGAAAAGGGCCTCGAAGCGCTCCTCTCGATGGAAAAGCTCGAGTACTTGGAGCTGCCTTCGACGTGCTATGGGTTGCGATTGGTCCAAGAACTCTCACAACATATGGTCGTGGTGTGTGAACCGCTCCCCAACTTGGAGGCGCCCGACACTGCACAGGGGGGCGTACTCGACTTGAGATGGTGGCGGCTTGAAGAGAACGCGCTCGCGCAGCTACGTGGTGCTCACACCATTGAAAAACTGGACTTCTCGGTGCTGTCGACGGAGGCGGATGAGCACTCCGCTCCCAATTCGCCTGACGAGCGGAGGAAGTTGGCGTTGCGTTTGAAGTCCGACGGTCTCTCATGGGTTCGCGAACGCAAGGATATACGTGAACTGCGTTTGATGGGGACGTTCCTCAACGAGCACTCCGTGCAACACTTACAAGAGTTACCTGCCTTACGGGAGGTTGACTTTCGAGGCGCGAGCATCGGCGACGCGACATTGCGTGTGATCGGCCAGTTGCCTGCGCTTCAGCGTTGTTGGTTGGGTGGTACTGTCGTGACCAATCAAGGACTCGCGTATCTGGCCGAGCACACACAGCTCACCTCTCTCGATATTAGCCAACTCGAAATCGATGATGAAGGGGTTGCCTCTTTGGGTGTGCTTCCAGCCTTGGAATATCTCTCCCTCGCCTCGACACATGTCTCTTCACATTGCACCAACACGATTTGTTTGTTCGACAAGTTGACGAGCCTTGATCTCTCCTCCACTGATCTTGATCTCTACGGCGTAGAGAAACTTTCGAGTCTGAAATCGCTTACAACACTACGCCTTCACGCAACACACATCGACGACAGAGCGCTTCGTTTTATCGGCAAGCTCACCAAGCTCGAATATCTCGATTTGGAATGGACCGCGATCACGGATCGTGGTTTGTCTCACTTAAAGGCTCTCTCTGCTCTTCATACGCTTAAATTACGTGGTACACACGTCACAGAGAAGGGTGTCGAGAGTATTGCGATGCTACCTTCCTTGTCCGTTCTTGAGTTGCCAAAGGAGATCTCCGGTGAAGCGCTCCAGACACTTCGCTCCGCCAAGAAACTTCGGACATTACAGCTCCAACATACCTCCTTACAAGATCGCTCATTGCAACACCTGCAAGGATTGGATGAGCTTGAGACATTGGACCTCAGTGGGACTTCGCTGACGGACGAGAGCGCGGTGTTTCTTCGCGAGATGAAGGGGTTAAAGAGGCTCCGTCTTAGTGAGACGAGAATCTCCGATATGGGGTTGTTGCAGCTTGGGACGTTGACGCAGCTTGAAGAGCTCGATCTACAAGGGACATCGATCTCCGATCGGGGGTTGCGGGTGTTGCAAAAGTTGCCACAACTCAAAAAACTCCACCTGGGAAAAACAGAAGTCACGGATGAAGGGCTTGAATGTGTGAAGGCCTGTGTTGCGCTCGAAGCACTCAATCTCGAAAAGACAAATGTCGGTGACGCTGGTATGAAGTCTCTCTCTCTGCTGAAAACACTGAAAGTCCTCAACGTGCGCTCTACAAACATTCACCATGAAGGATTGAAACACCTCTCCACGCTGGAGGCGCTGCGTGTCCTGAATCTCGAAGCGACCTCTATTGGTGACGAAGGGATCGCCGCGATCAGGCATTTGACATATATGCAAGCGCTCAGTCTACAGAGCACACAAGTCACAGGGCGCGGTCTTTCGCAGCTCGAACCTCTTCGTGATTTGCGGACGCTCGATCTCAAAATGATCGACGTCTCCGATCGCGATCTTGGTGCGCTCACCTATTTCCCTTTGCTTAGGAAGCTCATTTTAAGTGGGACGAAGATCAAAGATGAAGTGATCAAACACATCGGTGTCTTAACAGAGCTTCAAGCCCTCGATCTGTCGAACACATCCATTCATGATGCCACCTTGGAGGGGATCCAACACCTTTACGGACTGAGATCTTTGAAGCTCGCGTATACCGAGATCACAAGCGACGGCCTGAAGGTCCTCGCGCGACTCCGGAACCTGCAAGGCCTGAGCCTGAAAGGTACAGTCATCGACAGTGAAGGGCTTCGCTTTATCGTGCCGCTCAATCAACTTCGTGCGCTTAATCTCAACGGAACACTTGTCGATGATCAGGGACTACGTTTTCTCAGTCACTTTGAAAAACTTCGGAAACTTGGGCTTGGTCGCACAAAGATCACCTGCCAGGGGTTGATCTTTTTACAGGATCTACACGCTCTACAAGAGTTGGGGTTGTGGGATACACAGATCGGTGATGAGGGGGTGAGATATGTCTCGCGCTTGGCGCAATTGCGGACGTTGTTTTTGTTTGGGACAAACGTGACGGATCGTGGAAGAGCCTATCTGAAGGACGTCTTGCCTTTGTGCCATATCTCGTGATGTCAGGAGCGTCTTTTACGCGGTCGCTTTAAATGGGGTGAGGAATGTTGGGGGTGCATGTTTTCTCATCTGATCGAGCTCGATGATGTTGCAAGCATGACGTTGTTTGAGGAAGTCATGAAGCTCATCTCGCCACCCTGGGAAACCAAATGTTTCGAGGATCTCGAACATATTTCCGTTGATTGTCCACAGGTTTTGGCTTTGCAAGATCGCAGTCAGGACGCACTTTTGGCGTTTGTTGAGGGTTTCAAGCTCGCGACCATCTTCTTCTTCACCAAAGGCAATACTCAACAGCGCATAGGCGATGTTAAGGGCACTGTAAGGAGCAATGAGATGTAACGCTTCGACCAACGCTGGGATCGCAAATTCGACGATCTTTGGATCGAGATTGCACAAAAAGAGGCTCGTGTCACCGATGATATCGCCATTGGCCCAAGGAAGGCTCAGGTAGGTGTTTGAGATGTTGTCTGGGTGAGCGATCGTGTGTAAGAGTGTTGAGACCGCTTCTTTGGGGGGCTCGTGTTCGGTGAGCTGTGTCAGACACGTCGCAGCTGCCCACCGGACGAGTTGGTTGTGATCGTTGAGATAGGTTGCGTAGGTCGCCATGGCAGAGGGAGAGCTTTGTGCAAGCTCGCGCAAACTCAACAACAAACCTGTCTTGATCTTGTTGTCTTGTGTGTGCGCGAGGCGTTTGTAGAGAACAGGGACAATTCGTTCGCTGTGTTCTGGGTATTTGGAGCAGATGTAGGACGTCGCGAGGCAAAGCTCAGTGGGAGCCGACGCGATCAACTGGAGATACAGATCGATGCCCTCTGCAACAGCTGTGCGGGCACTACGTACCCACTCTCTGGCTTTTTCTTTGTCTTGTTGTTCTTCAACGAGGGTCAACCCTGGAAACTCATCGTAGGGAGGCAGTTCGTTTTCAAAGGGTGAAGCGCCTGTTGCGATGTGAGCGAGTAGAAGAGCGATCTCATCTTTGTCCTCTGTCTCTGGATTGGAGAGCAGCGCGAGGAAGAATGGGACCGTAAAAGGCGTCGCCTGGTAGACGACACCCTGATGCCAGATATTTCCGTAAAAGGCGTAGAAGGCGTATTCTCGGTCTTCTTTGATGTCCGATGTCAACAAGCGCATCAATGTCGGGATGTCTGACGCAGGTCCTTGTGCATGTTGTAATTGACCCCATGGAATGTGTTTCAATCCTTCTAACATGAGCCTTCTCCTGTGTGTCCTTATCTTCTTTTATATTGGGTGCATGAAGATTTGTTTGTCTGTAAGCCACGTCTGTCTATGAGGACAACATACTGAACAGAGATGTCGTATCTCGACATTGTTTGTGTAAGGACTCTATTTTGTAGGGAAAAATCTTGTTTTGAGAGGTGTCAGCGGGTGTGGTCGAGGCGTGCGGGGACGGAGTAAACGTTACATCTTTGCTCACGCACAAATCCAACGAGGGTCATCTGAAAGCGCCTCGCCAGCTCCACCGACAAGTGAGATGGAGCACCGACAGACGCGACGATTGGCAGCCCTGCGCTGATCGCTTTTTGTGTGATCTCAAATCCAAGGCGACCACTCACCAACAAGATCGTGTCTTGTAGAGGCAGCTTTCGATCGAGTAAGCGGGCTCCGATCAGCTTGTCGACGGCGTTGTGTCGCCCGATGTCTTCGTAAAGATCGATAAGCTCTCCCTCGAAAGAGAACAACCCTGCGGCGTGCAAACCACCTGTCTTCTCGAAGATCGCTTGTGCTTCTCTCATTCGATCGGGGAGCTCGTAGAGTGTGGAGACTGTGAGGCTGTTCTTTGTGACTGGGATCGTTTGAAGCCCTCTGTGTTCAAGCGCGTCGATCGATGCTTTGCCACATACGCCACAGCTCGACGTTGTGTAGAAGTGGCGGACGAGTTTTTCCGGATCGAAGGTCGCGCCTTCTTTGAGGCGGATCGTCAGGATGTTGAACGCCTGCGTCTCCTTCCCCACACAATAGTCGAACTTTTCGATGTCATCAGCGCTTGAGATGATGTCTTCTGTGAATAGAAAACCAGCCGCGAGGGCATAGTCTTCTCCAGGGGTGCGCATCGTAATCGACACGCTCTTGGTCAACATGTGTCCGGACATCGTAAATTGTAAGCGCAGCTCCAGAGGCTCTTCGAGTACGAGCTCATCGCGTCTCTGTTGCATCGTGTGGGCCTGGATATGTTGGATGCTATAGCGTTGTGTCGGCTTCTGTCTCGCCATCTTTGGGACTCGATCGTTTGTGGGGTTGTGAGCCAATGTGATGAGGTGAGTATACAACGCGAGAGGGGAGGGTGCAAAAGGTGAGTTGGGGGATTCAGATGGAGAACGCGTTGGCTTTTTGCCATTTGCGTCGCTTGGCGAGATCTTCGGAGTTGATCAAAGACGCGTAACAGATACGTTCTTTGTCTCGGACAAGTTGGCCGACAAAGAGCTCGCTCTTGATCGTTTGGACGTGCAGTTCACCAAGCGTTTCGTCTTCTTGTTCGGCATCCACAGGGATATCGAGTAGCTCTCTGACACGCTCTTTTGCGATCTCGTCTTCTGCTCGTTGCGCCGCTTTGAGTGCCTGCGCGAGGTCATCGAGTGTGTGGACTTGCTCCGTCTGAAGAGGGACACGGGTCTCAGGTAGTGGGACATCTTTCCCCAACTCTCGGGTGAGCTCAATCGCTTTGGAACCATAACATTCACGGATCAGCGCACTCCAGATGGAGCGCCAGTATTGGACTGAAGGAGCACGTTCGATCCCAACAACTTGCCCTGCGAGCAAGATGATCGCTCCGACTTGATCGGGGACACACTCGAACTCCGCGACAAATTGATCGAGCTGCTCCTTGAAGGCATTCGTGAACAATACGAGATCGCCGACCTCTTGCTGGCCGTTCTTGTCGTTGAATTGGCTGATGTCTTGCCAGAGTTTGTCGTAATTCGTCTCTTTTCGTACATGGAGAGCTTTTTCGCGCAAGGAGTGGGGCAAGATCATCATCTTGTGGGGTCCCTTGCTAATCATACCTCCCTGTGTTGCCTGTACACACATCGCGGTTTTGTACAGCTTCTGCTTTTTAGGACCGATCAGGCCGGCGTGAGCCATTGCGTGATCTTGTGCCTTTTGTTTGACGATGAAACCCGTATGTGTCGGAATGAGCAACGTTTGTGAGCTGGGATTTTCGAAGGACAGTTGTCCATAACCCTCTGTCCAAACATTCGCCTCCATCGGCGAGATAAACCGATCGTCCTCCAGGGTGCTTGTGAGCGGGATGACCTGCATCAGTCCAACGGACTGCATAGAACCTGGCTGTGTTCCATGTAGCAGATCACCGATGGTCAGTGCGTCCCCCTGTTGATCGTCAGGCGCGCTCTTGTTGAACATATTTTTGATTTTTTTCAGCATCGATTTTCTCCATACGTTCTCACTCGCGAGGGAGAACATCTTCCCTGATCACCACGGCTGCTTGTGGGCGCTCAGGCGACCTTTGCGTTGAGTGGTGTATGCGGTGGTTTCGCTGTCATTTGCTTGTGCACCTGACCAGAGAGAAGCTTTGTCGTGAGCGTGAGCAGTCCTTGCAGCGCTTTGACAGGTTCATTTTGAAGCATCCCTTTGAGCAGTGGGAGCCCCATGTCCTGGGGAGATGTCACAGGCAACGCTGGGATCAGATCTTTGGCCAGACATCGTAGACCACCACTCTCCGCACCAAATACAGGGGAGAATTGGTAGATGGGCGTGTTGATACCAAGCTTACGGATCTGTTTGATGACCTCCGCGAGACGACCTGCTGGAGAGTTTTCGTATCCATCCGAGAGGATGAAGACGACGTCAGGAGTGTCACGCAGCAATTGGATCAGCCCTTCTGCCAGTGAAGTCCCACCGCACGGGTAGGTCAGTCCGGTCTCTTCTTCGTGACGCCCTCCACAGTAGAGGACCGAGGAGGTCTCACTCGCCGCACGTAGCATATCTCTCGTCGCGAGGGCGACGGACATCGGACGGAGTGCCTGTGTTGAGTCACCCATCATCGAAGCTGAAGCGTCTACGAGGAGCCCGGCGTGCTTCCAACGGGTCGGTAAGTTTTGCGCCGCTTGTGTCGCCTTCTTTTGGAGCGCCTGCTTGATCGACTCGTCCATACCACGCTCAAAGCTGTAAATGTACAACCTCAACGCGCTCTGTTTGTTCGGATCGAACGTGACTTCGACGCCTGCTTTTTCCGCAGCTCGCTGCATACCGATCTTTTGGCCCTCAGTCAGTTGTCCTTTGGTCAGTGACAACACTTGGGTTGTGGGGATCTCTTTGTGGTATGTGCTCCTGATTCCTTCGAGAGTTTCGTAGGGAAGGCGCTTTCCCTCTTCGAGATCGTGCTTGGCCGCTTTGTACGCTTTGAGCAGCGGGAGACACAGATGCTCTTCATTTCCGAGGATGAAGCTGACACACTCGTACACTTTCTTCTGTTGCGACGCATGGCCGTGTTTCCCTATGTGTTTGTGGAGAATGTTCTGCTCCTTGTCGTTCCACGAAGAGGGCGCTTTTTTGGTGATACTGCGCACAATGCCGCTCATTCGTTGCCCTAGCGCGTGTTCCAGGACGATGCGGAGTTTTTTGCGGTAACGTGTGCACCACAGCTCAAGCCTTGGGTGGCTCAATAGACTGCGAAGCATCAGTTTTCTCGTGCGAGCGTTGTTGACTCGGCTCTCTTTGAGCATGACAAACATCTTCAGCATGCGTGTCGGTGGTAGTGTCTGCACCAACCATCGAAGGATGTTTAGCTCCTCTGCATCACTCAACAACGCTTGATGATGTGGGCGTCTTGGTTGGTGCAGGAGTTTCTTGATCGCGAGCTGACGATTGAAATCTGTCGTCCCTGGCAATGTCATGAGTGCGCAGTACAGGCCACGATCGAGTGAGAACATGCGTTCGTGCTGGTGTTCGACTGCGGCGCGCTGCTCCTCGGCTGTGTTGTAGAAGGTCGCGCGCGCAGTCGCGGTCCCTGAGATGTCGAGGAATGTCCCAATAAAATGTCCGATGGTACGTGCTTCCAGGGCATCTGGGTGCCACTGTGCGAGGCGCTCGGGGAGCGATGTCGTGTATGACGTCGAAAAGGACGATGTATTTGGTTGTTCGTATGTGATCGAACGCTTGTCGAGTGTTGCGAGCAATGGTTGGAGTTGGTCAGTTGGCAACTCGTAACCTTGCATCAGTTGTTTTGTGGTTGGGTGTCGTAATGTGAGCGCATCGATCGGCATGAAGCCCTGTTTTTTCATGAGGGCTTGGCCGCTCTTTTGTTCGACAAAGAGGACACGCACAGGTGCCTGGAGATCATCCATGTATGCCACCTCCTATCGCGGACGGATCTCACCGCCGGTGGTCTGTTGTTGAGATAAGTATTTGAATCGATATGGTTTGTTTCCTTCGCAGCTTGTTCTACGAGTGATCTTGTGTGTGGGTTCGTTTTCGTGCGGGAGTGATGGAAGAAGGGGGAGCTACTGGAGGTTGCGTTTCATCGCACGGTGGGGGATACCGGCCTCTTGATAAACGTCACCATATGGCGTGAAGCCCGCCTTGAGATAAAAGTCGATGGCGTGGACTTGTGAGCTGAGTATGACCTCTTTCATGTCGGATTGTTGAGCGAGATCGATAAGTGTTTGAAGGAGCTTTGCGCCGATGCCCTGTCCTCTGTGAGAGGGGAGCACGGCCATTCTTCCGATGTGTCCATCAGGAAGGAGCCTTCCACAGCCTACCGGTTGTTGTCCTTCGAGTGCGAGGACATGGATGCTTTTCTCGTCCCACTCATCGATCTCGATCTCTTCAGGGACTTGTTGTTCTTCGATAAAGACTTTTCTACGAATGAGATAAAGTTGTTCTTTGTGTGCTGGCCACGACGCACGTTGGATGGTGATCGACATGGTCTCTATTCGTCCTCATCTGCTGCTGGATCCCAGCCATAAAATTGGCGGAGCTCTTCGTAAAGGTCAGGTGCTTTGCGCTTCATCTTTTCACCCTGCTCAAAGAAGGCCTCTGTGGCGACGGCGAAGAACTCCGCTTCGTTTTGTGCGCCGTAATGTCGGAGCAGGTGGCGTGCGCCTTTGCTCTCTTGTTCGCGTAAGTCGAGATAGTGGCGACTCATGACCTCTGCCCAGGGAGAGAAATCCCCCCGGTCTCTGAGCTCTGGTGTTCCGTTAAATTGACCGCCTGCGCGGTCGAGGACGTGGGCAAACTCGTGTGTCGCGGTGTCGAGTCCATCCTGTTGGTTTTTGAGTCCACGAAGGACAGCTGGCCAGGACAACACGACGACCCCCCAATCATGTGCTTCACCGTAGACGATGCCATCTTCGTCGTCTGGGTGTCTGTAATCGGTTGGGTAGACGACGATCTCGGAGAGTCGGTTGTACATATCGATGCTCAAGTGGAGCGTGAGTCTGACCGCTGTCGCAGCTATGACGACCTTCACCTCGTCTGTGATCTCCATACCGTTGGCCGAGACAAACTCTTTCTCCGCGATGAAGATCCGCATCGCGTCCAGGAAATCCTCGCGTTTTTCTTCGGGAATGTCCTCAAAAAAGGGCACATGTTGTTTGAGGTACCCCAACCATTCTTCAGGCATAGCGTCTTTAAGCAGACCATCTCTTCGCCATTTTCGAATCAATCCAAACATCTCGTTGTCCTCATTGTGATGTCACACTGCATCGATACAATGTGAGACCATTTTGGAGAGTAGAAGAGTCATATAGATCGTAGCCTACACACAAGACTCCATCGCGTCAAAAGCTCGTGGGGTGTCTCTTTGTTTTTGTCTGGCTGTCAAACGTTTTTGGGTCAGAGTGTTTCGTTGTGTATTGCTTGACACCCTTTTCGCAGCCACGTATCCTTCCTGCACAAAGCGTTGCAATGTTTTAGAAGGTCTTTCGTTTGATGGAGTTTGTTGATGTATGAGATGGAACTGTTGGCAGGGAGCTGTATATGCTAAACTGTCGTCGTTGTGGGCATGTACATCATACTCAACAGGAGCGTTGTGAGAAGTGCGATGCGCCTCTCGCGGTCGCAACACCTGCGCCCCCATTTCCGTTTCCCAAGCAGCCTCCAAACACACCCCCTCCGAGTCCCTTTGCTAGCGTGAAACCCGAACAACCATTTTCGTTTGGCACATCTCCTGAATCTATCGATGCAGAGGAGACGCAGCCTTTCTCTCCTGAGCTGCTCATGTCTCTCAAAGGAGATGCTGCACCGTCTGACGTCCAAGAAGAAGTTGCCCTCCTATCCATCGATGATATGCTCTCTGAGAGCGCAGATGATCTTGATGACGCGACCATCACAGGTGACTCATTACAAGACGAACTGCCTTCAGGCTCGTTAGAATCACAGAGCTTGGTTGACCACCCCGACAAACCTGTGTCTCCACCCCAATCCCCCAAACCCAAACTCGATCCAAATGTGGGGATGGTGCTTGGTAACTTTCGCCTTGTCCAAAAGATCGGACAGGGTGGTTTTGGTTCTGTCTACAAAGCCGAACAAATCCACCTTCAACAGCCCTTTGCTGTGAAGTTGCTCAAGGCTGAGCACCACAATGAACCCAGTCTTATCGAGAGGTTTCGACGAGAAGCTCGCGCGCTCGCGACACTCAAACACGACGGGATCGTACAGCTTGCGGACTTTGGTTTGCTTGGGGATGGACAGGATGGGTTCTAT
The DNA here is from genome assembly GCA_002731275.1 of Deltaproteobacteria bacterium. Lineage (GTDB taxonomy): Bacteria > Myxococcota_C > UBA6777 > UBA6777 > UBA6777 > UBA6777. Next base: position 13,635 of record PCBK01000032.1, on the reverse strand, counting down.
CTCGCGATGGAGTTTCTGGAAGGACGCTCACTCAGTCGCGTCCTCAAGAGAGAGTGGCCACTCCCCCTCGAACGCATCTCGAACATCGTGCGGCAGATCTGTTCGGTTTTACATTATGTCCATCACAAGGGCGTTTTACACCGAGACCTGAAGCCTGGAAACATTCTGTTGATCGAGGATGCTTTTGGTGGTGAGAAGGTCAAGCTCATCGATTTTGGCATCGCCTCGCTCGCAGAAGAGGGGCAGTCCATCACAAAAGAAGGCACCTATGTCGGGAGTCCTGCCTATATGTCACCTGAGCAAGGTAAAGGTGAGCAGGTGGATCATCGCTCCGACCTCTATGCCCTCGGTGTGATCATGTACAAACTCTTCGTCAAAAGGGCGCCTTTTGTCGGTGATGGGTTTCCCGCCGTCATCTCCCAGCATCTCTTCCAAGATCCTCCTAAACTCGAAGACATTGACCCTTCTCGTCCGTGGTCACCGGCTCTCAACGCCTTTTTACACCGCGTGCTCGCAAAAGCTCCCGAAGACCGACCTCAAGATGCTCATACTTTTTGGATCGAGTGCAAACAAGCCTTGGAGGAACAGGCGAAGCTCGGAGCGGGGCCTGCCGATTACGGACATTCTGCGCGAGTGGATACGAGCAAGGCCTTTCCTGTCTTCCAAGACACACCCATCCCTGTTCAGCAACATATCTCTTTATCTGAACCTTCGGATTTTTCGGATGTATCTTCAAAAGAAGAAGATAGTGATGTCTCTTTGTCTGGCGCATTCACTTCTGAACGAAAGAGTATGTGGTTACCTGTTGGTGGTGTCTTTGGTGTGATCGTGCTCGTCGTGGCGGGGTTGTTTATGGGGGGCGTCTTCGATAAGAAAAAGACCGCTCCTCCCGTGGGGCAAAGGCGGCATATGGCCAAGGTCCGTCAAAAGAGTAAGGCACGTACTCGCAACGTTGTGCGTCGAAGCATTCCCGATGTCCGCCCACAAACGAGAGATGTCGTTGAACCTTCGAAGGTACCTCTTGTGCAGCCCAAACCGATCGTCAGAGAGGTGAAAGCTCCGACAATGTTTTCCTTTGAGATCAAAAGCATCCCTTCTGGGGCGCAAGTCTGGATCAAGCGAAAGAAGGTGGGGGAGACTCCCTTCATATTGAAGGCCAAACAGGGGGAAAGTATCCTCTTTTCGCTGCGAAAAGAACAACATAAAAAGAAGTGGGTGAAGTGGAGCTTTCGCAAAGATAAACAAACGCGTGTCTACAAGCTCAAAAAGAAAAAGAAAATCTACGAAGGTCTCGATGGGGCGCCTATTTAAAAAGCAGTGACATTTGGGGATTCCCTCACAAAGTAAACGCACAAATATGATCTGACATTTTTCAACAAGGTCGGGCCTTGTGTCCGACCATCACGCCATGTGATATTACATTTTCCCGTAGGGTCGGGCCTTGTATCCGAATATAACGCCATGTGAACTGACATTTTTGTGTCGATTCGGTCCTATCGTCCGACCATAACGTTGTGTAAATTGATGTTGTTCAGTCGATTCGGGCCTTGTATCCGACCATAACGTTGTGTGGATTGATGTTGTTCAGTAGATTCGAGCCTTGTGTCCGACCATAACGTGTTGTGATCTGATTTTGTTCAGTCGGTTTGGTCCTTGTGTCCGAACATGACGCCATGTGAACTGACATTTTTCCGTAGGGGCGGGCCTTATGTCCGACCATCACGCCGTATATTTGTTTTGCTAGAGGGTGGTCTGAGGCGTTGGCGAGATCACTGGCTGACGTGCAATTGGACTGTACGTGAGGGGCTTGGGGAGGGAGGGGAAACGAGATGAGTTTGTGCTTGTGGTGCAGGGGTTTTGGGTTGCAAGAACAAGTATGTGGCACCTGCACCTGCGAGGACGGCGATACTTACGACGACGAGTCCCGCATACTGGAAAGTGTTTCCGCCTTCAACGAGGTTGTTGATCGTGTTGGTCTGGTTGCGAAATTCGTACTTCCCGATCATGCCCTGTGCTTGTGAGAAGTTGGATTGTGCCTTTGCGATAAAGGTAATACCCGTAATCCCGGCGATCGCAGCGACACCAACACCCGTCCATTTGAGCGCATCCTCTGTCCTTATCTGTTGTGTGGGTTTCTTCTTCTTGGTGGGACGTTTTTTGACGATGCGTTGGGGGGGGCCGATGAACCCGTACTTTTTGAGGATGAATGTCTGTTTGCTCGATGTTCCTGGTTTGATCGTAACGCTCTGTTGGAGGGTTTGGTATCCAGGCGCTGCCAGTGTGAGTGTGTATGTTCCTGGTCGGATTTTCCAGGACGTTGGGCTACGGCCGACCTTGCCTTGCCCACCTTTGCCCAACAACGTGAGAGTCACACCTGCGGGCGTCGTCACGATGCGAAGTGTGCCCTTTAAGTAGGGTTTGAGATCGTTTATGTATTCCAGGATTTTTTGCCGGACTTTGAGACTCGCGCCGCCTGAGAGGGCTCTTCGATAGAAAGTATGTGCGTCTTCGTACGATTTGTTCAGGTGGTAAGTGCGTCCGATGATGTACTGGAAGGTCGCGTGACTTTTTCGAAGACCTGACAACTCTGTTTTGCTCTTTGTGACACTCTCCGCCTGCTTCAATACGTCGATGGCCTGCTTGTATTTTTCTACTGCACCCAAGTAGGCTTTTTGTTCGGCCAGCTTTCGTCCCTCATAAAAAAGTGTGCGGGCTTTTGTCTTGTACTGTGTGAGTGTCATGTTGGCGTGGAGCGGTGCCGCCCAACCAAGGAGCATAAGGGAGATTATAAAAGTTCGGAGGGAGTAGGTTGTCATCGATTTTCCGTTTGTCAGCGTTCTTTTGCTTTGCAATGTCCGAAGGTTACCAGTGAGTCATCGTCGCTGTCAAGGAATGCTCTATGGTCTCCTGTGGGTTTGATTTTGGAGACTTTTTCAAGTACGGTTTTGTCATCTATGTGTCTTCGTAAACAGAACGTAAAAGCATTTGAGATCATATTTTTGGACCTGTGAGTTGGGAGCTTGTTCTTGCCACCCACAGGAGAATTGTCGGATAAACAACATGGCCATACTCAATATCCTATTCAAAAAAGACGCAGCTCGCGAAGTATTCGAGGGCATTGCATGTATTCTTGTGCGGGAGAAGGTTGGGATGTGGTTGGCTGGAGGGTTGCTCTTGTTGTTTTCGATGTCTCCTATGTTCTCTGGTTGCGGGATGACGTTGGAATGTACGAGCAATGATATGTGCGCAGCCCCACGTCCGTATTGTGTCGCTGGCGCTTGCAAGGAGTGTTTCAAAAACAGTCATTGTCCAGGGGTCGCGACCTGTATCACAGAACAACTGGTGTGTTCCTCGTCAGTCGATGGTGGGACAGAGTCTATCGCAACGGATGCTGGGGGGAAGGATGTCGTGAACCCGCCTGATACATGTCGTGCAGTGAAAGAGGTCTGTGGGGATCGCAAGGACAACGATTGTGACGGAAAAATCGACGAAGATTGTGCTTGCAGTATTGGACAGACACGGGCTTGTGGGACCAACGTCGGCGAATGTCGTGCAGGTGTACAGACATGTCTCGGTGGACGTTGGTCCTCTTCTTGTATCGGTGACAGAGACGGTGACAAAGAAGAGTGTGACGGCAAAGATAACGACTGCGACGGAAAAGTCGATGAGGACTTCGCGAAGATCGGCGAAATCTGTACGGTTGGGAAGGGCGGATGTCAAAAACAGGGGAAGTTTGTCTGCGGGAGTCGGCGTGGTAACGCTGAGTGTAGTGTCGAGCCTGGAAAACCCTCGACGGAAAAGTGTGATGGAATCGATAATGATTGTGATGGTCAAATCGATGAAGGAGCCGCCCCTTGTGTGATCACATTTGCAGGTAGCAACAAAGAAGGGGAGACAGATGGTAAGAGGGCTGCGGCGTTGTTCTCTGGACCTGCAGGGCTGGCATTTGGACCTTCTGGTGGGCTGTATGTCTCCGATCTTGGACTCGATCGAATACGAAAAATCGATTCGGCTGGCAATGTCACGACGATCGCTGGCTCTGATTGGGGCTATGCAGATGGAAAAGGTGCCGCTGCAAAATTCAAGAATCCGTACGGTTTGGCTGTTGATAAGAGCGGAAACATCTTTGTCGCGGACTCTGGCAATCACATGATCCGCAAGGTGACGCCGACGGGTGTTGTGACGACGTACGCCGGGCAAAAACTCTCCGGTGAGATCGATGGTGCGCTGAAAGACGCCAAATTCGATACACCACGAGATGTTGCCTTTGACAGCGCTGGCAACATGTACATCGCGGACTCCAGGAACCACAAGATCCGCAAGATCTCCACAAGTGGCGTTGTGTCGACCCTTGCAGGAGGCGGCAGCAGCGGATTCAAAGATGGTAAGGGAACCGCCGCACAGTTTTTTTATCCAGTCTCGTTATTTTACGATAAGAGCGGCAAACTTTACGTCGCGGACTCTGGCAACCACCGTATCCGCGAGATCGATCTGGCAACGAGCGAGGTCACGACCATCGCCGGGTCTGGAGATTCTGGTTACAAAGAAGGTGCTGCGTTGAGCGCGAGTGTCTTCAACCCTTACGCGTTGGTGTTGGGCGGAAGCACGCTCTTCTTTGCCTCACGCCACCATATCCGTAAGCTCGCGTCGAGCGTCACGAGCCTCGTCGCTGGAACATCGAAAAGTGGGTACGCTGACGGTCCACTTACGAGCGCACTCTTCGAGACACCTCACAGTATGGTCTTGGATGCAAAAGGGAACCTGTTGATCGCAGAGCCCAACAATCACTGCATTCGAAAAATTGTCTTCAGTCCTTGAGGAGGGGAAGCGTCATGTTGCGATGGGTACGAAGGTTGTGGAACACTTGGACACAAAAGTTCACAGAGCCCGTTGTTGAGGATTTTGACGACTTCATCGACTCCATTGAGTGGGAAGAAGATAGCTCCAGTGGCTTTTCACTCGACGAGCCTGACGAACATGCGGTTACTTTTTGCCTGAAAGAAAACCAACGTCAGGTCGGACGCTTCACGTTACTTGAGCGTGTGGGAGAGAGTCGCGCAGGTGAAGCCTACCGAGCGACCATTGGCGAAAGAAGAGGATTCCATGCCGATGTGTTTTGTCTTGTCATGTCACCTTCCACACTCTCCGAAGGGAAAGAGCACGCGACGACATGGACACAAGAGGCGCTGCAAGCGTCCTATCTCCACCACGCCAACATCACAGACTTTTACGAACTGGGTGTTGTACAAGAGGGAGATTCCTTCCTTTGTACGCAATGGGTGGATGGTGATGCGCTGTGGTCTGTGTTGAAGAGAGCTCGTGCGTTAGGACGTCCACTTTCCATAGGGGTTTGTCTCTTGATCGCTGGAGAGGTGATCAAGGCGATGCGGTACGCACAAAACCCGACAAGACACCCACCACAGTCATTTCCGGCCCCTGTGTTTGAAGAGAAAGAGCTCTTATCCAGTTGGATGTTTCGCTACGGTCGAATGTTTGAGTTGTCCAAGAACGGCTGGCTGTCGATGTCACCGATCACACATGGTGACCTTTCACCCAAGCAGATCTTACTCGCAAAAGACGGTCGAGTCATTGTGACGGGATTTGGGCGCTCCTGGATCAAGCGACAAGATTTCTTTGAAAAACAGCACTACCGATACGCATGTCCAACGCCGGGCTATTGGTCACCACAACATCACGCCGGTCAATTGTATCCACATCACGACATCTTCTCGTGGGGAGTGTGGTTGTGGGAGTGTTTGACCAATCAACCACTGTTTCTCAAGGAGAAGCCAAGCCACTCGTTCCGCGCTGTATGTCATGAAGTGGTCGAGCCACCTGTGTTATTCCGACAGGACTGTCCTGAAGCGCTCTCCAATATCGTGATGAAGGCGCTGTGTAAAGAGAAGCAGGGGCGGTACGCACATTGGCGCGAACTTGCCAATGATTGGGAGCAACTTGGCCTCTCCGTCGCCTCAAACGAGGCGCTCGTGGAAGAGTTATGTGTGCTTGGGGAGCTGGTCGTCGAGGAGGAAGAGGAGGAGCGTGTGTCAGTTGTCGATGAGACCTCCACAGAGTGGGAAGATGTCGATGACACTCTACACAAAGAGGAGATCGCGAGGTGGCGTGAAGCGTCTGAGGAGATATTGTTCTTTTAGTCTATTGCTTTGCGACCTCGCAGGAGGACACGTCCTGAGGAGGGGGCGTCGAGCTGTGTAGGTTGCTTGAACTCAAGCTGATGGTGTGATTTGGCCTGACGTAGGTCTCTAAGCGCGAAGAACATCAGAAAGACTTTGCGCAACGTCGATGTATGCGCTCGTTTGTTGAAGTTGTCGTATGCATTGTTGCGCAGCTCTCTGTGGATCCCCTGATAAACACGTCCTGCGACTGCAACAGGTCGCTGAAAGAATCCTGGTAACGCAGGGATCGCGACCCACGCCAATCGATAGTAGCGATCCGCCCGATCCATCAACGACTCCATCAACTCGCGATATGACTCCGGCACGGGGCCTTGTTGATGCGCGAGGTGCTGAAGAGAGGAAGCTGAGAGCCCAAACTCTTCGAGCACTTCAGATGGTAGGTAGATACGATCTCGTCGCAAGTCTTCACCGACATCCCGAAGAATATTTGTGAGCTGCATGGCTTTCCCCAGCGCTTGGGCTCGTTCCAGGACCCAAGGGTGATGTTGTCCAAACAACTCCGTCAACCACAACCCAATCGTCGACGCGACACAATAGCAGTAATGTTCGAGTTCTTCGATGGTGTTGTAAGTGTGACCTTCGAGATCCATCAACATGCCCTCGATCAGATCATGTGCGTATTGGAAGGGCACCTGCGCATCACCCATCTCACCCATCACACGGTCCGCAAGATAGAAGCCTGTTGTCCTACCTGTGTGGGCCTGTCTGGAGATCTCTCGCCACTCCAAGATCAAGTTCGTTCGCTCCTCTAGACTTAAGTGTTCGAGGTCGTCGGCGAGATCATCCGTAAAGCGCGCGTAGGCATACACACTTGAGACTTGCTCTCTCGGTTTGCTCGGGAAAAAACGCGAGGCAAAGGAGAAGGAGCGGCTGTGTTTTGCAAAGTACTCCTGCCACTCTGTCGGACGATCGAGCCTTTGTTGTACGAGCAACGCCTGTAAGAACTTTCGTTCGGACGAGATGCTGTGGCCGAGGGGGCGTGTAGAGGTTTGTTGTTCGCGTAGCTCTGCACACTCGCGATGGATCGCGGTCTTGACTTTTTGTCTCCACTGTTCGACGAGCGCGACAAAGTGCGTGTGTGTATCACCAAGCTTCTCTTTGCATTGTCGTTGGAAGGCGTCGCATTCTTCTTCGAAGAAGTCGAGACAACGTTGGGCATGTGCTTGTTGGCCAAACCATTGTGTATGGAGTTCTTTTGTTGAGGCTTGCCAGTTTGGAGTCTCCTGCAAAAGCCAGGGCCAAGTGGGTTTGTGTTGGATGTAGTCCTGGAAGGGGGGCTTCCCTGTCCCTGCTTGTGGGCAGTAATCGAGGATGTCGTCGAGCATTTGGTAGAGGCGACCGAGCCACTCTCCGAGCGCGATCCACTCATCTGCATCTTCTCGTCGCTGAAGGAGGGCTGGGATGCCCATCGCGAAACCAAAGAGCGCGCCGGTCTTGTCGGTGATCATGTCCATGTATTGTTGTATGGTGATCTCTTTGTCCGCACTTCGCGCTTGTTTGATCTCTCCAACGACGGTTTGTTCAACGGCTCGACTAAAGCAAGAGAAGAGAGCGATGTTGTCGCATTGAGAGAGTAAGTGGTAGGAGGCTGTGAGCAGGTGATCACCCATGACGAGCGCTGTGGGGATTCCAGCTTTGGCGACGAGGGTTGGCTTGCCCCTTCTTGTCTCGGCTTCGTCGATGATGTCATCGTGAAGAAGAGATGCCTCATGTACACTTTGTACCGCAAGGATCGCAAACCATAGAGGATCATCATTGAGCAGCTCTGGCGCGATCGCTTTCGCACAAGCATGTGCAACACACGGACGCAAGAGTTTTCCCTGCGCCTCCAGTTGGATCGAGATGGTGTCTCTGTTGCAGAGTGACACGAGTTGTGCGCGAATGTCTTCTATGTCTTTCAAAGTCGCTTTATCCACGATACTTACCCTTTATAGGTTGTTTCAAGCGAAGAAACCCTTTGGAGGAACGCTCCAAACGGGGGTCTCTTGGATGTTTTCTTGTTGGCAGATCTGGTTGGCGGCGAGTGTGCCCGACATACACGCTCCTTCCATGAGCATCGCTGGGTACGGAAGTTTCACCCAGTCTCCTGCAAAGAACAAATTGGGAACGGGGGTCTCTGTTGTTGGTCGATGCTCGTACTGTCCGACGTGATAAGCCGTAAAGTCCTGGCGGACCTGCATGTACTCTTGTCGGATCGTGGCGTCCTTCAACTCCGGGAAGAATGCGTGTAATTCTTTGAGGAAGTGAGTGCGGATCTCATCTTCTGGAATGTCATCAGGGACGGCGTAACAATGAAGCTCAAGGACTGCGCCACCTTCCTTCTCGACATAGGCCGTCGATTCTTTCTCAAGGCGGTGATAAAAGGCGATCGCGTCGAGGAGAACATTGCGTTCTGTGATCAAAAACGGACACACTGTGGTGTCGTCAATATCCCGATCCATCCACAAGCGAAGGACGGAGTAGCGTTGGGCGTACTTTTGCTTCTCCATCTGCGCTGCGAACGCCGGGAAGTCATCTTTGAGCCACTGCGTTTGACCGAGCAGATGTTGCGCGCCTCTTATGTCCGAAGCCATCACCATATAGTCGTGGTGTGTTCCGTCGATCTTAAAGCTGCCGTCTTCTTGGCGGTCGATCTGTTCGACTGGATGATCGAGGAGGATCGTTCCGCCGTTGTTCTCCACCGCATCACGCATGGGCTTGAGGATGGTGTACTCGTAATCATCGTCGAAGTAATCGTAGAGCAAGCCGTGATCATTGCTGAGGTAAAAGAAGTGAAAGCTCTTCATCAGCTCAGCCATCGACATGCGATCGATCTGGGCGAAAAATGCGCGCGAGAAAGTGTTGAAGATCAAGATCAGATTTTTGGGTAACTTGGCGTCTTGTGCGTATTTTTCAAAGGAGAGATGATCGAACTTTTTGAACGTCTTGTCTTTGTTGTAGGTCAACATGGGGAGCATTTTGAGCGCTGTACGGCTGAAGGCGACCTTCCAGAAGTTGTAAATACCTTTGCGTGCGAGATCGTAGAGGTTGAGGATCGGTGTGGTGATGGCGTCGTGGAAGCGAAAGGCTTCCTTTTCCAACGTCATGATGTAGTAGTCATCCATGGCCGCGTAGTCTTTGTCGATCTCAAGATCGGAGAAGAGATGACGGAGATTGTAGTAGTGTCGGAAAAAAGCATGAAATCCGTGTTCTACGTAGGCTGTGTCGCCGTTATGAAGCTCAACAGGCCAAGAGCCGATCTTTCCACCGATGTAATCGTTTTTTTCGTAAACTGTGACATCAAAACCACGCTCTGCGAGGCGGATGGCTGCGGACATACCTGCGATGCCTGCTCCGATCACCGCCACGCTCTTCTTCTCTGTGAGCTGCTTTGGTTGAGTATCATCTACAGGAACGACAAGGTGACGGTAGCCACCAAACCGCTTCTCGATCTGTCTCGCCAAAAATGATCGCTTTGTCAATTGTGTCATGGTTATCGCTACTTCTCTTGTCTTTTTGGGTTGTTATCGATTCCAATTCCGATCCATTCGTTGATGAATATATACGATAACGATACTCAACGCACATTTCAACACTTGATATAGAATATATTCGTTGACATCCTACCTTTTTGAAGACAATATTCGATCTCTTTTTGACTTCCAAGAACGGATAAGGAGCAAGAAATCTATGTCAAAACGAGCAGTTGTGATTGGAAGTGGGTTTGGTGGATTATCGATCGCTGTGAGGCTACAAGCTCGTGGGATGCAAGTCACCCTGTTGGAGAAGCGTGAGAAGGTGGGTGGACGTGCCTACCAATTCAAGGAAAAAGGGTACACCTTTGACATGGGACCTTCTCTGATCACGGCACCCGATATCATTGAGTCTGTCTTTCGGGCTGCCGGGAAAAAACGCGAAGACTACTTTCCGATCATCCCTCTTGATCCTTACTACCGTATCTACTTTCACGACAAAACGTACATTGACTACAACGGCGACACCGAACAAATGAAGAGCCAAATGGCCAAGTTCAACAAGCAAGACGCCGCCAACTACGAGCGCTTTATGAAGGACATCAAGCCGATCCACGAGACTGTGATCGAGGAGGGCTTTGGTGCCAAACCCTTTAACACGATGGGATCGATGGTCTCCTTTGTGCCACGAGTGGTCAAGCTCGGTGCGTATTGGCCTGTCCATACATTCGTCAAAAAGTACTTCAAAGATTTTCGTCACCGTTTTATGTTCAGCTTCCACCCACTGTTTATTGGTGGCAATCCCTTCGCGATCCCATCGATCTACCTCATGATCCCTTATCTCGAAAAAGAGGGCGGTGTCTGGTTCTCCCCAGGCGGGATGTACACCTTCGTCGAAGCTCTTGAGAAGGTCTTCAAAGAACTTGGTGGTGAGATCCACACCTCTTGTCCCGCCACCAAGATCGGCGTTGAAAACGGCAAAGTCACAGGTGTGGAAGCTGGTGGGCAGTTCTTTGACGCAGATATTGTCGTCAGTAACGCCGACACAGCGTGGACCTACAAGAACCTCGTCGCTGCGGAGCACCGCAAACGCTGGACGGACAAAAAGCTGGAGAAGCTCTCCTACACGATGAGCTGCTATCTTCTTTATATAGGTGTGAAGAAAAAATATCCTGGTCTCAAACACCACACCTTGATCCTCTCTGAGCGGTACAAAGAGCTCGTGAAGGATATCTTCAAGAACAAAGTCGTGCCTGATGACTTCAGTATGTATCTGCACATCCCGACAGCGACAGATCCTTCGATGGCGCCTGAAGGTGGAGAGAGTATGTACGTCCTGATCCCTGTCGCCAACTTGCGCGCCGGGATCGATTGGGAGGAGTTTGAGCCCAAGTTTACGGACAAGGTGATCGATTTTCTCGAAGATTGGGGACTTGACGATCTGCGCGAACACATCGAGGTGCAGCGTGTCTTTACCCCCAATAACTTCAAGAAGGAGCTCTTTGCCTACGTTGGTAACGCTTTTGGGATTGAGCCAAAGCTTTCGCAGACTGCTTACTTCCGGCCTCACAACAGGAGTGAAGATATCGAAGGGTTGTATCTCGTGGGGGCGAGTACTCATCCTGGTGCGGGGGTTCCCGGTGTGTTGCTCTCTGCGGAGACGACTGAGCACTGCATTGTCGAAGATCTCGGGACCGCGCTTGCGCCCACTGGAACCTGATGTTTACGATGGAACCGTGAACTTGTAATTTGCTCTCGGAAAGTTCGATGTTTGATGCTATACTGCGCAAAAGAAGTGTTTGATATCATCACAGAGAGGTAGTCCGATGGCCAAAAAAAGAAATCGTTTGCGGGATGTTCTTGAAGAGAAGGGATACAAACAATCTCAGGTCGCCGATCTGTGTGGGATCAAGCGAGATCGTTTTCGCAAAATCGTCGGCAATCATGTCGAGATCATCGGTTGGGAATTGACCACCATCGCGGATATCCTCGAATGCGAAGAAAGATCTCTCTACGAGCCCGATCAAATCGATGTCAAAACCTTTACAGAGCACGAGGACGATCTCGCCTTTGACAATCTCTCAGTGGGACGTTGGCAGGCCGCGCTTGTCGCCGAAGACGAAGAAAGTTGCTTCTGGCTTCGACAAGGGTACAAGCAACAAGAGAACATCGATATTACGCCGGCATACGTGAGGGTTGGGTTAAATGAGGGGCGCATCCTTTTGGGACGCGCAGTTGAGCACATCGGCAGTCTGCCTGAAGATGAGGAGAACAAGGGTGTGCTCTCCAATCAGATCATCTCTGTGATCCGCGATGGACATGATGAAGATCGTAAGCTGTCGCGTTTTCAGTTGGATCTGACGTTCTCTGGGGATCGCGGTCTCGTCGCGTTATATGTCCAATCCAAAAAGGTCGCGGTGATCTTGCAAGGGCGCAGGCAGGAGTTGCCAAAGGGGACCTGTGTTTATCTCCAGAACAACGATAAGATCGAGCTACCCAATAAAAAAACACTGCGCCTTGAGTGCCGTCGATTGTAAATCCAACGATTGGAGGGTTTGGACATTTTGTTTGGTTTGTTGGAGAAGTGTATTTGATGGCAAAGAAATCCCCCCAGACGACATCTGGTATCGAGCATATTGCCGAGTATCCCCGTCCCTACGTCGCTGTCGATCTTGTGATCCTGACCGTCCTTGATGCAGATCTCAAGGTGTTGTTGATCCGTCGTGAGAAGCCACCGTTCGAGGGAGGGTGGGCGCTGCCCGGTGGATTTGTCCGTGTTGGCGCGACAGCAGAAGATCAGGGAGAGGATCTGGAAGACGCTGCACGACGTGAGCTTGAAGAGGAGACGGGTCTTTCAGCATCTGCTGTGTATCTTGAGCAGCTTCGTGCGTTTGGTACACCAGGACGAGATCCACGGATGCGTGTGATCACTGTTGCCTATTTTGCGTTGATTCGTCCTGATCTCGCTCCTTTTGTGCAGGCTGGTGGGGATGCCTTGCAGACGGATTGGTTTTCTACACAAGAGCTCTCAGGGATGGACCTTGCCTTTGACCATGAGGTGATCCTTGAGAGTACATTGGCGCATATTCGCAAGCATGTTGAGGGGTCATCTATGGCGTTTGAGTTGGTGCCTCGTTCGTTTAGTATCTCCGAACTTCGCGCTGTATATGATGTGATTCGAGGGGAGACACACGATCCCGGAAACTTTCGTCGGCGCTTCTTGCGGATGGTAGATGACGGACTCATCGAAGAAGCACCCGGCAAACGTATCACCACCTCCCGCCCCGCCAAAGTCTACCGATTCAAAGCCCCCCAACGCCAAGCGTAGGCTCTTCCTCTCAGCAACGCAGGGCGTTGCATCCCCCTTGAAAACCTGTCGGTTTTCTTGGATAGAATGGCTGATGACAGCCATTCTGGACGAACGCACCGAGGGAGTTGATTGCTTAGAGGGAAAGGGAACAAGAACCCCCTCAGACGGGCTTTGCCCGCCAGCTCCCCCTGTACAACTTCGTTGACAAGGGGAGCGATGCATATCAAACCCTATATCGCGATATAGACGAGCATTTCGTGTAGATGGTTTGGCTGTTTTTGAGGGCGGGTCTTTAGACCTGCCCATTCCGAACGATGCGAGGCCGTAGGCATCGCGTACCTTATCTATAGGCCCAGGTTTTAACCTGGGTGCATGGCCATTCGTATCCTGATAACCGTTCGTATGTGGTTGTGTTCGTATCCGTTTGGTGTGTCTTCGTGGATTGTTTTCGAGAGCAGGAACATGACCTGGATGATTGGACAGAGGGAGTTGTTTGGTCAGGGATGAAACCCGAATCTACAGGGATGATGTTGGATATTCAGGAGAAAGGGGATATGGGGTAGGAGAGGTAAGCTTGAATTCAATCATCAGGTAATCCATGAACATCATAACGTGTTTTGGGGTCATAGGATGGAGCAGAAGGCGAGAGCCTGTTGTCTGCTGAAACGGGACCACG
>PCBK01000031.1 GCA_002731275.1 Deltaproteobacteria bacterium | reverse complement strand
AGGCTTGAGAGGAGGGAAGAGCCGAAGGCTCAGGGTGGAGAGTTTGTTGAGGTGGATGATTGCAAGTGAAGACGCAAAAAACCCACTGCAACTTCGCGAGCAACCAAGCTTTCCAAGGATATGGCCTTGCTATATCCGCCAGAAAGTGAGGGACGATATAGGATGGTCAGGGGAGTTTGCGGAGACACAAGTGCAACGTCCGCCGGATCAGCTTCATAGCCAAATACCGTACATATCGGTTAATTGGTCCCTCCTCTCGAAAGGCTTGAGAGGAGGGAAGAGCCGAAGGCTCAGGGTGGTGAGTTTGTTGAGGCATATGTTGCAAAGCGCACGAAGCAAATCAGCCCGACGAGGGCGCTTGCTTTGGACACAAGTGCAACGTCCGCCGGATCAGATTTCGAGTATATCCCATACATATCGGGTAGAATAGCCCCTCCTCTCGAAAGGCTTGAGAGGAGGGAAGAGCCGAAGGCTCAGGGTGGAGAGTTTGTTGAGGCGTATGTTGCAAAGCGAACGGAGCAAACGTCCTCATAGGACGCTTTGCTTTGGACGCAAGTGCAACGTCCGCCGGATCAGATTGATAGCGAAATCTCGTGTATGTCGTTGAGTTGACTAGAGGACGGAGAGCGCACGGTTGTAATATTTGAGACGGTCGCTATAACCGTTGAAACCACCGTTGATACGCTTCGTCACAGTGCGGAAGTCACCACGATCAGCGTACTTATTGAGACCACGTTTCGTCCAGAACCAAGCAGATGTGCGGAATCCAACTTCGGGCGTTGCGACTTGCTTGGGATTGCCAACGAGATCGAGACCAAGATCGCGACCTGCTGCTGTATAGTTGGCACGTCCGGTCAATTGGATGGGACCACGTCCTTTGAAGCGACGTCCATCGCCAGGTCGCGTGTTCCCGAGATCGCGACGACCTTCATACGCTGCTCCCGAAGCAATCTCTTCCATATAACGGAACTCTGCGCTCTCATGAGCGAGCTGTGCGAGGAACATCGCCTTGCGTTGTTTTGTGTTGATGTTCGCTTCTGCCATCGCACGGTTCAAGTGAGGAAGCATCAAACGTGCACGGCTTGTCGAAAGGTTGGGCATAATGCGACGCAATTGTGTCAATGTCACACCAGAACCAGGATCGTCGACGACGATGTTGTCGAACTTGATCCCCAACGCAGACTTCAAAGAGTTCCATGTATTGGGACCAAACTTTCCGTCCACGGACAAACCGTGTTTAGATTGGAATTGGCGAATCGCCTTCTCTGTCCCACCACCAAAGTCACCATCCACAACCAACTTTGGATTTGCACCTGCGCGGTTGAGCAATTCTTGCAGCTCCCTCACAGCCTGCCCATTGGAACCTCGTCTGACATTACCACCTGAACGCAGGAGGATCTCAACTTCTTTTCCAACACCATCATTCGATGACGTCCCACCACCATTGTTGACGTTATTGTCGGTGTTGGTTCCGTTGTCTGTGTTGGTCCCATTGTCTGTATTGGTCCCATTGTCTGTGTTGGTTCCGTTATTGGTGTTGGTTCCGTCGAAGCTGATACCCAGCTTAGACTTCAAGGACTTCCATGTGTTGGGACCAAATTTTCCATCTGTAGACAAACCATTTCGGGACTGAAATTGACGAAGTGCGCGCTCTGTCCCACCACCAAAGTCACCATCTACGGTCAACTGGGGGCTTGCACCTGCGCGGTTGAGCAACTCTTGTAGCTCACGGACAACGTTACCTTTTCCACCACGACGAATCTTCCCACCGCGAGCGAGCATATCTTCGATCTTTTGTCCAAGACCCGCAGGGACACTGTTTCCGTTGTTCGTGTTGTCAGTGCTGTTTGTGTTGTTTGTACTGTTCGTATTGTTGGTATTGTTCGTGTTGTCAGTGCTGTTTGTAGAAGCGCTTCCGGCTTTTTCAAGCAGGACTTTCAAGGTCCCCGGACCAATTTTGCCATCAACAGACAAACCATGTTTTCGCTGGAACGCTTTCACCGCCCGATCTGTCCCACCACCAAAATCACCATCGACTGTCAGTGGAGGATTTGCGCCAGCTCGGTTGAGCAATTGTTGGAGATCTTTCGCGACCGCTCCTCGCAACCCTCTCTTCAGGATGACACCTCGCTCCACTTCAGCCTTAACAGCCAATCCAACGCGATCTGCCGAACGCGAAGAAGCACGGTTTGTCGCAAAAGACGAACCGTTTACGGCGTTGTTATTTTCGCCAGATTCATTGTTCGAGTTGGGAGCAACTGGAGAGTTGACTGAAGAAACATTGTTGTTCGAAGCGTTACGATTAATGTTCATGAGAGTGTCTCCAAAAAAAGAAGTGGTTGGTTTATCCAAGAAAGCGTTTGCGCTTTTGTATGCTCTTCTTCTTGCTTTTGCATGTGCACTATATACAAATCCACCCAACAACAGCAAGCACTTTCTTACAACTTTCACGCAACGTACCAAAAAAATGAAAGAATACACCTCAGCCGTAACATTACAACATTGTAAAAATACAATCAAAAATTGTAAAATTGATACAAAGCAAGCAATTAACACTTGGAAGGCATGAAAAAAAGAGGGACTTGATCAGAAAAAAAGAGGGAAAGACACAGCCTACAAGAGACGAGGTGAGCTCAAGGGGTTGTTGGGTAGATAAAACGCACGATTGTTTCGGATTCAGATTGTCCGTCTTGCTTAGCACCTGAGGTGAGCAGTCCACCAGGTGCCTTGATAGAACCATCGAGTGTACCGGTCCAGAACAAGCCTTGTGTTCCAACAGCGAGCTCAGACGTCGTAGAATCTGTACCCGTTGTTGCGTGTGGGAGCGTACGTATCGACAACAACGAACCATCAGTATCGACCTGTACAATCATACCGATTTTGGCATTTTTGGCGAAGGTGTTGCTATCAAGAGGATGGATAAATTGATCGGCGAAGACGATGTTGGAGCCACTTTTCACTTGTGGGGTGAGATACACGCGATCTTGTGCATCAACCACCAACTCACAACATGTAAAGACATATCCATCCGAGCCAATACCTCGGATCCAAACGAGTTCACCTGTATCACCCTTCAACTTGGCAACAAACCCAAACGCGACGCTCTTTGCATCGAGTGTCTTGCTCGCCAAAATCATCTTGCCATCCATGTAGAGATCCCCGACAGCGCTCCCTGCGACCAGAACATCTCCTTTTCCGTCTGTTGCGACACCTTTGATCTCATCGAGGCTTTGCCCTTTGAGGAGGACTTTGTCGTTCTTGGAACCAAGCACACGATGCCAAAGCAACGTGCCATCGTACTTCATACGTCCAACAAGCATGTCCTGTGAGTAAGCAGCCGCACCTGTCAGCCCTGGCTCTTCAAACGTTTTGAACGTTTTCTGCTTGTTCTTTTTTGCGTCATAAATGATCGTAGGACCGACAACATCGACTCCAAAAACCAGTGTCGGTTGTCCGTCTTTTTTCGCACCAAAATCGACGGCCTTCCCTCTTTGTCGACCAAGGCCACCGATCTTTATAGGCGGTCCGATCGCTTTGCCCGTCGTTGGGTTGATCACGGTGATGAACGTGTCGAACTGGCCACCATCAAAGTCAAGTGTGTATTGTCCGTTTACGTCGAGTGTTTTCGGTGCACTTGTATCGCAGTTGGTCGACTTTACGCCATTGAAGAAGCCCATCATTCCGATTTGTAAGATACGTCCTTCTTCGTCGAGAGAGACCTCATTACCTCCACTGACAACAGTTTTGGAGTCCGTTTGAAAAGACCACACAGGCGCCCCTGTCTTGTCGAGTTTGAGCAGCACAAGTTGCCCTTGTGTCCCAGCATTTGAGTTGATCCCATCGCCTTGTGTACAAGTGCTCTTGAGCTGCTGTGTACGGACCTTTAACGTCCCACTAAAGCCTCCACTGAGGTATAAGGAGCTATCCTTCCGATCGACAGCCAGATCAAACCCATTCCCCGCAAATCCCGTTGAGGGCAAATGAAGTAACTTTGTCATCTTTCCAGCCAAACTCAGCTTCGCCACAAAGATATCTTTGGTGTGTTTACCTGAAGTCTGCTCTTTTAATGATGGAATGGTAGGTGGAAATGTTGAAATATTGCCCTGAAAATACCCGGTGATAAGCACGTTTCCGTCTTTATCGATATCAAGCCCATCCACATCCAAACGAGACTCAGAAGGTCCATCGTCGATATGCATCAAATACACCCATTCACCTACGGACATCGAGCGACTAAAAGATGGCGTGTTTGTCACAGCATCTCTCACAACAGTATCCTTCGTGCTCTCTTCGGGCTTGCTCTCTTCAGGTTTACTCTCTTCGGGTTTGCTATCGGTAGGTGAAGAAGACTCTTTCAGTACCTCTGGTTGTACGTTTGTTTCAGGAGCACGTTCGGGAATACTCTCCAACTTTCCTTCAGCCTTAACGCTTACCTCTCCTCCATCAAGTGTGGTGCCTTGCGTACCACAACCACTCCCTTGTGCGAGAATACAGGCGAACACGCCTATACACACGACAAAAAAGACTTTCCCAGCTCTCATCAGTTCTCCTCCAACGGTGTCTTCAATACCAAAACAAAAATCAAAAAGGTGGCTACTGCGAGGAAAAAGAAACACACAGAAGAAGACGAAGCCTGAGACATCGTGATTCATCGTCAACATAGCGATGTTGTGGTGCTTTCTCATATCTTGCCAGAGGCTTTATAAAGAGCGCTCTTGTGGGTGTTTTTTCCTTGGACTGCCCCATATGACGCATCACGGCAACCATACGTTTACACACGACAAAGATCTTGCCTTTGAACTTGTTATCAACTCTCTTCGTAGAGAGAAACAACGCCTCCACCCTACAAAAAGATCAACAACACAGGACGTTGTATGTCATCAACAATAGAAAAACATATACCTCTACAGGTGCTCTCCCACGGCAGCAAAAAGAGACGAGACAAAGTCATCGCGTCACTCATCGAATGTGGAACGGAGATCCTCTCGACTCTTGAGCCGATGTGCCACCACGGTTCATGGCGTTTGCGTCAGAGCGCCCTTCGTGTTGTCGCGACACTCAAAGGTCCAGATGCGCCAGCATTTCTGCTCCCCTTTCTAAGAGACACCAACTGGCGCGTCGTCGCCCAAGTCATCGAGTTACTCGGCCAACATGCAGAGCACTGCACTGAAGAGACACGCACGACGATCTACGACATATACAAACAAGCGCGAACCAAAACCCTTCGCACAGCGTGTATTGAGAGCCTCAGCCAACACCATGACTGGCTCTCAGAAGAGGAACGAACACAGATCCTCCTCGACCCTCCCGAGATATTCGAACTATGGAAGCGCAACTTCATCACGCTCGCAGAGGAAAATGAAGCGCTCACCCCTCTCTTGTGCCATCGTCTGCGCACCATCTGTTTTCCAAAACAGGCCGATCCTTACGAGCCGACACTCTCAAAGCACTACACTTACGAGGAGTGGAAGGCACTCAAGGAACGTTGTCAGCCACCTCATACAACCCCCAAAAAATCCGAATATATCGAACTTCTAAGTGTACTTTGCCAATACCAGCGCGTCCAAAAAGAAGCCTTTCACGCACTCATCACGGCATACGCAGGGAGCCATCTCGTCCACAAGGACCAGATCTTGACGATACTGGAAGCCTACGAAGAAGAAGCCATCGATCAACTCATCGCGATCCTCCAACACGATACATACGATGGCAATAAAGAGATCGCCTCCTACCTCTTGGAGAAGCTCTCCACACACGCACACACCATCCTCGATCGCCTGCTCCCACTTTTGTCCTCTGAGGAAAAACGCCTCCGAAAGTGGGCATCCAAATCACTCAAGTTCATTTTGTGCGAAGCCCCTGAAGAGCGCCCACTCCATCAGAATATCGCATATGTCCGAGCGATCCTGGCACAAACTCCTGACCGACACATCTGGCGCGTGTTGTGCGCGCTGATGGACTCATGGCCCGAAGGTCCAGACAAAGAGGCATGTGTCGACTATGCGAACGCACATATGGGCCACTGGGATGACAGCCTACGACTCGCATCGAGCGACTGGCGCGAGGAGATTGTAGAAGGACATATACACGCACATTGGCGCCTTGTCAGAGACGTAAGCTTCGACAACCATCCACTTGATGAGGACTTCGAGACGTTCCTTGGCTCACCAGCCCTTACTCTCATCACAAGGCTCTCACTACGTGGAAAACGACTCACAAAGGAGGCTTTTCGTGCGCTCGCGATGTCCCCTTACACAAACGCGCTCACCCATCTCTTTCTCCATCGGACAGGGTTCGACACAGGCGCCGCACGTATCTTCGAAAGAGCTACACACTTTGACGCATTACAGAAGCTCTACTTGAGCGAAAACCCCATCAAAAACGAAGGTCTCATCCACTTACTCAACGCACGCTTCATNNAGCAGCTGACCTACCTCAATCTCAACATGACACACCTCTCGGCGGGTGCGGGAATGTCACTGCATCAACTTGCAAAAGGCGCGCTGTACAAACTGCTGCTCGCAAACAACCAACTCACCTATAACGACGTCAAACAGATCGTCGAGACGGAGGGTTGGACTTCACTACAGTTTCTCGATGTACATGGTAATCAGCTCAGCGAAGATGAGCTCCGTACCGGCCAACAAGAGACACACAAGACACCATTTTATGTTGGATTTGTCAAAAACTAGTTGCCTACCAACAGACCTCTGGTACAATCCGCGCCACTCACTCAAAAATAGAAGGAGATCGCATGACAGAATACGAAGAACACGAAGAACGGGTCGAAGAGATCGAGCTCGATCCCATCCTCCTCGAACGCTACATGAAGAAATTACGAGATAAACAAAGCCCCGCAGGTGCCGTCATTGGTGGTCTTGTTGCCGCACTTTTCGGTGCAGGAATCTGGGCAGGTATCACATACGCTACCAACACCAAATTCGGACTCGTCGCGCTCTTAATCGGTGTGATGGCTGGCTACGGTGTGCGAATCTTTGGAAAAGGTATCGACACGCACTATCGCTACATCGGTGCCTTTCTCGCACTGGTCGGATGTGTCGCAGGGACCATCCTCACCGTCGCGTTGCTGCTCAACAAAGCCAAAGGTGTGCCTGTCGCGGACTTACTGTTTAACCCACGTTTTATCGTCGCGGTGATGAAAAACACACAACCCTTCGATTATCTCTTCTACGCGATCGGGATCTACGAAGGATATCAGTTCTCGCTTGTCGAAATCGATCCCGAAGAGATGATCCGCGAAACCCGCGCCTGAGCCACACACTCACCTCCCCACTCCCCCCAACACAAACCATCCCGAATTTGCATCCCTGACAGCATCTCGCTACAAAGAACATAGACAGCAGTGGTGTATACACACGCTCTATCCCACAAAAAAAGGTGAAGGCCATGAATTACCGGATTGAAGCCGAGGAGTCCACAGAAGACAAAGTGATATTGCGCAAAGAGTGGAGTCTTCATCCATTTTTGGCAGGTGGTTTGTTTTTGCTTGGTGCGATCGCGATGGTATGGGGTTTTGTTCAACTGTGGACAACGCCAGCGCCACATGTGACCTCTTACCTCGCAGCCGGCGCGAGCCTTCTGATGTGGGGGTTTGGTGTCCTCGTCTATGCAGCGATCAAAGGCCCCACAGAGTTCATCTTCGACAACGAAAAAGGCGTCTTGTTTGTCAACGACCCAAAAAATATCCCCTCTGCGCCACTGACGCCGCTCCCGTATGACCAAATCAGCGTCTTCTCAGTGACACAACACCTCGTCTCCAAAGAAGGTACAAATCGCATCTTTTACGCCGTCTCCATGCTCAAAAAAGACGGCGCCTCATGGCGTTTCTACAAATCCTCAAACGAATCCAAAGCGCAGGCTTTTTGCGACAAACTCAACGACCTGGTCCAACTCTCACAGCCAACACTGTCCGATGAACCCGTCCACTACCCAGAGGGGGGCATTCAGGTAGAGCGCCACGAAGATAAAACCTTGATCAGGTGGAAAAAACCGAGCACATGGCCACAAGCACTACCTTTTCTCCTGTGCACAACGGGCTTCTTCATCGCCCTACTTGGTGTCCGCCCTTACATGCCTCAAGGCCCCTTCTACCTGCTCTCCGTCGTCATGCTCTTGCTCCTCATCACCGCCCTCATCTGGGCCTCCATCGGCATCGGAAAGCGCGTTATCGTAGTGCTGACGGAGGACACATTCACCTCGACACTTGAGGCGGCCTTTTGGGGCTCTTCAACCTTCTCGATCAACAACGAAGAGATCGACGCCATCTTGTTCAACTTTCACCCAGACGAACCCAACGCCCTTTATATCCTGCGCCCCAAAGAGAGCGAACTGATGAACAAGATCAACCAAGGCACACCGACTCTCCAAGATCTACTCGCGGCGGTCCGTCTGAGCTTGCGTGTATATAGACTTCCAGTCGCCCGGTTGGCTGTCAGCGAAAAACTTCACCTCGAACAGCTCCTCCAACAACTCCTCTACGAACGCTCTGGTAAACAAGCCCGCTAGCTCGATCCTTTGGGGGGAGGCAAGATCCCTGTGTGTCTCGTCCACACAGGTTGCCACCAAGGGGGAAAGAGTTTGCGATAACGCTCCTGCCGAAACCTCTGATCGATCAGCAGAACACGACCACGATCCTCCTCCGTTCGAATCACTCGTCCTGCCGCCTGCATCACCTTGTTCATCCCAGGATAAACATAGGCGTAGTCAAAGCCCATGTTTTGTTCGTCGTAATATTCGCGGATCAAATCTCGCTCAGTACAGACCTGAGGGAGTCCGACACCAACGACAATAGCCCCAGTCAGACGATCACCGACGAGATCGATCCCTTCGCCAAAGATCCCTCCCATCACAGCAAAACCGACGATCGACTCAACGCTGCCACTTTCAAAGGCGTACAAAAAATTTTCGCGTTCCTCTTCGGACATGCCGGGACGTTGGATGATGACAGGGATCGACGGAGCCCGCTCCAAAAAGCGCGAGACGACATCTTCCAGGTAACGGTAGGAAGGGAAAAACACCAACATGTTCCCATCACGTCCCTCTGCCATCTGTGCGATCACTCTCGCCACATCGCCGTATGTGCGTCCACGCATCCTGTAGGTCGTCGCGATGCGATCGTCGATCATCAAGTGGAGATGTTCTTGTGGAAAAGGTGAAGGCAACAACACATGTCGATCTTCTTCGCCTCCACCGAGCATTTCACGAAAATAGTCGATTGGTCTCAAGGTCGCAGAGAACAAGATGGCGGATTTCACCCGCGCAAAGACCTTCTTGAGCAGCGTAGATGGATCGATACAAAACAGCCGAAGCATCGCATCGCTGCGAAAGCTCTCAAAGATCGTGACAAAACGCTTGTCGTACTGCCCTCCTGCCCGAATCATATCGCGGATACGAAAGTACAACTCCAACAGAGGCGGCGCGAGGTCTTCGTCGGGCTCCTTCATGAGATAGAGCTCTGCCTCTTCGAGCACATCTTCGAGGAGCGTCAGCAACTCTTTGGGCGCATCTTTTTGGACAATCGTCCCACGTGGACGACCTTCTTGAGGTTCTTCCTCTGCCTGTTTTCGCATCTGTACAAAGAATTTATTCACCCGATGAAGCGCTTTTGAGGTCGGCGGATGCGCTTTTTGCATCATCCTCTTGACGTCCCATACGTCGCGTTTTTCCAACGAGGCCGAGAACATCGCTCGCGCTCTATCGACGAGGTTGTGGGCTTCATCAACCAACAAGGCGATGTCCGAATCGTCTTCCTCAAAGTAACGACGTAGTTGGGCATTTGGTGAGAAGGCATAGTTATAATCGCAGATAATGGCATCTCCCCATATGGAGAGATCCAACGACAATTCAAAGGGACACACGACGTGCTTGTGAGCCAGACGTTCGATGGTTTGCCTCGTCCAGGCTTCTTCGTTCATCGCGTCGAAGAGCGCGTCCTTGAGGCGATCGTAGTAGCCGATCGCGAAGGGACAGGTCTCGACATCACAAGGCCCCTCTTCGCGAAAACAGATCTTCTCCTTTGCCGTCAACGTCGTCACACGAAAACGCAGTCCGGCTTCTCTCATATCGGCGAAGGCTTTTTGCGCGACCTCTCGCCCGATTGTCTTCGCGGTCAGGTAAAAGATCTTGGCGATCTTCTTTTGCTCAACGGCCTTCACGGCAGGGAACAACACCCCCATCGTTTTACCGATCCCTGTCGGAGCCTCCGCAAAGAGGAGCTGACCATCTGCGAGCGCCTTGTACACATGGACGGCAAAAGAACGTTGCCCTTTGCGGTAGTCGATGTATGGAAAATGCAACGCTTTGATCGAGCGATCGCGTATCTGTTGCCAGCGTATCTGGATCAAAGACCATGACATGTACTGTTGGACTAGGTCGTCAAAAAAGACCTCCAACTCCGCAAATGTAAAGGAGCGCTGAAACTCGGTAGTGTTGTAGGTCCGGCGGTTGAGATAGGTGAGCTGCACGCCGATATGTTGCAGGTCATGCTGTACCATATAAATGTAGGCGTAGACTTTGCATTGTGCCCAATGGACAGGCTTCTCCTCGATAGGTCGGCGGCCGGAGACGGTCTTGATTTCCTCGATCAAGACAGAGTCTTCGAGCTCCCAGATCCCATCAACCCGACCACGCACTGTGAGCGCGACCTCTTCGATGTGACATTCGTGCTTGAGGTACACTTCGGCTTTGTACTCTTCGGGTCGTCCTTCTTGGAGATGCTGGTGTCCAAGGACACCTTCAAGTGCGGGAGAGGGGCCGACAAAGCCAAGCCCACGTTCGATGCTCCCTGAGAGCATGACGAACTGGACAAGTTCACGCACAGAGACCGCCATTTTGTATTGAACGTCTTCAGACATATACAGTTTCCCAAAGTCAAACAACCCATCACACAGAGGCTGCATCGTAGGCACTCACCAAACGATGGTCAACAAACTCATCCAAAAGAGTGCAATGTCTGCAAGAAAAAATGGTCAACGCTGTACACTTTTACACCCACACAAGAATGATAGAGTAAGCAGATGATGACACCTTCCAGATGGAACAGTCCTGCACATCACACACTGGCAGGCGCAAAGAGTGTGTCTTCTCTCCATAGGAAACGTTCGGTATATTGAAATGTCCCGCACCAGACCACGCCAACGATTGTGCGTTGTTTGGTTGCGTTACACGGATGATTTTGCGATAACAACGCAAATTGACAGATCCAGGACACGATCACAACATCTGTCAGGAAAAGCACTGACAAGGGAGAGATTGGATAGATGGCAGATCTCACAGATAAATCGTTTTGGGACCAACGGTGGACAAACAAGACAAAAGGGAGCCGAGATTACAGCTGGACGCTCCAGACCAGAGAGCAAGAAAAGATCTTGGAGTGGGCCTTGGAGAAAGTCCCACATGGAGGACATATTCTGGAGCTAGGAATCGCGCCCGGACGGATCGCGCCCCAGTACTTTGGGTTGCGAAATGACATTCACATCGACGGCATCGACATTAGCGAATCAGGCCTCGAACAAACACGTGCGTTGTTCGACAAGCTCGGAATTTCAGGAGAGCTACACTTAAGCGACATTCGAGAGTTTGAGGCAACAACACCTTACGACCTCGTCTGTTCCCACGGACTTATCGAGCACTTTGATAACTACACACAGATGGTCAAATATCACTTTGACTACGTCCGACCAGGCGGTTGGGTCTTCATCACGATCCCCAACTACGCGACAACACCTGTCCGCCACATGCTCGAACGCTTTTCAGATGAGACGATGGCCACGCACAATCTCGATTGTATGTCCGAAGAGGCTTTACGCGCGACGCTCAAAGACATTCATCCAGTGACCTATGAGATCAAAGCATACGGTGGTAATATTCTCCCCCACTCTGCGGTCAATCCAAACCTCGGTGGAAAACTATACCGCCACTTCTGTCGGGCCTGGAATGCAAGTGTTTCAGTCTTTGCGATGGTCACGCCAATCGATTCGCTCGTACACGTCTGGGACGTCTCCTACGCGTTGCTCGCACAAAAATCCCCCATCGTCGAATAGACACCCACCACTCACGCCAGCAGACTCCACCCCAACGCTCCACACAGCGCCACCGTCAATGTGAACGTCGAGATCGCCCCCCAACGACGACATGGCAAGAACGCAAACAACATCCCGATCGCGTGACTCACACGTGCGAGACAAAACCCTCCTCCCAATCCCCATAAGGCCCATGCTGGTGGATGTTGTAACTCATACAAAAAGAACACAAGTAAAAACGGAAGCATCGACTCCAGCGCATTCGCATGAGCTCGAATGGCAGCCTCCAGCCGCTCATCCCCACCATCCCCAAAGCGGACATCCGTACGCATCCTCCACCACGCAACGAGAGACGCCAAACCGGTCAGCCACAAAACGAAAAAGACCGCCAAAAAGGATGTATATGGAACAGACAAGAGACATCTCCTACCCACAATGAGTCTACCCACAGAAGACAGAAACGAGCTTGACAATCGTTACCGTTCGGTCAACAATTTTCTGGACACAGATGGGTTGTATCACGGACCTCCAACACAACAAACCTCCCCTGCCCTCTGGAACGCAAGTGAAAGAGAGCAGGTGCTCGAATGCTCCGAATCAAAACACTTTCACAAGTACATACAGACACATGACAAAACAACATTTGGACATCACCTCCGCCACACATCATCACCGCCTCTTTGTCCTTCGTGGCTTGTGTATGGGACTGATATGTCTTTTGTTCGGCATCTTGGGCGCATGCGTTCCAAAGGTTTCACAAGAAGGCGTCGACTTTTGCCAACTCAACACGGATTGTCCAGAGAAACACCAATGCGCCCTCGGCGTTTGCGTGACCTCCGCCAGTCTCCCTCCTCGCGGCGAAGCCTACTGCAAAGACGATAAAAATTGTCTTGAGGGACAGCTCTGCGACCACACAAAAACGTGTCGTACAGGCTGTCGTACCAACGAACAATGCCCCCAGGGCAAAGTCTGCAATACGATCACCCTGCTCTGCCAACAATGCGTCACCAGCGATGATTGCCCTGATAGACAAGTGTGCAACCAGATCAACGAATGTCGTCCAGGTTGCCAGAGTGACAAAGATTGCCCAAGTAATAAGAAGTGCGATCCCCCACAACAACGGTGTTTTGATTGTATCCAGCATAAACACTGCCCCACAGGACAGCTCTGTATCTTCAACCAATGTGTCAAATGTCAGGTAGACCAAGATTGTGGAGCCGGTCAGCTCTGTATTGATGGCACCTGCACTGCCGCACAATGCCGTACAAACAACGACTGTAAGTCGGGACAAGTCTGCAAACAAAACCAATGTGTAAATTGTACAAGCGGTGACGATGCCCTCTGTGGCTCTGGGTTGATATGTGTATCAGGTCAATGCAAAGCTGGCTGTCGCGTAGACAAAGATTGCAGCCAAAATCAAAAGTGCGACACCTCCAACAACACCTGCACAGGTTGCATCAACAACGACGATTGCCTTGGAGGACTTATCTGCAAAGAGGGGACCTGCCAGGAATGTTCGACAAATGACGAATGTGCCACAAGCGAAAAGTGCATCAACAAAGTCTGTCAGCCCTGTGCATGCGAAGAAAACAGCGACTGCACAGGTGGCCTTGTTTGTCGAGGATGCAAGTGCAGCGCGTGCCTCTCTGACGAAGAGTGTGCGACCGCCATTGGCGAGCTGTGCATCGACAAAGCCTGCAAACTCTGTGAGTGCCGCACCAACAAAGACTGTAACGCCAGCGCCTCCAAAAGCGTATGCAACACACAGTCCTGCAAGTGCGAACCCTGCCAAAGCGACGACCAATGCCCCGCAGGTCAAGTATGCGACAAAGGGACCTGTTACACAGGGACTTGCCACGACAACAAACCCTGCGCAGGTGGACAAATCTGTGTCAATTACAATTGCCAACCTTGTAAAACAGACAGCGAGTGCCCCCAAGGACATCTTTGTCTCTCCGGCGGTTGTATCAAGGGAGACTGCCGAAAGACCGCCGACTGCAACAACCAAAACAGCGGAAAACTCTGCAAAAACAACGTCTGTTCTCCGTGCACAACGGGTGCCAAAGAGTGTCCCCAAAGTGAGATCTGCGCCAACGGTCTCTGTACCCCTGGAAACTGCGCAGGTAATGCAGATTGTAGCAACCCCAACCGACCTGTGTGCAAAAGTAACTACTGTACAACGTGTGCAAACGACGCTGAGTGTGGTGCCAACAAGATCTGCCTCTCTGGTGCCTGTTACCCCAAATGCAGCAGCCGCATGGATTGTCCAACAGGACAAATATGCGCCTCCAATGCCTGCCAAAACTGTACGCAAGATTCGGACTGTGAAAGCGATGAGCTGTGTGCCAATGATACATGCCTCATCGGCAACTGCAAGAACAGTGGACAGTGTACGAATGGCCAAGTTTGCCTCAACTACATCTGTAGCCCGTGTACACAAGACATACAATGCCCCAACAACTACCAACAGTGCGCCAACAGCAAGTGTCAAACCCCTTTTGCCAACCACCAAGTCAACGGCCGAAGCGCCAAACGTTGGGCTGATGGGACCTATAGCCCTCACTGTAAAGGGTACAAGAACGCCCCTGCAGGCTACCTCAACCAACACACCGATGGATACTACTGGATCCAGCCCCAAGCATCCTCCTCGACGATCTACCACGTGTATTGTGACATGACCGTCGATGGTGGTGGATGGACACTGATCGGAAAATCAATCGGTAAATGGAAGTACGAGCTGCAAGGTGTCGATTCAGTCACCACCAACACAAACCAAAGCACAGAAAGCTCCCTCAGCAAATACTCCCTGTGGTTTAAGTACACACACCTCATCAACATGACACAGCTTCGCGTCAGGACTGTTATCAGCGGACAGGACAAAAACCGTTGGTATTACGAGTGGAACAGTGTAGGGAAGCTCACAGCTCGCCTGAGCACCAGACAAGACCACGGACTCGAAAGCATCAGCGCGAGCAAAGAGTTGATCTTCAACCAAGAAGGAGCTTACGGCTTCATGGGTATAGGAGATAACGGTGCGGGCGACTGGGGGAGCATTTTGTCTGGACAAAAAAGTACGGGAACTTGGGGTGGCAGTGACGGTTACTTCTCGTTTTATGGCAAAAAAGGCAGCAACAGCACAAGCTGGGGGATGGATCGAGGAAGATATTCTGTCGCGTTTGGGCGAGATGACAAAAACTATGGTTACTGCTTCGTCGAAAACAACGATCCCACCAAAAACATCTACGAAGATAATCTGAAATGTGAAGACACTGAAACATATGACGCCTGGTTTTACATCCGCTGAGGGCAAAAAGTCACCTCCCTCTCTTCTTCCCTTTAGCTCCCACACCACCAGCGATATCACAAACGCGCTCCACGCTACACACCCACAAAAAAATCGTTTCCCCAACACCTTTGACAGGTTATGACACGTTCGACCACTACACTTCCTACCAGAGCGCAGAGGCGCATACAATATCTAGTACACAAAACGCGCCCTTTACAACTAGATGTTGTGTCATTACATTTATGGATAGAACTCATACATGTAGAGGTGAGACCATGCCCAGACGACAGAAAAAAAGAAAATGGCGAAGCGCAGCAGCGCATCGTCTGCAAAAGCTGGCTGGCGATCCCGGAACTGTAGAAGAAGCGATCCAGATTGTCACACAATGGCTGTTACACGATGTGATGTGCCCTCCCACAGATCTCGAAGCCCTTGGTGCCAAGCTCAATGTCATGCAACTCGTTGAGGCAGACATCCACACACCCGCCCAGCTCCACGAAGATGGAGACCAATTCTATATCACCTATTCCTCTCAACTGCCCTTTACAGCGCAGCGGTTTGCGATCGCACGCATGATAGGCAAGGCCGTCTTTCACGCGACGGGCCCCCACTGCCCCACAAAAGGGATCGAGTTTGAAACGCTCTGTGATATGCTCGCAGCCGAATTCTTGATGCCCACAGAACATTTCGAGCGACATGTCGATCCACGTGTCTCCATTCACAACGTCGTCTCGCTCTCGGAGACATTCGAGACATCACTCACCGCGACCGCAATTCGCTACGCAAGGCACCCATTCGTTTCTGTCTTTGAGGTCAAAGGGGACCACGTCGTGTGGGGTCATGGTGGTGTGCAAAAAGGTTCTATTCAACAGCTTGATATCGAGCTGAGGGCGCTTGTCGAGAGCGCGATGGAGAGCCCTTTCGAAGCCCCTCAAACATTCTTCTCAGCGAAGAAACCGTGGTTTGGTACGAGGGTGTTGGAGTGGACATCAGCAGGTCCCGACCGTGTTCTCTTTCTCGTCCGACTGCTCCGCCGCGAAGAGAAGGAGTCGAGTAACAAGGAGGCGTCGAAAACCCCAACAGGTGAATCGATGGAGTTCGCCTTCCTCGATGAGTTGGAGACAGGTTGATCGATCGTTTTTAACGAAACCCACACGCATCTATTGTGTTTAAGAAGGGGATGGTAGGCGCTCTTGTTTTGGGCGCTGTGAATTGATATGCTGTTATCAAGTGCAACAGTGTATCCCTTGGTTTGAGCGGTGGGAGCGTGATGAGGTCTTCGTATTTATCTATTTTTCAATACGCAATGGTGTGCAGCCTGATGGCTTTTGTATTCTTGCCTTCTGTCGCGTGCGATCCAGAAAATGCATGTAATCAACAGAGCGATTGTGAACAGTACTACACATGCAGAAATCGCGTCTGTGTCAGAGAAGGTTTCCCCTGTACGGCGACGACAGCCTCGACAGATTGTACACATCTCGAACGATGTCTTGATGGCCACTGCACCCCACTCCCACAGCCTGACGACTCAAGTGTCAAAAGGTGCACCTCCGATCTGGACTGTCCTGTTCCCCAAAAATGCGACAAAATCGACAGCACCTGTGTCGAATGCATCAAGGATGAAGATTGTCCAGGGCAAGCGCAATGTGCGAGCAATCGCTGTGTCAGCACAACCCCTCCAGACAAACCCGCGGTGAAAGATACACCGCCTAAAGAGACGTCATCACAGGACACACCAAATAAAGAGACGCCCCCAAAAGAAGACAGCGGCTGTACCAATCACGAAGCCTGTGGTCCAAAGATGTGGTGTGATTATGTGAGCAAGCAATGCATCAAGCTCAACTCTCCCTGCCAAAAAGATAGCGACTGTCGAGGCGACTACTACTGCAAGAAAGGCACGTGCACGATTGGTCGCAAAGCCTGCCCACCTCCCCAAACATGCCCTGAAGGTTATACCTGTCAGGCCGATGGATACTGCTACTTTCAGAAGTGTCGTGGCCCACTCGACTGCACAGACACACAGATCTGCAACCCATCGACGGGAAAATGTTCGGATTGGACCAACCCTGAAAACTGTGTACGTGATGGTTGTCCCTCACAATTCCAGTGCAATACCAAGACGAGATTGTGTGAAAAACGCGTTGAGATACCATGTCAGGAGGACAAAGACTGCAAAGCGCCTCTCGCGACATGCCATCAAAACCTTTGCAGCTCGTGTTTGACGGACTTTTCGTGTCCAGCTGGGACCAACTGCAGCGGCGAGACAGGTAGCTGTATTCAAGGAGTCCCCAAATGCAAGGAGGATGCTGATTGTGTCGCTCCTTCGGGGAGCTGCTACAAAAACGAATGCCGCAGTTGCGTCAGTCACTTCACCTGTGAAAAAGGTTCCTGTGACTTCCCAAGTGGACGTTGTATCGTGCCGCTCTCGTGCCAAACAGACAAAGACTGTCCTTCACCTGATGGGACATGTCATAACAAAACCTGTACGAGTTGCACCAACACCGGATGCACAGCCCCGGCACAGTGCAACCCGACATCGGGTAAGTGTCTGTAAGCTTTGTCGCCCCCTTGTATCAAGAGCTTCGCGCGCCCCATATCACTCCCCCTGACCATTGGGTCCATCCAAGCCTCTCCTTTGTCTCCTCAAGACTTGCCTTGACACGCAGGCAACAAATACAGCTTGATTTTCCCGAGGTTGACAAGGCAGATCGCCCGTGTTACGAAATCTCACAATGCTCGGTGTCGTAGAATATCGTGCAGCCCATCTCAAACACAAACCATTTCATATTTGTAGGAGAACGCCCATGCAGAAATGCCTTCTCACGTCGATGATGGCGCTTACTGTTCTGGTTGTGTGGCCTCACACAGTCCAAGCGAGTTGCTATTCAGAAGCCAGCGCGCAATGCAAAACGCTTTACCAACAAGCCATAGCCAACTGTAAATTACAGTACAAGCGCATGAAACCAGCGTGTAAACAGTTGCGCATCAACAAATTGCAGCGTTGTAAGCAAAGAAAAAAAGATATCGTGTGCAAACGAGAAGGGATCACGGCCACTTGGCAGGCCCACTGTCGTCGAAAAAAAGCCCTCAAACACAGCACCTGTATGCAAAGCAGCCAAAGCTCCTCCGAATGTGGCAAGATCTTGGGCGCGTGTCGTCGTCAATGCTTTCGCAATTGTAGTGTTTGCACCATGAGAAATATCGCTCCTTGTGTGACGCGCTGCAAAGAACAACACCGCGCGTGCGCTGGTAAGAGCAAAGATCTCAAGCTGATCTGTAAACGCAAAGCCAAACAAACACAGCGACTGTGCAAACGCCGTTACACATATGCACAATGGCGCAGCTACTACCGCTGCTCTGAGAGAAGACTCTTAAACAGTCTCCGCTGTCAACACGGCGCGTGGGACAAAGAACGCCGATGTTATCACACCGCGAGCGACACCCTTCGCCAATGCTATCGCACACAGCTCAGCAGACTCCGACTCTGTAGAAGCCGTGCAAAAGCCCGATGTGGACGATAAACACAACACCTTTTCATCATATATTCCCCGCGACTGCGGAATGAAATCGTAGGAGTCTCTTATGCATATCACCTTGTCGCTCTTGATCGCAGCGTCATCCCTCGTAGCACAAACGACGCCGACCAAAACAACGACCCAAAAGGTCGTCGCGGCGCAAAAAACCTCTCCAACGACCCGGACGACAAAGACCAAAGCGCCCGCCAAAAAGTCTCTCTTGCAAAAGCTCGCAGTGAACACTGCTCCCACGCAAATGACCAAACCCAAAGGGCTCCCCCTGCCCCCTCACAACTCCTTGCTGCGTAACATCTTGACCAGCCAGATGACGCGCATCTGTATCCGCACAGATGTCCCTCCCTTTGGATACTTCAAAGGGGTCACGCTCTCAGGCTTTGAGATCGCGCTCGCCAAAGAGCTCGTCACCAGTATCAGTATCCGATACAACCGAAAACTCAAGATTCAATGGATCGTGATCCGCGCACCTGAGCGGATCTCCAGCCTCCAAAAAGGACGCTGCGACTTCACCCTCGCGGCGTTCTCCAAAACGGCAACACGCGCCCAAAAGATCACCTTCTCCGATGTCTACTTCCAAACAAACAAAGTCCTCATCGGACGCGCACAAGCCAGTGAATCCCCCATCGTCGCCCTCGTACGACGCACCACTCCTGGAAAAATCAACTTCAAAAACGCTATGTTCTCCTACTTTATGAGCTACAGCGACATCCTCTACACCATGCAACAAAGCCTCGTCGATTACGTCATCACTGACCACCCCATGGGGCTCTACCTCGTGCGACAGTCCAAAAGCGGCTACAAAATCCAAAAAACACTCGAAGGCAGCGAACAATACGCTGTTGGACTCGCCAAAGGTAGCACGCACCTCCTTAAAGAAGTCAACATCGCCCTCTCGCAGTTGCGCAAAAGTGGACGCCTCGCGTACCTCAAACGCACACTCATCCAATAGAGCCGAACTCATCGCACAAACCCCGCTCTCTTTATCCACCCAACGACTTTCCCTCACACATCCCACTTGACCACAACACCTCTCTCTCCTACACTACTAGAACACGTTCTACTACAAAGAGTAACATAATGGAATGAGAGGAGAAAAAGTTGATGTTGTGTGACAACAAGCTCTCCAAGAGGACTATTGGATGGTCCATAGGATGTTGTGTTTTATCGTTGTGTGTGTTGTCAGTTTCATTTGCGTCGGGCATACCGGCACCTGCAAAGCGTTGGATGAAACGCGCCGATCAGCTCAACAAAGGCTACAGCCATAAGGCGAAAAGGAAGGCCGCGAAAGCCTGGCTCAAAGCCCACGAGCTTGCCCCCGATCGCTTTGAGACGATGGTCGCTGCAGCACGAGCCTGTAACATGCTCGCTAACACCTCCAAGCGCAAAGCCGAGATCAAACGTTGGGGCAAGAGAGGATGGGCGTTGGCCAAAAAGATCAAGAAGCGCTGGCCAAAGCGCGCGGAAGGATACTTTTGGGCAGCGGTTAACGCCGGGCAGTACGCTCGTGGAGGTGGAGTTTGGGTCGCCATCAGCAAGGGCCTCGCTGCAGAGGTCGAGAAGATGTGCAGGGCTTCGCTCAAGCGCAACAAACACCTTTACAAAGGCGCCGCACAGAAGGTCTTGGGGCGTTACTACTTCCGCCTCCCCTGGCCCATGAGGAAACTACAACGCTCACTCAAGTACCTCAACCAAGCACGCAAGCTCGCTCCCAACGATCCAAGTGTGCTTCGCTTCCTCGCCGATGTGTACAAATATCAGGGAAAAAAAGCCAAGGCGACAACATTCTACAAACGGTGCGCGCGCATGTTCAAAAAAGGCATGCCACACACCTCCCATCCTGCAAGGTGCCAAAAGATGCTCAAAAAGATGTGACCCTCTTGGCATGCGTTCGGAAAGAAAAGAGTCAAGTCGTATTCATAAAATCATTTCAACACGTTACGCAAAAGAACAGCTTGCAATTAAGCGTGTAACATCATGTGATGCTGGACAGGAGCATAGCCACCCTGTATACTCCTCCTGATGTTATATGAAGGCTAGCAGGACAGTTCTTTGTTGTTGGAGGTGTTTTGTGCCTCCCTTTCGTTCTGGGGAAGAAGTCCATGAGCTTTATGCTACAGGAAAAAGAGTCCCTCGAGCTTCAGGCGATCACGGATCGATTGGCACGTGATGCCAAAGCCCGAGTTGTGTTTCTCGTTGATAAAAATGGTATTTTGATCTCCGCGAGTGGAGATCTTCAAAACCTGGACACCACCTCCCTCGCGTCGCTTGCTGCTGGTAACGTCGCGGCGACAAGTGGTCTCGCCGAGATTGTCAAAGAGAAAGAGTTCTCCAACCTCGTCCACGAGGGAGAACAAAACAATATTTACCTCACCATCGTCAACGAGCTCACGATCCTCGTGACGATCTTTGACAAACGGACCTCGCTTGGTCTCGTTCGTCTTCGCGTCAAACGCGCAACAGACGATGTCAAAAAGGTGTTTGCCAATATGGACGCAAGCGCGCCACCTCCAGACGATCCATTCGCAGGCGGCGACGAAAACATCTTCGGTGGCGACTTCACCGACGGTGAGCTTGATGATGTTTTTGGTGGCGGCGACTTCTTCGACGTGTAATCCATCTCCTCCCCGCTCCACCTCTTTCCCCCTCGCGCTTCACAACAGGATATTCCCATGCAAACGGACAAAGCAACTGCACAGCATGTGCAAGATGCCCGCACCTTTGCGCTTCGTGCACATGGCGCACAAATGTACGGACAACACCCCTACAGCTTTCACCTTGACGCTGTTGCCTCTATACTCCAGGACTTTGGAGACACTGCCGTCATGCTAGGCTACCTCCACGACGTTCTGGAGGATACACATATCACCGAAGAAGAGCTTACACAGGCCTTTGGGACGCTGATCTGCACCTGTACACAACTCGTCTCGGACTGTGAAGGCGCAAATCGCAAAGAGCGCAAGAGAAAAACACACGCCAAGCTCGCAAGTGTCGATGTCAACACAGACGAGAGGTGGGCCTTGATCGTCAAAGCAGCCGACAGACTCGCCAATGTACGAGAGTGTGTTGGGAGACAAAATCACAAGTTGCTCGAGATGTACAAACGAGAACACGAAGCATTTCGTGAGGCCGTTTGGCGCCAAGGGCTCGCCCCACACATATGGCAAGAGCTCGACACCCTCATCCAAACCTCCTAGCCACCGACTCTCTTCAGATACGAAGAACTCACAAGATGGGTGACCAGACAATTGACGCAAAAGACCTTATAACGTTGGATACTTCCTCTTCAACGCCCTATACGCCTGCTTATTAAGTCGATACATTCGACGGTATCGCATCATTCTCTTGAGAAAAAAGGCGTCTCCAGAACGCTCATATTCGCGCTTTGCCTTACGATATGCTCGACGGTACTGCCACATATTGCTCCGATACGTCGACAAACGGCGTTTGATCTTGTTCATCTCACTAACAGGAGGAGCTGTCGGCATATCATCCGTCCTAGAGGGAGGGAATGAGGGTGTGCGGCCTTCTCCTGGAGGAGGTGCTGATGGCATATCATCGCCAGCGTGTCTGACATCATCGGGGTGTGTGTGAACCCACGTTGTGTGGCACTTACGAAATTGTTGTGGAACACGCTCACAAACCTGCCCTGAGCGAGGCACACGCTTGCAGAATGTGTTCACTTTAGGAACATTTCGACAGCGCTGTTGCATGATAGGGATCTGTTTGCATCGACGGAATCGTTTAGGAACACGAGCACATCGGGTGTATTGTTTGGGGACCTGGCGGCAGCGACGAAAACGCTTGGGGACTTGACGACATCGCGTCTTCCATTTGACATAGTCACGACATGTCCTGCGCAACTCCCGATGCCGCATACAAAAACGGGAATTCCATCCAACACTCAGGCAACGTTTGCGGATCACAGGGTAATTGCGACAACGAGTGTAAACCTTTCTCACTCGACGACACCGTGTTTGCCAACGTGTGTAGTCTTTGCACTCCGTTTGCCAACGTGTGTAGTCCTTACATCGCGTTTGCCAACGTGTGTAGTCCTTGCATCGCTGCTGGTACTTCACGACATTACGACACTCTCGTTGCCACGTGATCTTCTTGTGACACTTCTTCTCCCAATGAAAGTAATTACGACACTTTCGACGCCATCGAAGATATCGACGACATGTTGTGACAGGTCGTTTGCACTTTGTCTCACAGTTGTTACGACAAAAAACGCGTGGCACACGACGGCATTCAGTGTACTGTTTGGGGACCTGATGACAGCGACGATACTTTTCGGGGACACGGGCACAACGGGTGTATTTTTTGGGGACTTGACGACAACGACGAAAACGCTTGGGGACTTGATGACATCGCGTCTTCCATTTGACATAGTCACGACATTTTCTGCGCAACTCCCGATGCCGCATACAAAAACGAGAATTCCATCCAACACTCAGGCAACGTTTGCGGATCACAGGGTAATTGCGACAACGAGTGTAAACCTTTTTTACTCGGCGACACCGTATTTTCCAACGTGTGTAGTCTTTGCATTCCGTTTGCCAACGTGTGTAGTCCTTACATCGCGTTTGCCAACGTGTGTAGTCCTTGCACTCCGTTTGCAATCGCGTATAAGTACGGCAGTGTCGAGAAAAGTGAGTGCGACAGGCTCTGCGACATTGTTTGTAGCAATGCTTGTATTGGTTGGAAGAAGGAGCGTATTCAAAATACGACCATGCTGGGCTTACAGCAAACAAAGAGAGTAAGCCAAAGGTGGATGCGATGATGTGCTTCATCAAACCTCCTGAAAAACGTGGGGAGAAGTTGTGTATAAAGAGTCTTGGAAACATACCGTATTGTTATAGCATAAGGCGAGTGACAAGGTGTGTATCAGACACACATCATCTCGAAAACTTCCCTCTGTGCCCCTTGCCGATTGGAGAGAGGGACACCAAACTATGTATATCAAGACTGTGTGAACCCGCAACACACGAGGTCATCGTCAAGCTGATCAACTGTTCGTCTTCTCTCTCACAAGACTCGTACAGAGGGTTCTTGAGCAACAACTCCAGATGCCAGCGGAGGTTTCATGAGATCGCAACGTTCTCTCTTTGGTCTGGTGGGGTGCATTGTTTGCGCAGCGCTCTTTGGGCTCTTGTCAACCGCATGTACGACGAACACAAAACATGCACGCTTTTCCCAACCCAATGACCCCTGCGTCGCCAAGCTCACCGCCACCTGTCTGCCCAAGTACGAAGAGGGCTGTCGTCATAACCATGCACAAAGCTGCACACGTGTCGCAGAAGTCCACAACAAAGGCCTCGGCCAAATCAAAAATCCCATCGTCGCACGTCACTTTTACAGAAAAGCCTGCCAACTCAAAGATCAAAACGCATGTAGCTCCTTGGGCAAACTCTACGAGCTCGGTCAGGGTGTAAGTAAAAATCTCCGACGCGCCAAAGAGATGTATCATTCAGCTTGTAATGACGGCGGCAACAGAGGTTGTTTACTCCTCGCGTCTCTCTACAGAAGAGGCCACGGGGTCACACAGAGTGTACACAAAGCCCGCGCGCTGTATGCAAAAGCCTGTCATGCCCGCTCTGGAGACGGTTGCAATGTCCTCGGTAAGCTCTACTTCAAAGGTACAGGGGTCAGACGCAACTTTCGCAAGGCGCTCTCGCTCTTTCGACGCTCCTGCGATCTAGGTCATGGGCGCGGATGTACCAACGCTGGATGGTTTTACCACCGGGGGCTTGGGAGTGACAAAAGTATCCTCAAGGCAGGGAAAATGTACGCTCGCTCATGTGATCTCAACGACTCGAGAGGGTGTGCTTTTTTGGGGATCTTTTACATGTACGGGCTGGGCATCAGACGAAATATCACGCGCGCCATCCAATACCAACAAAAATCTTGTCGCTTGGGTTCACACTTTGGCTGCCAACTGCTCGGCGATATCCACCTCAAGACGCTCGGCACGGAAGAAGACATTCAGAAAGCACGCGTCGCGTACACCCGGGCTTGTAAACTGGGCTCAGCGATGGGCTGCGGTCTCGCCGGTCGTATGCACTTGCGAGGGCTTGGAGGTGAACAAAACCTCCTGCACGCCAAGTTCTTTTATCATCGCTCTTGCCGACTTGGCTTTGGCATCGGCTGCGGAATGGTCGGTACATTTTATGTCAAAGGCATTGGTGGACAGAAAAACTTCAACAAGGCACGTGACTATTTACAACGTTCATGTAAACTCCGTTTTGGACTGGGCTGTGCGCTCCTCGCGACGCTCTACCACAACGGACTGGGAGGTGCCAAGAGCTGCACCGCCGCCAATCAACTCTACCAAAGAGCTTGTAAGCTCGGTATTCGTAAAGCCTGCTCGGAGTCTTGCACACTGAGCCCCGAATTTTGACCTGTTCCGTGTCGACGTGACACGCTATATATGGATACAATCTCTACCAACATGAGCGTACAACCGCCCAAGACCTCCGACGAGAGTCTCAAACGCACGTTGGCTCGCATCGCCTTTCTGCCCACCCTCTCCTACCAAATGCTGACCCGTGTTTTTGGACGGGAGTGGCGCAATCAAGTCGATGAGCATGTATGGATGGGTGCCCTACCAACAAACGCCAACGTACAAGATCTTTACGATGATGGTGTCCGTGGGGTGATCAATCTCTGCGAAGAATACGCTGGACCACAACGCGCCTACCACAAAAGACAGATGTCCCAATTACATCTGCCCACGATCGACTTTCAGCCTCCAAGCCTTACACAAGTCCAACAAGCACTCGCCTTCATCGATACGCAAATCCAACAAGGCTACCAAACCTACATCCACTGCAAAGCGGGACGCGGACGCAGCGCCACTGTCGTCCTCTGCTACCTACTCAACCAGACCTCCATGTCCCCCCAAGAAGCCCAAGAACATCTGCAACGAATCCGTCCGAGAGTCATCCAAGATCTGTGGAGACGTGACGTTGTCCAGAGCTTCGAGGCGCTCCAAAAAGAATCCCAGACCTGATTGACTCTCAACCACTCAAGCGCTATCATCTTGCCACTTTTTTCAAGGGCATCGATGACGCCCCATGCCAGAGCAAGGATCTCATGGAAATATATAAAGAATTTATCTTTGAAGCTGCACACCATCTCCCCAACGTGCCTGATGGTCATAAATGTGGTCGACTGCATGGACATTCCTTCCGCGTCCAGATCTACGTCTCAGACAAAGTGGACGGCGAGTCCGGATGGATCATCGACTTCGCGGAGCTCAAGAGGGCATTTAGCCCCTTGTACGAGCAACTCGATCACCACTATCTCAACGAGATCGAAGGCCTCTCCAACCCCACCAGTGAAAATATCGTGCGGTGGATCTGGGACAAACTCAAGCCAGAGCTGCCCGCCCTCAGCAAGGTCGTATTGAATGAAACATGCACCTCCGGGTGTATCTACCGTGGAGAAGACGAATAGATGCAAGACGTACAGAACCAACGAGATGAACGACAGGTCCCCATCGATCAAGTCGGCGTGTGCGGCCTCCGTTACCCCATCGTCGTCCTCGACCAGGCCAAAGAGAAACAACAAACGATCGCCGAATTGAGCATGTCCGTGTCCCTCCCACAGGAGTTCAAAGGCACACACATGAGTCGCTTCATCGAGATCCTCAACAGCCACAGAAATGAAGTGACGATGTGGACACTCCCCACGATCCTTCACGACCTCAAAAAGAAACTTCACGCTGAGTCCGCGCACATCGAGATCACCTTCCCCTACTTTCTCGAACGCAAAGCCCCAGTCACAGAAGCCGCGGCGTTGATGGATTACGAGTGCACGTTTAAAGGTACCTCCAACGGTAAGGGTGATGACTTCATCCTCTCCGTCAAAGTCCCCGTCACGAGCCTGTGTCCTTGCAGCAAGACCATCAGCGATTATGGCGCACACAACCAGCGTGGACACGTGACCATCGAAGTCCGCGTCACCGACAATGAGCAAGGTGAGCCCAACATGATCTGGATCGAGGAGTTGATCGAGGTCGCTGAAGCCTCTGCCTCTGCACCTGTCTACTCCCTGCTCAAGCGCGCTGATGAACGACACGTCACCATGCAAGCGTACGACAACCCTGTCTTCGTCGAAGATATGGTGCGCAACGTCGCCGTCCGCCTCCAAGATGAAGCACGTGTCGCGTGGTTCCAGGTCAACGCGATCAACCAGGAGAGCATCCACAACCACGGCGCATTTGCACGTATCGAGTGGACACGCCCCGAACAGTGATCGCTCCCCTGTCCGCACTTACAGCCCCAGCCCAACCCCCTATGCTCCTACAATACTGACCCAAACGGAATCATTCATGCGCATTCTGATCGTGACGTCCTGCACTGGAAAAAAGACTTTTTCGCCCGAAAATGCCCTCACAACCGAAGATTTTGACAAAGGACAGGCGCACGTTACGCGACAAGAGAAAGCCCTCAAGGAGTACATCACCCCTG
The DNA here is from genome assembly GCA_002731275.1 of Deltaproteobacteria bacterium. Classification (GTDB taxonomy): domain Bacteria; phylum Myxococcota_C; class UBA6777; order UBA6777; family UBA6777; genus UBA6777. The sequence goes on along the minus strand of PCBK01000031.1, from coordinate 58,292 downwards.
CATACTCGATGTACACAGGGCAACAACACCTGCGCCTGATGCGGGGACTCACTTACTTTCAGCAACAACACCCACAGTCCGATGTACAGCTCGATCTGCAGATCGTCTCCGCAGGCTACGGATTGCTCTCTGCCGAGCAAGAGATCGCGCCCTATGAGTCGACATTCCAGGGTCTCAAGCGCAAAGAGATATTGCGACGTGGACAACAACTCTCCATCCCAGAAGATCTCCACACACAGCTCAGTACACCTTACTCCTTCGCCATCATCCTCCTCGGTGACGATTACCTCAAGTCCTGCCAGATAGACGATGAGACGATCTTCGCTGGCCCGACACTGTTCTTCGTGGGAGCTGCCTCAGCCCGCAAACTCCCAAACCATCCCAACGTACACCACTTTGTCACCTCAAACGCCGAAGCAAAGACTTACAATTGTGGCCTCGTTGGACTCAAGGGAGAACTCGCAGGACGACTGTTCACCCACCTCGTCGAACATATCAAAGACTTCCAGCTCACACAGAGCACTGATCTTGCGGCGATCTTCTCAGCGACTCCCAAAACGAGCGAGCTGGATATCGAACCATTCGACTTTACACCCATCACACCACCTAAAAAGAAGAGCGCGAAGAAGGCGACCAAAAAAGTCCCAACAGACAAGACAAGCACGAAAAAAACCCCCAAGAAAAAAAAGAGTCCCAAAGCATCCACACCAAAGAAGACCTCCAAAGAGACCCCAAAGAAGCGCATCAAGCGCGTCAATCCAGAGGTCGACAAGATCATCGAGCTTCCGAAAGGATGGATGCAAAAGCCTCATAGAGACCGACTGATCTACTTTATCCCTGATTGGGACGATCAGGTCGATCCAGATTATGACTTTGAACATGATATCCACTCAGGCGGGACAGGTGACTGGTCCAATCAGGTGTACGCACACCAAATGTACCCAGAGCCCAACTACGACGGGATCTTGATCTCACGTGTCGTCGCCGAAAAGAGCAAGCGCAAAAAAGAACGCATCAACCAAATGGGGGTCCATCGTTATCTCCGTGTGCCACGAGAGTTCCCGGTCATGGGGGACTGTGGTGCATTTGACTACATCAAGGAAGAGCTGCCGCCCTTCACCACCGAAGAATTGCTCGACTACTACACCCGCTTGGACTTCGACTACGGCGTCTCCATCGACCACCTGATCGTCGCCCAAACCGAAGAGAAGAAGCGCTTTCGATACGAACTGACGATCCAAAATGCCGCCGAATTTATCTCAGAGCACAAAAAACAAAAGCTCCCCTGGACACCGATCGGTGCCGTCCAAGGGTGGGATCCTGCGAGCTACAGAGACGCCGCCAAACAATACGTCGACATGGGCTATGACTACATCGCCCTCGGTGGGCTCGTGAGAACAACCACAAAAGGTGTCCTAGAGATCCTCTCAGAGGTCCGCACTGTCGTCCCCGACGATGTGAAGGTGCATCTCTTTGGGGTCGCGCGCCCACAAGCCCTCACCCGCTTCTCTGATGACGGCGCAAACTCCGTCGATAGCGCCTCCGTCCTGCGCAAAGCCTGGCTAGGCTCCAATCTCAATTACCTCACTCAAGAGGGCTGGTTCTCGGCCATACGTGTACCACAAGTCACGAGTTTCCGGGCCAAACGACTCGTCAAAGATGGTGTGATCTCCCTCGACAAACTGCAAACGCTCGAACGTGGCTGTTTACGTGGTCTTCGCGATTACGCCGCCTCCAACGATGACACCCCCTCAGAGGCGCTGCTCGATCTACTCGTCGAATACGACACACTGATCGCCGGTGAACGTGCCAAAACGCGCCAAAAGATCGAACGCACACTCATCCACCGTCCCTGGCAATCTTGCCCCTGTGCGATCTGTAAGGACGCTGGCATTGAGGTCGCCATTTTCCGAGGCAACAACAGAAACCGACGCCGTGGGTTCCACAACACATACGTCTTCCACCAGATCATGCAACAAGTTCTCAACGGTGAGCTCGAAGAGATCCCCTTCCTCCCTCCTCCGCCTCCCCCCAAAGAAGACACGGCCAACACAAGCGAAAACACAAAAAAGGCGGAGAAAAAGAAGACCAAAAAGGTCTCCAAGAGAGCAACCCAAAAAGCAACCAAAAGTACGAGCAAAAAGAAAACCAAAAAAGATAAAGACCTGCCGAGCAAACCGAAGAAAAAAAAGACAAAAAAGGACGACGCCGTAGAGCTTGTACAGATGGCGCTCTTTACACCTCCTCAAGACACTGATTGAGCGGATAGAGACGATGGCCAGAAAGAAGTCACGACCAGACGGCATCCTTCAGCACGCAACACAGCACACATGGACGCTCTCATGGTCCAAAGACGAATGGCCGTGTGTCGGCGACCTGCTTATCTCACCACAAAACGCATCCAAATCATCGACAACACATAGCTTTGCAATCTTTCGCGTCTTTGACATCCAAGAACAAGAACGCGATCATCTCGTCTGTCGAGGCCGTACATGGACCCTCTCTGTAGGCCCGAAAGATTCACACACACTCTTCTCTTCGAGACGACCACCAACCACAGGTTCATCGCTCTACCTGTGTGATGCACAATCCTTGTCCAACAAGACCTTACACACAGCGCTCTCACAACTCTTTCCGCAGCAAGGTCCACAGCTCGGGACGTCCTTCTTTGGGCAAGCCCCAGAAGACATCCCCATTCACTTGTCACCCTCAGCGCTCGGACACTCCATCGGCGTCTTTGGCACCTCCCTCTACGCTCCCTACAAACAATCCCTGCGCACATACCACACGACACACCATGACAGCACACTGCTCGATCTGGACGAGACCAATGAGCACGATGCCCTCGTACTCTCACGTGCAGATCTCTGCCCCGTTCTGCTTGAAGAGTGGCTCTCCTTTCCACCCTGTGAGCACGTCCATCTTCACCACCAATACAGTACAGTCGGCGAAGACTGGTTCTCATCACTCCTATCATCACAGACAAATGACGCGATGTCCGGTATGCAGATGCTCTCAGAGGATCCATTTGAAGCGTCGCTGCCCTCGCTCATCGATGAACAACAAGACGTCGGAGAGCGCCAACTACGCAAAAGAATCGGTGGTCTCTTCGCGGATACAGACCGATGGACACGACTCGACGAAGAGTTGGGCTGGTCCTACGATTCGATGTTGGTCCCGACGCTTTGTGCGCTCGAACAAGGAACATCCCTCAACCTCCGACTCTCAGAAGACCGTTTTACGCGCGCATACCAAACACTCATGCTCCTCTCGACGCTGTTCACCTTGCGCCAAGCGCTGGACAAGAGCCAAGACACAGACGCGCTCAAAGAGCGTATTCAACGTCACTTTGGCATAGACAACGCGCTCCTCTCCCCAGGTCGTCAACACACGGCAGAGGCGTGTTTACGAGCACTTGAGACAGGCGCTCTGCCTTACATTCAAGATGGCGAGATCTCGTCCTCTTCGGACTTACGTGTTATCCACGTCCTCTTTCCCGAAGACTTTTTGCTCCCCACACGAACAGAGGGGATCTTTGCGGAGCTGTTGAGACAGGCACATCGATACAAGATCGGCTGGAGTATGTGTTCCGCCAGCCTCTCGATGTGGCCTCGTGAGCGATTAAAGGCGCTGGGCACGTTCTACACAAAGATCCCCTTTAACCGACATGATCAAACTCTTCTTATGGACTGTGCGCCGGGAGATGTGAGCGCACTATCACCGGAGTGGGAAGGCTACGATCAACGGCGAAAAGTGTTGTGTAGCCGCTACCATCCGATACCGCTGGTGCTAGGATGAAGGAGAAGCTCTACGCGTCAGGGGGAAAGGTCTACGAATGCTTGATCGCGTTAGTGCTGACGAGAGAACAGATCCCCTTTTGGTGGGGCCATAGACTCCCAGGCACATCGGTTCGTTCGGACTTTGTTATCTTGGATCAAGATGGGCAACCCAGCCACGTCCTACTCGTCACCCACTCGACATCGGAGTCGGGCACCAATATGAAATACTGGCGCAATGTCGAGGAGTTGTTTGAGTTAAAACTTCACGCGCCAGAGGTGAAGATCTGCCAGATCGCGTGGGCCCGACGGTGGAAACCTTCTCTCCTCCATATCCTCTCCAAGATCTTCGACGCGAGCTTGATGATCCAGGACAAGGACTACCACGATAGACTTGACAAAGCGCTGCGAACGCACCTTCACAGTACGACAGGGAGCACACTTGAAGACAGTATGCGCACCCTGGACGCGCTCTGGTGTACAACACGTCGGCCCGCCTGGATGCTCTCCTTCACGCAGGATCTGCTCGCGCTACTCCACAACGCAACACACAACAAACAACTCGCACCGCTGTGGCAGCTCGAATACGAACGTATCCAACAAAAAGAACCGACCTTTGTAAGGGGTGTACCACTATACCTGCCCAAAGAAGCGACAACACCGATTCGCAATACACACTTCAAGTCGGGTTTGCTGCGATGGTCCTTCCTCTCGGAGGACGAACGCATGGCGCTCACTCAGTACTTGTCAGACAAGATACTACCCAATGAGACAATACAGTCGAAGATGTCGTCACTAGGGCTCGTTGAATGCCGCCGCACACTTCGTGGTGTGCGGCTCATTCCAAACAAAGAGGTCCAATACATCTCCACACAGCTCTCACTTGAAACACGAGAGGCCATCTTGCAGCGCTTTGCGAACAAGCACGGCACACAGCTCGCTCCCTACCTCGCGCCGTTTTCCCACACAGAGCAAACCATACAACTCTTTGAAGACACGATCTGGCCAGCACTCTCCAAAAATATCCGCACAGGCGCAAATCGACTAAAACGCAGTATCACGCAGGCACACCAACAGCCCAATACACAGCTCAATATCCCGATAGACACACTGCTCAGACTGTGTAAGCAGCTCGATAAACGTTTCAGCTACGATGTGCTCATTCGAGAAGCCCAGATCCAACCAGGGAGCGGCCCCAATCGCTTTGGAAAAATCGATCTCTGTCGTGCCCAAAGAGGACTCCCCAGCGAGCGCGACCTGCTCGCCGCCTGTCGCGTCTTTTACAGGCGTTTGCAAGCTCTGACAAAGACAACACCACAGGACAGTGTGCCTTCCTTTCTCTCTTCGGCAGCCAAACAGATCTACACATCTCTGATCAAACACCCCACCATCAATATCCTCCATGAGGCCGTATTGTACTTTCTCGAACAGCGAGGCTGGCAGATCCTTCAGCACCCGATCAAGCTAGACAGTTGCCTCTCTGATCTATCAGGGGTCTCGAAGAAGACAGGTCACCCGACCTTCTCTTGTTTGCTCCAAAAAGCCGAACAACAGATGCTCCTGCACCTCGCTTACGCGAGTCAGGCCACACATAAACACAAAGAATATCCGGGAAAGCTTCGGGCGAGTCGCTACACATACCACCCAGATGTGGAGAACGCCGATGCTTTCTCAAGATGTATCGAGATCCCGTGTGTCTTGCTTTTGGATGGTTGTTGGGCCGACTTATTCGCCAATCAGGAGAAGATTCAGCGCGTCTTTTATGAATCAGGATGGGATCTTGTGTGGGATGTACAGAGAGCCTTGGCGTGCGATTTTCAGTTGCCTGTGTAGTGGTTGTGTGTCAGGGTAAACAGTACTTTGTTTGCCCTGGATTCGGTAGATTAGGGGCGGATTTACAACGCGCTGTGCCCCCACAACGGCGACAATCTTCGTCTGTTTTGCAGGAGATGTACTGTTTGGGATTCGCGTTGGATTTGCAGATTTTTTGGCCTGACTGACACGCTGACACCCCTTTGAAGCAAGGTGTCTTTGCCGTCATTTCGTAACATGGAGCGTTCTCTATATCGTCCACTCTGCCATTGCAGTTGTCATCTTTGCCGTTACAGACTTCCGCTTTGGGACCAACCTCTCCAACACACTCTGTAGACCAGCGACTTCCCTTACACGTGCGTATCCCCTTCTTACAAGGAGGAAAAGAGACTCCAGGAAAGCTCGTACACTCCCTCGTCTCGCCGTCCGTGCACATTCTGCCGCCATTGAGGTACTCTGGCCGAAAACCATCGCGTGTATTCCCAGCCCCTCCATCAAGATCGCTATCAATCGAGTCCACATGATTGTTCGTAGGCTCCGCTGGTTTCTCGTGAGAAGAGACAGGTTCCTTGCCCGATGATACGCACTTGCCTCCTTCACACATGTATCCGACACGACAGTCCCCATCGCTCTCACATGATAACGTAGCCTGGTTTGGCAGCTCTGGAAAGCAACCAACACATAAGCCAACACACATCCCCACACACAACACAACGTAAAGTGTGCTTCTATATCCAGCCATTCTCTTCTCTCCTCACAAAAGGCATTTTCTTTTCTCTATCATTTTTGGTGCTTCACGAGAGAAGCAAACATACAACATCATAGTCGGACACAAGGCCCGACTCTACTGAAAAAAATACAACACCGAAGTAAAACACAAGGCCCGACTCTACCGAAAAATACAACACCGAGGTCAAACACATGGCCCGACCCTACTGAAAAAATGCAACACCGAGGTCAAACACAAGGCCCGACTCTACCGAAAAAATACAACATCATACCCATGCGCTTACTTCGCGAGGGGACCACTTCGGTTGCTTCAGACATCTTCATCCAAAGATACATCCTCTTGTTGTCGTAACCTGTCCAATGAGGGTGTTTGAAACAACCCCTCCGCAAATGAAAGTGGGAGCGTTGTTTGGCATGCAGTCGCGAGATTGCAGAGCGCTAGATGCAATCGTTCAGTTGGAGAGATACTGTCAAATCGCCTCGCAGGATCGCTCCACAGCCGCCCATCTGCAGCCATCTTCACGTAGGCGCTCGAATCGACAGATTGCACCCCCCACTCGAACAAAGACGTGACGAGTCGTGGTCGCCCCAAACCGAACACGTGGATCGGCTTATCAGGTACACACTCCCGTACAGTTGTCACGATCTGCTCGATCAAATCGACATCTCGCGAGCGAGGTACGAGTCCACCGATCGCGATCCCATCGAATGCATAGCCTGCGTATGCGTTGGCACATGTTTGTGCGCTCTCACGATCCCAAGCCTGAACACAAGCGTACAGCTTCATCTCTTTGCTGCGACGATGTGCGAGCGCCCAATGTGCGTTGGCTATCGTCAGCTCAAGACGTCGGTGCGCTTCTTTCTTCGTCATCTTTGGTGGGACAGGAAAGTCCAGTGTAAAGGCAATATCCGCGATCTCTTCCTGTCGCGCAAGGACCTCGTTTGGCGCAACGCGCTGCACATCTTCATCAAGTTGACGTTCGATCACACCGAGTCCATTGCGTTTCAGGATGCGTGCGTCCTCAAAGAGCGACGCAAACCCTCCAGAGTCCACGAGCAATGGGAGCGGAATATGAGTTCCCTCGGGCATAAACTGCATGTAGTAGTGACTGACCATCCATGCCTTCGCAAAGCGCGACAAGTAGGGACGTATAATCTCATCAAGTGGATACCGTTGCCCAAACGTCGTCACAGGGATGTACGCAGGGAAGGACAAGAACCCACGCCTTGTCTGCAACCCCTCGTCCCAACGTGTCGAAGCCATTGACATCTCCTACGCTCCTTTCGCTCAATCCCTGGCGAACCACAAAGAGAACAAATCCCATGTTTTGGTCTTCTCCGCCTCTCGAAGGCGCCTGAGTAACAACATCAGTGCACGATCCCGATGCGCGAGGCGCGTCGCGAAGATGTGCTTGCAGACATGCCCATGAGAGTAATCCCAACAATCGCAGACAAACGCTCCTCCTAGCACGGAGATCAGGTGGGGTTCTAAGCCACCGGTGACAAGGAAGAGTCCTGGTTTTCTCTTCTTAACCTGTAGCTCAAGTGCCCGCCGCAATCGATACGGATCGACCTCGGCGGGCCAAGCTCGATGAGCTGACGTTTTCATCCCACCCACCGACTCAGCATACCTTTTGGAGAGATCTTCAGACTGCTCCATACACCAATGGGTTGCTTGTGTATGCCAGGAGGTCGCGCGTTTCAAGGAGATGCCTTCACATGTCGCGATCTCTTCAGGTGTCGCTGCAGCCAACGCAGCCAGATCGGAGATCCCTATCGCGTCGAGTTTTCGCGCGAGCTTTCCACCCACACCGTAGAGTAACGTCAACGTGATACACCGCTCATCCAACCCATAGCTGATCATGTGATGCAATGCACGACAACGTTCGGCGACGTGGACACGGTGAGGGAGGACATCCCAGTCGAGTTCTTTGAGTGAAAAGTCGGTCGATTGTTCCGTCAGTGATTGCTCAAGAAAGAGTGCCAGGGCGATCAGGACGCGCTCTGCGCTCTCACACAGCCTCCTGATCTCAAAGGGATAACAGCGAAACTCCTGCGCGACCTGTTCCACCTGACCACAGCGCGTCCACGCCCGCAAAAGACAAGACGTTTTGAGCAAGGCGAGCAGCCGCTTACGTCCGACCCCGAGGTGCTCTTCTAGTGTGCTACGCTCATATTGCAGCAACAAAGAAGGTTCTCCTCCTAACCTCGCTTGTAAATGATCGAGTTCTTCGAAGTCTGCTGGAAGTAGAGGCTGACAATCTCCCGAACTGAGCGCAATAAGCAAAAGATCGAAGAACGTCCACTCCACAGGTCGGGCTGTCGCCTCCAAGAGCCTTCGAAAGTGCAACATCGTCGCAGGCGCGAGCATCTGGCGGACAGCGATCCGCCCCCAAGACGAGACACGCAAAAGAGGCGCTCTTTCTACATCTTCCTGCTCCTCCCACCACAACATACCGCTGTCCACCATCTCATCAAAGACCTCGTCAAAATGCCCCATCTTTCCCTGATAGGCAGCGAGAGATTGGGCAAAGACCCGCACCAACTGGTCCCTAGAACGACACAAACCACTGTCCACCTCGATCATGATCTGCTCTGCGAGGGCACGCGCTGTACAAAGTCCCGAAGTGATCGGTTCAAAATCCCCAGCTTCAATGTCCTTGCGCTTGCCCTCCCACTTGGGGGAGAACAAGACGACCTCACCATGCTCGTAAAGTCCCTTACGTCCAGCACGACCAGCTCGCTGCCAGACGCTGTTGACAGGCAATGGAGCAAAGTCGTCACCGCGAAACACCTGAAGATCGTAGAGCACGACCTGACTCGCCGGCAAGTTCAGCCCCATCTCAAGTGTCCCAGTCGCGACAAGCGCCGAGAGTCGACCTTTGCGAAAGTCATCTTCGACCTGACGACGTGCCACAGCGTCCATCCCCGCGTGGTGATGAAGTGCCTGACAGCCATGTTCAGAGAGTGCTCGTGCGAGCTGTTCGGCACGTCGTCGGCTCTGCACAAAGACCAGACTCCGCCCACCGTCGTTGACACAGCGCTCAACTTCCTGCACGAGCATCGCGGGCTTTTCGTCCGCACGTTGAAAGTGAAGCCACTTCCAAGATAAAGAGGTCGGACGCCAGTCGGAGCGATAACAGACCCCACGTAGCCAGCCTGTGAGCTCGTAAAGGTTCCCGATCGTCGCGGAGAGTCCCAGCAAACAACAAAATGGATTGAGTCGAAAGAGCCTTGAGAGAGCCCCTTCTAATCTCGGGCCACGCCCCGGATCATCGAGCAGGTGGAACTCATCGACGATGACAAGATCGACATGAGGCAACCAGGACCAGTGTCTTCGCCAAAATCGCGTGCAAGCGTCTAAACGCTCTGGGGTCATCAACAAGATGTCGGCCTCTGCGAAAGGCACTGGGTATGTACGCTCCTTGCCAAAATCCCCTGTGAAGATCCCCACGGACACGTCGGCAAATGTCTGCGTCCATTCGTGCCACTTCTCGTCGGCCAGTGCGCGCAAAGGGGAGATGTAAATCGCCCTCTTTCCGCGCGCCAACACAGCACGTATCGCCTGCTCAGCGAGCCAGGTTTTCCCCGAACCTGTCGACATCTGAAGAATACAGTGAAGGCGCGACGTCAACAAACCTCTCGCGAGCACATCTGCTTGTGGTGGGTGGTATGTCATCCCTTCTGGTGGAGATATGGTATCTTCCAGAAGGGACAGAAATGGCTCTTTCATCAAAAAGACCGTGCCTCATATGGGTTCTTGGTTGGACGTCTACCTGACGATACCATACGACACAACACAAACACGAGTTGCCCGCTTCATGAAGACATTCACGCTCGACAAAACAGGCCTTCCTATCGAACAGATCCCTCTGTATCAACACACCGACCTTCCGCTCGATGTGACGTGGAGACGCCTGCTCTCCTTGCTCTGTCCACACCCGACGCTCCGCCCAATCCAATGGAAAGCTCTTCACGAAGTGGACATCCTCCACACCCGTAGACATCTCCTGATCAATGCTCCAACAAACAGTGGCAAGACACTCCTCGGCTATCTTCTCCTCCTAGAGGCTGTCAGACGAGGAAAAAGAGCCCTCTTTCTCACCCCCCTGCGAGCACTTGCGAGAGAAAAGCACCTGGAGTTACAAAGCTATCTTCCACAACTTCGCGACATCCTGAAGCTCCCACTCCAATGTACACTTCACACTGGAGACGTCCGTCGCGAGCTTGAACACCTCGGCGCCAAACCCCCCAAGCAAAGTGAAATCATCATCGCAACACCGGAACGTATCGAAGCGATCTCCCGACAAGCTGAGTCCCAACCCTGGCTCGAACAGTTCGGCACAGTGCTCGTCGACGAAGCCCACCTTCTCGAAGATAAAAAGCGTGGGCCGCTCCTTGAATTGCTCCTAGCTCGTCTGCTTCACCTCCCACAAACACCTCGCCTCGCGCTGCTCTCTGCGACCATCCAGTACACACAAACCTCTCAGGAGTGGCTCGCTCCGTGTGACACCCTCGAAGACACCACCCGCACACCTCCCCTCACCAGAGAGATCATCTCACTCTCAGCAGAAGACGACCCCTTCGGATATGTCGAGCAATGGCTTACACACGTCACGCAGGATGAACAGCACAAGGCGCTGATCTTCGTTTACGGACGCAAACACGCCGAGCAGTTGGCCAAAAAGCTCTCCCAAGCGGCCTCATTCTCGGCGTGGCCAAAAAGCGCGATCGCGCCTTACCATGCAGGGATCAGCCAGTCCCAAAGACACCAACTTCAGGCTGCCTTTACGACAGGCGAAGGACGTTGTCTTGTCACGACGACAGCCCTCGCGATGGGTATCAACCTCCCTTGTACACACGTCCTACTCAGAGACACGACCTTCTTTGGCGACGGCAAATTGACGCGCAAAGAGATCACACAGATCCTCGGACGTGCAGGTCGAGGATTTCGCGAAGGACATGGAACAATATTACTACGCCCATCGGACACATGGCGTTCAGCATCTCTCAAGGAGGCGCTCCAGACAGGCCACTTTGCGCCCTTGCGTTCAGCTCTCCAACGCGAAGACGAACAACACAGATATCATCGCCACAAACACCCTCAGCAAGCCCCCGAAGAGGTCGCACGTCTGCTCACATCCGTCCTCTCTCGCTATCCTCACGATGGGCTCACCCACAAAACACTCTATCAACTCCTCTCTCACACCCTCGCAGGTAAAGAACTGGCCGACAAAATCGACGAAGGGATGCTCTGGCTGACAGATCCCATGCGCCATCTGGCGTACAAAGACGAGCACGACGTCTTCCACCTCACACGTCTTGGACAGAAGGCCACACACGCGGTCTTACCGCTCTCACTTGCGGCAGGTGTTGGGCAATTGTTCCGCGATCTGTGGAGTCTCTCGTGGGATCAGGTCATTCAGCAGTGGCAGCCGCTCGATCAATTGATCCTGCTGGAGCTTTTAACCCCTCGCCCTACCCGGCTGCGCCGCTTCAGTGAAGGTCTCGCCAAACAGCTCGATCACTTCTTTGAACGACAGTCTTCACTCCGCTCAGTCTTATTTACGCGATGGTTTCAGGGCCCTAAGGGTCATCTCCGCGCAGAAGAATGTTTGGGCTCGCTCGGCGTCGAGCTTCATCTGACACAAAAAGGCCCCATTGAGGAGAATGCTCGAAAGATAGGTTATATGGCGACATTCCATGCGCTGGTCCTGCTACAACGAGCGCTCGGTGTCTCTGTCAAAGACCTACAGACGAGGTGGAAAGTCAGCGATCTTCCAGGGCGTGAAGAGGCGTGGCGGGACAATCATCTGTGGCTCCTCGCAGGGCTCGCGAAGGTGTACGACCTGCCGTGTTTTTACTTTCATTTGAAAGAGGAGTGCGACGCCTCCAAGACGCGCATTCAACAGATCAAATACGATCTCAAGAGGCTTCGGAGACAGTGCTATGATCTCAGCGAATGTCTGACGTACTGTTCTCCTCTCGGCCCGCTCTTAAGGGGGATACGACATCACACGAAGGGCAAGCAAAGGACACGAGTCGGCCCACAGACCATCAAACGCCTTGAACAGGCGGGATTCACACAGCTTCACCAGCTCGCAGCGTGTACAACAGATGAACTGATCGCACGAGGAATCCGCAAGGATCTGGCCAAACAAATCACCCATTACCTCAAGACATTGAAGATCAAACCGACCCATCTCCCCACACCTCTTGTATGAGTCTCTCACACTCATCCCACCGGTAAATACGTGACCATCCAGAGGCGTGCAGAAGTTCGAGGTCCTTGCGCTTCCAGTCACCATCGAGCAGCAACACAAGGCGCTCTTCAAATTGCGGAACAAAGTGTCCATCTTGCTCGCGTAACCGCAGCGTCCGCCCTCTCGCACAGAGTTCTTTGCGCTTATCGACGACGCCCATATGCGCCGTTCGGCTATGCACACCCACACGACCTTCGCCCTCTTTTTTGAGCAGCGCGAGCTTTGTCGTGCAGGGACGTTTGGGATGGGTGTCACTCAAAAACCCTGCGACGTCTTTCTGCTCGACATAACAGACTCCATGACGCTCACATGTGTCTTCGAGCAACCAATACAGCGGCGCGAAGGTCTGCGCGTTCATCATCCTCTCGATGTATCCACTGACTCGAAAGGAAACGATCTTGTCGACTTGTTCGCGTATTTGTTGGGACGTGCAGTGTTGTTTCAGCTCTTGGGCGAGGAACTTCGTCAATGAGCGACGAATATCTTCGGGGAGGTCGCGTTTTCTCTGCGCGTAATAGGAGAATCGCAAACGCGCACCACGTCCAATCCGTCCTTCTGCCCCACACTGACGCGCGATCCTCGTGTAACTCATAGCATGTCGGCTCCCCTTTGTGGCCTTCAGGATGTACATCAAGCACTCAAAGAGCCAATGCCAATCCACCCCTTCTGACGCCTTCTCGTCCCAAGCTCCAGGCTGTAGAGGTGAGACAAAGCACGCCTCAAACCATCGATCGAGCCGCTTTGGTGAACAAATCTCCTCCCAGTGTTCGGCGATCCACACGAGCCAATCGGCAAATAGAGGGAGCTGCGTCACCTGCACACGTAGCGTCGACAGAGCAGGGATCTCTTCGACAGCCCGAGAGACCAAGGCTTCAATGCCCTCTCGACCAAGCGCATCCCATACCTGTTGGAGTGCAGAAGACCGCAACTTCAAGCCTCGCAGCGTCCCCGTCACGAGCTGAAATTGACGCGCGAGTGGCAACACATCCACTCGCTTTCCCTCCAAGAGCGCGTACAACCCTTGACGTTCTTCGTCTGGAAAAAGTGAAAGGATACCGATGCTTTTTCGAAAGGCCCCCGATACAGCCCTCTCAGGCAGTCGCCGCGTCGAAGGTGGAGACAGACACGCTCGCCACGGACGCAGAGAATCCGAAGAGCCACGCAGAAAAGAACGAAGCCATCGACGCAGCGCACGTATGGCCCGAAGCTCCCTCACAGAACAATCTGCGAGCAACGCCCGGAGCTGTTGTGGCAGGTCCTCCCGGTCCAATTGGTACAAAGTAGGCATCCAGCGCTGTGCACATGACATCAACGCCTTCATGTTAGGTCTGTTGGGGACATCGAGCACATCGTCATAAAGAGAGTAAACAGCCTTTGTCGTCGCAGCAGGTATCCCGCTGCCAAACGTAATGTGCGCGAGGCGGATCGTCTCTGTGTGATGACACAAAGTAAAGACCTCATTGATATCACGCCACGACTTCATCCTCCCGGCATCATCGCCATTGTGATGCGAGATAAACAGCACACACTCCGGCGTCGTCCGTGTGTCCCCGAGCATAATGTCCGGCATCACATGTGTACCAGGGAGCTTTTTTCCCCAATGAATCCGATCTTGTGCCACCCCAAGGTCTTGTAGCAAGACAACACATATCCCCTCCTGGAACTTCCAGAGATACTTTGCGTAGTCATATATTTTGGAAGCCCGGCTCATGTAAAACTCCTTCAAGATCAGAGACAAAGAGTTCACGTCAAAAAACAGACTTAAAAGATCCTACAATATGACGTTGTTTACACTACAGAAAAAGTCACAACGAAGTGGAATACAAGGACACATTCTCGTTCTGGATGCTGCCTGTGTTCGGTGGTATCGTACTTGGAGGTACATATGTTGTTTCGATGGATCATTTTGTGTTGTGGGTTGCTGTTGCTCCCTTGTCTACAACTTGGATGTAGCGCTCCCCCAGTCTGTCAGGACGATGAGAAAGGGACTGTAGGTCCCCTTGCTCTCGATCCATCAGGCAGTCCATGTAATAGCCGATGTGAATGCAGTAACCAGCTCTATACAGGCTTTTGTCAAAGAGAAGACGGACAAGAGTCCGGGACATGTGTCTCCATCAAACGCGCAGAGTGTGGCACAAAAGGCGAAGTCAAAGGCTGCAAACTCTTCCCCATCGACGTCAAAGACAAGTGCGAATACGGCACACAAATCTGCCAAGACGAAGCACGCGGTCTCAAAACGCAAATGTGGGGAGACTGCCGCCCCATCGAAAAGCCGGAGAAAGAGAACACGCCCGAACTATGTTATGACAGCATCGATAACGACTGTGACGGGAAATTCGACAAGTTCGACCCTGATTGTGAGAGCTTTTGCCAACCAGGCAGCGAACGCCCTTGCTACACAGGCGCTGACAGCACACGCAACAGAGGACTTTGTCGCTTAGGCTCCCAAACCTGTAAGAGCGATGGCAAGGGCTGGGGAGACTGTAAAGATCAAGTGCTCCCCAAAGAAGAGACGTGTAACGGTCGAGATGATGATTGTGACGGGCTTCTCGATGAGGTTGCAGGTGGATGCAAATGTGACAAAGAAGGCGAACAAGCACCTTGTTACAGAGGCTCCGAAGATACGATCAACAAAGGCGCGTGCAAAACAGGCCTTCGTACCTGCCAAAAAGTCGGCGATGCATTGTACTGGAGTCAGTGTGTCCGTGACATCTCACCACGCGCAGAAGAGTGTGACGGCATAGACAACGATTGTAACGGCCTCATCGATGACGACGAAAAGTGTACCCTCTGTGACACCCCTGGAGAACAAAAACCATGCTTCACAGGTCGGCTCTCCGAACGCAACAGAGGAACCTGTAAAGACGGAATACAGATCTGTGGAAGTGACGGTTTGTGGAGCGGTTGCCAAAACCAAGTGCTCCCCGAAGGCGTCGACCCAAGCACCCAAAAGACATGCGATCCCACACAACCCGATGTACAGTGTGAAGAGAGTAAGTGTGACAACAAAGACAACGACTGTGACGGACAAATTGATGAAACATGTCCAGGAAGGACATGCAATCAGGACGTCGATTGCAGCCTGATCCCAGGCACCCAATCCTACTCGTGTATCGAAGGTCGCTGTGCGCTCCCCTCTCCGGCCTCTTGTCAACCTGCCTGTACCGGAGGCACACTCTGTCAGGACACAAAGTGCGTATGCCCCTCTGGTCTTACCGACTGTAACGGGACTTGTGTCTATACACCTTCAGACACAGAACATTGCGGCACATGTGGAAATACTTGTGCCGCTGGCCAAGTCTGCAAAAAGGGCTCTTGCGCCTGTCTTTACAACAACCACACCCTCTGCAAAGACCTGTGTGTCGACTTTCAAACCTCCAATCAACACTGTGGCTCCTGTGGCAATGCCTGCTCAACCGGACAAACATGCCGCGCAGGAAAGTGTGAATGTATCCTCCCCACACAAAAAGTCTGCAATGGTGCATGTATCGACATTCAAACCTCCAACCAACACTGTGGCTCCTGTGGCAATGCCTGCAAAACAGGACAGTGGTGCCAGACAGGCAAATGTGAATGCATCTTCCCGAACCAAACGCTCTGCGGTGATGTTTGTGTCGACATGCAAACCTCCAACGCACACTGTGGCTCCTGTGGAAATGCTTGTACTGGCGGACAAGTCTGCGCCAAAGGAAGTTGCGTCTACCAATGTCCAGCCGGCCAAACCGAATGTTCTGGGAGTTGTGTCAATCTCAAAAACGATCGTTCACACTGCGGAGCATGTGGGACAACATGTGAACATTTGGAGTCATGTGTTGGAGGGATATGTTCCTGCCCGTCGGGATTCAAGAAGTGTGGAAGCATCTGTGTCAACCAACAGCAAGATCGCCAACACTGCGGTGGATGCAATACTTCATGTCGCCCAGACCAGCTCTGTAACAACGGTACATGCGAGTGTCCAACAGGGTTTAAGGACTGTAACGGCGCATGTGTCAATACAAGTAACAACAACCAACACTGTGGCAAATGTGACAATGCTTGCCTGTTGCTCAAAGTTTGTTCTGCCAGCGCTTGCAAATGCGTCAGTGGTTTCACCGATTGCAGCGGGAAGTGTAGTGACACACAAACCGACCCCACAAACTGCGGAGCCTGTGGAAACGTCTGCACTGGCGGAAAATCTTGTAATGGTGGTCAATGTAAGTGTCCAACCGGACAAACAGACTGCAACGGAACGTGCCGTGACACGCAAGCCGACCCAACAAACTGCGGTGCTTGTGGAAACACCTGCACCACCGGACAAACATGTATCTCTGGTAGCTGCAAATGTCCAAGCAACACCAAAGACTGTAGCGGTGCCTGTGTCGACACCAACACCAACAACACACACTGCGGAGCATGTGGCAATGCCTGCCCGAGTCACGCCAGTTGCTCCAGTGGCGCGTGTAACTGTGATAGCGGCTACAAAATGTGTAATGGCTCATGTATATTGTCAGGTTTGTGCTGTACTTCGACTGATTGTGGTGGAAATGACTGTGCGAGTGGACAATGTTGTCAGACCGGTGAGAGCGAATGCAACGGCAAATGTGCGAACTTATCAACAGATAAGCAAAACTGTGGCACGTGTGGTTTCGCTTGCGCTGCCCCACAATCCTGTAACAACAGAAGATGCGAGTGTCCTGGAACACTCACATTCTGTACAAATGCATGCGTTGATATGAGCAACAACAATCAAAACTGCGGGGTGTGTGGCACAGTGTGTACAGCGAGCCAACAATGCATATCAGGGAAGTGCCAGTCCTGCCCCGGATGCCCTCTGTTGTTCCATGAACTCAGCACATCACCAAGCACAGCAAGTCGCGTTATATCTGACTCCAAAGGCCATCTCTATTTGATGGGACAATTTGACAAGACGAGCACCTTCAACGCAAAAACCATTACACCTGCAGACTCAGGAAAAGACATCTTTTTGATCAAGATGGACGCCCAGCACAACCCCTTGTGGATCAAAACGTTTGGTAGTCCTTCAAGTGACGAACCTGGCTACATCACCATCGACGCAACAGATCAGGTTTATATCAGTTTTTACTACAGCGCAGACATCCTCAAGGGAATGACCCTGACGCACCAAACAGGTGATATCAGTGTCGCGCTCGTCAAACTGGATAGCACGACAGGGAACGTCATTTGGGCTAAGTCATTCCGTCAGACAGGTGCCTCTATGACGATGGCGATATCGGGCATGGTTTACGACAAAACGGCAAAGCAGATCTTTATCGCAGGTGGTTTTCAAAATGGCACCCTCTCTTCACAAAACCACACACAGTCCGCGAGCGACCCAACAGGCTTTGTCCTCGCGTACGATGAACAAGGAGCAGATAAGTCGCTTCAGCTCATCAAGGCATCCGGCACAACCCCCAGCGCAACCATCCACGCGATAGAGACAGATGGCAGCGGAAATGTCTACCTCGCAGGAGGCTTCACAGGAACCCTGACGTTCAAAAACACCATCACAGGACAGGGCATTCAAGACGCCTACATCGCACAATACGACACAACACAG
Source organism: Deltaproteobacteria bacterium (assembly GCA_002731275.1). Classification (GTDB taxonomy): domain Bacteria; phylum Myxococcota_C; class UBA6777; order UBA6777; family UBA6777; genus UBA6777. The sequence continues at coordinate 40,155 of PCBK01000031.1, read as the reverse complement.
AGTCAATGGGTATGGGAACAAGTGCTCACAGAGCCGTCCGAAAACACCCATATCCAAAGCATCCGATGGCACAACAAATCACTTTATGTGACAGGGGGGTTTGGGAGAAAACTCACCATTGGAACCAACACCATCTCATCCTCTTTCGGAGCGCTTTTTATCGCAAAGATTGACGACAGAGGCACAACATGGGCGTGGTCACAGCAGTATGGTGGGACAAGTCTCGACTTCCCAGGTCCCATCACCATCGACACACAAGGAGATGTGTACACAGCAGGATACACCGACAGCGCAGACTTCACGATTGGAACATACACAATCGGGACGAATTACTCAGGTCTCATCGGGTTCCTCGCAAAGTACAATGGAAGCACTGGCTCGTATGTCACACACACCTACTTCGACAGCAGCGTCTCACACAGCGACATCCCGACATCACTGTGGTTTGCAAATGACATGCTCCACATGACCTCCACAGGCAACATGGGTGTTGGATTTGGTACACAGTTGACCTCCTCCACAGGCAGTGACACAAAATCCTTCTTTATCCCAGGTGGCACCATCGGCTATCTAGTCTCCTTTCCTGTCCTCTGCAACGGTACAGATGTGGTCTGTGGTGGCCAGTGCGTCGATATACAAAACGACACCAACCACTGCGGAGCGTGCAATAACCAATGCACAACCACATGCATGTCAGGGACATGTGTGCCTTGATGTCGGCACCTGCCATCCCTACCTACTGATTGATTTTTGCAAGACAAAAACATAAATAGCGAATCCTATTCACCCCCACTTTTCAAACATTCACCACAGCAATCATTCGCACAAGTGCGGAATCTTGACCCTTTTTCCCCCTTTTGGTACTGTGAACAGAGGTTGTCATGTAGATAGAGAACCTCTCTCCTCCACTCCCATCGGAGGCTGCGACAGGAAGACGCATATAGAAGGCGACTTGACCGATAGAATCGATTCCACCACCGGACACGGAGGTCCGTGGTTTGAAAGGTATAAAGTATGACATCGGATGATAAACAATCCCCACAAAGTACCCAAGAAGAAAAAAAGCCAAAAGAAGAACAACGACAGACACTTCTGTGGAGTGTTGATGATGTCCTAAAGACCGCGTCGAGCATCGTACAACAACGCGATAGCGACGACATCTCCGATGATGATGTCGTCACATATGAACAACCAGCCCCCGAAGATGATGAGTCGACAAGAAAACTCCCCACACCTCCCGTACAGCTGTTCGAGCCTCCAGCCCCCACACCCCCACTCGAACGACCCGAAGACAAAGAAGCGCCAAACAATCTGCTCGCGCTCCCAGAAGAAGACGAAGACGACGACGAAATTCTGGAGCTCTCAGAAGAAGATGAAGACAGTGATGAAGAGATCTTCGAACTCTCCGAGGAAGATCAACTGCTCTCAGGCAAGCATCCCCCCATTGAGCTCGAAGAGGATAACGCACAGGACGAAGAGATCTTCGAGCTCTCCGAGGAAGATCAACTGATCACTGGAAAACATCCTCCAGCACAAGAAAAAACACCTTCTGCCAAACATGAAGAGCAACCTTCACAAGAAACACCAGAGGAGATCCTCCCAGAACCCCCACAAGAAGCTTCTTCACAAGAACCCCCACAAGAAGACTATTCACAAGAGGTCTCTCAACAAGAAGCTCTCTCACAGGAAACCTCCTCACATGAAGAGGAAACAACACCCCTCCCACAAGAGGCGTCTGAAGACGCTGACGAGCTAGAGGCCCCCAAAGAGCCTACTTCACAGGAAATCCCTCCGCTGGAAGAGCCCGACATCCCTCTCTTACAAAAAGAAGCTGACTCCCCCATATCACAAGAGGTGCAAGCTGATCATCTCCCACAAGAGGCCCAAACAGAAGCACCTTTAGAGGAGCCGCCTACAGATGCTCTCCCATTGGGACAACAGGAAGAGACACCTTCACAAGAAGAGCTAGAGCCGACAGTCACGCTCCCCGAAAAAGAGAGACAACAGAGAGACAGACATCTCAAAAAGACGCCCACAAGCGAAGAGCTCAACTTCGACGGTCTGCTCGCCCTTATGGATGACGATGACGAGCTTCCAACGAGTCACCATCCCCCACAACCCTACACCCCCCCTCCATCCAACGAACCTCCCACTCCGACACCAGCGCAAGAGGTCCATACAGAGAGCACGTCTTCGCCGATATTTGCGGCGACAGACTCTCGCACTCTCAACAATCTACCGATACTCACAAGCAACGAACAAGATTTTCCTGTGTCACCGTTCATCCAAGAGTCTCCTCGCTTTCCCGACGCACCACCAGCGACAGAGGCCTCTCAAGCCTCCCAAGATACCAAGACCAAACGCCCCCACGACGAAGAATCCTCTCTCGTCTCAGAGCTGCTCTCGGACTTACGCACACCACATAGCCCACAACAGGCTTTTCTCCCGACAGGGACACCTCCACTCGGCTCCAAAACGTTTGAACCCACAGCCTCAAACTCTCCCCAAAAGAATGCCCTCAAACACACCCCAAACAGCACCCCTCTGCAACCACAAGAGACCGACGAAGCCGCTCCATCACAAGAGAGCGAGAACACAAATACGCCAGCACCAACACCTCAGCCGACACAAGCAGAGTCCCCCACGCCAGTCCCCTCCCTCACTCACCAAGACCATACAGCCCAACCTGCGACCCCGAGCCCTTTACAACCAATGGTGTCGCCGAATCCTCAAGCTGCGCAACCTCATCCCCCCATGTTCTCCATCACAGGTTCACACATCGCCGTTCCTCCTTCGGAAGGGACAGGGTCATTTCCGACGTATACACAAACAGGCACAGCTTCACCTCCCTTGACGGGAAGTTTCCAGGCTGTCCAGCCAAACGCGACAGGTGGTTTCTCCGTTTACAACACGGGAATGCACCAAATCCCCGCGCTGTACCAGGAACCATCCCCACAACAAGAAATCGGTCGTTCATACGGGGCCTTGCTTGGTGTAGCAGCAGGGTTGGCCCTGTTGTTTCTATTGACAGGACTCGTTTGGCCTGGGTGGTTTTTCGCAATGAAGTCCAAAAAACAGGTGGGAATCTTCAGCATTTCTTCACAACCATCGGGAGCCAAAGTGTTCGTCAATGACGAAGACATCCAAAAAACGACCCCAACGACGCTCAAACGCAAACCAGGCCGGTACACCATTCGCCTCGAACGTAGAGGATTTATACCGCGTAGAGAGACACTCCAATTACACGCGGGACGTACAGCCGTTCTCAACTTTGAGCTGACGAAGAAACCTGTCCCCCGTGGGACATCGGCCAAGGTCCCTTATGCCGTATTATCTGTAAGTTCCACACCTCCAAACGCGCAGGTATGGATCGATGGAGAGAAACAAAGCAAAGTAACGCCCGCACTCTTTCGCCTGACACCTGGCGTACACCGTGTCCAGATGAAGCGAAAAGGACACAAAACATTCACCAAAACACTCGATCTCGAACGAGGTCAACAGAGCTTTGTCGAGGCCGAATTGCAAAAAAAATGACAAACAACACCCCTCCCGCCCATGAGCCATCTTCTTCAGACGACCTTCCAGCGTCCGAAGAAAAGGACCTGGTCAAGTCGATTGGTGGATATCACATCATCGAGTTACTTGGACGCGGTGGGATGGGTGTTGTTTACCGAGCCAAGCACGCCACACAAACACACCACGTCGCGCTCAAGACCCTACGCGCACCAGAGGCGCTGCTCCTGACACAGATGCGCACGGAGATCGAATCGCTCGCACGACTCCAGCACCCTGGCATTGTGCAAATCCTCGCGCACGGGATGCACGACAATCGGCCGTGGTACGCGATGGACCTTGTGGATGGCATCACCCTGCAAGAGCTTTGCAAACAACTTCACCCACACATGACCGGCCACAGCCGCTCACGATTTACACACGACTCCTTTTTGAGCATCGGCTCGCTTTTGCAATATGGCTCGAAGCCGGTAGAGTGGCCACAACCGCCCCAAACCAGTGACGACGAAAAAACCCACACTGTCCTGAAAGGCTCCTCTACCTTTGGTGCAGTGCCTCCCGCTCAACAAAAAGGCGAGGACGTCCCGTGGTGGACCAAAGAGGTCGAAGACCTCACCATCGACATCCCCGCACTACAAAAGTTGAAAGCGCCTGCCGAACCGATCCAATTTTCGCTGCTCCCCACACCACAAGCGCCAGAAGAAACAGAACCTGAGACAGAGCAGCTCCCTGAAACCTCTCCACTTCCCACAGTGTCCTCGACACGTATCATCCACCACACAAACACCACCCTCTCACGTACACGATTGACCCAACAACAGTGGAACGCGATCCTCACGCTCCTTCATAGACTCTGTGCGCCACTTGCGTATCTCCACAGCCAAGGGATCGTCCACCGCGATCTCAAACCATCCAATATTTTGCTTCGCCCGGACGGTACACCGGTCCTCGTCGACTTTGGCCTCAGCTCTATCACAGACCACCACACACATCGCGCGCAGCTTCGGGATAATCGCAACACCTTTGGGACCCCTGCCTACATGTCGCCCGAACAGATCAAAGGCGAACAGGTCGACGCAAGAAGCGATCTCTATGCCCTTGGGTGTATCTTCTACAAAGTCCTCACAGGACACCACCCTTTCCCACGTGGAAATCGCATCGAGACGTACAAACACCATCTCTACACCAGCCCAATGCCACTCGCTGTCTACCTTGAAGATGTCCCTGCTCCTCTCGAAGCCTTGATGGGGCGTCTACTCGCCAAGCTCCCTCAGCAAAGGATCGGTTACGCCGAAGACGTTGCGTCGTGGCTCCTTAGACTCGGCGCGAGCCCTCCTGACACCCCGACTCCTATAACCAAGCCCTTTTTGTTCTCTCCTGGACTCGTACAACGTCGCGAGCTATGTACAACACTCCTCCACCACACAACCCGCAGCAACCCACAAGACCCCACGATTCTTTGTCTTGAAGGCGAGAGCGGGCTCGGAAAAACACGCCTGCTCAACGAGGTGCTTTACCAAACCAAACAAAAAGATGCGCTCGTACTCATCGGCCAGTGCACACCTCCTCGCCACGAACAACAACGTCCCCTCCAGGCGATGTCCCGACCTCTTCGAGAGATCGGAGATCTTTGTTTGGGAAAAGAGCCCTCCTTCTTGCAGAAGGTCTTTGGTCATAGAATCAGCGTCTTCGCGCTTTATGAGCCTTCTCTGCTCGATCTTCCTGGGGCCAGACAACTGCCTCCTCCTGAGCAGCTCCGTCCAGCACAGGCACATGACCGACTCGCCAACTATCTCCTACAGACGCTCCAAGCCGCAGCCCAGACACATCATCCCGTTCTAATCATCGATAATGCCCAGTGGATCGACATCCACACGCTCCACTTTTTGCGCTTCGCTTGTGAGCAAGGTCGCCACACAACACTCCGTGTTGTCCTCTCCTACAGGACCGATACCCCCAACCCAACCCTCGAATCCTTCCTCGAACAGACATCGACACCAAGACTTACAATGACGCGACTCGATCACGACGGGATCGAGGAGATGCTCTCCAATATGCTCGCACTCACGGCCCCTCCCAAACCATTTGTCGACCAATTGACGACGCTCTCACAAGGCAACCCGCTCTTTGTCTCCGAATACATCCAACTCGCGCTCGATATGGGCTATCTGACACGCGATAAAGCCGGAGAATGGAACTTTACAGAGCACATCGAGCAGGACACAACGCTCACACTCCCGCTCCCCAACTCGCTGCAACAACTGCTCCTGCAAAAAATCAATCGACTCAAACACACACAACGCAGCATCTTGGAGTGGGCCGCGGTCTGGAGAAGCCACTTCGACGAAGCGACGCTACACGCATGCCTTCCACACGAAAACAAGGAACTCACAAAGTCTTTGTTTGCGCTCATCCACCAAGGAATGCTGGAGCTCTCTGCAGACAACACCATCGGCTTCGCGAGTGAACCAACACAATCACTCGTCCTCACACACATTCCATCTGAAAAACGCAAGGCACTCCACCACACAGCCGCCGAGCTGCTCGAACAGCGCGCCCGTATCGCACAAGACATCTCCTACGCCGATCTTGCCTACCACTGGGAACATGCACAAGACCCACAAAAAGCAGCGTGTGCACACTTACAGGCAGGACGTCGGGCTGTCCCCTTGTACGCTCTACACGAAGCCAAAGAACACTACGAGTGGTTTGTCCAAACAGTCCCCCACCAACACCAAGAGTGGATCGACGCTGTACTTGAGCTCGTACACGATGTGTACACCCCTCTCGGAATGTTTGAAGCATCACTGCCCCTCCTCGACGAGGCCTTTACGCTGGCAACAACACAAGGCTCACCGTTGTCCATCGCGAAAACGACACTCAGACAGGGTCAAACCCACAGACTGCTCGGTGCCCTTGATACGGCAGATACACTCTTACACAAAGCCCACGAGCTGTTTGTCACATTAGACGATCTCACAGGGCAAGCCGAATGCCTCCACACGCTTACGATTATTCAGGCGATGCAAGGGCACTTTACACAGGCCGCCCTCTACAGTGAAAGCGCGCTGACGCTCTGGCGCACGCTGGAAAACCAAACGGAGATTGAGAACACGCTCAACAATCTCGCGGCGATTCAGTTTGAACAAAACCACTACGACAATGCAGAGAGCCGCTACCTCGAAGGACTCGCGCTCGCCAAACAGAACGAGAAGCCTTTTCTGCAAGGTAAAATGCTCAACAACCTCGCGATGATCTGCCTGGAAACAGGACGCTACCAACAAGCCACAGAGTACGCCACACAAGCCCTCGACATCCGCCGCTCTCTTGGAGACAGAAAAGGAGAAGGCAGCGTCCTCGCGACCCTCGCCCTCCTCGCACAGAGCCAAAAAGAATGGGACGCAGCGCACAAATATCTGACTTACTCACTTGCGATCTGGGATGACATCAAAGATCTCCACAACAAAGGCTACGCACACATCAATATGGGCGCAGTCCTTCGCGACCTCGCTCGTTACGAAGAAGCACAGGCACAATTTGCACAAGGATTGTCGATCGCAAAACAGCTCAAATCCCCACGCATGGAAGGATACGCTCATCTCTACCGTGCCACCCTTCAACGTTACCTAGGACAATACGACGCCGCACGACAAAGCGCCCAACTCGCCCAACAACTCTTCGATGAACAACATATCGAAGGGTGCTCCCTACAAACGCTCTGTGAGACCGCTCATATCGCTCTAGCCACGGACACAATGTGTGGCGATGTGTGTGAGCAAGTACGACAAACAGCCACACGTCTCGAACTCTCACCAAGTAGTGTGTTTATGCAAGCAGTCCAACGACTCGATCGAGCGTTGCGATGTGTACAGACACAACAACCCCTCTTTCACGGAGAGTCCCCCGCAGATACACCCCCCAACGTCCTCACTTTGGCAACATCAAACACCCCTTGAGAACGAGCACACCATCAACGTGTCGAACAGTGTGCTTTGTGACAATGTGGAATGCACACACGCTGCAACGTTGAAAACTCCTGCTGACATTGCCTCTTGGCGAGGAGTGTCCGTTTGTCATGGACCTTCATCACATCACACGATTGCATCTTCTTGACTTGGGCACCATTGCAGCGAAGCACACACGTCGTGTAACTCGACTTGCATACATCTTGGGCTTGCGCCTGCTGCATATCGGCCATCAGGAAGATCATCCCACATCCAACCCATACTATCCATGTCATCGCCACCTGTCTCATTGTCATTCTCCTTTGATGTTGCTTTTGTTGCCATACCAACATCTTGCCAAGAAACAGGCGATAAGGCTGTGAGACGGCCCACCCCACAACAGTAAAAGATTTCACAGTGAGGGCTTGACGCTTCCCCTTCACCTGAAGATAGTTCCAAGAGCACATCCTACACACAAGGCGCAGGTCATGGAACGATTCAAACTCACACTCTCTTCAGAACAAGACCCCTCCTACACGATCTTCTTTGGACACGAAGAGATCGCACAATTCGCGCAACATATCGACATCTCAAACTACTCAAGAGTGGCGGTCATCTCGGATACAAACGCATCTCCTCACTGGAGCGCAGCGTTGACAAGAGCGCTCCCCATACCCCACGACACTTTCGTCCTGCCGGCCGGAGAAACCAACAAAACACTCTCCACGCTCTCCACGATCTGGACATCCTTCCAAGAGATGGGGCTGGACAGACGCTCACTCGTCCTCAACCTCGGAGGCGGCGTCATTGGCGATATGGGGGGATTTGCTGCCAGCACCTACATGAGAGGGATCGACTTCATCCAATTGCCTACGACTCTCCTCTCCCAAGTCGACGCAAGCGTCGGAGGAAAAGTGGGGATCAACTTCTCAGGTGTTAAAAACCTGCTCGGCACCTTTCAGCAACCCAAAGCCGTCTTTATCGATGTCGCGACACTTCGCACCCTCCCCCTTCGAGAATTTCGCTCCGGCTTCGCAGAGATCGTCAAACATGGGCTGATCCAGGACGAAGCGTACTTTCAGCAGCTGGGCCATACTCCTCCTACTCCCGAGGATACAGAGACACTGTTGTCGTGGATCAAACGCTCATGTGAGATCAAAGCGGACGTCGTCCAACGTGATGTACGAGAGGGTGGTCTACGAAAGATACTCAACTTCGGCCACACGATAGGACATGCCATCGAATCCCACGCTCTCCACACGACAGCGCCGCTGCTCCACGGTGAAGCGATCGCGCTGGGCATGATCGCCGAAGCCGAAATATCCCGCAGCCTTGGATACATCTCAGCTTCGCTTGTTGAGCACATCGAACACACACTGCAAACATTGGGACTGCCCACACGATTATCCTCACCCTATCCACGCGCAGTTCTCGAAAACATGATGCTCGCGGACAAAAAGAATCACCGTGGTACCATTCGCTGGACACTGCTCAAGCGCTGCGGCGAGGCGATCTTCGATCAAGAGGTCGAAGACCATCATATCGACACAGCGCTCCAAAGAATCCAACCTTCGTCTTAGGTCGACAGAAGGACTTATCGATACGCTCCCACAAGAGAGGCCGACATGCGTTCATCTTTTCTTCGACTCAAACCACCAGCTCATCCCATCGACGCGGAGATCACACTGCCGGGTTCAAAGAGTTACACAAACCGCGCCTTGATCATCGCGTCCCTCGCAGACGGGAAGAGCACACTCCACGCGACCTCACAAAGTGATGACTCTCGCTTTCTCATCGAGGGATTGCGCAAGCTCGGCGTTCGTATCGAGGAGGCAGGCGACACGCTCACCATCCACGGGACAGGTGGACAATTGACCCCTTACAAAGGTGATATCGATGTAGGTCCAGCAGGGACGACGATGCGCTTTCTCACGGCGCTATGTTGCGTGGTCGAAGGCTGCGAAGTCCGTCTTCACGGCAGTGAGCGTATGCACAAGCGTCCTATCGGTGCGCTCGTCGATGCGCTCAAGACGCTCGGCGCAGACATCACCTACGAAGGGACACCTGGACATCCACCTCTGCGAATCCGCGGGCACAAAGATGGTTGGGGAACAAAGGCCAGTATGCAAGGACATATCAGCAGCCAGTTTTTTACGGCTTTGTTGTTGATCGCTCCGCAGCTTCCCAATGGACTTCAGCTTCAGGTGGAAGGACAACAGATCTCCCCCTCCTATATCGATATGACCTGTGAGATGATGGAACACTTCGATGTAAGCGTCACACACGAAGACTACCGCTGTTATCACGTCACCCCTCACGCAACCTACACGCCGACGACATTGCACATCGAAGGAGATGCCTCTGGAGCTTCGTACTTTTGGGGGCTTGCAGCATGTTCAGGAGGCAGGATAAGAGTCCACAACGCCTCCCCCACATCACTGCAAGGAGATATTCAATTTGCCCACATTCTCGAAAAGATGGGCTGCACATATCGCACAGGCGTCCATCAAGGTGTCCCCTGGATCGAAGTAAAAGGTCCCACAAGCTGCCAAGGCGTCGAGGTCGACATGTCTTCGATGCCAGACACAGCGCAAAGTCTCGCAGTCATCGCCTCTTGTGCAAAGGGAAAGACACACATCACGGGACTCAGCACGCTCAAACACAAAGAAACAGATCGTCTCGTAGCGCTCCACCAGGAGCTCGAAAAACTCGGAATCCACAGCACCATCACAGAAGAGAGTATCACCATCGAGGGAGGGACACCTCACAAAGCGCGCATCGACACATACGAAGATCATCGTATGGCGATGTCCTTCGCGATCCTCGGTGCACATCTCGAAGGGATCGAGATCAACGAGCCACACGTCGTGACCAAGTCTTTTCCAGACTTTTGGCAGGTGCTCCAATCGACAGGTATCCACGTAGAGAGAACGGGAGTTGACACATGAAGATCGTGCTCATCGGCTTTATGGGATCAGGAAAGAGCACTATCGGCGCACAACTCGCGGAGCAGCTAGGATACACCTTTGTCGACCTCGACAGCTTGCTGCTCCAGCAAAACCCCTCTTTTGGCGACATCGCTGAGATCTTCACGAAACATGGAGAGGACCATTTTCGCGCGTTAGAGCGAGCCTGTGTGCGTTCCCAAAGAGAGGCGCAACAGACCGTCATCTCGACAGGTGGTGGCAGCATCATACAACCTGAAAACATCGAACAACTCCGTGCTCATGGAGGCCTGCTGATCTATCTCGACACGTCCTTCGCCATCATCCAACAAAGAATAGGAACGGAGACATCGACAAGGCCACTTTTTATGGATGTTGACAAAGCGAAAACACTCTACAACACACGCCGCCAACTTTACGAAGACGCCGCCGACATCACGATCCAAACGGACACCTCCACTCCACAAGAGGTCTGTAGACACATCCTCTCACAACTCAAGGCGCTGACATGACCGCAAGCTCTCCATTCAACGCGACCACCAAGCTCTGCATGATCGTCGGCTCACCTGTCTCCCACTCCCTCTCCCCAGTCATGCACAACACAGCTTACCGCGCCCTCGGTATCGAAGATAAGTATGTCTATCTCGCCTCAGAGGTCGCCAAGGGAGATCTGGAGAGAGTCGTCGCAGGTGTCCGGAGTATGGGGATTCGTGGGTTAACGTGCACCATCCCCCACAAACAAGATATACTCCCCTTCCTCGACGACATCGAACCTATGGCCCAACGACTCGGTGCGGTCAATACAGTCGTCCAATCCGAAGATGGACAGCTCACAGGCTACAACACTGACTGGTTAGGTATCATACGTCCACTCCTCCGCACACTCAACGCCTCACAAGATGACGATGCAGCGCTTGCTGGAAACAACATCGCCATTCTCGGCGCAGGAGGTACAGCGAGGGCGGCAGCGTGGGGAGTACAATCACTTGGAGGGACCCCTTCGCTCTTTAACAGGACGCTCGAAAAGGCCGAACAGCTGGCACAAGAAGTGGGTTGTGCGGCTTACTCTCTCCAGGCACATGACATGATCCACGATGCAGATATCATCATCAACACGACCTCCGTTGGGATGCCCCCAATGCACGACGCTTCACCGCTCCCATCGGACTGTCTTCGCCCCACACAGATCATCATGGATGCTATCTACACGCCTTTTGAGACGGTCCTCTTGCGACAGGCCAAAGACAAAGGTGCCCGGCTCATTCGAGGTGCACAGATGTTTCTGGAGCAGGGTGTCGAGCAGTTCTCCTTGTACACAGAGCGAGACGCGCCGAGAGACGTGATGGCTGACGTGATCTGTCAACACTTTGGAGTCTCTTCGCTATGATCCACTATTGCCTCCCGCTCCAGCTCGATGATGCCGAAACAATAGAGTCCACCATCGAAAAAAACGAAGCGCAGTATACCTACTTCGAGATCTGGCTGGACTTTTTGCCCACACCAGAAGCCCACCTCACAAGGTGGTGTCAGCGGTGGCCAGGGCGCCTGCTCTTTCTGCTACGCAGACCGGGCCTCGCGCCGATCCAGATGCCCCTACAAAAACGATACGCCCTCCTCCGACAGCTCGCTTCATCAGATGCTTGGCTCGATCTAGACATTCACACACAGCAAGATGAGCTCTCTTATCTGCGAACACATGCTCTAGCACCACGCCTGATCGCTTCATATCACAACTACGAGGCGACCCCTCCAGATGAACAGCTCACGGCGATTGTAGAGGAGATGAAGCAGCTCCGAGCCGATATATGTAAGCTCGCGACGTATTGTCAAACACCGACAGACGCGCTGCGCTTGATGATGCTTGGCCAGCAATTGTCCGCTCACAAAGAAAAGCATATCGTCCTGGGAATGGGACCATACGGAACACTCACACGTGTGTATGGTACGTTATGGGGCAATGAGATGATCTTCGCACCACAAGACCCAAGCCAAGCGTCCGCGCCCGGACAACTGACTTATGAACAACTACAAAGAATGTTCGCAATACTCGATCATTAGAACCATCAGGCCGGTCAAAGAAACAGCACCTGCCTCACAAGAAAAAGCACACAAAGGAGCCACCGATGCCAGGCAGTCTCTTTGGACATCTCTTCCGCATCTCCACCTTTGGCGAATCACATGGCGGCGCGCTCGGCGTAGTCATCGATGGTTGCCCTCCAGGACTTGCGCTCAGCGAGGAGGACATCCAACCTGAACTCGATCGCCGAAAACCCGGCCAAAGCAAGATCACAACGCCTCGTAAAGAGCAAGACCAGATCAAGATCCTCTCAGGCGTCTTTGAAGGCATGACCACAGGGACCCCCATCCTCTTACTTGCGACGAATAAAGACGCCCGCCCCAGCGAATACAACAAGCTGATGACATTGTATCGCCCTTCTCACGCGGACTTTACCTACCAACAAAAATACGGACGTCGGGACTGGCGAGGTTCCGGTCGCGCCTCAGCGCGAGAGACTCTCGCTCGTGTCGCTGCCGGCGCGATCGCACAAAAATACCTCAAAGAAGTGCTCGGAATGCAATTCTTGAGCTACGTTGAACAGGTCGGTCCAATCAGGGCTCACGTCGATCACGAACAGGTCACACTCTCACAGATCGAATCCAACATCATCCGATGTCCAGATCAAGACATCGCGGAGAAGATGATCCAACTCGTCGAAGAGGTCAAACAGGACGGAGACTCCATCGGTGGTGTCGTACGTGGTGTGATCAAAGGCGCGCCTGTCGGGTTGGGAGAGCCAGTCTTCGATAAGTTACACGCCGATCTGGGCAAAGCGATGTTGAGCATCAACGCCGTGAAAGGCTTTGAGATCGGTTCGGGCTTCGCAGGTGTCGAGATGAGAGGGAGCGAACACAACGACCCATTTACGACAGATGAAGAAGGCAAGGTCATCCCACAAACCAACAACGCAGGTGGGACACTTGGGGGGATTTCGACAGGTGCGACGATCCACTTTCGCGTCGCGTTTAAGCCTGTCGCGACGATCCGCAAAGCACAGCAAACTGTCACCAAAGAAGGCGCGCCTGTCCAACTCGAAGCAGCAGGTCGCCACGATCCATGTGTTGTCCCACGCGCGGTCCCCATTGTCGACGCGATGGGAGCACTTGTTATCATGGATCACTACCTACGAGACAAAGCCCAACGGGGACTCTCTTCGGAGCTGTAGATAGACATCACAGAGAGGAACACGACGATGAAGACCAAGCAAGACATTATCGAATACATCCTCGCACAACTGAGAGAAGAACGAGAGCAGGTGTACAAAGCCGCAATGGCGACAAAAGAGGCCGCCACACACGAGGAATCAAAGGCCGAAAACAAGTACGATACACGGGGGCTTGAAGCGTCCTATCTCGCAGGCGCACAAGCCAAACGAACGGCGGAGTTGGACGAAGCGATCTTTGCATATGAACAATTGCCGCCCCGTCCATTTGATGAAGAAACCCCCATCGGCATCGGTGCAATTGTCACACTCGAAGACGAAGAAGGTAGCAGATTGTACTTTTTTGGTCCCAAAGAAGGTGGTATGAAAATCCCCTGGCAATCGAAACAACTGACTGTCATCACCCCTTCTTCACCCATTGGACGACAGCTGCCCGGCACACAAGTTGGCGACATCATCGAAGTTGAACGCCCTCGTGGTGTCGATGAGTTAGAGATTATAGACGTCCAATAGCCCTCACGCTTCCTCACTCGACGATGTCGCTTCTTTAAGGGCGTAATAGCCAGGCAACATCAACTCCACCGAGCTTTTGACAAGCATGATCACGTCTTCTTCGGAGTTGAGCCCTCCCGACCATCCAACCAATGCAGAGAACCACACGGATTGTAACGCTGCGGAGACTCTGGACTCCAACGTATCTTGAAACTTTAGCTCCCATTTCATAGGAAGCTCAGGTCGCTCTTCGGGGCTCTCACCGAGCAACGCAAGAGAGGTTAACCACACGATCCAGTTGTGGAATCGTTTCACCTTATCCGCAAGAACAGGCTCTCCTGATGAGACCGATCGGAGCACTGCACGTGCGAAGTTGGGATTGCTACAGAAAAAATTGGTAAACAATCGAAAAAGCGACTCGAGTCGTTCGAGCTCGCTGTGCTCGGGGGAGAAGACGTCGTGCTCTCGAAGCTGCTGCTCAAAATCTCGTGAGGCCATCTCAAGCGCGGCGATCAACAACTCTTCTTTGCTCTCAAAACGCTTATAAACGGTCCCCAAAGCGACCCCGGCTTTCGTCGCGACATCGCGTAAACGAACCGCTGCAAACCCACCCTTTTCGGCCAACTGCATAGCCGCCTCAATGATCCGAAGAGAGCGCTTCTCTTTGCCGGTCATTGGCTGTTTTGGTATATCCTTCATCACACATGAACCTTTCGTCAGTTCTTTTTGTTGGCTTGGAGACGTTCAAGAGTCTTTGAGATAGTCCATCAACAGCTTCTCCAAATCGTCCCCACTCTTCTCTTCAGGAGCTTCCGGCGCGGCATTAGGATCGATATACGTCCCATCTTCTGGGAACTGCGTTGCGACAAAAGGCCTCGCACCATTTGGCAGAGAGCCTTCGTCTGAGTCGATGATATCATCGAGGATATCGTGCATCACATCATCGACCAACGCGTCCTCCAACATCATCACCTCCTGAAGTGCGGTATCTCCTTGTCCCACGACATCATCTGAATCTTCGAGGATGTCGTCAAGAAGATCCATCCCCAACTCATCCTCAGGTGTCCCCCCTTGGAACATGTTATCCAGGCCAAGAATTCCCTGTCCATCGGATACAGCAGGGATGCTGTCGAGACTTTGTTGTGAGTAAGAGGAATCAAACTCCAGATCACGCAAGATGCGCTTGAGGTCTTTGAGCATTTGCTTGGCCGACTGGTATCGTTCATCGGGCTCAAAGACAAGGCTTTTCATGATAAATGCGTCGAGAGCAAGAGGAATGTCACGAAACTCAATGGGGCGCTCAGGAGGCTCCCAACGCATCAACCCCTCAAAAGGAAGTTGCCCTGTCACCATTTGATAGCAACTGACACCCGCGGCAAACAGATCGCAGCGATGATCGATCCCTTTGCCCGTAAACTGTTCGGGTGCCATATAGTAGGGTGTCCCGGCGATCATCGTGCTCTTGTCGGGTTCGATCACTTTGGCGATACCAAAGTCCGTGAGTTTGACCAGTCCGGACTCGACACGCATGATGTTGGCGGGCTTGACATCTCTGTGCACGATCCGCTTGGAGTGAGCGTACTCTAGCGCACGCAACAATCCTTCCATGATGTCGATGACATCGAACAGGTCAAGAGCCGTCCCTGGAGGCTCTAGAAGCTCATCGATCCCACACCCACGCAAGAGCTCCATACAGATAAACGGACGACCGTCGAGAACACCGTAGTCAAATACGGTGATAACGTTGGGGTGATTGAGTCCGGCAGAGGCTTTGGCTTCCTTCTCGAAGAGCTCGAGAATTTTTGAGCTTTGTGTGACGCCTTCAGGGAGGAATTTCATGGCGACTTCGCGATCGAGGACTTTGTCGATTGCGCGGTATACAACAGCCATTCCACCTTCGCCGAGCTTGTCCTTGATGATGTATCGATCGGAGACTTTGCTGATAGGTGTTTCTTTGTTGCTCGCTTGATCCCGAATGAAGACAACTTCGACGCTGCTTGGGTCAAAGGAGAAGTCTTTGGGGGCTTGTGTCACCACCTGGACAGGACCAGAGTGACGGGAGGGTGGTGCTTCCTTCATCGCCTGCTTGACGGCCTCATTGACGACACCTGAGATCGCCTCAATATCATCCTGATGAAGTGCAGTCCCTTTTGTGCGGTGAAGGGCATCATTGACGTTGCGATGGAGTGCGGCCTCTGCGGCCTTGGAGACGCGGCTCTTGATGTCGTCTTCTTCGTCGACAGCGATGGGCGTCCCATGGAGTGGTGTGCCTACAATGGGGGCATCGGAGAGAGGGGCGCCTCGCCCTGGTGTACCAGGACGCTGCCTTGGAAACCCGCGTCCGGGAGAAGGATGTCTGTTGTCTTCGTACTGTTGTGATGCCCGTCCAAGTGCATCGAGCATACTATTGGAAGGCGAGTTGGATGCACCAAGCGCGAGCGTCGCCATCTTGTCGAGCGCAGACTCAGGCAAGCTGTTGCGCAGCTCCATCGCCTTATCGTGACGGTGACATTGCTCGTAAATCACCGCAGCACGCTCGACGTCACCTGCATTTTTGTACGCCGCAGCCGTTTTCTCTGCGGTGTCCTGGATGGTCTGCATCAACTGACGATCAAACTGTTCGGGAGGGATCCCTTCGGGGAACAGGGAGACGAGATATCTCTCCCATAATTTTGCGATCTCATGCACGGACGCTTCGGGGTCACGCTCAACGGCATCGACCGCCTCCTTGAACATCCCTGCGCGCTGAAAGAGGTGGCTGGCCTGGCCATAACGCTGAAGACGCATGTAGTAATCCGCTGCAAGATCGAAGCGACCAGCCTGCTCTGCGTGCAAAGCGACCTTCTCTTTCAACCCAAGCTCCTGAGCAAGGGGTAAGGCATCTTTGTGCAGGTTTCCACGTGCAAAGAGATTGTAGGCCTCCTTGCGATTACCATGTGCGAGTTGGATCTTCGCAGCCTGACCATACTCTCCTGCCGTCACCAAACCACGAACTTTCTGTAACCATTCGGGCTCACGAGACTTTGAGCTACGCCGTAGCACCAGCAGTATCAATACAAAGACAACCCCACCGATTAGTATCCCAGGGTGTATCGGGAGTCCTTCAAACACGTCTATTCATCCTTGTTGATTGTGCCATCATCATGCATGACATTGTATACTACTTTCCAACACAAAACACACGAAATCTATTCGTTGTGTCTCAGACATAGCAGGACATCGCCTGTTGTTGTTGTCTAAATGAGTCGATGAGGATGTATCATTATCCATTTTTGATTACAAAATCAAGTCATTACCCACACCATCGGCGTTGATATGCGAAAAAATGTTGGAGTTCCCGCCTTTTCGGCTGTACATCTCTTGTATGGATGCACACAATACACAACACACATCGTGACAACCAAAGTCACCACAAAGAGAATGTCTCAAGCACCGATACGGAGGAAGAGGATGTCGCCCTCAAAGAGAGAAGGGTTCATCGTAGAATGGTACAGACCATCACACAACAAACATATGCTCAAGATGTGGGGGCTTGCGGTTGGGGTTTTGATGGTCGGTTCGACACTTTTGGGGTTGGCATTTTACAGCGTTCACTTTCAGGGCAGTTGGTTGCGCACATGGTTTATCATCCTGGGGACACTCGCGACGCCAGCAGGCCCTCTTCTCGCGATCGCAGGAACGCAACGTCTCTTGCAGGACGAAACGTATCTCGCGATCCGCAGCGATGGTCTCTTTTACCACGATGAAGAACAAAGTATGTTGATCCCATGGCAGCTCCTCGAAGTCTCCATCACCCACACGCCAGAGAGCCAACTCTGTATCGACACCAACGGCCAACGCTCACTCACACTCGATGCCCCCTTTATCGACATCACACATGAACATCTCGCCAAACGCATTGAAGAACTTCAGAAAAAAGCCCTACTCGGTGTCCTGCGACCAGAACACGCATCGAGAAGGTGAAGAAAAGACATACGAGAAAAGCACACGGAACATCGGCACCTTCTATGAGGTCGTGCTTGACAGTCCAGAGAGCATCTCCTATCATAGCGTGATCATGATAAACGTGGGCCCAAAACTGTCCATACATTCTTGTATTGTAAGGAGAACTCCTTAATGAGTGAAGCCTCAGAATCCACCCAAAGTCCCCTCGTCATCTCCGTCGCCAACCAAAAAGGTGGCGTGGGAAAGACGACGACAGCTGTCAATCTCGCAGCGGGCCTTACACTACAAGGATATAATGTGCTCGTCTTGGATATCGACATTCAAGCCAACGCCACCCATATCCTTCACCGCCCTCTCACCGAAGATGAGCAAGGGCTCGCTGAAGTCATCCTCGAAGAAACCACACTCGATGAAGTCATCCACGACACCTCCACCGAACGGCTTAGTATCGCATGTAGCGGCGAAACCATGGTCCGCGTCGACCTCGCCCTCGCGAGCATGCTCGGCAGAGAAGAAGCACTCAAGCGGATCATCGCAGAGAGTGAGATCGCCGCACAACAAGACTTCATTATCATCGACACCTCTCCGTATCTCGGACTGTTGACAGTCAACGCGCTCGTCGCCTCGGACTACGTCCTGATCCCTGTCAGCTGTGAGTATCTACCCATGCTGGGGCTCAAACTCTTCCTCTCCACGATCAACACGGTCCGCAAACGGCTCAACGACAAGCTCGACATTCTAGGTTATCTGCTCACCATGTACGACCGACGCGAAAACATCACCTTCGACGTCGAAAATATGATGAGAGAGCACTTCAAAGACCTCGTCTTCAAAGACCCAATCCGCATCAACACACGTCATAAATCCAGCCCCGCGCACCACCAAACCATCTTCCAGTATGAGACAAAGAGTGGGCGCGGCGTCGAGGACTACACGCGCCTGACCGCCGCCGTCCTTGAGCGTTTGGGGATGCCACAAGAGCATGACGAAGAGAGCGAAGAGTAAGCACCACATCGTGCCCACTCCATAACACGTGTGACCCTATGACACACAACGTGGGTACAAACATAGCAGATTTCGACATCGACCTACCATGACAACAAAAGAGGGCCATTCACTCGCTCGCACGCAACACCAACCCCACTCTTGTTGTCAGGCAAAACATATTTTTCCAAACACAACACCCCTCACACCAAAAAGGAGTACCCCCTGAGCCTACGCTCAGGGTCAATATCATGGCAAGAAAACGACTCATTGACGATCCCTTCGCAGATTCCAACTCGACGTCCAAAGAAGGCCTGCTCCCTGGCGACGAAAAGAAAACCACAAAAAAGTCAACGACCAAGAAGTCAACGACCAAGAAGTCCACCGCCAAGAAGTCCACCACTGCCAAAAAAGCCTCCTCCACCAAAAAAGCCTCCTCCACTGCCAAAAAAACCCCCACCAAAAAAACCACGACCAAAAAATCGACCGCGACTGACCAAGACGCTTTGCTCGCACAACACACAGAGGTCCTCGACGCCCTCCAACAACAACTCAGCACCATCGAGGAAACACTCGACAACCTCGACTACCAAGAGGACTTCGAAGGACTCCAGACGCAGCTCTCGACCCTTGAGACAGCTCTGTCATCCATCTCAGAAGAGTCCGCCTCCACAGACCTGCAAGAGCAACTCACAGCCTTCGAGGAGCAGCTCACCACACTCGCAGAAGGCACCAACCTCGAAGAACTGCAACAAAAAATCGACGCACTCGACGATCGATTCTCCGAGCTCGCCGACGGAAGTAACCTCGAAGACCTTCAACAAAAACTCGACGCGCTCGACGAAAAACTCGCCGACCTCTCCGAAAATGTGGGACTCGAAGAGCTCCAGGAGCAATTCGAAAACCTCGACGCACGCCTCGCAGAGCTCGCAGATAGCAACGAACTCGAACCCCTACGAGAACAGCTCGACGCGCTCCAAACACAGCTCGCCGAGCTTCCTGGTGCCGATGCTTTCGAGACTCTTCAACAGCACATCAAAGCACTCTCCGCCCCCGCCGAAGAGGACAACACACAAGAGGCCCTCCAACAACAACTCCAAGCCATCGAAGCGCAGCTCGCCACACTCCTCGAAACACACGAACAAGACGAGGACACCGAAGAGGAAGAGGAAGAAGACCCCATCAAGGAGACCATCGCCTCTCTACAAGAAGACGTCACAGCCCTCCAATCCTCCATTACCGCGCTCGCTGAAAAAACAGACCTTTCGAGCCTTCAACATGCACTCGAAGAACTTCAGGACGCCTTCACTTCCCAAACTGATGAAGACACAAAAGGCGACGAAGACCACCCTCTCGATGCACGGTTTACAGCACTCGAAGCAGCACTCTCCGACCTGCAAGAGGCTGTCTCTGCCCTCCACACAGAGGACAACGACGAAGAAGAGACCCGCTCCCCTCTCCAAGACAAACTCGACAGCATCGAAGAAACACTCGCGACGCTGCCACCACGTGCTGACATCACAAAGCTGTACGATCAATTTGAAACCCTCGAAGAGAAACTGACGGATCTCACGACGACTTCCTTGCAAAATGTCTCCACCCCAACAGACTCGCTTGAGGAACAACTCGCGCCCCTCCAAGAACAGCTCCAGCAACTCCAAGAACGCTTCGACACATTTGGTGAAAAGATGGAGGCCTTCTCCGCCGAAGAAGCGCTCGCGGATTTCAAAGAACAGCTCACAGAAGCCGCTCAGGCCTCTCCATTTGAGACCTTCCAAGAGCAAATCGCACACCTCCGCGTCCAGCTCGAAAAAATTGACGCTCACCTCGCCGAAGATCCAGAGACACCCGTTGAGCTTCAACAGGCCCTCGAAGCGCTCGAACAAAAAATCTCCGAACTCGACGATGGAACAGACCTACAAGAGCTTCAGCAAAAGCTCGAAACGCTCGAACAAAATATCACAACTCTCTCCGAAGGCTCCGATCTAGAAGCCCTCAAGGAGATCCTCGACGCGCTCGATCAAAAGCTCACCGCCCTCTCCGAAGGTTCCGACCTAGAGACACTTCAGAACAAACTCGACGCGCTCGAAGAACAACTGACAACGCTCTCCGAAGGTTCTGACCTCGAAGAGCTCCAGAAAGCGCTCGATGCGCTCGATCAAAAGCTCACATCACTCTCCGATGAAGCGGAGAGCACCACGCTCCAGCAAACACTCGATGCGCTCGATCAAAAGCTCACAGCGCTCGCCGACGATACATCACTGTCCTCTCTGCAAGAGGCGCTTGGCACACTCCAAGAAGCGTTCACCGCTGAAAAAGAGAATCCACAAACAGAGCGCTTTGATGCCCTGGAGGCGCGACTCAAAACACTCGAAGAGTCCATTCAGTCCATCGCAGAGAGCACAAAAGAAGACACCGTCACCCCCTCCATCGAAGAACTGACACAGAATATCCAAACCATCGAAGCATCGATCGCGACGCTCGCAGAAACGCAACCAAGTCAGGCCGCTGCAGTAGACACAACCCCGGCGCTGGCCGAACAACTCAAACAAGCGACACAAGCACTTCAGGCACAGCTTGCGCAACAACAAACGCTGTTCAACGAGAAGTTCGATAGCTCCATCGGTCAAATTCAACAAACACTCGCCGCCAAGCTCGACGTCGAACCAGAGCTTATCTCCTCCTTGTTGACGCCCCCTCCCTCAGAGGAAGCTTACGGCAAACTATACGCCGATCATCGCGAGAGTTACCGCAAGTTGCTGCTCCAAACAGGCGCCTTCACGGGGCTCTTTTTCGTGTTCTCAGGTGTGTTGATGCTCTTGCCTTCGCTGATTACGAAGATCTGGTGGTTGAAAAAAACCCTCTACTTGCTACCACTCTCCTTCACGACCGCAGGTGTTTACATGCTCAAATACCTCGACATCCAGCGACTCGCGATGGAGCGCTGGATCGCCAAAGAGGAACGACAGCTCGGCCTTCCGCCTCTCGACACCTATCCCCCTTCCAGGGTCGCGCTCGTAACTTACGGAAGCTTCATCGGCCTCGCGTGTATCCAGTTGCTCTTGATGCTCCTCCACTGATCCCCCCCCCCACCAAACGAACCCTTCCCCACACAAAGCCGTCCGTGATATCCTACGACTTACATTCCAGTTGTACACATTCCTTTACCTCTACGTGACGAAAGGTTTCTTGCGATGAAACGAGACGAGATCTACCAGGCTCTCAAGCAATTGGGAGAATTACATCAACAAGGGATCCTAAGTGATGAAGAGTTCCAGGAAGAAAAAAAGACGTTGATGGCCATGCTCAGAGGAACCTCTTCCGTCTCATCTCCACCGCCCACACCAGCACCAGAACCGCCCACAACAGGGAATCAATTTTTGGCAGCGGTTGAAGGTCCTGCTGACGCAGCGGACATCTTCGCGACAGGTGGAGGCATGGACTCCACACCAACACCGTCGTTCACAGCACAACCCATCCACATTCCTGCACCCACAACACAGGCTGAGCCAGCCGACGCGATCGACATCTTCGCGACGGGTGGGGGCGCACCTCCAAGTGCACCTGCACCCTCGGCCACACCCGTCACAACACAAGCAACCCAAGAGGTCGTCGAGGCTGTCGATATCTTTTCAACAGGCGGTGGAGTGCCACCAGAAGCAGCTCCACAACCACATGTCGTTGTAGAACAACCACCATCAGATGGCGCGGACTTCTTCGCGACAGGTGGCGACGCTCCCCCTGCGCCCGACGTTCCAACACAAACAACTCCAGCCGAAGGTCCTCTCCTCGCCGAACGTTATCGAGTCCTCGAAGAACTCGGGCGAGGTGGAATGGGCACAGTGTTGAGAGCACACGACACTGAGACACAGAAAGACGTCGCGATCAAAACCCTTCACCAAACGGGTAACGTCAGCGAGATGAGACGCCGCTTTCTCCAGGAGTTGACGCTCCACGAGCGGCTCGCCCATCACAATATTGTCGGCGTCAAGACGTTGGAAAAAGACAAAGATCTGGGCTTCTTTTTTACGATGGAGTTTGTCAAAGGGCAGACGCTTGATGCACGTCTCAAAGACGCAAAGAGTCGGCAACTTCAACCACCTCTCTCGCACCAAGAGACGATGGATGTGTTGGAGCAGTTGGCCAGTGGACTTGATCACGCTCACGAAAAAGGTGTCCTGCACCTCGACCTCAAACCCGCAAATATCCTGCTCGTCGACCAAGTCGTCAAGATCATCGACTTTGGTATCGCGCGCTTGCGTTCAAAAGGAGCGGGACAGCAGATCATGGGGACGGTGTACTACATGGCACCGGAGCAGCTGAGTGGAGAAGGTGAGCTAGGCGCACCAGCCGATATTTACGCGCTGGGGATCATCACCTACCAATTGCTGACAGGAAAAATCTTTCAGGGCGGGATGCCTGGACCTTCGCATTTTCACGAAGGACTGCCACAAGATGTCGATGACGTACACGCAAAAGCCGTGTCTTACGATCCTTCACAGCGTTTTCAGACCGCAGGAAAGTTTGTCTCTGCGTTGCGCAAAGCGCTGCGAGCGGCCCCATCACAAGACACGACGCTCGCCCATGAAGGTCGCAAAGCATCGACCAAAACGATCATCAAAAAGGTCTATATCAAGCCCAAAGACAAGCGACGTGATGAGCTGGTCGTCACACAGGCAGGCTCAGATGAGCCCCTTCGTTACTGGCCCAAGATCCGAGACAACTCAGATCGAAAGCGTCCCCGTTGGCTCGACACACCCGTCACACGTAAACCACCCAAGTGGTTGGCCGCACGTGAACTGACTGATGAACAACGCCAGCTGTTGCCAGTCACACCATTGATCGAGTCGATGATCTTGCTGAGCAAGGAAGGCCTTCCGCTCCTTGAGCTGTGTAAAATCCCAGGTGGGACGTTTACACTAGGCGCGGACAAAAGGGACAAAAAAGCCCGTCGACAGGAGAAGCCACAGACACAAGTCACACTCTCGACATTCTGGCTCGCGCGGACAATGGTGACACAGGCCATGTGGAAGTGCTTTCTCAATGAGAGTCGCTACGAACCGGAGGGAGACGAAGCTCACCCCCAATACCTGGCTCATTGGCGCAACGAAGCGCCTGTCGAAGGGAGTGAAGAGCACCCTATCACAAACGTCTCCATGCTCCACGTGTGGGCATTTTGTGATTTTTACGGGCTCTCACTGCCAAGTGAAGCCCAATGGGAAGCTGCGGCACGTGGGACAGATGGCGCGCTGTATCCCTGGGGAAACACACCTCCTGGACAAGCAGACACAGACGCGCCACTCGCACAGATTGGATACAACAGGGTGCTCACCGCGCCCGTCTCTGCACACCAGCAAGGAGCCTCTCCTTACGGATTGCTCGACTGCATGGGCAACGCTCAGCAGTGGGTCGCGGATGAGTACGACACACGTTGGCTGCGTCAACTTCGCGACAAAGACCCCGTCATCCAAGGCGAAGATCGAGCGCGCTTTTACAGCCTGCGAGGTTGTCCTTCGACCATTGAACCCGATAATGCCCGTGTCTATAGAAGAGACAGCGAACACGCTGACGCTTGCACGCCGCTCGTCAGTTTTCGCCCTTGCCTCGATCTCGATCGATAGATGTACCGAGACTTTCGACAAATACTTCGAACTTTCTCAAGATATGAACGTATGCATTGACGAGAGTATACTTTTTTGTGTACTCTACGTACTCGCTATCTCACTTGAGAACGAGCTACATTCTCGGAAATCCGTGCCCTTACATGCAGAGTGTACAAATAGCCTAACTGGAAAGGCGTTTCCTTTGGATGGAGAATACTGTAGGTTCAAGTCCTACTTTGTAATCACCACTTTGCGAACTCGCACGGTTCCGACCCTCTCTACAGCCATACACGACCATCTTTTTTGATGGATGTATTCTTCCGCAAAGGCGGATAGATCAGCTTGATGAGAGATCGCGTCCTTACATGCAGAGTGTACAAATAGCCCAATCTGGTAGGGTATTTTCTTGTCATGAAAATGGTTATAGGTTCAAATCCTATTTTGTAAACACCACTTTGCGAACTTACGCGACTCTCGCCCTTTTTATGGGGGGACCGTGTCCTTACCCCTGGAGTGTACAAATAGCTCAGTTGGATAGAGCATCTGACTCTTAATCAGGAAGTTGTGGGTTCAAGTCCCATTTTGTAAACACCACTTCAGAAACTTGCACGGCCCCCCACCCTTTTTCTCTTCCCCGGACCACCTGACAGGATGCTTGCGATGACGCAACAACCAGAACAAGACCGACGCCTTGGATTGCTCAACAGCCTGTTGAGTACACCTCACAGAAAAATCGAGCCACTTTGGGGTCTCCACCAAAAACTGTCCGTCGCCGACCCGCTCTTCTACATGCATCTGGCGGTGTGGTACCACAAACACGGTGAAGTCCGCGACCACAAAGAGCTCTTTATCTCTGCGCTGTGCTTGAGTCAATTTGACGGGCACAGAGACGTTGGGCTCGCGCTACTATGGAAGCTTCCCCCATACCAGATCTCCCGCCTCGTGGACTTGATCAAGGGAAAAGTCATCCGCAACAAAGAAGCGCTCGATCCTGAGTGGCTGGAGGCTTTTACACCCGAAGAGATCGAAGAACTCTCGACACAACGCACTGGCCTGGGCAAAAACATCCCTCGCTCTATGCGCACGGAGATCCGGCGTTACCTACACAACCACGAATCCAAACCCAAACGTTTCGAGCATTTGGCCGTTCAACAGCGAAAAGCGCTCAAGAGATTGTACGCAGGTCTACGCATCCAGCCTGGCGAGCTCGCGCAAAAGCTGCTCTTCGCTGAAGAGCCACCACCAGACACGCTCCCTGGAAAGATCCGAATGCTCGGTCGAGCCACGAAAACAAGTGACAAGGTCAAGATCCTCGAACAACACAGGATCCCCTATCGCATCGCGAGCACACTGATCTCACGCTACGAATTCGGACACGTCGCGATCCCACTGATCCGTTCGATGACCCCTCAAGAGGTGATCAACAACCTCGGTAACTTGCGCGCAAGAAAGTGTTTTCAACGCAAAAACGTCGAAGAGTTGGTCCTCAAAAAAATCCAGGAGGCCCAAAAAGATAGACGCGTGTCGACCTTCAAGGCACAAAAGGCGCTCGATCAGATCAAGATGGACTCCATGGAGATGGAGCGTGAACGTAGCATCACCATCGTCGAAGCCCTCCAAGAGGTCACAGAGGAACGCCTGCTCGACAAAGGGACGATCCAACGCTCCACGGCGTTGCTGATCGACAAATCCTCCTCTATGTCCGTCGCCATCGAGGTCGGACAACGCCTCGGTTCGATGATCGCCCACCTCTGTACACGTGGTCTGCTCGTCTATGCCTTTGACACGATGCCGTACCCTATCCAACCACCTGAGAGCGATATGCTCGAAGACTGGCGACAAGCCTTTCGTGGCTTGCAACCCAATGGGATGACCTCCATCGGCGCTCCTATCCAGTGGATGAGACGACAAAAACAACGTGTCGAGCAGATCATCATCGTCACAGACGGCGAAGAGAACACGGCCCCCTACTTTGTCGATGAGTTCAAAAAGTACCAGGAAGAGTTGTCGATGTACCCAACTGTCATCGTCGTCAAGTTGCGATCAGAACGAGAGCTGCTTGAGAGTCGGTGCCAACGCGCTGGCATCCCAATCGACATCTACAAGTTTTCAGGCGATTACTACTCACTCCCCAACTTGATCCCCATTTTGACGCGACCTTCGCGACTGGACTTGTTGATGGAGATCATGGAGACAAAGCTCCCCAAACGGCCCGACCCCAAAAAGCCGCTGCCTCCTCCTCCAGCCTTGATCGAGGAGAAGATGCGCACACCGACGTTGGAGTTCAAAGGCACAGCCAAGCTGTTTGACTCGACACAAGGCGGCCGTCACAAGCCGATCTTCAAGGGATACCAGGCCCAATTCAAGACGCACGATTCACGCGTGACAGGCCAACTGGTGTGGATGGATGAGGAGATGGGATTTCCTGACAATGTGCCCTTCCAGTGTCATATCCAGCTAGAGAGACCTCTCAGTCTTTGTGAAGAGGACGAGATCACGATCGAGGAAGGAAAACAAAACATCGGCACGATCAAAGTAAGCGAAGTCATGGGATTTGCAGACACGATCAAATAACCCTCTCTCACTCTCTCCCCCACACGCCATTCACTCCGGAAAAATCTCAAGGTAATGAAGCTGACCCGCGACGATGTGGATTTGTTTTTCAACGTCGCGCTCTTGCGTCTCAAAGGTGATCGTATGTGATCCCGCAGGCAAACGGATGGGTCGATAGGTAGGGACTTGTATCTTCGTCAGATCTTGATCGAGCTGGATGAGTACAGGCTTCTGACTATACACATGTAGAAATCCGTGTGTTTTGGACGCAATCTCTTTCTTAGAGGGGATGAGCTGTCTGTACTCAAAGACTTGCTCAGTAGGCGACTTCTCCGCCACCTCAGGCGCCCCACTGTCGCGCACCGAGACCATCTCTTGCTGTGGCTCTTGCGAGGGCTCGGGAGTGGGCTCTTGTTTTTTGGAGGAAGCGAGCAAGACAGGCTTGGGCGTTGTATCCGGTGTTGAGGGGGCCACTTTCGCAAGCACGCGCTTTGGAGGTGATGGTGGGGCAGGCGCTTTGTGGGCGCTTTTCGTGTCGAGCCATAACCAAAACAGCAAGACACTCATCACCCCCATCATGATAAACGCATAGCGCCGGAAGTCAGGCCCCTCGGGGACCTCTTCAAGATCGGACTCTTTGACCGCGCGCAGCTCGCCTTTCCCGGCACGTATCTCACCCGGTGGTGTGCCGGGGATGATGTCAGGGAGCGCCTTCAAAAAAATCATCGCGTTGCGATGTTTGTACGAAGGTGGAGGCTCGTGCAGCTCGATCTCCGAAGCAAATGATGCCGCCCTCTCCTGCGTAAATCGTATGGGAGACTCCCCTCTCCATTTGTCGATCACACGTGAGACCACCTCAAAGTCCCCTTCATCGAAGGTCGGCTGCTCTTGTTCGATGAGCGTTCTATCTGGCATATTGGTGATACGATCTGGTGATGGTGGTGGGAGCAACTCTTCAGAGAAGATATGTTCACCAGTCGGGACGATCCCAAGACCAGGGCTGCCTGCTTGGGCAAATAATTCTTTGTGACGAGTCAATCGATCGCGCCAGTCGAGGATCTCTGGGATCTCACCAAAACGAACGGTTAGCTCCTCCAGCTCGGCAAATGCCCTCATGGGTTCATGCTCAGCGAAGGCTTTCACTCGCCCAAGGCCGCGCATCCACTCCTTTTGCTCACTATCTTGCAAGGACTCCTGTGCGGACATCCGCGCGAGCAACACACGCCAAAAGAGCACCTCTTGTGTCTCACCTATCAGAGCCGCAAGCGCGTTGAGTTTGTCGAGCGCGAGCTGGGGATCGACCTCGGAGAGCGCCTCCACCTCACCCCATCGATAGGCAAGATCCTCTTCGGAGATCATATACCCCGACGAATAGGACGGAAGCGTGTTCTCTTTTGTACGTGACGAATCGGACATTCCAGCATCCTCTTTACTTGGCTATTTTCCCCATCTTATCGTGTAGATAGTGAGCATATAAGACAGTAGAAAAATTGCGCGCGCTTGTCAACCGCAAGGCATCTACAATCACAGCATACACACGGACGACGCGATGGTCTTCTGGTCGCAGGAGGTCGCGGCGGTCTTTACACGGTAGGAGCAGAACGCTCGATGTAAGATTGGATATCTTTGAGGAGTGTCTCAAGGGAGGTGAGCGCGTGGGACATCTTTTGACGTCGTTGGTAAATCTGCTGAAAACGCTGTGTTTGCTCAGGTGAGGCTTCCTGTGGTGTTTTGTGCAGGTAGGAGGCGAGGTCCTGGAGGGCGTCCAAAGTCTTCTGCTCTGCACGAACCAGATCTCGCGCGTAGATGGGGATTTGCTGTGGCTGGCGCAACACCGCGAGATGATGCCAGGAGGTGTTCATGCGTTGCAGTTGTGCGATCCAGTCTTCGATGCGCAACCCTGTATCACGGAGAAAACGACGCCTGAGCAGACGACGACGAACAAAACCGAGCTTGTTGAAGTCATCAGAGAGGATACGCAACCCAGCTTCGAGATACGCCGCAAGATGGGAGATCTGTTGCGCGTGTTGTTGTAGCTCCCGCTCGCCAGAGGAAGGCAGAGAAGACGCCACAACTGGCGTCGGCGGAGGATGTTGTTCCAACGCTTGCAACACCGTCTCGTGGTGGATCCCCTGGAACTCTTCGGGCCTCGACAAAGCCTGCTGAAAGAACGTCACCAACTCGTCGTGTTCCTGCTCCCTTTGTGGATCAAATTGAAGTGAACACAGACACCACATATCTGGCTTGATCTCATGAGCAAAGATCTCGATCAACGCCTGGCTCCAGATGTGCACCAACAAGGGCAAACTCGCGTCACTGTCGACAGCTGCGTGTTCAGGCAAGATCTGCACAAACAACCGCCCTCCCCGCTCATCCTCCGAGGAGATCAACGCCGAGAGCACAGAACGTAACACCGCCATCTCTTGCAACAGAGAGGCGAATTCTCCGGATGGAAGCGACTTAACAGCTTGCACAGAGGGTTTCCAGTGTGGCACATAACAGACGTCATCAAACGCCCCAACCTCACGTAACCACCCAGCCATCACATCTGCTCGCTCCACATCCGGTGGGATAGGGACGCAACGGATACCATCGGCTTGCGCGATCTCTTGCGCCAGAGCATCATCTGAAGGTGCAGCCAAAAGGAGCTGTACACCAGCCTCCACAAGGGCCAAACACTGCGCGCGATGTGCCGCAGGAAAACGTCCCCACCACAGCAGCGTGCGGCCCTTCAAATCACCAGGTACGCCGACACTCACCTCACTTACCCTTCTTGCTCAGGATCGCGTCGATGCGCTTCTTCACAGCATCAAAAGATGGCGATTTGATCGGACGATCATTGACATAAAAAGAAGGTGTACCGCTGACGCCCACACGACCTCCTTCTCTCAGCTCCGCATCCACACGTGCCTTAAACTTGCCGCTGTCCAATGCCTGCTTGAACATCGTCATGTCCATCCCAAGCTCTTGTGCGTACTTTTCGAGATCCGCACGTTTGAGCTTGCGTTGGTTGGCGAAGAGTTTGTCGTGATACTCCCAAAACTTCGCCTGCTCACCAGCCGCGAGTGCGGCTTGTGACGCGAGGTGTGCGTCTTTGTGGAAGCTCAAGGGGAAGTTCATAAAGAAGATCTGCACTTTGTCTCCGTATGCCTTCTGAAGCTTCTTCAACGTACCCACCGCACGTGAACAGAAAGGACATTGGAAGTCCGAGAACTCCACAATCTTGATCGGAGCGTTGGGGTTACCTTTGGAGTATGCGCCCTTTGTATTGATGCGTTTGAGTGGCTTTTCTGGAAGATCTGCCTGCTTGTAACCGTTCTTCAACAAGATGGGATCGATCTGCTCTTTGAGCTTCTCAAAACTCAGTCCGATCGCGGGCTTGTTGTTGATAAACACAGAAGGTGTACCGTTCACACCGATGTAAGTACCGTTGGCCATCTCAGCGTCAACTTTCGCTTTGTACGTCCCGTTGTCGAGAGCGGCCTTAAACTTACCCATATCGAGCCCAAGCTGTTGTGCGTAGGCTTCGAGTTGGGGGCGCTTGAGCGCGCGTTGGTTGGCGAAGAGTTTGTCGTGATACGCCCAGAATTTCCCCTGCGCGTGAGCCGCCAAAGAAGCTTGCGCAGCGAGGTGTGCGTCTTTGTGGAAGCCCAAAGGATACTGCTTGAAGACCACCTGGATCTTGTCGCCGTATGCCTTCGCGAGTGTGTTGAGTGTGTTGGCAGCTCTTGAACAGTAGGGACATTGGAAATCCGAAAACTCCACAACTTGGACCTTCGCCTTTGGACTCCCTTTGTATGGTGCGTCGCCGATCTTCACGACTTTGGGTGGACGTTTGGGCAGCGCTTCTTTCTTCACACCGAGTTTGAGCAAAATCGGATCGACTTGCTTCTTCAACTCGTCAAACTTGTAACCTTTGGCCTTCTCACCGTTGATAAACATCGTCGGTGTACCTGAGACGCCGTTTTTACCGCCTTGCTTGAGATCGGCATCGACTTGTCCCTTGTACGTCCCGTTATCGAGGGCGGCCTTGAACTTTTGCATATCGAGACCGAGCGATTGTGCGTACCGTTCGAGGTCAGGACGTTTGAGTTTACGTTGGTTGGCAAACAGTCGGTCGTGGTACTCCCAGAACTTGCCCTGTGCGCCAGCTGCAAGAGACGCTTGCGAGGCGAGGTGGGCTTCTTTGTGGAAGCTCAGTGGGAAGTGTTTAAAGACCAGACGGACGTGGTCTTTGTAGTATTTGATAAACTCGCCAACTTGTCTCGCGCCTCTTGAGCAGAAAGGACATTGAAAGTCCGAAAACTCGACGATTGTGACTTTGGCCTTTGGATTGCCTTTGGTGTAAGCATTGCCGACTTTGATCACGCGCTTTGGTTTTTCGGGGAGATCGGACTTTTTGTAGCCATTCTTCAACAAGATCGGGTCGATCTGTTTTTTAAGCTCTTCGAAGGTGTTGCCTTTGGCTTTACGACCATTGATAAAGATCGTCGGTGTACCAGAGACACCAATTTTTGAACCTTGTGCGAGATCAGCATCGACTTGGGCTTTGTATTTCGCAGTGTCGAGCGCGAGCGCAAAGAGTGACATGTTGAGACCGAGCTCTTTGGCATACTTATCAAGGTCGGGACGTTTGAGTTTCTTTTGGTTCTCAAAGAGCAGGTCGTGATACTCCCAGAATTTGCCTTGTGCACCGGCCGCGAGAGCAGCCTGTGATGCCAGCGGTGCGTCCTTGTGGAAGCTCAACGGGAAGTGCTTGAAAGCCACCTGCACTTTGTTTTTGTAAGCTTTGGCGATCAAGTTGAGTGTGTTGGCACCTCGTGAACAGAAGGGACATTGAAAGTCCGAAAACTCGACAATTTGGACAGGTGCATCCTTGGAGCCTTTGTAGTAAGCGTTCCCGACCTCAACCACTTCAGCAGGTTCTTCGGGAAGCTCTGACTTCTTGAAGCCCTTTTTGATCAGGATCTCATCGATCACTTCTTTGAATTTGGAGAAGGGCTGCGCGCCACTGATCATACGACCATTGATAAAGAAGGCGGGTGTTCCTGTGACACCGACTTTGGATGCCTGTTTCATATCGGAGTCGATGTGCGCTTTGACAGCGTAGGAGTCCATATTCTGTGTGAAGCGTGGGATGTCGAGTCCGAGCTCTTTGGCATATTTGAGCAAAGAGGCCCGATCGAGCTTTTTGGAGTTGGCGAAGAGTTTGTCGTGGTACGCCCAAAACTGCCCTTGTTCGCGCGCCGCCATAGAGGCATAGGCTGCAGGTTTGGCGTGGATGTGAAAGGCCAGTGGGTAGTGCTTGAAGACGAGTTGCACTTTATCACCGTAGGCTTTTTTGACCTTCTTGGCGGTCTTTGCGCCACGTGAGCAGTAAGGACATTCAAAGTCGGAGAACTCGACAATTGTAATGGGAGCCTCTTCAGGTCCTGTGTTGGGAGAGTTTCCAACAGAGACGTTCTGAATGACTTCTTCCTTCTTCTCTTTTTTGGCGATCTTTTTGGGCTTGTTGCTCTTGGCTTTTTTGATCAGCTCGGTGTAGTAAGCGTCTCCAGTCGTCTTTGCGCCAGCAGCGAGCTTGAGCTCCTCATCGACGAGCTCACCGATCTTTTTGGCATCGACAGAGGTTTTACGTCCGTTGACATACGCGGTGGGTGTACCAGAGACATTGACCTGACCGCCTTGTACAAAATCGTCGTCGACTTGCTTTTTGTAGGTGCCTTTGTCGAGAGCAGCCTTGAAT
Source organism: Deltaproteobacteria bacterium (assembly GCA_002731275.1). Taxonomy (GTDB): domain Bacteria; phylum Myxococcota_C; class UBA6777; order UBA6777; family UBA6777; genus UBA6777. The sequence continues at coordinate 7,209 of PCBK01000031.1, read as the reverse complement.
TTTTTCATATCGAGCTTGAGCTCTTTGGCATACCGTTCGAGGTCAGGACGCTTGAGTTTCTTTTGGTTGGCGAAGAGTTTGTCGTGGTACTCCCAGAATTTGCCCTGTGCACCGGCTGCGAGAGATGCTTGCGAGGCGAGATGAGCGTCTTTGTGAAAGCTCAATGGGTAGTGTTTGAAGTACAGACGAACTTTGCCTTTGTATTTTTTGACGATCCCGTCGAGGGTTTTTGCACCACGCGAGCAGAAAGGACATTGGAAGTCCGAAAACTCGACAATCGTCACGAGCGCTTTGGTGTTGCCTTTGTTGTAGGCATTCCCGGTCTCGACCTTCCAACGCTCAACACCAGAATCACCGCCCTTTGGGCCTTGATAGGTGTTGTTGAAAACGTTCTGATAGGAACCAAATTTGGAGGTTTCTTTTGAAGAAGGAGGTGCTTTTTGGTTGCTGTAGGGATCCTGACAGCCCACCAAAAAAAATAGGGAAACCAAAACAATCCATGGATAACGACGCATCAACTATTTCCTCCGTTAATGTATATTTTTGCGGATACATCCAGGGCGAGTGCACGCTTCACAAGCCCTCCTGCGCACACGCCGATAGAACCAAGGCAAGATGCCCCGTTTGGGCGTCTACGTCAAGGGACAGTATGAGATCTCCCTTGACGCCAAGATCAGCGAATGCGACAACTTAGGCACAAATGCTTCCAAGAGAAACAACCAAACGCTTCTCTTTCATCCACCCTCGCGAGAAAAATCATCAGAAGAGCGAGCCAATCGCTTGCCGATGACAGAGTGGATGCGCAATGTCCTCAAGGAAGTACAAGAATCTTCATACAAAGGAGAAACCATTGGCCGAGCGTCCGATTCGTTTTTTACATATTGCAGATATCCACCTGGGATTTCGCCAGTACAACAGCTTTGAGCGAGAGCGGGACTTTTTCCTGTCTTTTGAGAGCGCGATTGAACGGTACGCGCTTCCACTCCATGAGGGTGATCCTCCACAAGTTGATTTTGTGATCATCGCAGGCGACCTGTTTGATAGTCGGACTCTCCAACCCATCACCCTCTCTCGCACCACACACGTTTTGAGTCTTCTAAAGGAAGAAGGGATCCCAGTCTTTGCGATCGAGGGAAACCACGACGCAGCGAGATGGCACCGAGACCAAGAGCCCAACTGGTACGACTACCTCGCAGGTGAAGAGATGATGATCTACCTGCGCGACTATACAAGGGATGGTCAGATCCACCTCGAACCCTGGAGCGATGAAGAGCTACGTGGGAGTTATTACGACTTCAACGATGAGATCAGGATCGTTGGTACACACTGGTACGGCGCAACAGCACACAACATGCTCGGCCAGCTCGAAGAAGCGCTCGCAGGACTCCCCCCCAAACCCTTTAATATCGTGATGTTCCACGGTGGCTTAACGGACTATGTCAACGAGATGCACGCCGGGATCAGCTATGAACAACTGCTCCCCCTGCGCGAGTACATCCAATACTTCGCGCTCGGACACGTCCACAAGCGCTATGAGCGACAGAACTGGGTGTTTAACCCCGGAAGTCTGGAGTCCTGTAAGATCCGTGAGTATTTTGAAGAGCACGGATTGTTCGTGATCGAAGTAGGCGATGGAGAGGTCGCTGAGTCGTTCCACCACACGGATTATTACAGTCGCCCATTTATCTCGATGCACATGGACTGTGATCTGTACAAAACCCCGGAAGAAGTCGAAGCGGCGGTCCACGAGTTGGTGGCCGATCAAGGGAAGGCGCAGTTGCACAAGATCAAGGCGACATGGCCAGAGGACATCGACTACGCGGCACCAGTATGCCAGCTTGAGTTTACGGGGACATTGGGGTTCCCGTTTTCAGAGATCCCGATGAAGTCATTGGAGCCATGGATCAAAGAGCAACTGGGGGCGTTTATGTTGCGCTATATCAACGACACGACGCCACTGGATTACGGCCAGGAGGAGGATTACAAAGAGCGAGACGGACGCATTGATCGCGCGCTCTTGGAGAAGAAGATCTTCCAGGCATTGTTCCACCTCGACACGCGCTTTCGCCCCTGGTCCGATCCGCTCTCTCGCTTTGCGACAACGCTCAAGCAGCGTTTGATCGACGATGAGATCGCAGAAGAGGAGCTCGGTGAGATCATAGAGAAGATCGACGAGTTGTTGAAGACAGAGGGAAAAATCGAAGAAGATCCAGAGGAACAAGAAGCGCTCACACAAGAACTCGGTGCGTTGCTCAACGAAACCGATGGACAAGAGGATATCACCGCTGCTCCCGCAGAAGAGAGCGCCCAAACGTCCTTTTTGGAAGAGGGTGTATAGAGAGAACAAGATCTATCATCGCGAGAAGATAGACCACCACATACTCCGCACAAAACAGCGAGCACGAGATCGACGATCCAGATCGCGATCACGATCACGAGATCAAGAAGCAAAGATCGAGATCACGATCGTCACAGATCAGGCTTTTTGGAGAGCGAGCCGATGTTGAAGAGGACAAAGAGACAAAAAAATGAGTCTTTTTTTTCAAATAAAATCAAACATTTTCAAAAAAAGTGAAAACTTCGTGTTGCGAGGGTAGGGGCGCTATGTTATAGCATCTGCCTCAGCGGAGGTCATGAACTGACAGCTTGCGAAAGATGAGAAACAACACAATAAGCGACATCAACATATCGACAGCAGTGCAAGAGCAAAAGGAGTCGTCATGGAAATCACAGAAGTGAAAGTATTTCCTGTACAAGAGGAGAAACTCAAAGCGTATGTGACCATCACCTTCGACGACTGTTTTATTGTGAGAGATTTGAAAATCATCCGTGGCAAGAGTGGCATGTTTGTGGCAATGCCGAGCAAGAAAACAAAAGATGGAACGTTTAAGGACATTGCGCATCCTCTTAATAGTGACACCCGTCAAAACATGGAACAAGTGATTTTGATGGCGTACGAAAGAGAAGTGTCAGCGCGACCCGCCTCACTCGTAACATCAGATGGTAGCGAGTCCATCGATCACTCCGCAGTGTGAGATCGATTTGATTCAATAGATGAGTTTCAATATTCTCCAAAAATATTGGGTTTGGGGTATCGCCAAGCGGTAAGGCACCGGGTTTTGGTTCCGGCATGCATAGGTTCAAATCCTATTACCCCAGCAATTTTTGAATCAACAGTGCCAAAGTGATCCAAGTTTGTACAGTGATCACTTTGGCACTTTTGTAATTGAAGGTAGACTTTGAAAAGAGCTTGTCATTTGACAAAAAGGTTCTTTTTTGGATCAAAATATAACACTCCCCACATCCCCGCCATTGGCACATCTAGCGAACACTAAGCGCAATATAAAGAGGCAATAGCACGCGTTTGTGTGGGAAGAGAGAGAGGTTCTCCTCGATCTGATCCCTCTCTATTCTGCCTTCTGTCTCGATGTATTTCTTCTGTCTACACATCGCTCAACATAAATTCAAAGCTCTCTCGTGAAGGAGAGGCTTTAATGATGGAGGCCATCATGAATAGCGCAGTTGTTGCCATCAGCAATCGTGAATCATTCGGAAAAGGAACAGCACGCACTCTTCGCCGTGAAGGGAGTATCCCAGCGATCGCATACAGCAAAGGCAACGCCCCCCTGCACTTTGCTGTCAGCTCTGGTGAGCTTCTCAAAGGCTTGAAAGTCAACGGCAAAAACACACTCCTCGAGTTGAAAGCTGAAGATGGCACATCTCACAACGTGATGCTCAAAAAAATGCAACGTCACCCAGTTGACCGTCGCCCCATGCACGCAGACTTCCTCCTCGTCGATCTTGACGCCCCAGTCAAAGTCCAAGTCAAGCTTGTCTACGAAGGTCGTCCCGTCGGAACCACACGTGGTGGTGTCCTCGAAACACATCGTGTTATTCTGGATGTCGAGTGTGTCCCCACCAAGATCCCATCTGATATCACCATCGATATCTCCGGTGTAGATACAAACGAAACATTGACGGTTGCTGACCTCAACCTTCCAGAGGGAATCACAGCACTCCACGAGCCAAGCGAAGTGCTGGTCGCTGTTCCCTCAGTAATCGCGGACTGATCGACCTACCTTTGCTCATACCTCGAAGAGGCTTGATGTTTCATGTGGCTACTCGTTGGACTGGGAAACCCCGGCTCTCGTTACGCACGAGATCGTCATAATATCGGTTTCCGTATCATCGAACACCTGAGCCACACCTACGATATCCCCCTCTCAGAAAAAAAGTATAAAAGCTTCTTCGGAAGAGGAAGCATTCATCACACCCCTGTCGTCCTCGTCCAGCCCCAAACCTACATGAATCTCAGCGGCGAAGCTGTCGCACCTCTTCAAAAAAAATTTGATATCCCCCTTGACCAAATCTTGATCATCCACGATGAATTGAACCTCGATTTTGGGCGTCTCCGATTAAAACAAGGAGGAGGCGCTGGGGGTCATAATGGCCTACGCTCGTTGCATGCGAGTCTTGGCTCCCCTGATTACCCACGTTTACGTGTGGGGATCGGGCGCCCGGCCAAAGGCGCAGACATCGCAGAGTATGTGCTCGCCCCCTTTACAGATGAAGAGACCCAAGCACTCCCATCGATCATACAAGACGCATCAGACATGCTCGCATGCTGTTGCAGAGACGGTCTCACTCAAGCGATGAATCGCTGGAACCGAAGAAAACCTGGTCTTCCCTCCGATTCAACTCAACCAGAAGCAGTTGTAGCCCCCCTGGCGGATAAAGAGTCCTGACCACCGTACAGGGGATATCAAAAGGAGTCATTTATGCTTTACACCATAACCATCGTTTGTGCGGCATTTGGTGTGGCCGCACTTTATTTTGCCTTGTACAAAAAAAACGCCATCGCCAAAGAAGAAGAAGGCACAGAGCGCATGAGCGAAATCGCTGGATACATCCGCGAGGGTGCCCAGGCCTTCATCTATGCTGAATACAAAAAACTCGCGTACTTTGTGATCGCGGTCTTTGTCATCCTCTATTTGACAAACTACAACAACCCCAGCACACACTGGATGGTTGCCCTCTCCTTCCTCGTCGGTGCATTCTGTAGTGCCGCAGCAGGTTGGGCAGGAATGTACGTCGCCACCCTCACAAACGTCCGTACTGCAGCGAGCGCACGTACCAGCCTCAACGGCGCACTTCGTGTCGCATTCTCTGGTGGTACCGTTATGGGTATGGCTGTTGTTGGCCTCGGTGTCCTTGGACTCTCCCTCCTCACCATGCTCTACTCCGTAAAGTTTGGTGTCGACACCTTCACAAACGTCAACAAAATGCTCTCCGTCCTCTCTGGATTCTCACTTGGTGCTTCAAGTATCGCCCTCTTCGCTCGCGTTGGTGGTGGTATCTACACCAAAGCTGCTGACGTCGGTGCTGACCTCGTCGGTAAAGTCGAAGCAGGTATCCCCGAAGATGACCCACGTAACCCCGCAACAATCGCTGATAACGTTGGTGACAACGTTGGTGACGTTGCTGGTATGGGTGCGGACCTCTTCGAATCCTATGTCGGCTCCATCATCGGTGCGATGGTCCTCGGTGCAACCATGACGATCCCCGGAAACCCCGGCGAAGTGGCACTCCCAACCATCCTCCTCCCCCTCCTCCTCGCAGGCGTTGGTATCGTCATCTCCATCGGATGTACCTACTTCGTCAAAACAGAAGAAGGCGGAGACCCACAAAAAGCACTCGATAGAGGAACCACGATCGCAGTTGTCCTTATGGCAATCGCAACGTTCTTCATCGCAAGATGGCTCTTCCCACCCAAGGTCCTCCTTGGTGGATTGACAGTCACAGCAAACGGCGTCGTCATCGCAATGGTCTTCGGACTCTTCGCTGGTGCGTTCATCGGTAAACTCTGCGAAATCTACACTTCCGATAAACACGCTTCCGTCAAAAAGATCGCAAAACAAAGTGAAACAGGTTCTGCGACCACCATCATCTCCGGTCTCGCTGTTGGTATGTACTCCGCAGTTGGTCCCATCCTCGTCCTCGTTGTCGCGATCCTGATCGCTTACAAATTCGCAGGACTCTACGGTATCGCGATCGCAGCCCTCGGTATGCTCGCAACCACAGGTATCCAACTCGCTGTTGATGCTTACGGTCCCATCGCTGACAACGCTGGTGGTATCGCTGAGATGGCTGAGCTCGGTGAAGAAGTTCGCGCACGCACAGACAACCTCGACGCTGTTGGTAACACCACCGCAGCGATCGGTAAAGGTTTCGCGATCGGTTCTGCTGCACTGACAGCTCTCGCTCTCTTCTCTGCATTCCAGAGTAAAGTCCTCGCGGCGAACCCCCACTTCACACTCAACATCGTCAACCCCGAAGTCATGGCAGGTCTCTTGATCGGTGGTATGCTTCCCTTCTGGTTCTCCGCGCTCGCGATGGAAGCTGTTGGTAGCGCTGCGCAAGAGATGATCGAAGAAGTTCGTCGCCAATTCCGTGAAATCGAAGGTCTTCGTGACGGTAAAGAAGGTGTCAAAGCTGACCACGCACGTTGTGTTGAGATCTCCACAAACGCTGCACTTCGCAAGATGGTCTTCCCCGGCGCGCTCGCTGTCGCGGTCCCCATTCTTGTTGGTCTTTACAGCCTCCAATCCCTCGGTGGTCTCCTCGCTGGTGCGACCATCTCCGGTGTTCTCCTCGCGATCTTCATGTCCAACGCTGGTGGTGCATGGGATAACGCGAAAAAATACATCGAAATGGGACACCATGGCGGAAAAGGCTCCGACTCCCACAAAGCTGCCGTTGTCGGTGACACTGTGGGCGACCCCTTCAAAGATACTGCTGGCCCCTCACTCAACATCTTGATCAAATTGCTCAGTGTCATCGCACTCGTCACAGCACCTGCGTTGATCTCCTTCCACGCAAAACGCGCGAAAGCAGACAAAGTCAAGAAAGTGAAAACAGTACCTGCACGCACACGTCCTGCTGCTAGACCTGCTGCACGCCCTGCGGCTCGTCCTGCTGCACGCCCCGCTGCTCGTCCTGCGGCTCGTCCCGCAGCACGCCCCGCTGCTCGTCCTGCGGCTCGTCCCGCGGCAAGACCTGCTGCACGCCCCGCTGCTAGACCTGCTGCGCGTCCCGCTGCACGCCCTGCGGCAAGACCTGCTGCACGCCCTGCGGCTCGTCCCGCTGCACGCCCTGCGGCTCGTCCCGCTGCACGCCCTGCGGCTCGTCCCGCTGCACGCCCTGCGGCTC
>PCBK01000030.1 GCA_002731275.1 Deltaproteobacteria bacterium | reverse complement strand
GGAGAGGAAGGGGGAAGGCCGAAGGCCAGGGGGATGGAGAGGTTTGTAGAAGGGGTCGTTGCAAAGTGGCCTCGCAAATGACAACCGCATATGTTGACCGAGCAGTCGAGCGTTAGGAGGATGTCGCTTGCGACATACGTATTGCCATGAGGGATTACAACCGTATGTTCGGGTGCACTTTGCGAAGACACAAGTGCAACTGCCCCTGGATCAGCATTCGAGTATCCCTCGCGAGATATCGTTTACTCGGACTGAGAGGGTTCTTATTTTCTTTCTTGGATGTGTGTCTTGATCCGCCAGGGGTCTCGTGTATCCTTGAACAATGGATCATTTGGCTCTTTGGATGTTGGAGGAAGAGATGGCACAAAGTACACGTTCACCCTGGCTCGACCAGCTGCAAACACTCCACGAGCAGGGACAAATCGATGAACAGATCTACCAACGTGAGCACGAGCTGTCACAACAAGCTACACCACAAACACATCAAGCAGACGTCTTTCTCACTGGTGGCGACATTCACGGGCCTGCAACGATCTCCGCCGATGCTGTACGTCTACTCCCTGGTCAATGTATCGCTGAACGCTACGATGTCATCGCGCTGCTCGGAGAAGGCGGCATGGGACAGGTCTATCTCGTCCACGACCGCGAACGTGAACGCCCCATCGCCCTCAAGTGGCTCCACCCAACCTTCGGCGAAGCACAGCAACTTACACTCATCCGCCAAGAGCTCGCGATCAATGAACGTCTGATGCATCCCCATATCGTTCGCACTTACTCCCTTCAGCGTGAACGTACAAACAACCGACGCTTCATCACGATGGAGTTTGTCCCCGGTACGAGCCTCCAAAGACAGATCTCTTCATGGAGCGACAACACTGGACAATGGCAACCTCCACCACGTGAGCAAAGAATTCGGATCTTGCGGCAGATCGCTGGTGCGATCCAACATGCCCACAATCAAGGGATCATTCACAGGGATCTCAAACCTGCCAATATCCTCGTCACGCCAGAACACAATGCCAAGTTGCTCGACTTTGGTATCGCTAGAGACCTCAATGACACGCACACTCCCCAAGCTCGCGTTGGGACAGCCTACTACATGGCACCAGAACAGTTGAATGGGGACACCTTAACCCCGGCTGTTGATATCTATGCGCTCGGTGTGATCGCCTTCCAGATCCTGACAGGACAACTCCCTCAGCCTGGAATGCCCGGTCCCTCTGTGCTCGACACGACACTCCCACCATCGATTGATAGTGTGTTTCAACAGGCTCTTCACTGGCAGCCTGCGAAGCGTTACACACAACCCCTGACGTTCATCGATGCACTTGAGCAGGTCTTCATCCAAGAGCTCCACAAACCAACTCGCTCCACACCTCATCCCGACAAACAATCCCCCAAAACACCAAAGACCACACAAAAACCTAAAATCACAGATGAACCATCGCCGCAGGCAATGACGCCACAATGGGATGATCAGGCTGCGCTCGATATGATCTCTTTGCGAGAACGTCATTGGGATGTCTTGCGCAAGAGGATCGATCGAAAACGCCCGACATGGCTACCTGAGCATACACGAAATATGCCTGTGGTTGGGCGCCTCTTGCGTGCGGAGCGTTCCACGACAAATGGTCGCTCATGGCCTTCGTTGGTGGCTGCACCAAGTGAAATCAAACAGGCGATTGTATTCTCCCGAACAGGTCGTCCTTTGATGCCTTTGAGTTATATCCCTGCGGGGCATTTTACGATGGGCGCAAGAGCGGACGATAGGGAGGCTTCGCGTTATGAACAGCCTGCAAAAGACGTCTCTGTGGAGGCGTTCTGGGTGGCGCGTGTGCCTGTGACCAACAGGATGTGGTCGATCTTTGTGGAGGAGAGTCAGTACAAGACGTCACCTTCACAGCGCAATTATCTCAACCACTGGCGAGGTGATACCTGTCCTGCTGCCTTGGCGGATCGACCTGTTGTGTGGGTCTCTTACGAAGATGTCTGGGCGTTTTGCGATTTTTATGGTCTCTCTCTACCCTCCGAAGCCCAATGGGAGAAGATGGCCGGAGGTTTGGACGGGCGTTTGTATCCTTGGGGGGAGGAAGCACCTTCACGTACACATGGGAATTTTGGGATGCTTGAGGGCGGAGTCACACAGGTCGGGCATTGTCCCGAAGGTATGTCGCCCTTTGGAGTCCTCGATTGCGCTGGCAATGTCTACGAGTGGTGTGCTGATGGCTGGAATCCTCGTTACTTTCAGGAGGTCGAAGGTGATGACCCTGTCCATATGGCGAATCGTGGCAAACGTGTGACCGTACGTGGCGGTCATTACAACACCAAAGCCTCTTTTCTGCGTGTGTCTTATCGATATGGTCTGCAAGCCAATCAAAACTCCGCACATTGTGGATTTCGCCCTGTCCTCGACATCCGGACGTGATCTGATGCGCAATGTGGGGGCTGTCCATCTCTGTTGATCTGCGCTACCATGTGCCTATCCAAACAGAGAGGTGCAAAATGCTGAAAAAAGGAATGTTCATCGTTTGTATAGTGTGCTCTTTGTGGGCACTCGATTGTACGGGGCCTTCTGAGCCTGAAGGGAAGGAAGTCAGCCACTCCACTGATGGAGGTCAGACACAAGAGACCGATCCTACTGAGACTTCGCAGACCGACAGCAAACAGACCACGGAGCGGTCTGTCGAACCCGAACAAAAGGCCGAAGTGACACCCAAAGAGGCGCGAGGAGGGGAAGAGGTTGTGACCCCTGAACCGTCGCTTCCAGAGCGGGAAGTGATCGCAGAGACCACGCCCGCCGAACAACCCCCAACACCAGATCAGCCTGTCAAACCAACCTACAAAACATACTCTTGGAGTCCTGTTGGAGCCGATGGTTGGACTGTATATCAGGCACACAAAGACACGCGCAAGATCTACGTGAGTTCGTCTTCGGGGGATGACAAACAGGATGGTTCGAGTGCGTCCAAGGCGGTCAAGACATTGGCGAAGGCGCTGTCGATTTTGCAAAGTCGTTCATCCAATGGGAAGGTCGCGCGTCCTGATTGGGTCCTCTTGAAGGCAGGTGATACATGGTCTGAGCACGTGAAATTTCGAGCGACGACAGCAAAAGGTGGTCTCTCGATCAAAGCTCCTCTGTTGTTCACAAGTTACGGAACGGGCGCACGTCCAAGGTTGATCTGGACAGGAAAAGGGGGGCCTCTGTTGTCCTTTGGCTGGTATGGCTCCGGGTATACATCAGGTGCGGACGCAGCCGCGTACTGGTCTTTTGTGGGGATCGACTTCTACAATCCTTTTAAGGATCCATCATCACCTTCATTTTCGGCGACACGTCAGGATGATGGAGGGAATCCACCTGCTGTGATGTGGCAGAAGGAGACCCATCATATCCTGTTTGAAGATTGTCGCTTTTTGTTTTTGCCGTTGGTCGTGCAGAATGGCGGGGTTGATCGAAAGAATTGGGCGCGTTACATCGCCGTGCGAAGGAGCCACTTCCTCGATAACTTTGGCTACCACAAACACTACACCGGTAGCACGGAGTTCCACCACGCACAGGGCATCTATATGAGTCATGTCGAACACATCTTATTTGAAGAGAACTTGTTGGATCACAACGGCTGGCTCTCAGGTGAAGTCTCTGACAAGTATCCCACGACAGTCCCGACGATTTACAACCACAACATCTATCTCAACACAGACACCAAGAATGTGATGGCACATGCGAACATCACTGCGAGAGGTTCGGCTGATGGGATCAAGTTGCGAGGTGGGGGTGTAGTCGTGGACAATCTCGCCCTGGACAACGGGATCGCGCTGAATCTCAATGGCTACGGCAAGGATAATTTTGTCCAGGAAGCACACTACAACGTGGTGCTTGGTTCACATGGTTTTCCTCTTCACGGTAAACCGGGCACTCACACGCCTGGTGCGAGGAATTGGGGCCTCTCTTTTGGGAAGATTACACCGTCCTTGACCAAGTCGTTCGGCAATATCGTCGCGGCGAGTCCCCAAGGGAAGAATGGACTCTCAAGCGCCTGCAAACAACACGCACCTTGCCAAAGTGGGGTGCTCCTCTACAAATGGGGCAGTGAGACGAACAGCGCGGGGCCATTCTCTGATCCTGATCGCGACATCAAAACCTACATGAAGAGCCTCGGTGCGACTGCAAGTGTCGAGGCATTTTTGAAGGAAGCGCGAAAGCAATCACGTGCCAATTGGCGCCCCGCGTACACAGCCCATACAGTCAACGAATACATCCGAAAAGGTTTTGGTGTACAGATCGCCTATCCCTGAGGGGACCACAAAACAACCCCCTTCAACCGGCCCCATCCCTTTTCCTTTTTCCTTGTTGTATCAGCCTTTGTAAAGGCTGATACACTCTAACCTGGCAAGCGAAGCGCGGCAGCATATGCGGGGTTCGGGGAGCGCTACTCCCCGAGCGGGTGTGGGCAGCAAACCCACAAAGCACTGCCTACGAATTCACCTTTGGAGGACGAATTATTCATGGAAGCACAACATCATTCCATCACATTGCGGCGGTATACGTGGGCGATTGTGTTGTCAGGTGGCCTGTTGTTGGTATGTTCGTTGATCTTCTCGCAGCTCCTGGCGGGTGTCTCGATGGAGACGTTCAAGGTGTCTGCGGCTTGTGCAGCGAAGAAGCAGAGCGCGAAGGGATTCACTCGCTTGATCCTGGCTGTTGAGTTTGCGACCTCTGATTGTCAGATCGCACAGGCGCTTCATGGCAAAGAACACACACCCGACCAGATGAAGCGTCTGCGCTGGCACACGTACTTTGACTATCTCTTCATGGTTGTGTACTCGGCCTTTTTGGGGTTGCTCGCCTGGGTCTTGATGTTGCGCACAGGGAAGGCATTCTTCGGTGTGTGTGGTGTTATCCTCGCGTTGGCGATGTTTGTGGGGGATGCTGTCGAGAACCTTCAGATCTTATCGATCTTCTCGGCGTATCTGACAGATCCCGTGAATGTGCGCGCTTCTTACCTGTTGTTGCATCTCTTTACGTGGTTGAAGTGGGGTGCGCTCGCGTTGATGTTTGGCGTATTGTCGTTGGGGTTCTTCCCTCGGGAGGGGGTCTTTGCGAAGGTCGTCGCGTGGTTATGTCTGGGGATTTTCGTGTTTGGTGGGGTTGTCTTCTTCATGGATCATACGGCGGTCTCTTTATCGCACCGACGCCTCGCCAATGTCTTCTTGGAGCAGAACATCAAGTTGATCGCTGTGGGATATACGGTGTTGTGGATCTATTCGATCAAGCGTTTATGGCGGGACGGGAATGTATAGGGGAAGTTAGACTTTTTCCTTGCAGTGACCTTATTTGCAGGAGGTGGCGGAGAGGCATTGTTTTTGGCCATTGTAATCCTGACAGGCGGTCCCTGCCGGACATTGTGCGCAGCCCGCGCAATCTTGTGCACAGTAACCTGTGGTCTCACCTTCTTTGATGATGCAAAGATCGGTTGGGCCACCACATTGCAGGTCGTTGACACAGGGTTTGCAGACACCGAGTCCGACGGCGACACATTTTTTGGTGAGGGGAAGACAGGCTTCATTGTCTTTGCAGGTGACACCATCACAGGCTTTTCGATCACACGTCCCGACTTTGGGGAGACAAAACCAACGATCATCTTTTTGCTTGATGCAGGCCATGTTGTTGTCTGTGCATGTCTTTGTCGCGGTACATTCGGCGGCACAGATGCGGTCTTGTGCGCTTGTGAGCGCGATACAGCGTTCGGAGGGGAGGCCACAAGAGCCGTTGGAGAGGCAGGCTGTACAGAAGGGGATGTCGATGGTCGGTGTGACACACGCGCCTGTGCTGTGGTTACATGTGGTGCTGGAAGGGCAGACATCTCCTTTGCAACAGTTTGGTTTTTCACAGTTTCCGAGGCGACAGATCTCACCTGTTTGGCACGCGACTGTAGGGCACTTATCTGGAAGACAGACGTCGTTGGTGCAGGTCCACTTATCGGGGCAGGGGCGCCCTGTACCACAGGATTGTGGTTTGGCGAGGCAGAGTTTGATGCTGCCGAAGTCGTGGCAGATCTCGTCCTGTCCACAGTCGTCCTTTGCGTTGCGACAGGGGCGCGCGCAGACGGAGCTACCGGCGGGCCACTCGACACATGTGAAGCTCTTCTCACAAGGCGCAGCGTCACAGGCCTCTCCATCCCTTTTCCCACTGTTTCTGGGGACACAAGCGCCGGTTGTTTCGTTGATGAATTGACAGACCGTCCCGATCCCACAGACCGCGTTGAATGGGTCACATTGTTTGCGACAATAGGTCTGTCCGATCTCGGCGAAGCAGACGAGGTCTTTCTCGCAAGGGGCGTTAGGTGCACATTCTTCGCCTGATTTTTTGAGCGGAAGGGCTGTACACGTGCCATTTTCACACTTGGGTTTGTCGGTTTGACAGTCACTATCCTGTTTGCAGGTGTCCGCTGGAGAACACGTCCCTTCGAGACATTTGGGTTTGTCTGTCTCCGTACAGTCCTCGTTTTTTTCGCAAGATTTCTTTTGGCAGGCCTTCTCGACACATTGTTCGTCTGCTTTACAGTGTTCGTCTTTGCAGCAACCGCCAGTTGCGAGCTCTGGACAATTTTCGCTGTTGGCTTGGCAACGTTGGCTTGTGGTGTCACAGAGATAACCACCACGACAATCGTCGTTGGTGCTGCATACGATATCGGTACACTGTGTGTCTTTGCAGACTTGTTGGACAGCGCAATCGTTGTTGTTCTCACAGCCTTCTTTTTTGGGGGGATCGCTACAGGCGATCAGGACAAGGAGGACTGTGAGACAAAGATGTTGAATGAGCATGCGAGGCGACAAAAATGACATCATATACATTCCTTTTTAAAAGAGCGCTCAAAACGTACGTGTATGATTCTTTGTACATGCAAAGAATCATACCCCAAAGAGATTGGATCTTCAAAAGAAAGGGTCTTGGGTGGGGAGGAGATGGGGAGGTTTCTTAGGGGGCTGGGCATGTGAGGTTTGCGGGGGCACAGTTTTTCACGTTTTGACCGTTGATCGTGAAACAGTTAAAGCCAGTGGGACAAACGCTCGCGTCGTTGGTGCAGTCGAGACCACAGAAGGACGTTGTGCCACCGTTCGCGCGTAAGCAGAGGTCATTTGTGCCACCACATTCTTCGTTGACTTTACATGTATCACAGAGTTTTTTGCCGCCACATGTGCCTGTTGCAGGGATGCACGTGGTGCCTGTTGGGCATGTCACGCCGCCGCACTTATTGGTACAGGTCCCGATGGTGGGGAGGCAGAGCGCGACGTTGTTGCGTGTGCATTTGCCGTTGGAACATGTGACATTGCTTCCATGAGCGGTGCAGTCTGTGTCCGATGTACAGGTCGTGTTGTTGAGGTTGATGTTGATCATCTTGCAGGAGAAGTGTGCTGGATCGGGGCAGGCTTTCCCACCTGCACAGCTTTCGTAGCAATAGCTGTTGGTGTCGTTGCCATATCCGCTGAGGCATTGTGCGCCAGTGTTGGGGCATTGTCCGCTTTGGCAGGGTTTACAGGGAGGGTTGGAGGTGGGATTCACACATGTGCCATTGACGCAATTTTCGCCTGTCGCGCACTGGATCTCACTCGGGCATTGTTTTTTGCGACAAGTCCCACTGTCACACAGCTCGTCGGAGGCGCAAGCTGGATTACATGGGGGTTTTGGGGTGCAGCGACTGGAGAGGCAATCTTCACCATCTGGACAGGGGCGTCCGATACCACATGGATCGCGTTCTGCGACACACAAGAAGCGGCCTGTGATCGCTTCGTAACACTCTTCGCCTGTGGCACAAGCTGCGTTGGATGGGTCACATGGTGTTGCGCAGATCTTTTTGCCTTTCCAGCTCGCACAGAACAGGTTGTTCTCACAAGCATCGGTCTCACAGGACTCGCCTTCTTTTTTGCCGTTGTTTTCGTCGAGGCAGATCCCACGACTACCGCTTGTTTGGCGACACACTTTGTTGGCTGGACATTGTGGCGAGAAGGCAAGACATTCGATACGACAGACACCCTTTGTGCTTGCGCTGTCTTCTTTGTAACAGAAGAATGCGCTCTTGCACTCTGTGACGCCGGGTTCACAAGGGAGACCTTCACCGACACCGGAGTCAGCGATACACTTGCGTCCCGAGCAGATAGGCTTGGCCGGGTCCGTACAGTCTGAACTTTTTGCACATTCAGGTTGGGGTTCGACGCACTGACCGTCTTTACAGGAGGGTTTGGTCGGGTCTTTGCAATCCGTGTCTTGATCGCATTCTTTCTCTTTCTCGATACACTTATTGTCTTTACAGACGGGCTTTTGTGTATCGGTACAGTCTTCATTTTTGGTGCATTCAGGCCCTGCGACACACTTTCCACTTTCACACTTGGGCTTTTGTGCGTCTGTACAATCAGTGTCTGTTGTGCACTCTGCTTTGGCGACACAGCGGTTGCTCTCACAGATCTCGTTGAGCTCACAATCTGTATTTTCCTTGCAGCCGTCATATGGGGCTGCCTGGCAACGCTCGGTGGCAAAGTTGCAATGCCATTGGTCGCGACAGTCGCTGTCCGCGCCGCAGAGGATGGGGAAGCATTTTCCTTTTGTTCCGCAACGTTCGTCGGTTTTGCACTCTTCGTCTTTGGTGCACTCAGCGTTATTGTTGTTGTTGTTATTGTTGTTACTGCCTGGATCACCACAGGCGAAGAAGAGTAAAAATCCCAAACACAACACGCGCATCATTGATGACAGGTGCGCTTTCACATTCATGATACATTCCTCCTGATGTGAGGCCGTTGGGTGAAAAAAAGGAACAGCCGACATCATACTTTTTCTGTTTCCCAACTCCGGATATACAGAGTATTTGTATACACCAAAGAACAGTATCTTGATTTTTTTCGGAAAATGCAAGAATGTTGGAGAAAATTCTCTCCTCTTTGTGATGTGGATAGGGGGCAAGACCGCTACCTTATAGGTGGTCTTTTTTCTGTGTGCTTTTTCCTTCCAGTGGACTTGTGACAGTCTCAGACGGAATTTTCGTACATGTATCTATGTTGTATGCAGTGACATGGGGCGAAGACGTGGCCAGTGCGCCCGAACGCACATGTTTTTTCTTTGTATATCCGAAGATTATGGTTACTTTGGGTGTGTCCATTACAAGCCACACTCGTATCAAACGAGAAAAAGTCGCTCATATTGAGCAGTAGGAGGAAACATGGCTCGACGATCATGGCGTCGTGGAAGAGGTTCTCGGCGAGATCGAGACGAATATGTCGAAGAATACTACGAAGAGTACGATGATTACGATGATGATTACTACGAGACGGAGTACGTCGTAGAGGACTCGGGAAATGGTGGTCTCATTGGGATCATTGGTTCCATCGTCGCGGTTATTTTTGTGGTCGCGCTGTTGTATTTCTTGTTTGCACCACGCTCAAGCCACTACAGCCGCCCTATGCCTGGCTATGATGGTGCGCGACGTGCCCAAAAACAAGCGATGAATCTCAAGCCTGCCAAGGTTGGTAAGCCAGAGATCGACTTGAAGGCTGTTGAGCAGGCGCTCTGGCAGACAAAGACGGACAACCCCAAAGACTTCAAGGCCTGGATGAAGAAATTCGAGGACGAAGTCAACGCGATCTACTTCGCGACACTCAAGCAACAAAAACCCAACGCAGATCCCACGACGCTTCTCCCCACACCTGTCCGTGTTGAGCCCAAGTGGGAGAACAAGCTCCTTCGTCTGCGTGGTTACCTCGACAAGAACAAACAACCCGGCTACCAATCCAAAGACGACAAACTGCTGTTTGTCTTCAAGCAATCACAGCCCTACGAGAAGGGCAATCAAAAGCTCAGTTACTCGTTGTATGACTCCTCTGGCTACTACTACAGACAGCCTGGATATACACACCATATCTCTTCAACCAACGCCTTCTTCTTAGGCTTCTTTACCTACGCGGCGTGGCACTCGATCTGGTGGCGTCCTGCCTTTGGTTGGTACGGTTCCCCGATGTGGTGGCGTTCAGGTCCATTCTATAGCCGTTATCGATACTACTACCGCTCCTATCCGAGCTATCGTGGTTACTACAGGACCACGTACTACAGACGTTATCGACCGATGGGATGGAGTCGCGGGACATACTATAGACGTGGTCCAGGTGGTCGCTACTACAGAAGAAGCGCATACCGCAGCGGCAGCCGTTATCGCGGACGTAGTGGTTACAGAAGTGGTAGCAGTCGTTATCGCAGTGGGAGCCGTGGACGCAGTGGTTACAGAAGTGGCGGCAGCCGTTATCGTGGGCGCAGCGGCTACAGAAGTGGCGGAAGTCGTTATCGTAGCGGCGGTGGATATCGCAGTGGCTACAGAAGCAGCGGCCGCAGCGGCGGTGGAAAGTGGTAGAACCGCTACTTCTTGTTTTTCTTCTTGTTTTTTGATTTTTTGGGGACCCAGTTGGGGATGGTCGCGGAGCCTTTGTACTTCCGCTTGAGGGGCAGGAGTTTTTTTCGGAATACCCGAGGTCGAAACACAATATCCAGTCCAGTTTTGCGTGCCTGTGTGTGTAGATGTGCAGGCAGCGCAGGGTAGGGGGAGGAGCGTTTGACGCTCGCGAGCAGCGCTTTGTCATATGCTTTGTTGCCGCTCGGGTTGCTGATTTTGGCCTTGAGCAACGTCCCATTTTTTTTGAGCCACAGGGTCACAGTCGCGCTGCGCAGGTGAATCTCCATCAAAGGGATCTTTTTGCTGCGCCAATTCTTTTGTAGTTTTTGGTGGATGGTGGTCATGTAACGAGCTGTCAACAACATCGGATCTTGCTTGGCGATGGCGGCTGTGGGGAGCCCAAAAGACAACAGACATACACATACGAGACTTCGTATGATGGTAGCAGGATGGAAGGTTTTGAGAGGGCAGGGGGTGTTGGAAAACATGTTGAACGTACCTCGTTTGTGAGCTGTTGGATGGAAAGAACGCGCACGGGTGCTGACGCAGAAGATATGTCAGTTGACCTACACAAATCAAGTCCATTGCTTTGTAGGAAGAGGGTGTGTGGTGTGTCAAAGGGGAGGGGAGTCAGGGGACGATGCAGACACCATTGCTACAGACTTCGTCGCTGGAGCAGTCGTCTTGTACGACACATTCGAGGGCGTTGGGGTCTTCGATGCAGCGATCTCGATCACAGATGAAGCCCTCTGCACAATCTGTATTCTCGACACATTGGTTCCCTTGGCGGCAGACAGAGCCATTCTCTACATCGCAGACGAGTCCTGTTGGACAATCGATATCACGTCGACAGGTACGACCCTCTCCCGACTTGGTGCAGAAGCCATCGACACAAGAGAAGCCTGTTGCGCAAGGCGTCGTGGTTTGGCTACAGCTTTGCAGCGTTGTCTTGTCGACACAGAGCTGAAAGCGACATGCAAAGTTCTCGGGGCAGTCGGAGTTTGTCGCGCAAGCTTGGCCACTTGGAGAGATACATTTGCTCTGGTAGCAGAACAATCCGGGCTTGCATTCATATGTCCCGTAACAATTTGCGCCAACCTCCAACCCGAAACCACAAGCGGATTGCAAGTTGAAGGAAAGAAGCGCCAGGAAAAGAAACAGATACCAATGTCGTGTGCTCATGAATCATCATCCTTTGGATGAGCGATGTATGGCGAAGAAAAATGCGTTTACGTTGAATAGAAGATTATCGAAGAATCGTCAACTGTTTTGGATCGCGCAAGACGATCTGTGGTGTGCCGCGGTAAGAGGATATCTTGCCCTGGATCTGGATGTGTTTGCCGATGAGCCCTTTGAGCGTGCCGATTTTGCGTTCGATACGCTCACGTGTCGAACCCCACACGATGATGTTGAGTCCCCTTTGAAAGGAAGGGCTCATGTACATGATCGCGAGCTTCTTCTTCTCGCGGATCGTTTTGATTTTGCCAAAGACGACCCCTTTGGCGCCGATCTGCCAGCGCGTCTCAAACTCGTTGAAGAGTTTGGTATGTGGACCTTTTGGCAGGTATCCGATCGTGCGGTCTTTGACACGGACTTGATAGAAGTCACCATTTTCTGCGAGCACATCGACCATATCACCATAAGAGAAGCGTTGCAGCACACGGCTGCGTTTGTTGGGCTCTTTGTAGACACGGGTGCGTCGTTTCATCAGTACCATTTGGTAGATACGAGAGCGGACCCAGTCGTGCATAAACAGGTCGGTGTAGTACGTGGCGATTTTGGGGTGTTTGATGATGATCCCGACCTCTCTGTTGCCCTTAAAGCTGTTCTCCGTCCAGTTGATCGAGCCGATGAAGACCTTCTCGCGGTCGACGATGATGCCTTTTGCGTGGATCTTGCTGACACCTACGGAGCCGAGGTTGATGAGCTTCGCCTGTAGATCGAGTCCTTCGCGTTTGGCGAGGTTGTTGAGAGCGAGGACGGTGCTGTCGTTGTCGCGCTTCTCGGAGGCCTGGATGTGATACCACGTGCTGTCGAGGAGGACGCGGACGCGGCAGCCTTTGCGGGCAGCTTTGATCAAGGCCATCAGGGGGAGGTCGGGGGTCTTCCAGAAGGAGCGAAAGTGTTTTTTGCCCCAATATGTGGGGATCGAGTTTTGCAGCGCGAGGACCTCGCGTTTACAGCTGAGGATGGTCCCGATCAATGAAGACTTCTCGTGCAGGCTGTTGTCAGGGGAGAGCACAAGTTGAAGGTCCATCCGTCCACGTACGCGGAGAGGTTTTTTGCGGTAGGTGTAGTATCCCTTTTTGACCTTGGCCTTATAGCGAAAGGTGCGAGGTGGAAGTCCCCAACGGTGGACGTGGCTCATGTACGGGAGGAGGTCCATAAAGCGGCTGGTGTCTGTATCGTCTTGGAAGACCTTGAGCATGGTCTTGACGATCTTGGGGTGTTTGACGTGGACCTCCCAGCCTCTGTTGCCAAATTGGGGGGTGAGGGGGTGTCCTGTTGTGCCGTAGTTTTCGGAGCCGATGATCACCCACTTGCGGTCGACGATCACGTACTTGGCGTGGTTGAAGCGATACCGTCGTGGGCGTTTTTTGGAGCGTCGTCCACGCATCCACAAGACCTTGGCGCCAGCGTCTGTGAGGAGTTTTCCGATGTAGCGCGATTTTTTTTGGACGCCACCGACAGGTGAACCTTCCATGAGGACTGTGACTTTGACGCCGCGACGTCGTGCCTTGATCAGCTCATCGGAGATGGCGGCGTTGGTAAATTGGTAGATGTTGACGAGCAACTCTTTTTTGGCGCGGCGAAATCCGCTGAGGAGTCCCTTGAAGTTATTCTCTGGGGCAGAGGTCGCGATGACTTCGGCGTAGACGTTGCGGTGATTCTTGAGTTGAAAGAAGGATTGTCCTGGTAGCTCGACGCGGTGGACAGGATCGACGCCCAATTTGGCGACACCAAAGCTGCTGTCCCAGTCGCGGGCGGTGTTGGTGTCGCGCTTGAAGGAGCCTTTTCCATCTCTATCGCGAGCGAGGACCTGTCCACGCCACGCGTATTGGTTGGCGCCTTTTAAGATGACAGAGGGGCCACTCCACTGACCATTGGGTACTTTCTCTTTGTTGACGTTGTCCTTACGAGTGTCCCGTACATAACATACAACATCGGTGGTGTCGCCGTGTTCATCGTGAAGGGAGACGATGCCGTAGCTCGCGACAAAGTTTGGCCAACCTTTGGGGGCGCGGGCCTTTTCGACGCTGCTTGCGGTGTCTTTGACTTCGAAGGCGGGGTATTTGCCAAAGTATTTTTTGAACGCTTCAGCTTGATGGGCAATCCAGATGGAGGCCTTGGGAGGTAGTTTGGTCCCTGGAGGGAGGATCACGTCCTGCTTCTTTTTGCGGCCAAAGCGACCGCGTCGGCTGCCGCTGTATCGTCTTCTTCTGTAGCGTCGTCGAGTGCTGCGCCGATGACTTGGGGTGAGATCATCGTCATCATCGTTGAGGGTTTTGCGAGGAGCGTAGAAACGGTTGGAGATGATCCAGCCTGAGATGTCGACCGTGCGGTTGCTGAGATTGCTGATACGGATAGCTTCTTCAGGTTCGGGGTTGCCCTTCATGAAGCCATCGAAGTAGACCCCTGTGATCACGACTTTGCCTTTTTGGCCGGCGCTCTGCGAGGGGGTCGTGTACAAGACGCTGGCACCCAGGACAAACACGCCGAGACATAGCCAGCGTACGGTGTGGGCAAAGAGTTGATGACGGGCGATGGAAGGCTGTGGTTGCATGGTTCCTCCGCATCCCTTTCTGGGAACGATACGAAAGAGATGTTTCCATGGGTGACAGTGTCTCGTGGGGGAGCGCACTGTGTGGGGGTTGTTGGGTGGCTTCAGTTTGTTAAAATGATTCGAAGAGCGCGGAGATGTCTTCGCCACTCCAGTCAGGTAGAGAGCCCAAGAGCATGGTGACACGTCGGCAGTAGTCGTTGATAAATTCGACGATCACTTGTTGGCTTTGGACGAGGTCGAGGCTCCACTCGTTGCCTTCTTTGAGGTGGGCGGGGGGGGCTTTTTCGCCGCCCCACTGGAGCGAGAGTCGCAGGAGTTGGCCGTCGATCTTCATGTGAAGTCTATGGGCGGCATCTTCTGGGCCAACGGCGTTTTGTTGCAAGAAGATGGGGACATCGGCGGCTTGATCTGCCGAGAGGATCTTGAGACCTCGGGACAGGCTGCTGACAAAGGCGTGCAGGGGAAGGATAAATGCTTCTGGATATCCCCAGAGCAGATCATCTTCGTCAATTTGGAAATAGACGATTGTGTCGAATTCTTCTGTGAGTAAGCGGCTGATGTCTTCTTTCGCGTTGGAAGTGTTCAGGAATTCGGCGATATCTTCACGAAGGGGCCATTCATCCACCTTGATGGTCAGCGATTGGGTTTCTGAGCTCATACACCACCTCGTTGTCGTTTTGTGGGTCCACGTCGATATACATCAACAATCATCATAGGATGACCTCTCAATGTCTGCCATTTCGATGGCAAGGCCTCATCAAGTACGCTTGTGGGCCTCTTATCTTCTGCCAGTCGATAGTATGCGGTTGTTGTAACTCATTTTGCGCGCAGATACCAGAACAAACTCATACGTTGTGCCATTGTGTTTTGTATGGAGGTTCATGTGGATGGGGAGCCTCTTTCGAGTTATCCGGCGGATAAACGATCGGTTGCATCGATCTTCTAGATCATATTTTCGGATCGTTTCTCCGTCGGTCTTTGATTTTGTCATTTTTTGTCCCCCTCGGAAGATGGGCTCGCCGAAAATACAATCGATGGAAGTGACTCGATCTTACAAAGCAAAGTCACATGCGCTGTGCGAAAGATCTTGACAAAAAGACTACCGCTGGCATGGTGAAGCGGATGTGCTTTGTCGTCCTGGCCACGATCATGGCCCCCCTTTCGATGCAAAATGTTTATGTTTTATCCCCAGTACCGTGGGGACTTCGTCTTCTTTTGTGTAAGACGCCATCGAGATGACAACACACACAACCTCATCCTTTTGATTGATAGGAGGTGATGCTTTGAGGCTACAAGCACACTCCTTTCAACACCCCTGCTGACGGCGGGGGAGAATGTACGGGAGCAAATGTTGAGCGAGCCCACGATTAATCCGCTTTTGTGGCAAAAGTTATTGGAGCGACTGCGAGAACGTATCAGTCCGCAGAACTTCAAGATCTGGTTTGAGCCTGTCTTCGCTACGCTCCAAGACGACGCTTTGTATGTCCATGTCCCCAACCAATTTTTCTACGATTGGATCTCGGACAACTATCTCAATGATATCCGTGATGAGCTTGTTCAGCTTGCAGGCTCTCATATGGACGTACAAATTTTATGTGAAGAAGCACCTGCGACGGAAGCTGAAGAGCCTGTAACGCCTAAAGAGCCCGTCGAGCAAACCGCACCTGTGAAAGAAAGTCCCTTCCAGCAACACTCACGACCTCTCGACCCACGCTACTCTTTTGAGAGCTTTGTCGTCGGTCCCTCCAACCAGTTCGCACATGCCGCGTGTCTCGCGGTCGCGTCCGAGCCGGCCAACAGCTACAATCCGCTCTTTATCTATGGCGGTGTTGGGCTCGGAAAGACCCACTTGCTCCACGCGATTGGGCTAAAAGTCCTCGAAGATCGAAAGGGTGCGCGCATCTTGTATCTCTCGGCGGAGCAATTCATGAACGACATGATCGCGGCTGTACGGCTCGACAAACTCGTCGAGTTCCGCACCCGTTACCGCGATGAATGTGATGTGCTACTGATCGATGATATCCAATTTATCGCAGGCAAAAAGATGACCCAGGAGGAGTTCTTCCACACGTTCAACTTTTTGTACTCCTCCAACAAGCAGATCGTGCTGACGTCGGACAAATATCCCCAGGATATCCCGCAGCTTGAAGAGCGTTTACGCTCGCGTTTTCAGTGGGGATTGATCGCGGATATCCAGGCGCCAGAGCTGGAGACGAGGATGGCGATTATCACCAAAAAAGCCGTCGCAAGTGGTCTTCGTTTGTCCAATGATCTCGTGCTGTTTTTGGCTTCGACGATCCAGAGCAACGTGCGCGAGCTCGAAGGTTGTCTTGTCAGATTGGATGCGTTCTCCGAGCTGACAGGCAAAGAGATCTCGCTGGCGATGGCCAAAGAGGTGCTGCGTAACTTGCTCCCAGAGCGTCCCTCTACTCTGACGATTGAGGGGATCCAGCGTTGTGTTGCGGACCATTACGGCGTCAAAATCTCCGATCTCAAGAGCAGCGAGCGACGCAAGCAGGTGCTCATCCCAAGGCAAGTTGCGATGTTCCTCTGCCGCAAGCTGACCAAAGGATCATATCCTGAGATCGGTGTGCGTTTTGGAGGCAAAGATCACTCTACTGTGATCAACGCCTGCCAAAAAATCGAACGCCTCGCGAAACGTGAACAGGAATTTCGTGCAGAACTCCTCCTGCTCGAAGCCCGATTGCAAAGCTAGACATTGAGATGTCGTTTTGGGATTGACCCCACACGGTCTCACGAGTATGTTCTTACAGCGTGTCGACCCACCTCTCTCCACGCTCACCTCACATCAGCGCATAAGCAGATGCCCAGGATGATTCTCCCCGACGAATGATTTTGCGCGGATCGTCGTGACAGTGATATGTTGAACGCAAAAGAAACGCGGAGATGATACCGCGAATGGACTGATTTTTCTGTTGGGTGACTTGACATCCTGGCCTTAAAGAAGAAGATAAGGCCTCTCCCATCTTGGGATTGTTAAGAAACCATTATGTTTCAAGGGAAATTCGATGCAATTGTTGATAGGACGCAATTCACTGCTAAAGCTCGTCTCGATCGCACAAAGTGTTGTGCCCAAAAAGAGCACCAAGCCGATCTTGACCCACCTCATGCTCGAAGCGAACGCGAAAGGTCTCACCATCTCCGCGACCGACGAAGAACTCAGCTTCTCCGGTACGACCGAAGCGCAGATCGAGATCGACGGACAGACCACTGTCTCCGCGAAAGACCTCTATGACGTTGTGCGTAACTTCCCGGCCCAACCCATCGAGCTTATCTACCACGCTGACCAAGGACAACTTGAGATCAAGAGCGACCGGATTGAGTTTCGTTTGCACACGCTGCCGAGCGAAGAATTTCCCAAGTGGCCTGAGCTCAACCCCGAGACCAGCTACCAGTTCCCTGTGGACTCTCTCCTCGAAGTCGTCGACCGCACGATCTTCGCCGTCTCCTACGAAGAAACACGCTACTATCTCGGTGGTGTCTACTTCGAATGTGAAGAGGGTGAAAATCTCCGCGCAGTCGCAACAGATGGTCACAGGCTCGCGCTCGCAGAGTCCGTCCCACCTGAGAACTTCACACTCAACCCCGGACAGATCTTGCCCCGCAAGCTGCTCAACGAGCTGCGCAAGACGCTCGATCCCAAACAAGGCGAAGCGTACATTGGGTTCCAGGACAAGCGTGTGTTGTTCCAACACGGAAACCATACACTCGTGAGTATGCTCGTTGAAGGCTCCTTCCCTGACTACAGACAGGTCGTGCCCAAGTCCCCCAACATCCAGTGTCGTGTGGGACGTACAGAGCTGCTCGACGCGTTGCGTCGTATCTCTTTGCTCTCTCCTGATAAGACAGGTGGTGTTCGCTTCCAGGTGACACCGAGCTTGTTGCGGATCTCCAGTCAACACTCTGGCCGTGGTGAGGCTTCCCAGGAGGTCGAGATCCGCGAAGGTGGTGGAGAAGTTGAGGTTGGATTTAACGCCAACTACTTCGTCGATGCGCTTCAGGTGATCGAAACCTCCGATGTCCTGCTTGAATTCACCAACCACTTGAGCCCATGCTTGCTGCGTCCCTACTACGAAGTCGAAGAGGAAGACGAAAAAGCCAAGCTGCCCCACCTCAATGTGATCATGCCTATGCGTTTATGAGGCCACGTCCTCATGTCCTTTTACTTGGCGACCTTTGCTTCCCGTCAGTTTCGCAATCTTGCAGGTTCTCCCTTTCAGCTTCACCCCCGCTTTAATGTCTTTTTTGGGGAAAATGGCCAGGGGAAGACCAACCTGCTCGAAGCCATTTACTATCTGTTCACGTTGCGTCCCTTACGTCCGGTCCGACCAAAGGATTTGATGGCCTGGGGGATGGCGGACGCGCGTGTACAAGGCGACGTGCAGGGACGTGTGCTGCGCAAGCTCGCGGTGACGTTCAGTCGCAACAAACGCCAGATCACTGTTAACGGCGCGCCACCTCTTCAGCTCGATGATTACTTCGACGGTACACACGTCGTGGCTTTCACCCCCGAAGAGATCCAACTCGTGCGAGGTGCCCCTGAGCTTCGTCGGCGCTTTCTGGATCGGGCGGTATTTAATACTGATATTACCTACCTCCGGGAAGTCCGACAGTTTTTGCGCATCCTCTCCCACCGCAACGCGCTGCTCAAACAAGACAACATTGACAGCGCTTTCCTCGACGTGATCAACCAACAATTTGTCGAACTTGGTGTGCAAATCATCACACGTCGCATTGCGCTGCTCTCCCGCTTGCGTGTCCATATGAAGGAAGCCTATGCGCGGATCTTCCCTGATCTGCAAATCGACGTCGAGATGCACTATCAATCGAGCATTCGAGAGCTACCTAAGCTACAAGGAGATCGGACGTTCGAGGAACTCACAGAGGAGGTCACGCAACGTTTTGTGGCCTACCTCCAGAGGGTGCGAACGAGAGAACTCGATCGACGCAAGACGATGCTGGGACCGCAGCAAGACGATATCGCGTTTGTGTTTGGTGGCAAACCCTTTAAACAGACAGCGTCACAAGGACAGACACGAGCGCTTGTGTTGGCCTTAAAGATCGCAGAGATACGAGAGATTGAGATGCGCACACAGCAGGCGCCTCTGTTGCTACTCGATGATGTCGCAGGGGAGCTAGACCCTCGTCACTCCGCATACTTCTTCCAATTTCTTGAAGAAACGGATGGACAGGTCTTGCTCACAACGACAGATCTGGATTACATTCGGCTCCCCGATATCCAACTCTACCCTCGCTTCCGTTTGGAAAAAGGAGAGATTCATTGAGTACCGTTGAAACGCGAGGCCCGCGTATATTGATGATCACTGCCGAGCTTGCTCCTTGGGCCAAAGTGGGTGGCCTCGGCGATGTCCTTGGTGCCCTTCCAGGTGCCCTCAATGAAGAAGGCGCAGACACATACGTCGCGATCCCCTATTACAACCACCTCAAGGACCAGTTGGGCGAAGAGACACCTCTGCACTCTCGCCCACTCTTTGTGCATTGGGATCATCATGGAATGAAGGTTGAGCTGCGTCTCGCCGAGCATCCCAACGGCTTTAAGCTCTTGTTGATCGATTGTCCTTCTCTCTACGCACGCAATGGCATTTACCACGATCCTCAGTCTGGCGAATATGGCGATAACCTCGTTCGCTGGACGATTCTATGTAAGGCCGCGTTGATGGGCGCTTGTCTGATCGGTGGTGAGTGGGATGTCGTCCACGCACACGATATGCACGCCGCGCTCTCCTTGCCTTTGCTCTGTGAGCACTTCATGCTCACACCGCTGCGCAACGCCGCACGTGTCGTAAGTATCCACAATCTCGCCTATCAAGGCCACTTCCCACTCTCCGTCATCCCACAAATTGGTCTCGATCCCAAAAAAGCCCACACCAAAGGTCCATATGAGTTTTATGGGCACTTCAACATCATGAAGTCCGCGATCGAGATGGCACACGGTATCCACACGGTCAGTCCGACTTACGCCCATGAGATCGTCTCCCAAGAAGACAAGAGTTTTGGCATGAAGGGCGTCTTATCTCATCATAAACGTCGCGTGCGCGGGATTGTCAACGGGATCGATACCAAAGTGTGGGATCCCGAAACAGACCCACTGATCGCCGCAAATTACTCCGCAGATGATCGAAAGGGCAAAGAAGCCTGTCGAGCACAATTGCTCAAGGATTGTGGGTGGACGGAGGGAGATGAACGTCGCCCCATTATCGGACTTGTCAGTCGTTTAGCCCATCAAAAGGGGATCGACATCCTCTACAGAAGTATCCCTCAAATCGTCTCAACAGGCGCGAGGCTTGTCTTCTTGGGCAGCGGTGACCCGACATTGGAGCGTGCGCTCTCCGACGCTTCACATCGCTGGCCTGATATGATGCATGCGCGGATCACCTTTAGCGAAGAGTGGGCGCACAAGATTTACGCTGGTTCGGACATGTTTATCATGCCAAGTCGTTTTGAACCGTGTGGTCTCTCACAGCTTTACTCCATGCGCTATGGTACCCTTCCTATCGCACATGCGACTGGTGGTCTCGTCGATACGATCCAACACGTTCATGACAATGCCGAGCACGGGACGGGCTTTTTGTACGCACCCAACGACGCGGGGTCTCTCGCAAAGATCGTGAAGAAAGCCTGCTGGATATGGAGAGAACGACCGGAGCTGTGGGATGTTTTTGTCGATGACGCGATGAGGAGTGACTTTTCGTGGCAAAAGAGCGCACGTGAGTGCCTCAATTGGTATCGCGAGATGTTGGGGTGAGCGCTGAAAGGGGTTGCTAAGTCGAGAGCGTGGGGAGCTGTGTTAAGGCGAAGACATCGAGCATAAAGTCGCGCAGTCCGCTGCGTTGTTGAACAAGGGGGTGCATGGGGATCGCGCCACATTTTCCATCTCGATCCGCGAGCAAGAGACATTTACTTTGTTTGATGGGGGCGATTGCCCAGCAACGCCAAGGGCGTTTGAGGACGGAGACACCTGCAATTTTGCGATTCTCTTTGCGATACAATGTGCGGTAGTATTTCCCTTTTTGTTCGAGCAACTCGGTCTGTTGACTGAGCGTTGGGTCGAGGATAATCGACTCCGTGCTGCCCTGACTTTGGACGTTGATCACGATGTCGGGCGTTTGTCCTTGGGCTTCATTTGTGCACAGTCCGCTGTCATGGGTGTTTGAGGTAATTCTTGGCTCGACCCAGATCTGAATATGTCCGTACACAGGATGATTGAGTTCGCTTGCGCCACCGAGGAAGATCGTCCACGCCAGCGGTTGTGTGTTGTCTTGCAGGACACAGCCCATCTGTTGCAGACATTTGAAGAGGGAGAGGATGCACCAACGTTGGTAGAGGAAGGGGAGGTCGGCGATATCAGGTGGTTTGATCACACATTCATTGATGTAGGAGGGGAGGGTGAGCAGTGGGTTGGACCAGTGTCGCTCAAAGCGACGAAGGAGGCGCCATGTGTTGCCTTGTGGGTAGGGTTCGGGTCTGTGTGGGCTGGCGTTGAGGGTCTGCCCAAAGAAGCGCTCGATGTCGAGTAACGCGCGGGAGAGTTGGTGGCTTCCGCGTTTTATGTTGTCGAGCATCGCTTTGTACTCTTGTCTTGTTTGGTGTCCCCAGTAGGTGTCGTCTTCTTGCTCGACGAGGCTCTCGTAACTCTTTTGTCCTTGTTTGAGGAACCACTGAAGCTGCCCTCTGAGCTTTTGCATGATGTGGTTGAGCCAGCGCAGGGGTTGTGGGTTGGGTCTGGCTTCTTGGGCAGGAGCGAGCCAGAAGGTTGGCGCGAGTGTCTGCCCGTGTTTGGCGTAGGCCCAGGGTTCTCTTGGTATGCGTGCTCCTTTGGGTGAAGGGCTCCTGACAACAGCTTGTGTGTAAGAGAGCGTGTGAGAGCGCAACTCTCCGAGGAGCTTGGGGGTCGAGTTCGCGAGGAATTCGGCAGCAGAGAGCGCACCTGAGATGGTCGAGATGGGCTGCGCGATCTGCGAGGGCAGTGGCTGGCTCTTTGTGTGTCCGATGCTGTCGAGGAGTTGCGCAGAGAAGCGTTGTAAATCCTCGATGATGGCTTTGTGAAATGCTTCTTCCATCTTTAAGCCTGGATGACGTCGAGACCGTTCTCGAGTGATTCACGCCATTTTTCGAGGTATGCGAGACACATGGGCAGGTGTTCACCATAGTCTTCGGCCCACTTTTCGTTCAGCTCCAGGATCGATTCGAGGTCACCTGCTTCACCTGCGTAGAGTCTGACCTTGCTGAGCAGTCTTGAGCAGAGGAGGAGGTCGATCATTTCCCATTCGCTGATACCGAGTTGTTCGCAGTGTGCGACGCCATTTTTCAGATCGACAGCGGTCCGCATCGAGAACGTCCCACCGTGGTGGCGCAATTGGGCATGGAGACCAAAGATCGCTTCTTGTTGTTGGTTGCTGATGTGGATGTCGAGTGATTCGAGGATATGTTCGGGGGACAGCTCGACGTGGATGAGTGTGGAGCGGTCGAGGACACGGGGAGAAAGTCGTTGTGTTGTGTGGTCCGTGTTGATCGTCGCGATGAACCGAATGGCCGGTGAGAGCCAGATCTTACTCTCGTTGGTCTCCCAGTGTTCGGGGGATTTGCCACCAAACTCGATGGTCCGTCCAAGCTCTTCATCGATGGGGTACTGAGAGCGCACGAGGATCTCGGAGAACCAGTATTCAGGTGGGCTGAGGTTAAATTCTTCGAAGAGTACGAGGAATGGGTTTCGGTCACCGGCTCTCCATGCTTTCTCGGCGCGATGGAGAAAGTCGCACAGGGAGGTCGGTTGGAGTTGTCCGTTGATGGGGTTGACGTATCCCATGAGATCTTCTGTGCCGCGCCATGTCGGTGAGACAGCGACGACGTGGCGTCGATCTTTGGCGACGAGCTCGTTGGCGAGATTGGACTTTCCGATCCCCGGAGGTCCATGAAGCAGGATCAAGGCGTTCTTGCGGTATCCACCGAGCCACAGAGTACGCAGGGCGTCGATGCCGTACATCGATGCTTTGTTGTAGAGGGTGTCAAAGTCGAACAGCGCAGGGAGTGTCTGGGGTGGGGAGGGTGGGGGAGGAGCTTTTTTGATGGGCTCTTCTTTGGTCGGTTCTTCTGAGACAGGAGGAGCGACAGGCGCTTTGACTGGCTGAACGTTTTGTAGTCCTTTTTGAAAGGGGTTGTGAAAGGAGCTCGTGGTTGTCTGCTTTCTCGTCGCAAAGGTCGTGGCTTCTTTTTTTCGCAGCTGTGTTTCGAGTGTTCTGTTGCGCTCGCTCGCGGCGTCGATGTAGTCTGGGAGTCTTTCGACAAAGTCTCTGTAGTGAGGGGGGTTTTCTTTCTCTCGCAGGTGGAGTTTGGCTTGCAGGGCTTGGAGTAATCGAGAGACGGAGGAGCGATCGAAGTGGACAAAGTAGGGGCGTCCAACGGTACGAAAACGAGGGGCTTTGATCTCAAGGTCCGCAGTGTAGACGAAGTGTTTGGGGTACAACTCATAGATCGATTTGTGTGTAAATTCGATCTGTTTGACGAAGTCGATGATGTACGCGCCTGCGATAATATACTCTCGACGACCGTGAGCTTGTACGATCCCGTGGGGTTCTCGAAAAACTTGTGTGTATAAAAAGAGGACCTGATCTTCGAAAGAGGTTTCGTCTTCTTTGAGCAGCCACTCGATCCCATTGGCACCGACGATCAGGTGGGGGCCTTGAGGCTGGAAGGTGCTGCGCGCGAAACAGCGGCCGTCCCCTTGTTGGCAGTAGCTCTCTCGAAAGTCGGAGCTTGCGCCACAATTCCACTCTGTGGGGGCGTCACAGATGCTTCCATTCCAGTTGTGTCTGTGGGCGGATATCGGACATCCCCACGCGCCACCATCTTCAGGATAAAATGACATATTCTTCTCTTTCTGTACGAATAGTACCGCTGCGCAAAAACAACATCATACCGCACGACCTTTTTGTTGCAAGGTGCTCTTTTTGGTGATTGTATATTGTCGATATATTTTGCATACCTACCCCTTTAAAACGCATCCGTGAGGATGGAGTGTCGCAAAAAACATGGCTCCACTGCGTTCATTTTTGGGTGTGGATGTCTTCTGTGATCAGAGAGACTGTGTGTTGTTCTTTTTTCCATAGGAAAGTGCCCCCTGATGAAGTTGTCCGTGTTAATCGAGTCGCTCGCGTTGGAAGCGCTCGCTGCAGATTGTGCGCAGGTGCTTGGGCTCCAACGTGAACAGGCGAAAGATGGTGTTCTTGACATCCTCAGCGCAATGCTTGCGGCCGAAAAAAAATACGATGGCGCGTTTGAGAGTAGCAGAAAGCTCTATCATTACGTGCGTATCGCGACCATCCGACACCTCACAAGGCAGCAAAAAAAGCACATGAAGTCCCTGTCTCTTCACAAGGAGGCTGTGACGCTCTCTGTGACTGAGCAGGAGCTCCACACACATTGGCCACGCCAGGAACTCTCTACGACCTTTCAACAAGTGCTCGCGGATGCTTCGGAGACTGCGTCGATTAAGGCTGATTGCTTAGATCTCTTCATGCTCCTGTTAGCACATCCAGAGACGTACATTCGTATTCGCGTGAGCGGTCCTGAGGCCGGGGAGTATGTCTTCCAGGCTTCAAAGCTCGCCGACGCGCTCGGGTGGACGCGACGAAAGGTCTACGATCGTCTCAAACGTATCCGACAATTACTGCGCTCCATACAATCATAAGGAAAGGAGGTGTGTATGCAACAATCGATCACACCTGAGTTGCAAAAACGACTCCAAACAAAGCGCGATGAGATCGAAACGATGGTGGTTCTGCTCCCAGATGTAGAGGACGTCGTCGCGGAATCTTTTTTGTTTGAAGCGTTGACGGAAGGGGAGGCTCTGCAGCTCGATGAACGGCTCCCCTCAACGCAAAAAAGTTCGTGGGGATGGGGAATATGGGGAGGTGTGTTTGCCTGCGCATGCCTCGCGTTGTTTTGGGTAACACCTGATACGTGGAAAGGGCAGCTCTTTTCACAAGAGTCACTTACACCCAAAGGCCATCTACAACAACCACAGCAAGACAAGACGTGGTTAATGCTGGGGCGCTGGGATGCCCCGAAAAAGCAGCTTCGACGCCTGGGCAAGGGCGCTTCCATCTCGAAGAAGCACGGCGTTGTGTTCGCGTTTCGTTTGAAGAAGCCCGGTGGCTATGTCACATTATTCCACATCGATCAACGAGGCAAAACGACGCAGATCTATCCCTTTCCTGGACAGTCATGGCGTTATACACGTGCACGTAAGCGGCTCTCTATGCTCTCACGTGGAAAACGTGTCCAACAATACACGATGGACGACGTGGATGGGCGACAAGTGTTTGTTCTGCTACAGAGCCAAAAACGTCCAGATGAACGATGGTTAAAGAAGATACAGACGATCGATCTACGTTCAAAGAGATTGCTGGAGAAGCTTCAATTACAAGATAAAGACATGTGGTCAGGCACTGACCAATTTGCGCTTCAGGTTCGCGAGGAGGTCCGCTAATGACGACGATAACAAGAGCTTTGAGCTTGTTGGTTTGTATGATTGTACACACGCAAGTGTGGGCCGGATGGCAGTCCACGCCGCTGCGTCCAGGGCAGGTGCAGAGTGCACTGAAACCGAAAAAGTTAGCGTTGGTCATTGGGATCAACAAGACGCGCTCACCGCACTGGTCCTCTCTGCGGTATGCACTGCGGGATGCCCTTCACGTCGGGAATACACTGCGTAATGTCGCAAAGTTCGATCGCATTCATCAGCTCGTGCGCCCTGACAATACGACGAAGACCTCTATTCTACAGTCACTTCGTCGACTGAAGTCTCAGATTAAAAGTCCACTGGACACAGTCTTTGTCTATATCTCTGCACATGGGACTGTCGCGAGACATCCCACACTTCATCGAAGAGAACGGTATATCGTGACATATGACACTGGCAAACAGGTGGCCAAACAGGGACTGTCAGTGCGACAGATCTTGTCCGAACTGAAATCTTATACTTCCAAAAGGATCGTGTTGATGCTCGCGACATGTTACACGGGGTTGGCGAACAGTAAATCGAAGCCGTTGCCCGGCGCAAAGGGGGGATTGAAGCCTGCGACACCACTGAGGAGTCGCGCCATTCAAGTGTTGAGCGCTGCGGGGTATGGTCAGTCGGCGTTTGAGTCTCAGTCACTGCGCGCAGATGTGTACACACACTTCTTTTTAGATTGCATGAAGAGACTGAGCCAGAAGGCGAAAGCGGCCTCAACCATAGAGATTCACGCGTGCGCCAGTCAACCGACGACGATGTATGTGAAGAAGCAACGCAGTGAAATTCAGGTGCCCAAGGTCGACTCCGAACCCGGCGCCAATCGCGACATCTTTTTGGTAGGTGGGGCGAAAAAACGTGGAAAGAGAGGCTATTTTTGGGGTTTTGGTCGCAAAGGGATCGCTTCGTATGTGTTGCAACCACTCGTCGCGCAAGCCAACCAAAAGGAGCATACACTCTCTAAACAGTCGACACCACCCGAGATAAAAGTGAGTGTGTCGGAGTATATTGCACTGAAGCCTGGACGCTATCGTGTGAAGGTTCACGATACCAAGGGGAAAGTGATAAAAACCTATGTGATCACGATCAAACCTGATGGGGTCGCTACAACTGGAGGTGTAAAACCACCAGAGAGCGAGGTTCTGAAGCGCAATG
Source organism: Deltaproteobacteria bacterium (assembly GCA_002731275.1). GTDB lineage: Bacteria > Myxococcota_C > UBA6777 > UBA6777 > UBA6777 > UBA6777. Next base: position 235,453 of record PCBK01000030.1, on the reverse strand, counting down.
TACGAGAGAGAAAAGTGCCATCTTCCATGATCATTGCGGTGGTTGGTGGTGTGATTTTGGCTGGGGCTGTTGCTATTGCTTTGCTCATTGTAAACGAAGCCTCTGAACCTGTGTCTGTTCGCATTGGAGGTGATGTCTCGAAGTTTTGGGCTCGTTCACAGTCCTCGCTGCACATACCCTCTAAAAGAGCACAAAGTTCGGCGCCTTTGTGGGCAGTGGGAGGCACTGCCGCCGCGTTAGCTGCCGGAGGGCTTACAGCAGGCTTGGTGATACACCATACACACGCAAAAAAACGAGCAACCAAGCCTTCGACGTTAAAGACACTTCTTGAGACGAAGTGAGTATCTTCAATGTCAGGCGTACCAGCGTTGTTGGGCCTGTTCGAGGAGACGGTGGATCTGCCCATCGTCATTTTGTTGGGTGCGACCTGTGTGTTTCTCCAGCCAACGTGAAGGGATGGATGACTTCCCATACAAAGCGCCCATTGCAGCGCCGACAATGGCCGCCACTGTGTCGTTATCCTTCGTGTCATTGACCGCTCTTACGACTGCCTCCTCGAATGAATCACCGTGGGACATCAAGATGTAGAGCACACAGGGGATCGTCTCCAGTAAGTATGCCCCGGAGTGCCATCGACTGCACGCTTCGAGTGTGTTGCATCCATCCTCCCAGGCCTTTGTGATGACTTGCTCTGTGAAGTCTGCGATGTTTCCTTCGTAGGCTTCGACAAACGCCTTGCGCGGTTGATAGGTGTCGTCTTTTTCGAGCTTACGCATGTGTGATACATATGTCTCCAGCCACCACATCGGTGCAGGTGGTGTCTTCATCTGCAACACTTCCCACAACATCGCAACAAACGAGATGCACGACGCGATCGACGCCGAATCGTTATGGGTCATCATGGCACAGAGCGCTGTATCCGCCCATAACAGCTCTGTTCCATGTCGTAGGTGCGGAAGCAATATCGGCGCGATTCTCATCAGCGCGCCGTTACCTGCGGACTTGGGGCCGCTCTCTTGCCAAGGGCGACCTTCTTTGATGTGTCTTCTGAACGTGCCGACTGTCTTTCCCATCCCTCTAATCGGTCTCGCCGTAAAGATCTTGGCGAGCTTGTCAGGGACAAAGCCATCCTCTTCGAGCATATGTTCGACTGTCCAGTACGCCATCTGTGTGTCATCTGTGCACAGTCCAATGGGCTCTTTGACACGTCGACCTGTCACGTAGTCCCTGATCTCCCCGTACTTCTTAAAACGATTTTTTGGCAGCATCGCCTCTGTTACAAGTCCCAAGGCATCACCAATCGCGAGGCCCCACATCATCCCCTCGATCGCGTCTACGTCGGTCTTCTCCAGGATCCCCGGCCTTATATCATCAAAGATGTCTCCGCGTTTTACGTCGATGGCTTCGTGTGTAAAGAGGTCTTCAAGTGTTGTCCGATTGTCTCTCATCTTCTCTTCCTCTTGTGTGTGGGAATGTTGTTGTCTTGGACGTCTCTTCAAAAGAAAAAGTTCAATTGGAAAGAAAAAAGTTAAAGTAACTCTTTTAGGTGAGGTGTAACACATGTCACGGTTCTACGATGTATTTGAAGTTGGTGAGGAAGATGTGCACTTGGTTGGCGTTGTTTATTTGCTGTGTCGGTTTGGGTCGTGGGATGTGCATTGTGGTGGATTCTTTCAGGTCTACTGAACATGAAACATTTGCGATTCCGGAGTGTTCGTTGTATGGTGTGGTTTCTTTCGCGATGTACAGTCTGACATCATGTCAGAATAAAGTGAGGTTCCTGAGGAATTTTGGTGTACTTTTTTCCAATTTTCTCTTGGTTCTTGGAAGCTCTGTATGTGACGTTTGTATAAGAATGTGGTGCTGGAAAGTGTCGTAACAGCTCCACGTGTATAGGACTATTGGAGTGGTGTGCAATGTCGGCTCCTGTGTTGAGTATCAAGTCAAAGCCTGGAGAGTTGATCGAACTCTTTCGCTGGTCGTCTGAGCCTGTGTGTGTGATCGATCGAGCAGAAGTCGTTTGTGCGATGAACCCAAAAGCCCGAGAACTCTTTGGTACACTTTCTTCATTCGAAGAGGTCCGTTTTTCTCACTTGTTCCAAAAGGGGATTATGTTTGCGGCGCGGGATGCCTGGGAGTTGTTGGCGGGACAGACCAAAGAAGCCTCATTCGACGCGCCACCAGCGAGCAAGGACGGTGCGTACACGTGGTATTCTTGGCGGTTGATCACGATAAGTGACCGATATCTTTGGTTGATGGGGTGTGTACAGCAAGAGCAAGACAAGATCGTACAAACACTCAAAGAAGAAGTCGCAAGATTACGTGGCTTTATCGATCATGCAGGGGATCTGTTTTTTGCACACGACATGGAAGGTCAGATCGTCGATGTGAACAGGGCGGCGTATGAGTGTCTGGGCTACACACGAGAAGAACTCCTTGCCTTGCCCGTCTCTGAACTCGATCCGAGCATCAAACGGAGTCAATTAGGGGGGATTTGGAAGCGTATGACGCCTGGAGAGGCGATCACGGTCGAGAGTCATCACCGCAGAAAGGATGGTTCATTATGTCCGATGGAGCTTCGTTTGATGTTGTTTGGTCCTGATCATGATCTGAGGATGATGGCGGTCGCACGGGATATCACACAAAGAAGAGAGGCTGATGAAGCCAAAAAGCTCCTGACACAGGAGTTACGTGAGACACGGGATGCAGCGCTCAAAGCCAACAAATTCAAGAGCATCTTTTTGGCCAACATGAGCCATGAGTTGCGCACACCTCTTAACGCGATCATTGGATACACTGAGCTTGTCGATGAGGAGCTCGAAGATTGTGGTTTACAAGAGTTGCGAGAAGACACCCAAAAGATCGGCCAGGCTGGTCGTCATCTGCTCGCGCTTGTCAACGATATCCTCGACCTCTCCAAAATCGAAAGTGATAAGATTGAGCTCGAAGAGGAGACGTTCTACTTTCTCGACCTGTTTGATGAGCTCAACACAGTCCTGTATCCTCTCCTACAAAAGAATAACAATACCTTTCATATCGTGAACGCATCTTCTCTTCAGAAGATCACGACGGACAGAATGCGTCTACATCAGGTGCTTCTCAATTTGCTCTCCAACGCCAACAAATTTACGACAGAAGGCGAGATTACTTTGTCTTTGTCTCAAGAAACGACAGGTGGTATGGATTGTTATCATCTCTCCGTTCAGGACACAGGTGTCGGGATCGCTTCAGAGCGCTTGCCTTACCTGTTTGAGCCTTTTTCGCAGGCTGATGGTTCGATCTGGAAGAGGTTTGGAGGGACCGGGTTGGGGTTGGCGATCAGTCGAAAACTTTGTCGCTTGATGGGTGGAGATCTCTTCGTGAAGAGCGAGGTGGAAGTCGGTTCAATCTTTACGATTGTCCTCCCTGTCTACATCAACGAGACAAAGAGCCTCATCGAAACAGGTGATATCCCCTCTCCTTATGAACCACAAAAGCGATCTTGTCCTCCCCCATCGGATGGGTAGGTCTCACCTACGCGATAAGGCTACATAGCCAAGCTGTTGCAAACGCTGCGTAATTTCCCACAGCATACCCCATCAAAGCCATCAAAATGCTCACAGGTACAAGTCGTTCATCATGGTAGGCTGCGACGACAGGTGCGCTCGCTGCGCCGCCAATGTTGGCAGCAGAGGCGATCGCTGTCGTGTGGACGTCTGCGTGCAGCAATTTGGCCGCGAGCAACAAAAACGCGCCGTGGATCAAAATCCAAACGAAGGCCCCTGCGACAAACGGAAGCGCTTCACCTGCCAGTCCCTGGATAGACGCTGTTGCACCCATACGGGCGACAAACAGGTATACCATCGCCATCGATAATATGTGACTGCCTGGGATCTTTCGGGCCGGCGATTGAGAGAGTATCAACCCAAAGGTTGTGACGAGCAAAATGGTGTATGTGCTCTTGCCCAATACGGGTTTGACGACAGGGAGCAGGGGGGCGATGGTGTTGGCGAGAAATGTCGCCCCGAAAGCCAGCGCGAGCAACAGGAGGATGTGCCACATCTCCGGTCTTCCCTTGTCGACGACGAGCTCTTCTGCGGCTTGTTTGAGCTTGTCGAGATGCTCTTGGGAGGCGCCTGTCATCCTATGGAACCACGGCGCAAGGCTCTTGCTGTACAACAGCAGGGGAAGCCAGACAAGGTAGATCGCGTGGTCCGCGATGATCGCGAGCCCAAAGTGTTTACTCGATGTCTCAAGTCCACCACCTACTGCGGCCATATTTCCGGTCCCACCAATCCATGAACCAGCGAGCGCACCGAAGCCCTTCCATGCGCCTTCTGAGAGGAATCCCTTGACCAATGCGAAGGCGATAGGACCACCTATGACCACCCCAAGTGTTCCAGCGAACATGACGAGCAGACCACGTCCCATGACTCTTGATGCGCCGCGTACGTCGACGTCTAGCAGCAAGAGGACGAGAAACGCCGGCAGGAGATTGTGTCTCATCCACGAGTATGTCGGGTCTTTGAGAGGGAGAACACCCGTGTTTGAGAGGATGCCGGGGATGAGATAGATGAAGATCAGAGGTGGAAAGAAGTGAAAGACCTTCCACTTTGTGTGCTTCTCTAGAAAAAACCACAACGCGGCGTTGCCTGCGAGGATAAACAAGATCCCTGCGGAGTCGTTGATTGGAAACATATGAATCCCTTTTGATGATGACGAAAAGAACGGTCCAAAAAGAGATGGACGTTTTCAGCTAGGCGAGAGGCTCGATGCGGTCTTTGTCGATGGCGGTCGAAGCGATTTGAGAGAGCATATAGACGCCCATCACAAAATTCGCGAAGCGCTCGTCTTTGGTGTCGCCTTGTTTGTAACGGAAGTAGATCTGTTGCAAGACTACCGCGATCTTGAAGAGCGCATTCGCATAGTAAAACAAGATGTTGGAGACGTCTCGACCGCTCTTCTCTGCGTAGCGTGCCACGAGCTCATTGCGGCTCAAGTTGCCGGGCAAAAGACTCGCACCGAAGGGCAGCATCTTCCACTCATCTGGATCGTTGTTTGTCACCCAATATCCCAGCGTTGTGCCCAGATCCATCAGCGGATCGCCGATGGTCGCCATCTCCCAATCCAGGACCGCGATCGAGCGTTCAAGTGATGGGTCAAATACGATGTTATCAAACTTGTAATCATTGTGAATGATCGATGGGGCCTGCTCTTCGGGCATGTTCTCAGCGAGCCACTTGGCGACGCGCTCCATCTCCGGGATCTCGTCGGTCTGTGAAGCCTTATACCGCTCCGTCCAGCCTTTGACTTGCCGTTCGATGTAACCTTCTGGTTTGCCGATGTCATCGAGTCCTGATGCGTGGATGTCGATCCCATGCAGGTCGACCATTGTGTCCACGAGCAGCTCTGAGAGTGAACGCATTCGCTCTGGTGGAAGGGCCAGACCTTTTGGGGCTTTGTGGCGTAAAATGATACCTTCAACGCGCTCCATGATGTAAAACTCAGCGCCGAGGACATCTTCATCTTCACAGTAGATGATCGGCGTGGGCACTTTGGGGTAGACGTCTTTGAGGCGTGAGAGGATGCGATACTCACGACCCATGTCGTGGCCTTTTTTGATCTTCTTGGCGCCGCGAGGAGGGCGACGAAGCACCCACTGCTTGTCGTTGTCACGCAAAAGGTAGGTCAGGTTGGAGTACCCTGAGGGAAACTGTTCGACAACAAGGGGACCTTGAAAGTCGCTCAGTTGATCTTTCAGGTACTGTTCGAGCTTGACGATGTCGAACTCTTCGCCTTCTCGGATCTCTTTGGCTTTGTCCAGCCACGCGTCTTGGGTCATAGCAGGCTCCTGTGTAAGGTCTTTGGCAGGTGGATGAAGTGGTCCTCTCGCGAAAAGGACATACAATGTTGAGGTCGGACACAAGGCCCGAACCTACGGGGGAAATGCAACATCATGCTCATGCGCTTACTTTGCGAGAGGACCACTAAGAGACTTTGATGTCGTATGCCTTGAGGATGCGTCTTGAGACGACAGACTTGTGGACTTCATCGGGGCCATCGTAGATCCGCGCTGCGCGCTCATGTCTGAACCACCACGCGATCGGTGTGTCATCTGTCATGCCGAGCGCACCGTGCATTTGAATGGCACGATCCAACACTTTTTGGAGGATGTCCGCGACGTAGAATTTGATCAGCGAGATCTCTTCGCGGGCTGCGTAATTACCCTCTTTGTCGATCTTCCAGGCTGTATGAAGGACCATCAAGCGGGCGGCGTTGATCTCTGCGCGGCTCTCTGCGAGCCATGTCTGGACGATCTGCTTCGTGCCGAGTGGTTTTCCTGGCGCGACCATCCGGCTCGCTGCGCGTTGACACATCAAGTCGAAGACCCGCTCACAGATCCCGATCCAGCGCATACAGTGGTGGATGCGTCCTGGTCCAAGGCGCTCTTGTGCGATCGCAAAGCCTGCGCCTTCACCACCAAGCAGGTGGTCTTCTGGCACACGCAGGTCGTTGAACTTCAGCTCTGCGTGGCTGACGTAGCCTTCACCGGGCTCACCCATTACGGAGATGTTGCGCACAAATTCGACCCCTTCAGCGTCCATCGGTGAGATCAGCATACTTGCGCGGCTGTACTTGTTTTCGCCTTCCGGGTCTGTCACTGCCATGATGATCGTAAAGTTGGCACCATCTGCAGCGGTCGTAAACCATTTGTGTCCGTTGACGACATAATCGCTGCCTTCTTTTAAGGCTGTCGTTCCCATCCACGTCGGGTTTGCGCCTGGGTGGTCGGGCTCAGTCATCGCAAAACAGCTTCGGATCTCACCAGCGACCAGCGGTTCGAGATACTTGCTCTTTTGTTCGTCTGTTCCGAAGTGGTGGAGGATCTCCATGTTGCCGACGTCAGGTGCCTGACAGTTGAAGACGTAGTGACCAAGTGGGCTACGTCCTAACTCTTCACTGACGTGGGCGAATTCTGCCAAAGAGAGTCCCATTCCGCCGTATTCTTTGCTGAAGTGTGGGGCCCACATGCCGAGATCTTTGACGGCCTGTCGCTTCTCGTTGATGAGCGGTTCCATCGCAAAGAAGCCCTTCTCCATGAGCTGTGGCTCGATAGGAGAGATCTCTTCTTCGAGGAATGCCCGGATCTTTTTACAGAGACTTTGAATGTGTTCTGGGATACTAAAGTCCACGTTTGACCTCCATATTATCGGTACGTGAGCATGTCACGGGTGGTGATGTGTGGTGTCACATTGAATCGACGTAGGGTAAAGCGTTCGTCCGTGAAGAGGAACTCGGCGTAGGCTGTGTTGTAGACCTGCCAACTCAACTCCAGGATGCCTTCATCATCGACGCCGAGGGCGTCACCTGTCACACAGCCAACAGGTCCGCCTGAGGTGAACGCCGCGATCCTCAGTTTGTCGCCTTCACAGGAGAGGAATTGTTGGCGGCCGTCTCGTATGCGCTGTCGAAAAGCCTTCCATGACTCGACACCTTCGGGGTTGATCTCTTCTTTGGCCCACATTCTGGTGAGCTTCTCGAAGATCTTTTGGAAGGCTTTGGCGTTACGTGTCTCGGAGAAGGCGGTCATCCATTGTTGGATCTCTTCGTCTTGTTCGGCGAGCTGTGGGAGGGCCTTGTGAAGTAGCTCTGCGCCCTGGTGTTCATCGAGTGCGGGCATGGGGAGCGGTTCGGGCCAGGGGAGCCCACGCTCTTTGTACACAGCGGCGACAGCGTCGTGTGTTTGTTGATGTCGTTTGCAGGGGCCGACGAAGATGTGTGACCACTGTCGTCCTTCATCGGCCCAATATTGACCGAGGGCGGTGGATTGGGCGACACCTTTGTCCGAGAGTTGATCGTAATCTTCGCTCATAAAGGACGCCTGGCCGTGGCGTACAACGTACAAAACTCCCATATCGATTCTCCTTGTCTGTGGGGGAGAATCATACGTGATCTTCTGTGAAACGCAAAGGGGGCAGGTCTGGAAATGTCGTCTGCGTTAGCTGACGAGAAAGAGAGGTTCTTTATCGGCGGGCATCTCTGCGAGCTGTTCATCTGTCAGGCGGGCATACAGCTCGATCAGGTTGCCACCTGGATCTTTGAGCCACAACTCGTGAAGAGGTGTCCCACGCCACGTCGTGCGAGCAGGTTTGTGAATGGTCCAGCCAGCCTCTTCGGCTTTTTTGTGGGCTTCGATCACGGCTTCCCTCGTGCCGAGGTCCACGCCCAAGTGGTAGAGTGTGTCGTGATGAAGGGTCTTTCCATCGTCCACAAGGATCACAAAGTTCGTGCGTAACGCCTCGCTCACGAAGGTCACATAGCGGTGTGTCCACTCTTTGGGGGAGATGCCGAGCAACCAACTGTAAAAGGCCGCAGCCTCGCCAAGGTCGGGGACGCGGATGCTTGCGTGGAACTCTTGTGGCTCCAATCCTTCTGTGCGACCTCGGAGGGAGCGGAGGACTTCGAGCCTTCCTTTGATCTGGTCTCGGATCTTACAAAATTGCTGGAGCTGTGTCTCTTCGCTCGTGTCTTCGTCTTTATGCGCTGGATCTTGGAGGGGCCAATGGAGGCGTTTGACATCTCCAAGGAAGACAGGGCACACCTCCTCAGCGCACAATGTGATGACGAGGTCGACGTCGAGGTCTTCCATGTCATCGACAGCTTTTGAATGTTGGTTTGTGATGTCAATATCGATCGCTGCCATCGCCTTGATCGCGAGTGGATGGACTTTGGAGGGCTTTGAACCTGCTGAGTGGATCGTGACCTCATCTCCAAAGATCGTGCGTGCGAGTCCTTCGGCCATTTGTGAGCGCGCTGAGTTGGCGACACAGAGAAACAGGATACTGTTGTATTGAAAGTGCGACATATTGGAACTCCTATACTTGGGGAGCGGGGGCAAACCAGGAACGTGTTCTGTTGGCGAACGCGACGAGGGACAACATCACAGGGACTTCGATCAACACACCGACGACTGTGGCGAGTGCTGCGCCAGAGGACAGCCCAAAGAGGCTGATCGCGACGGCGACAGCCAACTCAAAGAAGTTAGAAGTCCCGATCATCGCGGCGGGGGCTGCGACGTTGTGGGGCAGCTTCAGGAGTTTGGCGAGGCCATATGAGATCGCGAAGATCCCGTAGCTCTGGATCAGCAAGGGGATCGCGATCAACAACACTCTTGTCGGCTGCGCTGTGATGATCTTGGCCTGAAAACCGAAGAGTAACACAATCGTCAGCAGGAGCCCCATCATCGAGGTTGGCTTGAGCTTGTTCGCGAAGCGTTCGAGATCTTCGGCTGGCTTGGAGGCAAAGAACAGGTGATGTGTGAGCAAACCAGCGGCCAGAGGGACGACCACAAAGACCAGGACCGAGACCAACAATGTCTCCCAGGGGACCGTAATCTTTGTGACACCGAGTAAGAGACCTGCGATGGGCGCGAAGGCGAAGACTAGAATCAGGTCATTCACGGAGACTTGCACGAGCGTGTAATTGGGGTCGCCATCTGTCAGATGACTCCATACAAACACCATCGCGGTACAGGGCGCGACACCGAGCAAGATCATCCCGGCGATATACTGTTGTGCGTCTTGGGCTGGAAGCCACCCAGCGTAGATATATTGAAAGAACAGGATCCCCAACGCCGCCATACTGAATGGTTTGATCAACCAATTGATGAAGAGCGTGAGCATCAGCCCCTTCGGTTTTTTGCTGACGTCTTTGAGGCAGGACAGCTCGACTTTGAGCATCATGGGATAAATCATCAGCCAGATCAGGACAGCGACGACGAGATTGACTCGCGCCCATTCGAGGGTCGCGATGACCTGAAAGAGTCCTGGAAAGAGATGGCCCAGTGCGACCCCTGCGAGGATTGAAAGTGCGACCCAAACAGTTAAATAGCGCTCGAAGATTCCCATCCGAAGTGTACTCCTTTTTGTGTCATATTGGAGGCAGTATGTGAGAACACATCATTCTATCGTTTATCGCAAATAGACGATGAATGAAGGCAAAAAAATTTACAGTTGACTGACTAGAGACTTAAAGAGTTCGATGTAAGCGGGTTCAATGCAGTAGCATACTCGTGGCCCATCGACTTCACCACGGATGAAGCCGGCTTTTTTGAGGATTTTGAGGTGTTGGGAGACGGTAGATTGTGCGAGTGGGAGCTCTTCGACGATCTCTCCACAGACACACTCAGTGCGGCGAGTCAGGATACGTAGGATCGCGATACGAGCCGGATGTCCCAGCGCCTTGGCCATCTGTGCGAGGAGCTCATCTGAAGCTTCTTGGCTCTCAGGAAGCAAAGGGGTGTTTTGGGGGGGAGGGCAACACGTGTTGTCTGCTTGTTCCATCTTTATAATCCTTACGACATAAGCCTTATCGTATTTATACGATGATTGTCTATCGTCAAACTACGATGAAGGGATGGAGATGTCAACAAGTCACGTGTTTTTTTGATGGATTGTTTTCCTCTCTGTAGTGAAGAGACAGTCTTAAAAGGTCTCACTGATAAACATCATCATGCCGAGAACATCGATGCCAAACATCACCCTGAGATTGTGTGTTGTGGTCTCCATGAAGAGCGGCTCGTATTGTAACTCGACGTTGATCGCAGAGTACAATGCGTAGAGTCGAAGTGTCCCACGGAGTCCTATGGATGTTCCGGAGGGCGCGCCAGCAACAATAAAATAAGGGAGTAACATCGCTCCGTAGGATTTCCACCATGCGTTGGTGCGGACAACACCATAGCCGATCCCACCACCGAGGACGAACTTCGTCAAACTTGCCTGAAGATCCAAAGACAGTCCCGTCTCGGCAGATAACCAAACTCCCGACCAGTTGACCTTGCTACGTTTAAAAAAGTTCTTGAGAAACGTGGTGGATTCTTGGTCGGAGTGGAACACTGGGACACTCACTCCGACGAGCATATCGAGTCCAGTGCTCGTGACTGTGCTCTCTTTCTGTGCCTCGGTGAGCTGCTGATTCTCTTTGGTCGTGCGGATGTTTTTTTGAGGCGAGACGAACGTCGGTCCGATATTGATCCGCGCTGACACACAACCTGTTTGCAAACAAAGACAACACCCCAAAAAAAGAAACAAAGGGATGGCTCTATAGAGCTTCCGAAGGGAAGGGAAGCGGTGTCGAAGGTACGAGGTGAACAACATCATTGCTTGATATCCTATTCTGTTCCTTTGTCTTTGTTTGATCCCACCCCTTCAACGGTGCACAAGCATCGCGTCTGCGATGCCTGTGCATGTTGCGAGGCAAGCGAAGCGCGGCAGCCTTGAGCGAGAGTGGCCACTCAACCGTTCATGCGAGGCAAGCGAAGCGCGGCAGCTCACGCCGAAGGCGTCAACAGGAGGGGGAAGCAAGGCCGATAGGCCGCGCTTGGGGACCGCCTCCGGTCCCCGGTAGAAAGGGCAAGCGAAGCGCGGCAGCAAGGAGTTCCCCGTTAGAAATGGCAAGCGAAGCGCGGCAGCAAGGGGCTCCCCGTTAGAAATGGCAAGCGAAGTGCGGCAGCAAGGGGCAAGGGGCGAGTTGCCACTCGCCCGTACGCCGGCAGTCATGTGCCCGTCCATCGGCAGTCATGTGCCCGTCCATCGGCAGTCATGTGCCCGTCCATCGGCAGCCATGTGCCTGTCCACAGGCAGCCTGGGGCAATATCTGTCAGGTGTGGTTTGATGGTTTGAGAAAAAATGCGCCAGGGAAGCTATGTTTGGGGGCCTGCTTGAGGGGTACGACTTCAACAGCACAGACTTTGTACTCAGCGGTCCCTGTGACATTGTCTCCGATGTCGTTTGTGAGCAGGTTTGCACGGGCTTCGGCAAAGTGGAAGGGCATCCAGACACAACCTTTCTTCACCTGTTTTGAGTACACAGCGCGACAAGTCACGCTTCCTCTTCGTGAGCGGACTTCGACCATGCCACCGTCCTGAATCCCACGTTTTTTGGCATCACGTGGATGAAGCTCCAGATACGACTCTGGCTGCTTATCGACGATCCCATCGACGCGACGGGTTTGTGTCGCCGCGTTGTAGTGATAAAGAGTTCGTCCTGTCGACATGATCAATGGATAATGTTCATCGGCAAGCTCTGCAGAGGGGCGATACTGGACGGCCTGGAACAGACCTTTTCCACGTAAGACGCCGCCTTCGTGGAGGAATTGTGTTCCTGGATCGTCTGGAGAGACACAAGGCCACTGCAAACCACCTTCTTTGTCCATGCGTTCATAGCTGATGCCCGCGAACTTCGAGGCATCTTTGACCATCTCTGCGTAGATCTCCGAAGGATGTGTGTAGTCCCACATAACCCCACAATGACGCGCGAGGTCGACGAGGATTTCCCAATCAGCGCGGGCCTGTCCTGGCGGATCTACGGCTTTGCGTACACGCTGCACCCGCCGCTCCGAGTTGGTGAAGACACCATCTTTTTCGGCGAAGCAAGCCGCAGGGAAGACGACGTCGGCAAAACGGGCCGTCTCGTTGAGGAAGATATCTTGCAAGACCAAGAAGTCGACCTTGTTGAGTCCTTCTTCGAGACGACTGACATTGGGCTCGGACATCACGATATCTTCGCCCATGACAAAGAAACCTTTGAGCTTGTCACCTGCGAGCTTCATCATCTCGTTGAGATTGTATCCAGGTTCACGAGAGAGGGGGACACCCCAGGATTGTTCGTACTTATCGACGACACCTGGATCGGTGACTCTCTGGTAACCAGGGAAGAAGATCGGTGACGCGCCTGCGTCGTTGGCACCCTGTACATTGTTCTGTCCACGTAGCGGGTTCATACCCATCGATGGCCCACCGAGGTGACCGGTCATCAAGACGAGGTTCGAGAGGGCGTAGACATTGTCCGTGCCGTGAGAGTGTTCGGTGATACCGAGTGTATAGTAGATGCCTGCCTTGCGGGTGGTCGCGTACTCACGGGCCGTTTTGCGGATCGCTTCGGCGGGGACACCTGTGATCTCTTCGGCTTTTTCAGGTGTGTATTCGAGGACCGTGTCACGCACAGCCTCAAAGCCTTCTGTATTTTGCTCGATGAAGTCTCGGTCGACGAGGTCTTCTGTAATGATGACGTGCGCCATCGCGTTGAGCAGCCAGACATCAGTGCCCGGATTGAGCTTGAGATGTCTATCTGCGAGTGTTGTGAGCCAAATGGAACGTGGATCGGCCACGACGAGTGTGGCGCCACGAAGGGCAGCTCGTTTCATCTCCATCCCGATGATCGGGTGGGCTTCAGTGGTATTACTTCCGATGACAAAGAGAAAATCAGCGTCGCGGATCTCTCCGATTGAGTTTGTCATCGCTCCTGCACCAAACGTTGTGACCAGACCGGCCACAGTCGGGGCGTGTCAAGTCGCCGCGCATTGGTGAACGTTGTTGGTCGTAAAGACCGCCCGTGAGAGCTTCTGCACGAGGTAATTCTCTTCTCCCGTACAGCGTGAAGACGAGATAAAACCGAGGGCATCAGCGCCATGTTCGGCTTTAACTTTCATCAGACCATCAGCGGCTTTTTGCAGGGCTTCTTCCCACGTCGCCTCATGAAGCTGTCCATCTTCTCCTCGAACCAGAGGTACTTTGAGTCGATCGGGGTGGGAGATAAAGTCATACGCAAAGCGTCCTTTGACACACAAATTGCCGTCGTTGGTCGTCGTGCCTGGAGGAGGAGATGTGATTTTTGCGACGTGGCGGGGCTGTGTCCCATTGGAGACGTTGAGGTCCATCTGGCAACCGACACCACAGTAATTACAGGTGGTGCGGACCTTTTCGAGTTCTCTCTCTGGTGGAGCTTGTTGAACATGAGGCTTCTTTTCGGTCATCGCGCCTGTTGGACAGACATCGATACAACCTCCACACAGCTCACAGGATGAATCAAGAAGAGATATTTGATCGGTCGTTGAGATCGTCGTTTTGGCACCACGACCGGTCAACGTGATCGCGTTGACAGCCTCGACTTCGTCGCAGTAGCGTGTGCAACGTGAACAGAGGATGCATTTTTCGGCGATGAATTCGACAAAGCGGTTTCGATCGTCTGGGCGACTTTGACGGATCGGTTCCATGTGGGGCCAATCTCTTGGTGCGTTCACATCTGCGGCCATTTGGTGCAATTCACAGGGGGCACCTGTCTCACAAGATTCGTGTTCTTGGGGGTGGTCCGTCATGTAGAGCGCGAGGAGAGCTTTTTGGTGGCGTTCGATACGTGGATTGGTCGTTGTGATGTCCATGCCTTCTTCGAGGAGTGTTGAACAAGAAGGCATCATGCGACCGCGACCTTTGACCTCGACGAGACATGTTCTGCATGAACCGACGACGGAGAGTCTCGGCTCGTAACACAACGTTGGGATCTCCTCTCCGTGGCGTTTGGCGAGGGTCAGGATGGTCTCTCCTTCTTCGAAGGGGACCTCCTGGCCGTTGAGGGTGACGTGCTTTGGTTTGCTCATGTTGTAAACTCCTCAGGAAACCAGCGCATCGCGCTTGTCAAAGGTAGGGGAGCGACCATCCCCAGACCACAAATCGAACCTTCGTTCATCTCCCAGGCGACCTCGTCGACAAAGGAGAGGATCTCACGGGCTGCATCTGTATTGTCTGCGGCGACAAAGCGTTCCATCGTCTCGCGCAGGAAGCGCGTCCCGATCCGACACGGCGCACATTGACCGCAGCTCTCGTCTTCAAAAAAGATGAGCTGCTGTTGGGCAGCCCACACCATATCGACCGTCTCATTGAGCACGACGACGCCCGCCGAGCCCAACATCGAACCGACCTCCGTCAGGGACTTGAAGTCGAGCGGTCTCTTGCGTTCGGAGGCAGGCAAAAAGCCCGAACTTGCGCCACCTGGTGAGAAGGCTTTTAACGTTCCAATATATCCACCGGCTGCTTCGACCAATTCATCGAGATGGACCCCAAGGGGAAGCTCATATACACCGGGTTTTTCGACGTGTCCACTGATGCAGTATAACTTAGTGCCGGGGCCAGTGCGTCCGAGGTCGCGAAACCACTCCGCGCCACGCTCCAGGATCGCGGGGACACAAGCGATGGTCTCGACGTTGTGGACGAGCGTGGGTTTGCCCCAGAGCCCTTCGACTGTGGGGTAGGGCGGTTTGTTGCGGGGCATACCACGTTTGCCTTCGAGCGCTTCGAGGAGCGCGGTCTCTTCACCACAGATGTAAGCCCCTTGTCCTGCGTGGAGGTGGAAGTTCAACGACGGAAACAAACCTCTCTCTTGAAAGGTGTCGATGGCTTGTTGTAACGCGTCCCAGGGCTTGGTGAAGGCACCTCGTAAGTAGCAGTAAATGTCTGTTGCGCCGACCATTGTCGCCGCGATCGCGAGTCCTTCGACGACTGTATCAGGGCGCCTCATCAGGACTTCGCGATCCTTGAATGTCCCTGGCTCACCTTCATCGGCGTTGAGTACGACGTACTTGGTGGGGGTTGTTTGGGCGGCGACTGATTTCCACTTGAATCCGGCTGAGAAGCCTGCGCCACCACGTCCTTGAAGACCTGAGGCGGAGATGATGTCGATGACCTCTTTGGAGCCGAGTTCAACGGCTTTTTGATAGGAGGCTCCGTCGTAATTGTGGGGCATGTGCAGACGGTTGACGAGTGTGGAAGGGTCTTGTCCTTGTGGGCCGATATTGGTTTGCCATTGTTGGTGTGTGACGGCGTGTTTGTAGAGACTGTCGCCTTGGAGACCTTCGAGAGATTGTGTCGTAAGTGTCGCGAGGACGTTGCGATCTTCGAGGGCAGGGACAGGGTGGTCACACATCGCGAGGCAAGAGCAACCTTCGGCTGCGAGCCCAGCGTCTTTGGCTTGTTGAAGGACCTCTTCTGCGCCCTCAAGTCGGCAGGAGAGTCCCTGACAAACACGTAGCTTCACGTCAGGTGCCGAGAGCAGGTGGAAGAAGCTTCCGACTCCGTAAACATGGGCTTCTGGGATACCTAATTCTTCGGCAACCCGGCGCGCAGCACCATCTCGTAAGCCACCTGCTTCCTGGAGCTTCTCCGGGATCGCGGCCCTGCAGCGTTGTTGTTCTTCTCTCTTCATGCAAAAGACCTTTCGTTCCTGTGTGTAGCTTGTCTTTTTCAAGTATCGGTGATGCTCTCGAAAAGGTCAACAATTGTGTTGGGAGGAGCGGTCGAGAGGGATGGTGTAGGCTTGTGGGGGAGAACCTTAAAGGGGAGATACGACAAAAGGCCCTTCATCGAAGGGCCTTTTGGTGGAAAAAAGATGGGGTGTTGGAGAGGTCCTACATTAGAAGACCATCTCAAGTCCGCCTTTGAAGTGGACTGGCATCATATAGCCGCTACCTGCGAGGTATTGGTAATTCATCTCGGAGAAGAAGCGTATCTTACGTGTGACGGGGATTCGAATCCCTGCGCCGATCAAGAAGCCGAAGAGGACGGGGTCTTTTCTGTCGGCAAACGCGAGGTCAAGTGCGCCTCTCAAGTAAAACATTCCGAATCGAAGACGTGCACCTGGTTTCAAGCTGACATATCCCCAGGATTGGCGTGCGTCGTAGTCCGTGATGAAGTGCGAGTCAAGTCCAAGGTCCAGTGAGACGTTGGGGTGGATCCAGTAGTGACCAGATACGCCGATGATACCGTGTGAAAAGGCAGTGTCTTCGTAGAGACCAAACTCGTCTTCGTAGGTGCTATCGTAGAGGGTCAAACCTGCGGAGACAGAAAGCGCGAAGCGAGGTTTGAAGTTCATGTGTCGATTGTAACGATGACGGCCACGGTAAGCGTCCGCTTGTGAGGGGATGAGGGCAAACATGCTCGAACAAGCCAAAGCCAACAGGATGCCCCGGAAGATCTTGTGAAGTGTGCTTGTCTTTGTCATCTTTTTATCCTTTCTTGGATGTCTCCAAGTCATTTCGTTTGAACGAGAACCGTGAGCTGTTGCCTTTTCCCTTGAGCAATGTATGTGCCAGATCCTCTCCTTGCTGTATCCTCTTTCTTTTCAGTGTGTTATCATCTTTGGCTGTGGGCATGTGATGGAGGTGGAGGAATGAGGTTGGTTAAACTCTACTCCATGTGGTGTGAGAAGGGCACAGCACTTCTGTTCCTAGTGTGATCGTCCTCACATGACAGGCAAGACGGAGTGGTTTTTGTTGGGATGACGGTGTGGGAGAGGTTACGGGCAGGTCCAGAGTCGAAGGATACCGTTGGTGTTGATGACAGCGAGCTCAGCCCCAGAGGGAGAGAAGCGGATGGCCGACGGTGATTCGCCGCTTTCGACGTTGTGCAGTGTGAGCAATACCTTCTTGTTATTTACATCCCACATTACCGATTTTTTGGAGGATATGCCGATCATCGCTTGGCTGTCGGAGCGAAACTCCACGTCAAAGAGTCCCTCTTGCTCGAACGAGCGAATGTGCCTTCCTGTTTTTGCATCAAAAAGGGCAATGGAGCTGTCGTGTTTGTAAGCGTTGATGACCATGGTGATGTATTTTTGATCAGGGCTGTATGTCATCCTCCAAACATCCTTTCCCGCAAATAATGTTGTGTCTTCAGACAGAAAGGCACCCCTCAGCGACATACTACCGCCACTGTGTCGTGTCATATCTTGGACTTTTGCGGTGTTTGAGATACAGTATGCGAGAAGTCCGCACAACAAAGGAGTGTCCTATGCAAAAGTTCATCGCTGGGTGGGTATGGATGTGTTTGTTCGTCTGTTTTGGAGGAGGGAGCGCGAAGGCTGCGCGTGTGGAAGTGCCTGTTGATGTGGGGGTTGGTCCTGCGACGTACTTCATCAACAACCCTATCTTTCTGCATCATCCCGTTAACGTCGGATTGAAGATCTCCGTCGCGGCTGTGATCAATCGCGCGTTGATTCGCCGTTATCGTGGAAAAATTCCTGCCCGTTATCGTCGCCTTACGCGGAGACTTCGAGAGGTAAAGTTACGGCCACTCGTTCTCGGTTTGATCCCGGACTCACTGATCATCTCACCGACATTCCAAGGTACGCAAATATATGGTGTGATCTTCAGGCCGTTTGCGCTTGGTCT
Source organism: Deltaproteobacteria bacterium (assembly GCA_002731275.1). Classification (GTDB taxonomy): domain Bacteria; phylum Myxococcota_C; class UBA6777; order UBA6777; family UBA6777; genus UBA6777. The sequence continues at coordinate 217,477 of PCBK01000030.1, read as the reverse complement.
GGGGATCCCACTCGGACCGCTCAATGTCTCTCTTAGTGCTGGGATCTTGCTCAATTACACATATATAATCTCGACCACCCAACTCTCACCAGGAGGGCCTACTTTTTTCACACAACCTGCTGTACAAATCACGCACTTCTTGCGACCGGGGATCGACGCAAAGCTCGAATTTGAGCTGCCGATCTCCGAACATTTTTTGATCAGCTTTGGTTGGGCCTCGCAGGTCTACGTCCCCCAAAGGCTTGGAGCTTCTCCTTTTGCAGAGTTTGGTCCATTTGAATCGTGGGTATGGCATTTTGGACAGGCATTCCTATTATTCCACTTCCGATTCCCATTTGAGACCAATTTGTAGGAGAGCATATATGTCCACTCGCACAATCCAAATGACAGACACACTGTACAACTACTACCGCAACGTAGCCTACAGAGAACCCGACATCATGAGAATGCTACGTGAAGAGACCGAGACCATGCCAATGGCCAGGATGCAGATCTCGCCGGAGCAAGGACAGTTTCTGGCGATGTTGGTCGCGTTGACAGGTGCAAAGAAGATCCTTGAGGTCGGGACCTTCACTGGGTACAGCAGTTTGTGGATGGCGTCTTCATTGCCTGAAGACGGAAAAATTACGGCTTGTGATGTCAACGAAGAGTGGACCAACGTCGCGAGACGTTACTGGAAAGAAGCTGGCCTCGCAGAGAAGATCGATCTGCAGCTCGCACCTGCTGTCGAGACTCTCGATGCTTTGCTCGAAGATGGCTGCGCGGGCTCCTATGATATGGCGTTTATCGATGCGGACAAGACCAATTACGATGCCTACTACGAACGCGCCTTGTTGCTGCTCCGAAAGGGGGGGCTGATCGCTGTCGATAATTGTCTGTGGGGTGGGGATGTCGCCGATCCTGACAACGAAGAACCTTCTACACTCGCGCTCCGTGCCCTCAACAAAAAGATCCATCAAGACGAGCGCGTCACCCAACACCTCCTTCCTCTCGGTGATGGTGTCATGCTCGCGCACAAACGATAAGGCGACACACCACCAACAAAACCACTGAACTCCACTCCACACTCTGTAAAAATGTCTTGCGCTCTTTCACGAACGTATGTTCTGAGTAAATATGTACCCACCATCATGTCGCTCTCTTTTGTAGACAATCCACATATATTTCAGCCGAATACATGCAGGAGGTTCGCTCTCTGGAGAGAGCAGACCGGGGTGCAAATGACCTCTCTTGTTCTTGATATTGCGTATGTCTGATTCTTTGATTTTTCCCCATGTATCCATTGATTGAAGGGTTTTTTCTGCGCTGGAATGGTCTTTGCTTTTTGAAGGCACCAAGCCGTTGAAAAGAGTCACTCATGCCGAGTGATGAGCCATTTGAGCCAGGAGCATGTGAGATGTCGAAGAAGCTACTGTTCGTTGCTGCGTTGTGCAGTCTCTGTTGGGTTGGGCGTGTTGAGGCGAGGCCGTACTACAACAAGAAGCAACTGAAGGCTTTTTTGCACAAGTCGCGGGCTTCGTATACACATCGCTCTTTGACAAAGAACAGTCACTTGAGGGCCTTGCATCACAAAATGGGACGCGTGATGCATCGGATGAGAGTGGGGGTTTGTAAGCGGATTGGGTATCCTTGGGTGGGCAAACATTGCCACCGACATTGCATCATGAGAGCGCCGACTTTCCGAAAACATTGTAAGTGGGGAGTGTGTGTGAAAATCCCTTCGGGGACGCGCTGTGTGAAGAGGGCGAACGTCTGCTTCCCTTACAAAGAGACACGTCACGCGAGGGTTTGTTTACAACGTCGGGGGAATCGTGATGTCTTTTTGATCGACGGTCGGCGCACTGGTTTGGGAGCCATCGAGAAGTTTGGGCGCAGTGAGATTGCAGCTCTCAAGCGGGACTTCGGGACACTCAAGAGAGATGCAAAGCGCACAGAGAAGGTGATCGCGAAGACGGCAAAGAAGGTCGCGAAGGTCGCGAGTCATGTCTTCGACGGTGTCATCGCGAAATTACGTCGTGAGGCCAAGAAGATCGCACATAAACTCGTCCCGATGTTTTACAAACGGATGAGAGGGCCGATCAAAAAAGGACTGTCCAAGCAATCACAGATCGTGCTCAAGACCTTTTTGAAGAAGGCACCCAAAGCGATTCGGATCGCTTTGAAGTCACAAAAGAGTATCGAAGAGACGACACAGATGCTCAAAAAGCAGCGCGCGGAGAGCAGTGAATTGCGCTCATACACCATCACCGTGTTGGCGTCGATGGCGATGATTGTTGGGATTGAATCTCTTGAGGTGACTGCACGTTGCTGGTTCTACGGAGGAAGCGCGAAGAGGGCGTGTTTACGAGATGCGATCGCGGACGCGACGAGGGATGGGATCTTTGAGTTGAGTTCGATGTCTTTACAGCTCGCGCTCGATACATTTGTGATTGAGCCATTCTCCGAGGAACTTGGAGGAGAGGTCGCTGTTGGACTCGCGGCGATGACAGAAGGTGTCGGTGCGGTCGCGTATCCCATCGCTTACTTTGCTTCGAGTGTCTCGCTCAATGTTGCCGTCGCGCTGCTCACGGAAGAGTTACGCTCAACCTACAATCACTTTTACGAGAAGACGCTCGCCAAAAAGAACCAGAAGTGGATCGACAAACTCGTTCGCTCCTTGTCTCCTTCTGCTGTACGGTGTGTGGGTCCAAAACAACTCTGCAAACATGTCTACCGTTCAAGAAGAGTCTCTGTTGCCCATCGTTGATTCACCCTGAGGGCTTCTTGCTCCCAATATGAAAGCCCCAAAACAAAAGAGGTCGCGTCTTCACGACGCGACCTCTTTCTTTTTTTGGTGTGGGTTTGGTATGGGCTTGTGTTTGCGATTCCAACACGATACACATACACATTGTCTTTGTCCGATCGTAACGTTGTCTTTAAAAGTGAAGAGATGGAGTTATTTGATGTCAGAAGAGGCGTCCCTTTACCTGTCCAAGTTGATGTCTTTGTGGGAGCAAGAGCGCAAGACGACACATGAACGCTTTGTCGAAGAGCGTCAGCAAAAGACGCTCGAAGAGCGCGTGGAGAGTGGCTTGGCGATTCGCGATTTGAGTCTCATTGAGACTGATGCTGCGCCGGGCGATCGGACGTTGTTATGGGTGCTCCCCATGCGCGAGGATGCCCTTGAAGAGGTGCGTGTCGGCGTTGGTGCACCTGTTCGACTTTGGTGGGATGCGCCTGACAGCGCTGAGGCGGTCATTGGGACCGTCTCTCGAAAGAAGTTGGGTAAGCTCGGCATTATGATAGATGGTTGGCCTCCAGAGCGTCTGGAGACAGGCTCATTTCATCTCGATCTCGACGAGCCACAGACGACATTTGAGCGAGGAAAAGCCGCATTGCAGCGGTTTATGAAGGCCGAGACGTCTTCTGATATTGGTCGCTTACGTGAGGTCCTGTTCGGTGAAAGGACGGCACAATGGCAAAAGGAGAGCACACCCTCTGCGATCGATGTGGCCCTGAATGCGCCACAACGAGCTGCTGTCTCTCACGCCATGTGCGCGTTGGATGTTGCGCTGATTCACGGCCCACCGGGGACAGGAAAGACGAGGACGTTGGTCGAGGTGATCCGTCAGGCCGTGCAGCGTGGCGAGCGTGTGCTCGCCACCGCTGCGAGTAATACGGCGGTTGATAACCTCGCTGAGCGACTCGTTCAGGCGGGGATTCGCGTCGTGCGTCTTGGACACCCTGCGCGGGTGTCCGAGGCGATCGAAGCCCAGACCCTCGATGCGTTACTCGAAGAGACCGAGGTTTATAAGATGACACGCAAGTGGATCATCGACGCCAACGCACTGCGACGGAAGATCGACCAAAAACAAGCGCGCCAATCTCTGTCTCGCAGTGAACGTCGTGAGCTTGTTGGTGAGATGAGGCGTCTATTTCGAGACGCGAGAAAACAACGCGAAGGCACGATGCAATCTATTCTTGAACAGGCAGATGTTGTCTGTTCGACGGCGACAGGTGCGGATTCTCGGTTACTAGGTGATATGCACTTTGACCTGGTTGTCCTGGACGAAGCGACACAGGCGACAGATCCGATCGCGCTGGTGCCGTTTTCGAGAGGGCGGCGCATCGTGATGGCAGGCGATCCTTGTCAGCTACCTCCGACAGTGATCGATCTACAGGCCGAGCGTCAGGGCTTGGGACAGACTTTGTTCGAGCGCCTTGCGAAGACATCTTCGTTAATGCAGATGTTGGAGATCCAATACAGAATGCACAAAGATATCATGGCGTTCCCTTCCCAAAGTATGTACGAAGGGCGACTCCAGGCGGCTGTGGATAACGCAACACACAGACTCGAAGAGCTTGAAGGCGTTCAAGTCGATCCGTTGCGTGATCGAGCCTGTTTGTTGATCGATACGGCGGGGAAAGGGTGGGAGGAGGTGCGCAAAGAAGACGATCCAAGCACCTCTAATCCCGGCCAGGCTGAACGAGTGGCGGCGGAGTGTCGTCGTTTATTGGGGCGTGGTGTCGCGCCCTCAGAGCTTGTCGTCATTACACCTTATGCTGCACAGGTCCGCTTGTTGCGTACGATGCTTGTGGAAGAGATACAGGCTGGGCTGGAGATCGGCAGCGTGGATGGTTTTCAGGGGCGTGAGAAAGAGGCCGTTGTGGTCGACCTCGTTCGCTCCAACGATGGTGGTGAGCTTGGGTTTTTGCAGGACGTTCGTCGGATGAACGTCGCGTTGACACGAGCGAAGCGCTTTCTACTCGTGATTGGCGATAGCGCGACACTTGGGGGGCATCCATATTACGAGGCGTTCTTTGAGCACTGTGAGCAGGCTGGAGATTGGATGAGCGCATGGGATGATGACGCGCCACCCTTCGAGATGTAAGTCATTCTCCCGCGTCGACGGATGAAAGTGTGCGTTGTGTTATGCTGAGTAGGCGGGGAGTGTAAGCGAGGTAGGGGCTTTTCGCTGACGTGGTCCTGGTAAGGTTGGGATGTAGATAGTAAATGTCGAACCCTTCTCCCACTCGCTGCTGACGGTGATATCACCATCGAGTAATTCACATAATTTTTTGGAGATGGTGAGTCCCAATCCCGTCCCGCCGAAGCGTTGGTTGATCGAGATGTCTGCCTGCATAAAGCTCTCAAAGATTTTTTCGAGGTGTTCGGGTCTGATGCCGAGACCTGTGTCTTGCACTTCGAAGACAACATGAGGCGAGCCGTTGTGGTAGGTCTCCCATATCCCGAGGTGGATGGTCCCCGCTCTTGTGAACTTGTTGGCGTTGGAGATCAGGTTGATCAAGATCTGACGGACTTTGCCACGATCTCCTGTAATGTCAGAGGTTCCGTCTTTACATTGTAAGACAAACTGATTGTGCTTTCGTTGAAAGAGGGGGCTGAGCAAGTCACGCAGTTCGTATCCCAATTGTGCTGCCGAGAAGGTCTCGATCTCCACCTCCATGCGACCAGCTTCGATCTTGGAGATGTCGAGGAGACCGTTGATCAACGCGAGGAGTGTGTCGCCAGCCTGGTGAATGCGTTGCAGGTCGCGTTCAAAGTTTTTGGGAGGGATACCTTCTTGGAGATATTCGACGAGCAGCTCGGAGTAACCCATAATGGCGTTGAGAGGGGTCCGCATCTCGTGGCTCATGCTGGCCAGAAAGGAGCTCTTGGCTTGGTTTGCGAATTCAGCTTCTTCTTTGGCCTCTGCGAGATATTGTTGGTGTTCTTGGAGGTCTTTCATCAAAGCTCGCAATGTCTCGGAGAGTGTTTCGAGCTCGTCTGTATTTTCGTGTTCAGTGAGCGCGTCGTGCTTTGACGTTTTCAGGATCTCTTCTGCGGCATCCTTGAGTTTTTCGATAGGCTGTGTGATCTGTTTACTCCAAAATCGACTCCACAACACACCCATCAACACGAGAAACAACGCAGCGCCGACAAAGAGAAACCACAGCCAGCCACGAAAGATGTTGTGGCTATGTTGCCATGCGCGATGGTGGTGGGCGAGTAAGCTTTGGCTGTACGTCGACGTAAAGCGCACGCCGAGCGTCCCAAGGAGGGCACGAGATGTCTTTGAGGTGATTGGTGTGGTGATGTGAATGCCTTGTTTGTGTCGGGCGATGTGTACGTGTTTGTGAAAGGGAGGTCCAATACGAGCGGGGATGGATGTGCGTGTCTTTGCGAGGAGTTTGTGTTGTGTACCCCATACACCAATCCATCGGATCTGATCCCAATGAGAGAAGTAGGTGATGATTTTTTGTAGTTCTGCTTGCTTTTGTTGTTGAAGCGGTGTGCTGAGTATCTTCGCGAGACGATGGGATAGTTGGTGTGCCTGATGCCGATTCATTTTTTGGAAGCTGTCAGTGATCAGGCGTTTTTCTTCTTTTTCCCACCACGTCATTTGTCGTTGCATCAGCAAGGACGTGCCAAAGAAAGACAGCAGTACACCCGAGGCGATCGTGCAAAGCAAGATGGCATAAAATCGCTTTTGTGTATTGGGCTTCATAGATAATTCCCCCTATCAAAGATGTTCACTTCCACATCGTGGTGAGTGGATGCTTGCGTGAACGTCGTTTACGCGGGTCTGAAGGGGTCTGTATCGGTGATGGCTTTTGTCCTTGCATGGTGATCGCCTTTGTGGTTTGGGTGCCGGAAAAGCAAGCTTTCACATGTATAGTGTGTCGGAGCTTGTGGATTGATCTCGTAAAAAATATATAACGACCTGTTTTTTGATCCCTTCAATCATTTGATAGTATGATGATTTTCTTTAGGTAATGCAAGTGCTTGTGCTTGTTCTTTTTACGTTTTTTGAGTTGTAGAGTACATCCTACAAGTCCTTTGGCAGGAAGTATGTGATGAAGAAAATTGTGATTCATCGTCCGGGTTCCTATGACAAACTCACCTTGGAAGAGTCTAAGACTTCATCTCCCGGTGAGAATGAGCTACTTATTTCTGTCCGCTTTGTTGGCGTGAACTATGCGGACTGCATGGTGAGAATGGGGTTGTATGAGTCCGCGAAGAAGTATGTGGGATGGCCGATTACACCTGGATTTGAGGTCTCTGGAGTTGTCGAACAGGTCGGTTCTTGCGTCTCTGGGTGGGAGGTGGGAGATGAGGTGATGGCTGTGACGCGTTTTGATGGATATAGTAGCCATGTTGTCGTTCCAGCTCACCAAGTTTTTTCTGTCCCTGATGGTTTTTCATTGGCTGAAGCGGCTGGATTTCCTACGATTTTCTTGACCGCTTACTATGCGATGTTTGCGCTGGCCCATCCTAGAAAGAACCTTCGGATGTTGGTGCATTCAGCTGCAGGAGGGGTCGGAGGGGCACTACTTCAGCTCGCGAAGATCGCCGAGGCGTTTTGTGTGGGGGTGGTTGGCCGTTCGCATAAGGTGGAGATCGCACAAAAGCTCGGCGCTGATCACGTGATCGACAAGTCCAAAGAGCCGCTCTGGCCAACAGCCGAAGCTCATTCTCCCGATGGCTATCATGTGATCTTCGACGCGAACGGGGTCGCGACGATCGGTGAGAGTTACAACCACCTCGCATCACCTGGCAAGCTCGTGATTTACGGATTCCACACGATGATCCCCAAAAAGGGCGGACGCCCCAATTGGTTCAAGCTCGCGTGGGATTACCTGCGCACAAAGCGCTTTGATCCTCTCGCCATGACCGGGGAGAACCGAAGTGTCCTTGCCTTCAACTTGAGCTACTTGTTCAGTGAGCGGGAGATCCTTGAGGACGCGATGGGCGATTTGCTGAGGTGGGCGAGTGAAGGGAAGCTGCAACCTCCACCCATTCAGATCTATCCATTTGAGGAGGTCGCGCGGGCACACGAAGATATCGAATCAGCCCAAACTGTCGGTAAACTTATCCTGGAAGTCGATCATTCATAGGTGTGAAGAGGGCAGCTTCGTCCTCAAGGGGGGATGGTTCGGAGGTGTTTTGAGCAAGTGCAGAGTTGATGACTTGAGGCTTCTCTCAAGTTTTTGAAGGTACCCTGAGAGGGTTTGTTGGGGTCATTTGCTTCTCATAGATTTCCTGCCGGGATGGTTCTTGGTTGTTTGGGGCTTGTGTCTGGCAATCTTCGCGTTCATCTTTTGGAGGCACCTTATGTCATTAGATGGAGAGGAGAGAGCATGGTAAAGCGGTTGTTCGTCATTTTGTTGGTCACATCGGTCGGAGGGGGTGTGGCTTGGTTTGCGGGAGGGGGATCTGTTGCGTTTGGGGGCGTATCTGTGTTGGTTTGGTGCGCTCTATGGTCTTTTGGGTTGAACTGGCTGATGTCGATCCCTGCGATCATATGGAAGACGGAGACATTTTACGATCTGGTGGGGAGCGTGACGTACATCTCAACGTTTGTCATGGCGTTGTGGATGGTCTCTGTTCGTGCTCCTTTGGGTGCTGTGAGTTGGTTGGTCGCGGTGTTTGTGTGGATGTGGGCGTTGCGGCTTGGGAGTTTCTTGGCGATTCGTATTCATCGATCTGGTCGAGATGATCGATTTATAGACATCAAACGCTCTGCGTCGCGTTTTTTGATCGCCTGGACGCTGCAGGGGTTGTGGGTCTTTTTGACATCACTGGCTGCATTGATCGTCATCACAAGCACACAAGCAAATCGTGAGATCGGCTGGAGTGTGTGGTTTGGTGGCGTGATGTGGGTCATTGGATTTTTGATAGAGATTGTGGCCGATGCACAAAAATCAGCGTTCAACGCGAAGCCTGAAAACCGAGGAAAGTGGGTCGATGTTGGGTTGTGGAGATTCTCACAGCACCCCAACTACTTTGGCGAGATCGTGTTGTGGTTGGGGGTCTTTGTCATGGGCTTTGAGGTGTATGTTGGGTGGCAGTGGTTGGCTTGTCTTTCGCCACTCTTTGTGATCTTGTTGTTGACCAAGGTGAGCGGGATTCCGCTGCTCGACAAGCGCGCCAAGGAGAAGTTTGGAGCTGACTCTGCGTATCTTGCATACAAACAACGGACGAATGTTTTGATCCCAGGACCTCTCCGCAAGTGACCTAAGTCCGGCAGTTTTGGGGGGGGATCGTTTGATGATTGGGGATTTGAGAGCCGTTGGGGAGGTTCACTGTGGCTTTTGCCACTGGTGGTAGGAGAAGCTAGTTGATCTCTTCGCCTTCTTTTTGCTCGCGGATCAGCACGAGGATCGCGCTTTGGGGGAGGATGTAGTACTTCTCGTTGTTGTACTCAATCTCGATCGCGGCCTTTTGTAAGAACAGCGCATAATCGCCGACATTGGCTTCCATTGGGATGTAGCGCAGGCTGACCTGATCGTTCTTCCAAGGGGACTCCGTCATCGACAGTGGGTCGACCATTGGCGTCCCTTTCCCTGTCTTCACGATCGTCCCTCCGACGACTTCTTCTTTCTCTTGGAGCGTTTGAGGAAGGTACAATCCAACCTCTGTGCGCTTCTCTTCATCGTCGATTTTGAGCAGGACACGATCTCCGATCACGATCAATTCTTTGGTACTCAAGAGCCTTTTACCTCACTTACAATGTTACGAGCCATGTCATCATGAACGCCAACAACGCACCAGACACGAGAAACCACACAACACACTGCTCATGTCTCTTTGTTCTGTTGCGGCCCTTCATTCTGTAGCTCTTAGGGGTGTGTTTGGCAAGTATGTTTTCGCAATTTCTTGAAGTCGAGGTGTGAGCTGGTGCCAACTACCAGCTGGATCTTCGAGCGAGATGCGTGCAAATGGGATGTTGGCGGCCTCTGACGCGAGTTGGTCTTCTTCGGCGTCTCCGATGCTCAGCAACACGTTGTACTCCTTGGCAAAAGATCTCATCTTCGCGCACTTGTGTTGTGTCGTGGATTGCCAGCGGGGACAGAGGTAGAGGTGTTGGACAAAGGGCATGTGTTGGGCTTCGAGGAAAGACACCGTTGCGTCTTTTGTTCCTTCCGGTCGGGCCGTCAGGTACAGAAGGATGATGGGGGGGGCGAGTTGTCGAAGTAACCTGATCGCCGGGACAATCGGATGATCAAATTGTGTGCAGAGCGTCTCGTCGATGTCGCACACAATGGCAGGTTGCTTGTTTCTCTGCGCGAGCCACTGCTGTAGACTTTGTTGGTTGATCATGTGTTTGTTCCTTTTGGGTTGTGAGAAAGGCGCATAGGCGCGTGAGTGATGAAAAAAGAGAGCGAGAAATGTCCGGTCTGGACGGGGATGTGATTGTGTTAAGGGAGGGGGTAGAGGTTGTTTGATAGGCGCAGACGTTGTAGAGAGAGGTGGAGAAACGTCTGTGAGGTGCGAGCCAAACATATGGTGGGTGTGAGGCTCATTGAGCGAGATGGAGTGAAAATGGAGAGCTTGTACAATTATCCGGCAGTTTACGAAGCTTTACTTGCGCCGGATGAAGAGGATAAAAGAGAGGTCATGCGCTGGTGTGCTGACCACCTCGATGGCCCGCTGAAGCGAGTGATGGATCCTGCATGTGGTCCAGGGACGTGGTTATTGCCTTTCGCGAGGAAGGGGTGTTTTGTGGCAGGCAACGATCTCTCACAAGGGATGGTCGATCGTGCGAAGAGGGTGTTAGACGGGTATCCTCACCTGCTCGTGCAGGGGGACATGCGTGCGCTTTGTATGGGAGATGAACACTATGATGTCACACTCAACCTCGACGCGTCAATTGGCCATCTACCTGATCACGATGCGGTTCTCCAACATCTTCAGAGTGTTCGCACACACACACGCCCTGGAGGACTCTATATTGTCGGCTTGATGGTCCTCGATGGTGAAGGGCTCGATACACAAAAGGAGTCGTTATTCGTGTGTTCGATGACAGCGATCCCTACAGGTGGGTATGCGAGTGTGGCGTATGCGAGTCGGTGGCGAGATAAGACCAATAAGCGCGAACAGATCGAAGTCCTCGTGAGCACTGAGGGCGTTGAAGGGTGTCCTGAGACGATTCACGAATACTACGAGTTACTGACCTTTCCATCGGAGGATTTGCGTGCGCTTGTGGTGGCGTCTGGGTGGGAGCTTGAAGCGGTGTATTCGATGGAGGCGCCTCGCCATCCAAAGATCGAGCTTGCGCCGTCTTGTGGGGACGTGACATTGATCCTGAAGAATCCAGATGAGGCCGTTGGATAGAAAAAGGGCTTTGGTTTGCGTTTTTGTAGGGGGATAGATATACTCGGTGCGTTTTGCGGCCGTATGGCCTCCTTTATTTTTCAATTGAGCGAAAGGTTGATTCTGATGGAATATCGGTTGCCTTCTATACCGACCGTGGATCAAGTGCAAGTTGAGGCACGAGCGGCATCATTTCAAAAGAGAAGTATCAAAAAGTCCTCGAAGCGAGCGGCGCTTGACCTGATCATTCGGATGACAGATCTGACGACCCTCGAAGGGATGGACACACCAGGAAAGGTGCGGATGCTTTGCCAAAAAGCCCGCACACCACACGTCGAAAATCCTGACATCCCATCGGTCGCAGCGGTGTGTGTCTATCCGACGATGGTCTCCATCGCCAAAGAGGCGCTCAAAGGGACATCGATTCACGTCGCAGCGGTCGCGACTGCATTCCCCAGCGGTCAATCTTTTTTGCCCATCCGTACAGAAGAGGTCCGTCAGACTGTCGCGCAAGGCGCTGATGAGATCGACATGGTGATCAATCGAGGGGCTTTCCTCTCTGGTGATTACAATACTGTCTACAACGAGATTGTGGCGTTCAAAGAGGCCTGTGGTCCTGCCCACTTGAAGGTCATCCTTGAGACCGGTGAGCTGCACACATATGACCAAGTGCGAAAGGCCTCTCATATCGCGATGGACGCTGGCGCCGACTTTATTAAGACGTCTACTGGAAAAGTTTCACCTGCCGCGACGTTACCTGTCACGCTGGTGATGCTCGAAGCGATCCGCGATCATTATAAAAAGACTGGCATCAAGATCGGGATGAAGCCTGCTGGTGGCATTCGTACAGCCAAACTCGCATGGCAATACCTCTGTATGGTCAAAGAGACCCTTGGAGACGATTGGCTGGACCCCTCAATGTTCCGCTTTGGTGCGTCCTCCCTGCTCAACGATGTGTTGATGCAGTGGCAGCGACAAGACACAGGACGTTACCAATCCAGTCACTACTTTAGTCTCGACTAATTCGCTTTTTTTGTACATAGACACTCTCCTTCCGAAAAGGAACGGTACCCATGAATAAAAAGGCTCCAAAGAAAAGCCAATCCAAGGCGCCCAAGGGCAAGAACAAAAAGACCAAGCAAGAGGTGTCCGACAACAAACAGACACAAAGTGATGCGATCTCGCTGATGTTTGGTGATATGTGGGCGTACGATCCTGCCCCCGAAAATCCCGACCACTGCCAGTATGAGTCGCAGTATGGTCACTTCATCAATGGCGAATTTGTCAAGGGTAAGGACCACTTTGCGTCGATCAACCCGAGCACTGAAGAGGTCCTCGTTGAGGTCGCGACGGCAGACGAGAAGACCGTGAACAAAGCGGTGACCGCTGCTCGTAAGGCGTATGACAATGTGTGGTCCAAGATGCCGGGCAAAGAGCGTGGCAAGTATATCTATCGCATCGGCCGGATGATTCAAGAGAAAGCCCGCGAGCTTGCGCTGCTTGAGACGATGGACGGTGGTAAGCCGATCAAAGAGTCGAGGGATATCGATATCCCACTGACCGCAGCACACTTTCTGTATTACGCTGGTTGGGCCGACAAGCTCGACTATGCCTTCCCTGGTGCAAAGGTCTCCTCCCTCGGGGTCGCCGGACAGGTCATCCCCTGGAACTTCCCTCTGTTGATGGCCGCCTGGAAGATCGCGCCGGCACTCGCTGCTGGAAACACAGTCGTTCTCAAGCCTGCCGAGACGACACCTCTGACCGCGATGAAGTTGGCTGAGATCATCCAGGAAGCCGATCTTCCCCCTGGTGTCGTCAACATTGTCAACGGTGCTGGCGCGACAGGTGCCGCGCTGACGACACACCCCGATGTCGACAAAGTCGCCTTCACAGGCTCGACTGAGGTTGGCAAAATTATCCAACGTGCGCTCGCTGGGACCAGAAAAAGCCTCACACTTGAGCTTGGCGGGAAAGGTGCCAACATCATCTTCGAAGACGCACCGCTCGATCAGGCCGTCGAAGGTATCATCCAGGGCATCTTCTTTAACCAGGGCCACGTCTGCTGTGCAGGCTCTCGTTTGCTCGTACAAGAGAGCGTCGCGGACATCGTCCTCGACAAACTGCGCGACCGGATGGCCACCTTGCGTGTGGGCGATCCACTCGACAAGAACACGGACGTTGGGGCGATCAACTCCAAGATGCAGCTCGATAAGATCAACGAGCTCGTTGACTTCGGCGTCAAAGAAGGTGCCACCAAGTTTGAAGCGCCGGTCTCGTTACCTGAGCGCGGGTATTTTTGTCGTCCAACGTTCTTCTCAGACGTCGCACAATCCCATCGTATCGCACAAGAAGAGATCTTTGGACCTGTCCTTGCAGTGTTGACCTTCCGTACACCACAAGAGGCGATCACGAAAGCCAACAACACACCGTATGGTTTGTCTGCCGGGATTTGGAGCGACAAAGGCAGCAAAGTCTATCAAATGGCAGGTTCCATCCGCGCGGGTGTGATTTGGGGCAATACATTTAACAAGTTCGATCCAGGTAGTCCCTTTGGGGGCTATAAAGAGAGTGGCTTTGGCCGCGAAGGTGGTCTTCACGGATTGTTGCCCTACTTGCGTGTACGGTGAGGAGAGAGAGCATGACCAAAAAAAGCAATTCCAATTCCAAGAAGAAGGTGTCTCCTACAAGCGCCGCACGGATCAGTGTAGCCAAGACGTACAAACTCTTTATCGGGGGAGGGTTTCCTCGCTCGGAGCGTGGTCGTTACCTGCAACTCAAAGACAAAGAGGGCAAACTCGTGGCAAATTACGCGTGGGCAACTCGAAAAGACTTTCGCAATGCGCTCGTCGTCGCGCGAAAAGCGCAAGCTGGTTGGGCCAAAAGGAGCGCGTTTAATCGCAGCCAGATCATGTATCGCATGGCTGAGATGCTCGAATCACGACGTGAAGTCTTTGAGCGTTGTCTGACACAACACGCTGGATTCTCTGCGAAAGACGCGAGTGAAGAGATCGACGCGACTGTCGATCGTATCTTCTGGTATGCTGGCTGGGCTGACAAGTACGCTCAAGTATTGGGCAGCGTCAACCCCGTCGCGTCGTCCTTTTTCAACTTTACCTTCCCCGAGCCCACAGGTGTCGTGACGGTCTTTAGTTCGATGCATTCGCCTTTGCTTGGACTTGTCTCGGCCTTTGCGCCTGTCATTGTCAGTGGTAACAGCTGTATCTTGATCGTGGAGAATGACGCACCGACCATCGCGATTGAGCTTGCTGAAGTCCTCGCGACGAGCGACCTGCCCGGTGGTGTCGTCAATATCCTTACAGGGAAGCGCGATGAGCTGATCTCCCACATCGCCGGTCATATGGATTTGAACGCGATCGCTTGCTACGGTGGTCCCGAAGAGCAGATCGCAGATATTCAGAAGCTCTCCGCCGAAAATGTCAAGCGCGTAAGTATCTTCGACGATCCACCTGCCAAAGATTGGAAGAGCGAAGACATGCAAAGTCTCTACGCACTCACGCCTTACATTGAGTGGAAGACAGCTTGGCACCCTGTGGGAACATAACAGAGAGTTGTTTTGGGGAGGAGAAAAGAGGGGGGAGGGTTATCGATTGAGGTTGATGCTTTTGAGCATACTGCGCACATCTCGGACGTGTTTTCCACGGGGGAAGAGTCGAAGGTACTCTTTGTAGATGTTGCGCGCCTTGTTGGGCTTGCTTTTTTCGTAATAAATACTTCCAAGTGTGACCAGACCACCGCTTGTTTGACGTGGGCTGATGCGGTACGCGCGTTCGAGGTAGCGAAGCGCCTTTGAGCTCTTGTTCTGCTCGTAGAGGACATTTCCGAGGGTGGTGAGGAGTGGGACCATTCTTGGTTGTTTGCGCAATGCACGACGAAGGATTCGCTCTGCCTGCTTAAATCGCTCACGTCTCTTGAGGCGTTGGGCCGTGCGGAGCATACGCATCACACTGCTTTTTGAGCTCGCGCGGCGTCTCGGTGGTGTCTGCCGACGTCTTGCGACGACACGTCTTCTCGTCCGTGGGCGTCGAACAACAGGCGGTGTGACGCGTCTTCGCACAACAGGCGGTGTGACCTCTTGTGTATCGGGGGTGTTGCCTCCGACGGTGTCTTCATCCGTGGAGCTTGCGTCTGCGTCGTTGTCGCCTGCATCCACTTGTGCTGCGGCGAGCGCCTCGGGGCGAGGTTCTGGGCGCGCAGCGGGACGCGGTGCTGTTGGAGGACGTCTACGGACTTGTCGATTGGTTGTGACTTTCCGTGTACCGGGATTGGCTTCGTTGAGCATCTTTCGTCGATACCATCCGGCGAGCCCTGCACCGACGAGTACGACAACCGCGAGGATCCAGATCCACGCATCGTTTCGTTGTTTGGGGGTGAGGTCTTCGATGAAAAACTCATCACTCAACCCTAAATCCGAGCGTTGTGGGACCTTCGATGATTTTTGGGGAGCGGGTGTTGTGGGTGCAGGTGTATCGAGCAGTAGATCATCGACATCATCGTCGAGGTGGAGTGAGATCGCCTCGACTTTGTTGGCCTCTGGTGCGCTGGAAGTGTCTTCTTCACTGTCCAACTCAAGTGAGAAGCTCGCCGATGATTGTGTACCCTTGATATGGTCAAGAGTCATGCCAAAGGGGATGGTCTCAGTAGGAGATTGTGACTCTGCGGCGTGTGTTTGAATCTTGGTGTGGCCTGCGCCGTTTGATTTCTCCTCACCAGTCTCTGTTTTGAGGACAAGTACAGGTTCCTCTTCGCCTTTCTCTTCATCCGAAGTGGGAGTGATCTCGAAGCCGGATTCGAGCAGCTTGTTGAGCGCCTGTGAGGATTCCGTTTTGAGGATGTGTGCCATGAGATCTTGTCCCGTCGTTTCGAGGGAGAAGTTCTCTGCTTTTTTGGCGGGTGTCTCTTCGACAGAGACCGTTGTGGTCTCTTCTTCGTCAGCTTCGAGTTCGTGTTTTTCGGCCTTGACGGGGTCGTCTTTTGGCAAGAGCAGGACAACTTCTTCTTGCGAGAGCTGAGATTTGGAACCTTTGCTGGTGGTCCTGAGCTCCCAAACGTCTTTGAGATCGTCCTCTGAGGCTGCGATGACGTCTGGCACAGTCGCAGGAGCGTTGTGTGCCGAAAAGACGGGGTCATTTCCAATGACGAAGCTTGGGCTCTCATTTGAGATGGGCTCGCTTTTGGCGGGAACTTCCTCTTCTTCGTCATCTAGCACATCGGGGAAGGGAGGTGCTGGAAGGTCCTCTGACGTGTGCGTGCTCGATGATTCTGGCTCGATGGCGACGATCATGCTGCCACTACCACGATCGAACGGTTCGTCAGGTGGGAGGAGGGTATCGATGTCGGTGCGATGGTCAGGGGCGAGCGTTTCCATCTCAGGACGTGTAGAACGATCGGTAGGACGTGTTGTCAGGTCACCACGGCTGCTTGCGCTGTCGATATTCGCGCTAGATGGCGAGAAGGGCGATGTGCGCGCAAGGTGGTTGGGGGAAGACGCGTCCTGACGGAGTTGTTGCAGGAGTCCGGGGATCGATTCTTTGGAGACTGTCGAGAAGCTCTCTCGTGAGGTGCTCTGTCGTTGCGCGCTTGAGGTCGATGGTCTTGATGGGGGGAGGGGAGGTTGCAGCTCAAGTGCGGGGAGATCAAAGAAGGAGGGGGATTGTTCGGGGTCGAGTGTTTGGCTCCCGTCAACAGGGCTCGCGGCGGCGACAAGGTGCATGGCGGCTTCTTGTGCGGCAGCTGCGAGGAGTGTGTCAAAGTTGGAGAACTCACTCGAAGGTTGGGGGAGATGTTGACTTGAGACGGCTTCGATGAGCTCGGCCTGGCTTCTCGGCTCGGAGAAGGTCGCAGAGCCAGGAGGGACTACGGTGAAGTAGTCTGCGTTGTAAAGGCGGACGAGTTCTTCGAGTGCTGCGACACTGTCCCCTTCGAGATCGTTGAGCATTCCTTCGAGGGAGCGGTGCGCAGAGAGTTGCCAGAGGAGTTGGTGGGAGAGATCGTTGAGATCGCCAAATTCATCCTCTACGCGCTCGAAGTCCACGTGTATTTGTTGGGAGCGAGAGGGGAGCTGTTGGAGGAGTGTTTCCCAGTAGCCGAGTGCTTGTGCGGCTTTTGAGAGTGGATCGGGCACATTGATGTTGTGTGAGGCGGGGTCTT
Source organism: Deltaproteobacteria bacterium (assembly GCA_002731275.1). GTDB lineage: Bacteria > Myxococcota_C > UBA6777 > UBA6777 > UBA6777 > UBA6777. Next base: position 200,232 of record PCBK01000030.1, on the reverse strand, counting down.
CGCTGGAGGTCTCTGGAGAGATGTGGAAGGTGCCTTGCTCGATTTGGAGGAGCCGGATAAGTGCTTCGATGCCTTCGTGTTGGTTGAGCAGCGCGCCACAGAGCGTACCGCCCCGAAAGTAAAGTTTCCCGCGTACAGAGGGGGATTTGATGATGACTTCTGCGCTACCACCTCCGAGCTTGAACAGCTCGACAATCTCGCGGATGGAGATGTCGTCGAGGACACCTGATGTTTCGCTCGTTGGGCGGCCGATACTTTCGCGTCGGCGTCGCTCCATCAGGAGCTGAATGCGGGTGATAAGATCGTGTGATGTGTAAGGTTCACGAAGGATCTCGTCGGCACCGAGTTCGAGTGCTTCTGTGGCTTGTGAGCGGTTTTCTTTTGGCAGCAAAAAGAGCAACAGTGGGCGAAAGTCGCTTGCTTTGAGCGATTGTATGAGCGCCCGTTGGGCCGCAGTAATGGGCATACTTGCGAGAACAAGAGCAGGTGTGGGGTGCGAAGAGAGGACCTCTTCGAGGCTGCTTTCTTCTTGGATGATAGAAGAGTGAAAGTGTGCACCGAGCAAGGTTTGGCGGTGTGTTTGACGACTTTCCTCTGAAGAGCCGATGATCAGTATGTGTTCGTTTTGTTGCATCGTTTTTGCTTTCCCGTCCGTTGGAAGAATGTCTCCGCGAGCGCGAGATGGAAAAATATGATAAAAACCTCTTCTTTACGCATGCCGAAGACAGCTCCGACATACAGAGGTGACCTCTTTTCTCTTAAAGATAGACGACAGTCTGCCACGGGCCGGGCTGAACTGCAAGTATTGTGCGTATTTGTTTGGGTAAAAGGGGGACATACCCCTACGGATTGGGCCTTGACTTGGGCTGAAATGTCTCGTACATAGCCGGACTCTCTTGATCAAATGATGAACAGGTCAATGTGGGTTCAGAGTTTGAAATAGAAATCCGTTGCGTGTATGGTAAGTTAAAGGAAGGTCATGTGCACATCTGTGTGCGTGGTCACATGGAGAATCGTATGTTTTTTCGGCAGGTATGGTGGTTGTTGCGTAAGGACTTGTTGCTCGAATGGCGCAGTCGCGATCGTTTGACCATGATGTTCTTTTTTGTGGTGGTGTCACTCGGTATCTTTGGTCTCTCTTTGCGTGTAGATCCTTCTATCCAGCGTGAGATCTTGGCCGGGGTGTTGTGGTCCATTTTGGCGTTTGCAGGGACGCTTGGGATGAACCAACTCTACGCCGCAGAGCGAGAGGACGAAGGCCTCGAAGGTTTGCGCATGGCGCCCGTTCCCAAAGAGGCGTTGTTTTTGGCCAAGCAAGGCGCGTTGATGTTGTTCTTGTTTTTGTGCGCGATGTGGGCTGTTCCACTCGCGTCGGTGATGTTTGGGGTCTCTCTCTCCTCCTTTGTGCTCTCCGCTGTACCTATCTTTCTGCTCGGCATGTGGGGCTTCTCGATCATTGGTACGTTGATGGCGACGTTGCTGCTCAACGCACGTTTTCGCGACGCGTTGCTTCCCTTGTTGTTTTTGCCTGTTGCACTTCCTGTCGTGATCGCTGGCGCGCAAGCGACCAATGAGCTGATCGGACAGGCGGGCATTCCACATACGTCCTTTTGGATCCGTGGCTTGGCTTTCTTCGACATTTTTTTTCTCGTCGTTGGGTTGTGGTTGTTCCGCTTTCAATTTGAACAATAAACCCTCTTGTCCGCAGAAAAAACAACTCGACATTCGATTTTTCACGATTTTTTGCCCTTGAAAAAGGATAGTTCTTTGCGAAAGATCTTGCACCAATGGACAAAATTCTGTATATGCAAAACGCTTCTACTAAACGCGTCAGTCCTTCATTCTGTCAATTCCGGGTTCTTCCTGTTTGTGTTTGTTTTCGACGTACCCGGAGCCTATGACCCGATGACATGTATGTAGTGAATGATTTGAGAGGATAGGAAAAGGGATGGTTTCATCATCAATGAGAATCGCAATTACAAGTATATCTTTGTTTCTTATGGCTATCGCCACAATCCACTGTGGGAATAACCTGGATCAACAGAAAAGACCTTACACCTGTGGACCCGGATATGAGTACACCGCAAGCCAAGGGTGTGTGAAGACTGAGCTCTTCTGTGATCCTGCTTGTCTCACCGACGAGATCTGCAAAGTCGTCGATGGCAAACCCAAGTGTGAACTTCGTGTCGAAGAAGGAAACAAACAACCCATCGAGTGCACCATCGCATGTCAGGAAGGAGAGATTTGCGACAACGGCAAATGTATCTCGCTCCCCTGTAAAGAGACATGCAAAGATGGTTTCATCTGCTCACGTGGGCAATGTGTGTTGCGAGAAGAGTGTATTCCCCCCTGTCCACAATTTGGCTACGTCTGTGATGAAGGTGTTTGCCAAAAGATCTGTGTCCCCGCTTGTGGTGACGGCGAACGATGTAACGAAGGAATCTGCGAAAAAATCTGTAATCCCGATTGTGGAACAGGCTTCTTCTGTCGTGAAGGTACATGTGTCAAGCTCGAAGACAGCGATGGCGACAAATACCCCGCAGATCGTGACTGTAACGACAAAGACAAAACCATCTACCCAGGCGCTCCAGAAGTCTGCGACCAAAAAGACAATGACTGTGATGGCCGCGTCGACAACATCGAGCAAAACCCATGCTACTCCGGTAGCTCTGGCTCACTCGGTAACGGAAGCTGTAAGGCCGGAGTCACCTCTTGTGATTCGGACGGAAAAGAGTTCTGTAAGGGCGAAGTCGCACCAACGACTGAAACATGTAACGGTCAAGATGATGACTGTGATGGTGTGATTGATAACTGCCCCGGTGGCGGCACCTGCACCAACGGGAAATGTCCCGTACAGCCCGAGCCGACCCCCGAAAAAACAACTGCTGATGGCGGCACTACGGACTGATTCCTTCCCCTGACTCCTCTCTCTTCATGGCTTCAAGCCGACAATATCCCCAAACACTTCCACTCATTTACATTTCATTGCTCCACTGTGGGCACTTGTCCTTTTTTTGCATTTTGTGCAAGATGATGATCATATGTGGAAGGTTGCGATCGATAAGGACGCAATCTCAAGATGAATCGATCGATCGAAAAGGACGCTCTGGCACACATGTCCAATACAAAAAACTCCTCGCCTGGTCATGACAAACACGCACCTGGCTCTGCATCACAAGAGGACCTTTCAGCCTCGAAACCTGTCAGGTCCACCCCACACACCCTCAGCATCGAACCCCAAGATCTGAACCCCATGATTGCAAGGCCTGTACCGCCAACAAAAAAGACAACGCCACTGCCCAAACAAAAACACCCTCCCAAGGTTGAGGATGACTCTCTCTCCAGTAGCGTCCAAATGCACTCCAGCGCTTCGAAGATTCAACTGCAAGACGACTCCATGATCTCCTCAAACAGCGAGTCGATGGCAATCTCACTCGCAAGTGACGATCTCGCAAACCAATCTGGTGTCGATATCTCTGCACAGATCGAAGAGAACACCCCTCCCGATCCTCTCATTGGACAACTCGTCGGTAACTTTATGATCGAGGAGCGCATCGGGCGTGGGGGGTTTGGGGCTGTTTATCGTGCCAGACAAATTTATCTCGAAGAATTCTTTGCGATCAAAGTCCTACACCTCAACCAAGGCACACAACCCGAAATCGTCAAGCGTTTCCAACGTGAAGCTCGTGCGCTCGCCCAGTTGCGGCATGAAGGGATTGTGCAGCTCGCGGACTTTGGGATGTTGCCAGAACACGGTTTTTACCTCGTCATGGAGTACCTCGACGGCAAAAACCTGCAAAAGCGCCTGAAAGCCAAAGAAGTCTTTACCATGCCCAGGATCATGTCCTTCATGGAGCAGATCTGTGACATTCTCGGCTATGTCCACCGCAAAGGCGTCATCCACCGCGACCTCAAACCCGGTAACATCTTCTTGCTCGAAGATGAGTTTGGCACGGAGAAGGTCAAGCTGATCGACTTTGGTATTGCCGCACTCTCCCACGACATGGAGTCCATTACACGTGATGGCACATACCTTGGGACGGCCAAATTTGCGTCTCCAGAGCAGGCCCAAGGAATGCACGAGCTCGACGGCCGCTCAGATCTTTACTCTCTGACGATCATTCTCTATCGCATGCTCACAGGCCGCGTTCCTTTCGGTGGTAAAAACGCAATGAACATCATCTACCACCAAATTCACACGATGCCTCGGAGGCCTTCTGAGGTCGTACCGCACAAAAGATGGTCTCCTCTCTTGGACAACTTCTTGCGTCATGCGTTTGCCAAGAACCCAGCTGCGAGACCTCCCGATGCAAAAAGCTATTGGGAGCTGTTGAAGAAAGCCCTTCAACATCAAGATCAACTCGATCGAGAATCTGCGTCACACTCCCCACGTATTGCGCTTCAAGCTAGACCCGAGCTCGATCGAGATGAGAGCCAACTTCTCGCAACGGGCGATCTTCTGAGTGAAGAGAGCGAGTCCTCCGTGATCAGTAGTCAAATTGATCATAGCAGCGACAGTATGCGCTTCGATGCGACGGGGCGTAGGTTGCCCGGTGAGAATGTCCCCGTTCATTGGTCCCAAATAGAGGAGGCGCCGCTGCCATTCGAGATGGAGGCCGATGATGCAAGGGAAGACATCCAAGAGCCCCCCTCTGGCAGTAGGAGCGTCGTGCCCCACGAAGTGGAAGCTCCATCAAACAAGAGCACAAAGGTGCTGTTTGGGATCGTCTTGTTCTTTTTGTTGGTATCGCTCAGCGGTGCAGCGTGGTGGTTTGGTGTCTTTACAAACCAACACACCAAACCTTCGGATGATGCAGGGGCGAAAACACTCGTCAACGTGCCTCCCAAGCGCAAGACAACTGAACCTATACCTGTACCGGCACATCGTGAAGTGACGACCGATGCAGGTGCGCCTGATGAGAAAAAGGCCGTGGTCGTGCCTGACGTAAAGATGAAGAAGCCTACCCCCCTACGCCGTAGAGTCATCAAGCGTCGTAGGAGCGTCAAACGCCGGGTGTTGAGACGTCGTGTGCGACGAAGGCGTGTGAGACGAAGGCGTGTGAGACGTCGTCGAGTTGTGGTACGGCGTGTTGCACGAAGAAAGGGGGCTTGCGGTGAAGACACTGCCTCTCACATCTGGCTTGAAGGACGTCTGAGCAAGCCATCTTCTGGTCGCCCTCGTGTTAAAATCCGTCGGTGTGCAGGGTGTAAAGTTGTGAGAAAAGGCTCTCTCTTTTGTTTCCGTGTGCCCAAGAGCCAGGGGACATTCAAGGTACATATCAGTCTCGGTGGATTTCAGCCTTGTGTCCACTCTATGAGGCCTTCCACTGCTCGCAAGGTGAAGTGGAAACTTGCTGAGGATGATCCTGATGGACTCGGTGTCTCTTCTCTTTCCTACTGTGCCTCTTTTGCGCCCTGAAAAGACCTTGTCTCTCGCCCATATATTGGATACACTCATTCAATCTTTGCCTTCTTGTTCCACCTCTCGATAATGAAGGATGGTGTGCATGTTTGTCTTTCGTACGTTTTTGATCAGTCTGTTGTTTGTCGGCATTTTTGTCGGGCCTTATGGAGGCAATGTGGAGGATGGGTGGTCTTATCGGCATGCGGACGCTGCAACTGACCGTGTATGTAAACGATATTTTCAAAAGAAGCAGTACGAGCGCTCTGCTGACTGTTTCCAGCGACTTGTTTTGAGCGTCGATCCAAAGGCCTCCGAGGAAGATCGTATCAAGGCTGGCGTGTGGTTGCGAAACGCCGTTGTCGCGCTCAAACGTGCAGCCAACCAAGAGAAAAAAATCGGAAAAGCCAATTACCTTCGTGAGAAAGGCGTTAAACTCCTCGACTCTTATATCGACAAGAAGTTGTACGTCAACTCATCACAGCGCAATATCGCGAAGACCATGAAGACAGGACTTGTCGATAGTATCGGCTATACAAACCTGACCGTGGTCTCCGGTCACTTGAAAGCCAAGATCCAGGTCATTGGGTTCCAGTGGAAATCCGAAGGTGTCGGGACGCTCAACCAAAAGCTACGTCCAGGCACCTACACCGTCCTCGTCACCTATCCAGGGACACCTGCTTCTGCAAAGGCCGTCAATATGGAAGCCTCAGTCCCTAAAGTGATTACATTTCAGCCTCCCGCCAAGAAACGCACTGTCGCGAAGACGCCTGAACGACGTGAGCCACCTGTAAGGCGTCCCGCTCCACCGAAGAGCAGTCCTGTCCCACTGATTGTCATGTCTGTTGGAGCTGTCGTCACCCTTGGAGGGGCTGGCGTTGTTGGTTGGTCGGTTGTCGGGACACAGGGGGAGCGGGACGCGCTGCTCAACGAGCAGCCTTCTCCCGAAAATACAAAACAGATCGGTCAGCTCACAGAGCTGGCCAAAACACAAAACCTCATCGGATGGGTCGTCCTTGGCGTTGGTGTTGGAGGGGTTGTCGCGGGTGTTGTGATGCTGGCCATGCAACCAAAGGCTCCATCAACTACCCCAACGTCAACTCGTCTAGACCTCACCCTGCAGCTCTCCACCTCACGGGCACTAGGCTCCTTTCAGTAGCGTATTTTTTTGGCCGTTATACATCGCGACAAGGGGGAACACGAGGACCATGTCACATCCACTCTTTCATCAAATCCATCCCGAATATCTTCAACAAATCCATCCCATACCGATCTACGGTGGGCTGATGTCCGTGATGCTCGAAAATACAGAGCGCGCTGAGGAGGAGGGCTTTTTACTGCTACGTAATGTTCCTTCTCGCGATGACTGGGAAGTGCCTTTTGAAGGGCAACAAGGGGAGATCTTTATCAAGACCTCGGACTTCCCCACGCTCGAACAGCTCGCAGAGGACGTCCGGCAAAAACGGGCGAAGCGAACAAAAGAGCAGCGTGCACGAGAGACAAAACGACAACAACGACGCCTCGATAAGCAAAAAAAACTCCTCACGCTCGCTGAGAAAAAGTGGGGCACGTTGACTGAGGATGAGTTCCTGCTGTTTGCCAATTATTGCGGCGAATCCAACCTCTCAGCGTTGACGATCCCCAAGTTTACGCCTGTTCTACAGTCCCACAAGGCGTTTCGTGCGCTCCTTGCTAAAAACCGCATCCCTCCATTTGATGGGTGTCACTGCCCGTGGTGTCAGAAGGAGTGGTTGTACCGCAAAGCAGAGCGAAAGAGAGAACTCAGTCGCCTACGCGAAGAGCTGTATGGCTTCATCGATATCGAGAGCTTTGCACAAGATGTGCTTGGTGAGCTCTACAAATTGGCCAAAACACATAAACTCAATGAGTACCTTCGAGCTGCTGTACAAGAGGTCTCCTCGCTCATCCGTGATGGGCAACTCAAAGAGGGAGAAGACCCACAAGAGCGTCTGGAGAAACATGTCCGCAAAAAGCTCGAAAAATACCGCTTGGATTGTCAGGAGAAGCTCGTAGAGCGTAAGCGCTCCTCTTTGCTCAAAGATTATTTTTATGGGGAGTTTCAAGATCTCTGGGGGGAGATAAAAGCCCAACTTCACCAACAACTTGCAGAAGCCGGCTTTGATGACGACGGTATCATCGAATACTACGAGCAGAGAATGACGGACCTGTTACAAGGTTCCAAGAAGGGGAAAAAATTCAAGAAGGGCAAGCAGGCCTTGTTGCGGCTTGTAAGAGATGCTGAGGCGTATATACAGGAGCGGATCGAGGCCGAGCAACAACGTGAACGGCTCGAAGAGGTGTACGAAGAGCAGAGTGATTTTGCCGACTACTTCCCAGAGGCGCGCGAGCTCGATCGTGAGATCTTGTTTTTCTGTGGTCCAACCAACAGCGGAAAGACCCACGCTTCGTTGAATGAGTTATCCAAAGGGCAGAGTGGTGTGTATCTCGCGCCCTTGCGTTTGCTTGCGCTTGAAGGTCAGGAGGCGTTGTTGGAGCGCGGGATCGAGGCGTCTTTTTTGACAGGTGAAGAGCGCGATATGAGAGAGGGTGCGACGTTTGTCTCTTCGACGATCGAGATGCTCGACTACGAAGAACCTGTCGACGTAGCAGTCATCGATGAGATCCAGATGCTCGGAGAATCGCAGCGAGGATGGGCCTGGACGAACGCATTGGTCGGTGTTCCTGCGAAAAAGATCGTACTCACAGGATCGAGCAACGCGATCCCCATCGTGCAAAAGATCGCAGATTACCTGGGAGAGTCTTTCCAGGTTCGACGATTTTCACGCTTCAATGAACTCGAAGTCCTCGACGAGGTCTCGTCTCTTGATGATTTGCGACCAGGGACGGCGATCGTCTGTTTTTCCAGGCGAGACGTGCTCTCTCTGAAGCAGGAGATCGAAAGCTCGACGGACTTTCGTGTCTCAGTGATCTATGGTGGTTTATCACCAGAAGTGCGGCGAGAGGAGGCGCGTCGTTTTCGTGCAAAGCAGTCGGATGTCCTCGTGGCGACAGACGCGATCAGTATGGGGCTCAATCTCCCCATCAGGACAGTTTTGTTTTGGAAGACGGCGAAGAGTTACGGAGGCAAAACGTTCCCGCTCGCAGACACTGATATTAAGCAAATCGCGGGGCGCGCTGGGCGGTATGGGATCGAGAAACGCGGTTATGTCGGAGCGTTTACAAAACGCTCTTTGCACCGCATTCGAGAGGCGATGTCGTCGGAGCTGCCTGCGCTGACTGGGCCGTGTAGTGTGCGTCCCTTGCTCTTTCATATCGAGATGATCGCGGAGCTGCTCAATACAGACGATCTCGTCTCTATCCTCGAATACTTTCAGGAGGAGATCTGGTTCTCTGAAGACGTCTTTAAGCCGGCGGTGACAGGTGAGATGATCGAGTTGGCGGAGCGGCTGAGAGAGCCGATGGAGTATGCGACGTTGGCCGAAAAGTACGCCTTTGTGTGTGCGCCTGTCGATCTGAAAGCCTACGCCGTTGTCCGCGCACATGTCGATCTTGCGCTTGCGTATACGTCGGGACATGAGGCGCGGCTGCCGTCTTGGTTGATCCGAGGGATGACCAAAGGCTACGCTCGAAGCCCTAATGAACTGCGAAAAGCCGAAACACACGTTAAGATCGTGACGTTGTATCGCTGGCTTTCCTATCGCTTCAGTGAGTCTTTTCTTCAGGTCGAGAAGGCCGAGGCGTACAAGGAGATCCTCAACGATTACATCAGCCGGTCACTGCTGGAAGGTGGACTTGTCAGGCGGTGTAAGGTGTGTAGTGAGCGTTTGCCGTTCGATTTTCGGTTTGCAGTGTGTGAGTCTTGCCACAGACAAAAAAGGCCGTGGTAGGTTCTCCACGAGAGGTGTTCTCTGGATGTGTTAGCGTGAGGGCAGGGATTGTCCTTCGTATGCGAGCAGCTCAAGAGGGTAGATGGGGGCGCCGTTGGATATATAGTAGAAGAGTTGTTTGACCTCTTCACCTCGTAAGGGGAGGTACTCGAGATCTTCGAGGGTGACCCACGCGGCCTCCAGAGAGTGTTCATCTGCGTACTTTTTGGGTAGCGAGTCGTCCATGGGACGCGCGACAAAAATCACACGCACACGTGAGCCTTCTTGGGCTGGGGTGTGTTCGATGCGTACGATGCCTTCGATGACGATGGGGATACCTGCTTCTTCGAGTGCTTCTCGTCGTGCGGCCTCGATCAAACTCTCTCCAGGCTCGACGCGACCTGCAGGAAGATACCACAAGTAACCCTGCTTATTTTCCCGGACCATCAGGAAGCGATGCCCTAAACGTACAACGACTAGTGAAAAAAACCATGTGGGGATCGCTGGGCGTGACATAGGCTCCTCTACTTTCTCGATAGAATCGCAGACTTATCGTTTGGAACGTGAAAAGAGTATGAAGCAATGGTGCTTGAAATGAAAGCATAATCCCAACGACGAAAAGTCACAAGAAGTTCGTTGTGCAGAAGATGCTTGACAGGGGTGTGTGGCTTTGAAACAATCAGTTCGTTTTGTGCATCGAGAGTGCGAAGTTCTTTATCGAGAGGATCGAATGTTGTGCATGTGAAGCCGGTGGAGCGATGTCCACAGTGTGAGAACGCGCTTAAACCCCGACATCATGAAATGGGAAGCTGTCCGAGGTGTCGACTTCCGCTTACGTTGGTGGCTGGAAAATATCGCTTTCAGAGATTGATCGACGAAGGCAATATGGGGCACATCTATCTCGCCCATCACATTCATCTCGCGAGTGAACCTGAGCGTGTGATCAAGGTGATGAAGCCGAAGGTCTTATCTCGTCCTGGAATGTCCGAGCGTTTTATGCGTGAGGTGCGTTTGACCGCTGCACTATCTCGTCGAAATGAGCATGTCGTCCAGATTTACGACGACTTTGGTGAAGAGCCCAAGCTCGGTTACTACTACGTGATGGAGTATCTGCGCGGTCAATCTCTCAAAAAACTACTGCGTCCAGGGGAAGCGCTCAGTCGAGAGCTGATCTTTCATATTTTCCGTCAGCTCTGTCAGTCGATCCGCGCCGCACACAATGAAGGTGTCGTCCACCGCGATCTCAAGCCCGAAAATATCTTCCTCGTCCGGAGGGGAGAAGATCCGTTTTTTGTCAAAGTCCTCGATTTTGGGATCGCGAAACCACTCAAGCGCGCGATCCATACAGATCTTACACAAGGTGCCATTGGTACACCTGACTACATGGCGCCTGAGCAATGTCTGAACGTCGAAGTCGACAGTCGCTGCGATATCTACGCGATGGGGGTGATTCTCTACGAACTCTTTACGGGCAGTACACCTTTTGCGTATCTCGGTAAGGACGCTCTGTTGACGATGCATGCGCAGGTCTCCGAGTTACCTGAGTCGATGCTTTTTCGCCGCCCTGAGCTCAATATCCCCCCCGAAGTCGATCGGATCGTGTTGAGAGCGCTCGAAAAAAATCCAGCCGATCGTTTCGCCTCTGTCGAGGATTTTTGGCGAGCGCTCGATGAATATTACCCTTCGGAGCTCGACGTTCAACAACTTGTCCAACATGAAGAGCAGAGTGGAACCATCGATTTCCACGCTCTCTCAATTGAACAAAGTGCCAGCGAGTTGACCGCAGGGACACACCAAAGTGCCACTGATGAGCAAGCACACCAAACACCCACCTCACAAGAGGAAGAACCTCTCGCCGAACCACCTGCTGTTACGTTTGGAGAGTTTCAAGAGTCAGGGAAGTTTGAGACCTTCTCGGTCTCCTCGCCACGCACTCCTGCACAAGCATTCGGCGGTCTTGGCGTCGCACCTCATGGCGTACCGCCCGCGACGATGGGGGATGGAGATACACAGCAGATCCCGATCCTCGTCGCTGAGTCAACCCAACAAGCTGGATTCGATATCACACAACAGGTCGACGCTGATCGCACCATTAAGCGGGATATCAGCCAGTATAAAGACGTGCTTGCGCGACCAAAGACACCTGCACCTTCCTCTGCTTTTGCGGGGCCTGGTGAGCACACACTCCTCGACTCTCAAGAACTCGATCTTCCAGGCGAAGAGATGTTTGAGACTGTTTCCTCACAAGTCGGCGAAGCAGACACAGCCCTCTCACGCTCACCCCGTCGGAAGTCTGTTCATAAACCTGCGACACAAGCTTACGGACGCGGTTTTAAACCCAACACCTTCGCTGAGCCACAGCTTGCAACACAACACGATGCCGAGGAGTACCAAGACACTTCGATCAGCATGCACACACTGCCGAGGGAGGCGGAGACACAACGTCCCCATGCCAAGCAGCAAACACCTCCTTCCTTTGAAGAGAGTATGTTACAAGTCCTCGGAGCGCCCTCAAAGCAGACACTTGGTCCTGCACACTCTACAGGCTTTGAACAACCAAGACCGGGCACAATCGATCTCACCGAAGATGATATGGTCAATTTTCTTGAGGAGGTTGCAGATCGACACGGTTCAGATGAGATTGCACCTCTCACTGCGGATGACTTGCTCGAAGTCGTTGAGGAAGACAATGAGGACGATCAACGTAGCATCCCTACAAAACTGACAGCGTCCCCCAAACGCAATGCGTTGCCTGATCAAACACCACCTGATGAGATCGCGCCGATGACGTTGCTCGACGGCGACATCGATGAGCCGCCTCCCGTCTCTATCCCTGCGGAGCTTGCAAAAGAGAAAGAAGATCCACTCACCGCGCTTGAGAACGAACATGGTGATGGAGAGTCTTCATTTATCCGTCAGGCGAACGAAATGCTCGCGATGTACGAGGAGGCACAGGTCACAGGACGTGAGCCCCGAATGTCTTCAGCACAGTCTGCCGAAGATGCAGGCGCGCTGCTTCCTGATATCGATGAAGAAGAGGAGAAAGAGACAGCTCTTTTCCCTCTTGGGCAAAGAGACACACCCACCCCTGGGCAACTGAAACCACAGCACATGCGTGGACAAGCTGACCACAGGGGAGCGTCTACAATGACTCCCCAAGCTGGGGATGTGCAAGAGAGTGGGCCACAGAGAAAGCGACGATCGCCTTTTTTGGTGTCTTTTTACATTGGATTATTTTGCACAGTCATTTTTGCGGTCGGTTGGACTTATTGGCAAAGTAGAGGGACTCCACAGGTTCAATCAAAGAGCATTCCACCGCCCCCTGAGCTGCGTAAAACCAACTGGGAAATTGACAAAAAAGTGGGCTCTTTGCCTGTCAGAAACATTCCAGATACACAGCCTACACCCCGGCGCCTTAAAGTTCCCGTGCAAGACGCAGCTTCACCACCAGAACCTGACCGCCTGACACCACCAGAGTCTGCACGAACAGTACCCCCGAGGACGAGAGTGGCAGTTGCTGCTTCGGGATTGGAGCAACAATGCAAGGTCTTTCGTCTCAAGCGGAAGCTGCGCAGTGCAATCGAGTGCTACCACAAGCTGCTCAACCAACCAAACGCTCCTGATGATGTCCGTCTGGTCTTGGGCCAACTCTACTTCCGAAAGGGACGATGTCGCTCTCCGGCCCGACGTCGACGAGGATTGTGTAGAAGATCCCGCGGGCAATTGCGCAAATTCTTGAAACGCTCACCCTCCGGTGCGCCCGCGACAAAAGCCCGTTGGTTGATAAGACAAAGCCTACGTGGATATCGTTCTCGAAGACGCACTCCACCGAGAAGACCTGTTGTTCGAGAACCTGTCGTACGCAAGGTTCCCAAACGCACCCCTCCTGAGAAGCGCAAAAAAACCGACATCTCCGGACTGAAAAACTTATTGATGGGGCCCTAAGAGCGCAAGGACAAAAGTACGAAAAGAGGAGAGTGTTGGGGGGGCAAATAAGAGAGGATGCTGGGGTCAGTTCGTCGATTTTTTACGGGCGACGTGGGTGAGGATGGATTCGTAAACAAATAATCGGATAGAGCCATAGAAAAGAACAGGAAGCGCCCAAATCGGAAGCGTCAAGAGCAAGAGCGCGCCCAACCCGTACACGTTTTGGTTGGAATAGACACGTTCGAGCAGCTCGGGGCTTTGTTCTTCGACGGGGAAGAGCTGCGTGAGGAGATGGTGTCCAAGCAATCTCATCAATCCGATCGAGAAGTCTATCGTGAGCAAGAGTGGGAAGAGGACAAGACAGAAAGGTGCCGAGAGGAATTTGACGACACGAGGTGGGTGCAATTGGATTCCCAAGAGGTCTTCAAAAAAGTAGAAGGTCGTGTCGACGACCAGCGACCAAAAGAAAAACACGACAAAGAAAGGAAGCCATACAGGGAAGGCAAATAATAACTGCGCGCGCCATCGCAAGGTTCCTTTCATCAAAAGCAAACCGAGGACGAAGGCCACACAGCCTGTGATGAGCAGTGTCATCGTCGTTTGTTGGATGAGCGCGCTCTTTGGTGCTGGAGCGAGCATCGGCACAAATTGACGCGCGACAGAGAGAAACAGTCTGTACAGTCCCAACCCCAAAAAAGATTGGTAGGCCAGGGTTGTCAGCGAGATCCCGAAGATGTTTCGCCAGCTGTCTTGTGTAAATAAGGCAAACCCCACCCCAAGCATCCCTGGACACCAGATGAAGGCTTTGAAACCAAAGATGAATTGTGGACCGGGTTGCATCGCTGTCCAGCCAGCCTGTGTCAAACGAAACAGATCCACGATGAACCACAAACTACCGACAAGCAGTAACTCAAGCCCTAGCGTCTTTTGGAGTTGGAGCAGAGTCTCTTTTGTCCCGCGATGTGCCATCCAGCTGAAGCCACCGACGATCATGAAGGGACTCAGTATGGCACCGGCGGCCAACATACGCACAAAACCTTTGCTCTTGTACAAAAACAGGGTCTTGAGCAGTGGGGACCACAAGAAGGGGAGAACGATCGCAAAAAAGACGACGACGGAGAGCCAAAGAAGCCCACACCACGCGAGCGCTGTGGCTGCTTTGCTGGGTTTAGAGGAAGTTGTCATCAAAAAACCTTTATATGTTGATGTGTCGTGTGTTGCTGATGTGCGCAGGAGGAAGGACATCCATTGAAGAGAGTGTGGTGATCACTTACACGTTTGCAAGAGGCGCTTGGCTGCTTTGTACTCTTTGCTTCCTGGTAAGGCTTGCTTGAGGAAAGTGTTGAGCAGCGTCTGACATGTCTTGTTATCTTGCTGTTTGTGGTGGATTCGTGCGAGCGCGATCGCGATCTCTTTGTGCTTCTTGGAAGTCTGTTGGGCGAATTGGTACTCTCGTAACGCTCTTTTGAGATTTTGTTTGGCTTCAAACAGAGCGCCACGAACGTGATGGAATGTGTATCGACGTTCTGGAGAGAAGATGCCTTGTTTTTTCATCTGGTTGATCTGTTTTTCAGCGCGTGTGAGTTCTTTTTGTTCGATGAGCATTTTGATGTGCCAAAGCCAGAGTCGTGCGACTGGATAATCTCCGTCTTTTTGTTCTTGCTTGAGGAACTGTTCGACGAGTGTGTACTGACGATCTGCGACGTAGTATTCAATGCGTTTCCAGCGATAATCCTCGTTTTGCGAGCTCAGTCGAATCGCTTTGTCGATTTGGAGGAGTGCTTTGTTTGTTTGTTTTTGGCGCCAGAGTTGTTGCGCCTCCAAGAAACTTCTTTTGGCGAGCAGCGCGGTTGTGGTCTTGCCTGCTTCGAAGAGTTTGTCCATTCGCTCTTCGATGCTTTTGCGTTGTTTCTTCCAAAAGTTGAGGTAGATGGCGTCTTGTTTGGCATAAAGAAGCGCAGGGAGATGAAGCGGGTTTTGTTTGAGGACCCCTGCAAGGAGCCGATTACTTTGTTTGAATTGGTGGTGGTCACGCCGGTATCTGTATAGGCCAAGGCGCGCACGGATGTGTTTGGGTTGTTGTTTGGTCAACTGCTTGTAAAGCGTTAGGCTTTGTTCGTCATCTCCGATCAGTTCGTATGCGCGAGCTTGGAGATAGAGCCACTCGTGGTCCATTTTGAGCGACCATTTTTTGAAGCGCCCGATCAGTTTTCGGATCTCCTTGCGATCGCGTTTGGAGATGGCTTTGGAGAGTTGTGCTTTTTTGATCAACAAGGGGTTGGTACTTTTTTTCTCAAAGTCCGCAATGATAGGAGCGGCTGCCGCACGTATTTTTTCGTCATCACCATGGCTGTCTAGGAGTTGGTAGATATAGCGGATTCTTCCCCAACATTGGCGCTGTTTTCCTTTTGCGTGTAGCGTCTTGATGCGTCCTAGTAACTTCATGTATCCGTCAAAAGAGTCGTTGAGTACGAGTGTCTTCATCAACACTTTCTGGTTGGGACGGCATTGGGTTTGTGGGCGCTTGGTGTTTTTCTTGGAAGACATCATGTACCACCCTCCAAAGGCGAGGAGGATGGCAAGGATGAGACCACCGATCAAGGCGAAGGGTGGAGATGAAGGCGTCGGTGGTGGAGGTGTCTCTTCGACTTCTGGTGTTGGTTGGACTTTCTCGGGCGGGGGACTTTTGGGTTTTTTGCGTTTGCGTCCTTCCCATCCAACACGAAAAGATTTGCTCTTCATCGCTTGCAAGAGAGGGCGAAAATCATCCCACTCATCAAGCGGTTTCCAATTGTTTTGTCCTTCGAGTGCGGTCTCTTCGTCGCCCAAAAGTTTTCTTCGCTCGATCAGTCCCTGGATCTCTTCTTCGTTGAAAGGACCAAAGATCTTGTCCTTGCGTCGTAGGACGTACCTTCTTCCGACTTTTGCGGGGCGGTCTTCTTGAAGGCGCATCAACAGCTCGTCGAGCTCTGGTCCTGCGCTGTCCTGTTGTGTCGAGCTTGAAGAAGCTAACCGCTCGCGGATTTTGGGTGTAGGGTGTGCTTCCTTTTGTTGCGGAGCTTGTCGCTTTGCAGGGGCCTCTTCGAGTTCTTGTAGCTCCGGTAATTCTGGTAACTCAGCGGCTGAGTCGTCCACGGAGCTGTCAAAGTGAATCCCATCTGCAATTTTATGGAAGAGTGGACTCGGAGGAGACTCTGGCAGATCTGGTATGCTCTCTTCTTGTGGGAGTTGATCTGCGGTGAAGCCCAAAGCGTCGTCGACGTGAGCGGGGGGGAAGTCCTCATGTAGTTCGTCTTCACCATCGTCTATATCTCCGAGGAGATCTTCCGGGGAAGGCGGGTCAAAGTCGTCTGCCTCAAACTCCCACTCTTCTTGGGGGTCTTCTGGTGAGGCGGATTGCTGTGCAGCCTGACTGGGATTGCGCATCTCTTCTTGTGTGAACATGGACGCGCACAAGCGGCACCGGATCATCATATTGGGGTCGGCAGGTACTACACCTTCAAAGCTCCGACCACACTTGGGGCAAGGAATAAGCATTCGCGAAAACCCTGTTAGCTATACGGTTGAATCAAGCTCACAATAAAGCACAGTGGAGAATACAAATCAAGAACGCCGAAGTGGAGTTTGTGTTTGTTGTATGACCTTTTTGGGGGGTGTGGGGTCCCTATGAAGTTGTTTCTTGTTCTTGTTGAGGGGAGGGGAGGCGTTTTCTGAGCCTATGGATGCCGCCTTCAAAGGCAAACGCGTTGATCTCAAATTCACGTAGGATGGAGGCTGCTTCTGCGCTTTGCATCCCCCCATCGCAAAACAACAAGTAGGTTTTGTCCTGTGAGAGCTGTTGGGGATCGGACAAAAGAGACTCAAGCGTGCATTGCAACGTCGGAGTGCCGATAGGGGAGGGGGGTTCTCTCATGTCGACGAGGACTGCATCTTTGGGGATCGTATCAGTGATCACGTTGAGATAGGTGAGGATATTGGGATCGAGTGAGTCGACACTGATGGTCTCTTTTTGCTCGACAAGGGATTGGTAAAATGCCATGCCACCAATCGCTTCTTCCAACTCTTGGACGGTCTCGACTTTTGTGCGCGTGGCAGGTTTTTTTGGGGTGATCGCGCAATACTCTTGGACGTTGGCGGCGATATCATGTGTGCCGATTTTGCGTGAGAGTTTGATGATCTCATCTTTTTCAAACGTCAACAGAGGGCGAAAGATCGGGATGTCAATGCCTGAACTGATGGAGTAAAGATTGCTAATCGTTTGTGAGGAGACTTGTGCGATCGATTCTCCTGTCACGAGACCTGAGTGGTGATAGGCATTCGCGAGGAGCTTTCCGACTTGGTAGAAGGTCCGTTTGAGCATGACATTTCTGTAGCGTTGGGGGACATGCTCCTGAAGTGTTTCGATGATTGGTCGACCTGGGATGATCATCAATTTGGGGCGGTGTCCAAAACACCATTGTTGATACAATTGGTGAAGGTGAGCATAGATGGCACCTCGCTGCGCAAATCCTCCCAACTCGAAGAAGATGAAGTGAGTCGGGACGCCTCTTTTCATCATTGACCACGCCGCAACTGGGGAATCAAATCCTCCTGAGATCAGTGTCAAGACTGGGGGTTCGACGCCAAGAGGGAGTCCTGCAGGACCTCGTGTTTTCTCCGCATAGAGGTAGAGTCGGTCATCGCGTAAATCGAGCGAACATGTGATATCCGGGTGTTTGAGGTTGACGCGACCACCATAGGGGACAAGTCTCGCACCAAGGGTTCGTTCAATCTCCTGCGTGGAGAAGGGATAACGTTTATCTCTTTTTGCACGGACAGCAAAAGTCACACTATCATTTATATAGGGGGCAAAGTGTTCTTCTGCGTCGTTGAGCAAGGTCTCCATGTCGACGAGGGGGCGCAGGTGCAGGCGTGAATAGGAATACACACCAAATGTATGCGCGAGAATCGGTTCGAGTTCATCGGGATAGTGCGTGGACACGACCAGATGAAGGCGCTTGGGACGCAGGTCAAAGGTGATGCCACGTCGTTTGCAAGCGTCTTTGATATTGGCGCGCAGCTTTTGCACCATTTGTTTGCGTACGGCTTTTGATTTCAGGGCAACTTCTCCGTAGCGGAGAAAGAAGAGAGTCTCCATATCTCGGTGTTCCTCGACGTCTTTTGGTTGATCTTCTTTGCTCTTCAAGAGGAATTCTTGTATACAGGTGTACTACGTCAGACTCCTTAGGATGTTCGGGGGCGCAATACGTCTCGCGTTTGGCATCCATGGCATCCTCTGAATGCACGTCATAAGGCTTGCGTCTATACACGAAGGAGCTGATATTTGCACATACGCGAGACGTATGTGGATTGGTTTGTACAATGCTATATGCCCATGTATTTGGGGTTTGGAAGATAAAGAATCATGCAAAAATTGAGCATCAAACTCTTGTTTGTCGCTTTTTGTGTGTCGTGTGGTTTTGGCAATTCGTCTGCAGAGGCGACGAGTCAAGTGAGTGTCAGAAAGAGGAACATACGTGCTTCTTTTCCGAGACAACACGCGACAAAGAGAGGTGGTCATCTACGTGGCCCACAGGTTTGCCGGATGTCTGCGCTGCGTTGCATGTCTGCCAAGGAGGTGTCCTCGCTTCAGCGAGCCAAGTTGAAAAAATCTGCGAACGACAAAGCACAAACACACAAAGCAGGCAAGAGATACCAGAGTCCTGCGCGTGTCGCAAGACGAAGACGACGGATGCGTTGGTTAAATGATATTCGATATGAGTCTCAAGGCAACTACACGCGGATCGTCTTGTTGGTGAGCGGCGTCGTGCACATTGAGCAAGGAGAAGCCAGAGCTGTCGTGAGCAAGAACCTGCCAGCACGTATCTATGTTGACATGACTCCATGTGTGCCGGTTCGTCGTCTGCGAAAATTTCCGCTGTTGGTTGGCGACAAGCGTGTGCATCGCGTTCGTGTTGCACGAAACACGCGTCGTACGACACGTGTGGTGCTTGATCTCAAGCGCTTTGATCGGGCACGTGTGACGATCTTGTCTGAACCTGTCAGGATCGTGATTGATCTTTCCAACGGTCGTTTGCCGACGCGTCCAAATTCTCTGATGAAGTTGCCAACGACGCGTCCTAAAGTTGTGTCGGGGCAGGGGGGGCCAGGTCGGGCTGTCAAGCAGCAGGGAGGGAAGGGGACGCTTCCATATGTCTTGCGGTATCGTGGCAATTTAAAGTTTCCGTTTCAATTTAAGGTGGGTCGGATCGCGATCGACCCTGGGCATGGTGGTCGTGAAGATGGTGCAATTGGTCGTTCGTATGGTGTACGTGAGAAGCATGTGACCTTGGACATCTCCAAGCGCGTGATCAAACTCTTGAAGAAGGGTGGAGTAGATGCTTTTTTGACACGTAAAAAGGATCGGACATTGTCGATTTTGGGACGGGCGAAGGTGATCAAAAAAAAGAAAGCCGATCTGCTCGTGTCGATCCACATCAACTCTCATCCGAGTCGCGAGCTGCATGGTGTGTCGACGTTCTTTTTGCATTGGAACGATCGTTTTCGGGCGTCACAGTTGTTGTCATCCAATCCACTGTTGGCACGTGAGAACCAGGGAGTGCATATTCGTCGTTTTCGGGATGTGGACATGATCCTCAATGGTTTACGTGTGCAAAACAACACGGTCCTCTCTCGTTTGCTCGCTGTATGTGTACAGCGAGGGATGATGAGTCGGATCAAGCGTCAATACAAGATCAGGAACTTGGGTGTGCGTCGTGGTTTGTTCTATTTGTTGTTTGCGGCGGGCGTACCAGGAGTGTTGGTGGAGGCATCGTTTGTGTCCAACAAGGCTGAGGAGAAGCTGTTGCGTACATCCAAGTATCGTAGGGATGTGGCGAAGGGGATCGCTGATGGGATCTTCCGGTTTGTGAAGATGAGCAAGCGTTCATCGAAGTGAGGATGGGGAAAGTTTTGTGTGTCTGAAGGGTTAGGAGACGGGCGAGTGTGTGTGAAAGTTCAAAAAAAGAGGATGTTTTTGTGTCCGATGGTGAGGGGAGTTGATACGTTGTTGAAAATGGTGAAAAAAAAAGTCTTGACAGTTTGGGGGAAAATCCATATAAACACAGCTCGTCTGCACAAACAGACAATTCAGGGGTCCTCCAGACAAGATCTGTGACCCTATCTACAATATCCCACGAAGAGAGAACAACGGATCGTGAGATCTGGGTGTTTCTTCTGAAGAATCAAAAAAGACAAATCCATCTGAGAATCACTCATAGGGTGAATAGTGTCTTAGATGTTGGATAATCATCGGCGTGGCCCTGGACGTGCGGTGATGTGTAAAGAAGCAGAGTTATCTACCACGATCGTTTGTCGTGAATCGCTCTGTCAGTGATCCCTTGCGCGTCGTGTGACGCGAGGATGTGCAGGGCGAGTAGGAGGCTTATCGTTTCGGGGTCGGAACGAGGTCTCAGGTACAAACATACGAGGAGAGGCATCGATGCCCACAATCAACCAGTTGATTCGACATGGCCGTAAGAGCCGCCGTAAGAAAACCACGGCGCCAGCGTTGAAGAGTTGTCCTCAAAAACGCGGTGTGTGTGTACGTGTGTATACGACAACGCCCAAGAAGCCGAACTCGGCTTTGCGCAAGGTTGCTCGTGTACGTTTGACCAACCAGATGGAAGTGACAGCGTATATTCCTGGTGAAGGTCACAACCTTCAAGAGCACTCCGTAGTGTTGATTCGCGGTGGTCGTGTCAAGGATTTGCCTGGTGTACGTTATCACATTATCCGTGGTGCGTTGGACTCCGTTGGTGTGCAGAATCGCCGCCAGGGACGTTCGAAGTATGGTGCCAAGCGACCTAAGTCATAACGACACCAGTTGGACGATTTTCAGATTAAAGGAAATACGAATGCCAAGGCGAAAAGTTGTTCGTAGAAAAAAGACGCAAGTCGATCCGAAGTTTAAAGATGCGCTTGTCGCACGATGTATCTCCAACTTGATGCAACGTGGTAAAAAGGGCGTCGCGGAGAGACTTTTGTACGGTGCATTTGATATCATCGAAAAGAAAATCAACAAAGATCCCGTGGAAGTCTTTCGCAAGGCGATCGAGAACCTGAAGCCTCAAGTAGAGGTCAAGAGCCGCCGAGTGGGTGGTTCGACTTACCAGGTTCCTGTTGAGGTTCGGGCTGAGCGTCGAGTGGCGTTGGCTCTTCGGTGGTTGATTTCGTATGCAAAACAGCGAAGTGAGCGCACGATGCGAGAGAAGATGGCGGGAGAAATCCTGGACGCTTACTCTGGTAAGGGTGCAGCCGTGAAGAAGCGTGAAGACACGCACCGCATGGCAGATGCAAACAAAGCGTTTGCACACTATCGTTGGTAATAGAATGGTCGTGAGAAGGTGACATGTGTTGCCTTCGGTTTGGAAGAATGGATTGAGTGTCGTATCGGCACAGTTGTTTCGCAAGTATGTGAGTGTAGTTTTTGCTCTGTACGACGCAGTAGTGATGTAGGGCGTCCGCTTTACATTGAAACAATCCATCGAATGGTCACAGCACTTGACACGGGGCAGGGTAATGTTGCCTTGTGTTTTGTCTCGCTAGGACGTTGAAGCCGGCTTCTTGGAAGAAAGAAGGCGGAGATCACGAGGAACGAGAATGGCGGTATACACAACGAAGATTCGGATCTGTCTTAAGGCTTACGATCACAAGTTGCTCGATCAGTCGACACGTGAGATCGTTGAGACCGCAAGAAAAACACGTTCGCGAGTGGCGGGTCCGATCCCCCTGCCAACGAAAATTAGTCGATTTACGGTGCTCCGTTCACCGCACGTTGACAAGAAGAGTCGCGAGCAGTTTGAGATCCGCACACATAAACGACTCGTCGAGATCCTGGATCCCACCCAGGAGACATTGGAAGCGTTGATGAAACTCGACCTTTCAGCCGGTGTTGACGTCGAAATCAAACAAGTATAAGACGCTCTGGCTATCTTCAGCGCATAAGACGAATGCAGATTTCATCTCGATTGGATGGGATTAGAAATCTTCCCCAGCAAACACAGGGGTCAGGCGATGTTAAAAGGACTGATTGGAAAAAAAATCGGCATGACGCAAATCTTCACAAGAGAAGGGCATCGTGTGCCGGTCACCGTAATCAAAGCGGGTCCATGTACCATCTTGCAGAAAAAAACAGAAGACAAAGATGGTTACAATGCACTCCAGTTAGGTTTTGAGGAAAAAGAAGCCCAGCGCACTAACAAGCCAATGATGGGTCACTTCCGCAAAGCCGACAAAGGTGCATTTCGCAAGATTGCGGAATTTAGAACAGAAAACGTCGACAACTATGAAGTCGGTCAATCCATCGACTTGGCAGACTTTCAGGCCGGCGAGAAAATTGCAGTGACTGGTCAAAGTAAAGGTCGCGGTTTCCAGGGTGTCATGAAACGCCACGGTTTTGGTGGTGGTCGTATGACACACGGTGGAATGAACAAGCGTGGACCTGGTTCGATTGGTCAGTGTGCATACCCAGCGCGTGTCTTTCGAGGCCACAAGATGGCTGGACACATGGGTGATGAGCGCGTGACAGTGCGCAACCTGGAAGTCATGGAAGTGGATAGAGAGAACCATCTGTTGTTGGTCAGAGGTGCAGTACCTGGAGCCAAAAACAACTTCATCTTAATTCGACGTAATTAGGGGAGCGAGTCATGGCTACCATGGATGTATTTAACCTGAAAAATGAAAAGGTCTCTCAGATCGAATTGGCTGATGAGGTGTTTGGTGTAGAAGTCAAGCCCCACCTGTTCCAAGAAGTGGTACGCAACCAGCTTGCAAATCGCCGCTCAGGGACAGCAAAAGCCAAGACACGCGCCGAAGTGAAGGCGACAGGTGCCAAGCCTTTCCGTCAAAAAGGAACAGGCCGTGCGCGTCAAGGGACAACCGTTGCTCCTCACCATGTTGGTGGTGGTGTGGCACACGGACCCCGCCCGAGAGACTTCAGCTATACAGTGCCCAAGAAAGTACGTCGCGCAGCGATGTGTGGTGCGCTGACTTACCGACTCCAAAATGAGCAGCTCAAGATCATCGAAGACTTTGAGTTGGCAGAGATCAAAACAAAGACCCTCAAGGGTGTGTTTGATACGCTCGGTTTGGAAAAGGCATTGGTTGTGGATGTCGATAACGACAACTTGCGTTTGTCCTGCCGCAACCTGGAAAACTATCAATTGCTCCCTCCCATCGGCTTGAACGTTTACGACGTGTTGCGCTTCGACAATCTCGTCTTGACGCGTAAAGCGGTGGAAGCGTTGACCGAGAGACTGACACGTCCTCGTAAGACAAAAGCAAGCGACAAAGAGTAAGCAAGATACGATGTGACGCCTACGGGCGCACTCGATTGCATATTGAACAGTGACTGTGGACAGCCCGATCGCAAGGGATATCACAGCCTGGAGGAACCATGAGCAAGTCACCTTACGATATCATTCTTCATCCTCTCTTTACAGAAAAGAGTGCGACCATCCGTGCGATGGACAACAAGTACTCATTTGCTGTTTCGATGTCGGCCAACAAGATCGAGATCAGACAAGCAGTGGAGAAGATTTTTGACGTCGATGTGGAGTCCGTCCGTACACAGATCGTACGAGGCAAGGTCAAGCGATTTGGTCGCGGCTTTGGCAAACGTCCAAACTGGAAAAAAGCCATCGTCACCTTGCGCGAAGGCGACATCGAATTCTTTGACACAGAAGCTGCAGCGGAATAGGGGTCCATCATGGGAGTCAAAAAGTTCAAGCCGACATCACCAGGTCGGCGCGATATGAGTGGTTCTGACTTTTCGGACGTGACCAAAAACACCCCCGAAAAATCCTTGTTGGCGCCACTGAGTTCGAAAGGCGGTCGCAACAACCGCGGAAAGATCACTGCCCGTCACCGTGGTGGTGGTACCAAGCGCAAGTACCGCATCATTGATTTTAAACGAGACAAATTTGATGTGCCTGCACGTGTGGCTGCTATCGAGTACGATCCAAACCGTACATCCCGCATCGCTTTGTTGCATTACGCGGATGGTGAGAAGCGTTACATTATCGCACCCCACCAGCTCAACGTTGGCGATACAGTCGTGAGTGGAGAGAATGCGGACATCATGCCCGGAAACTGCTTGCCATTGGCAAACATTCCCACGGGTACACAAGTCCACAATATCGAGTTGAAACTAGGTCGTGGCGGTCAGATGGTACGAAGTGCCGGTGCCTATGCCACGTTGTTGGCGAAAGAAGGCAAGTACGCGTTGATTCGTTTGCCTTCTGGCGAGGTCCGTCGAGTGCTCAAGCTTTGCCGTGCGACCATTGGTCAAGTTGGTAACGTCGAGCACTACAATATCTCGCTCGGAAAAGCCGGTCGTAACCGTTGGCGCGGTCGTCGTCCCCACGTTCGTGGTGTCGCGATGAACCCCGTTGATCACCCAATGGGTGGTGGTGAAGGCCGTTCGAGTGGTGGTCGTCACCCATGTACACCTTGGGGTAAACCGACCAAAGGCCACAAAACCCGCCGACGTAAGAAACCATCTGATAAGTACATCGTCAAACGGCGCAACAGCAAATAAGCTAGCGTCTGGAGGATTTGGATGCCACGCTCCATACGAAAAGGTCCTTTTGTGGACCATCACTTGCAGAAAAAAGTAGACCAAGCCCTTGAGTCCGGTTCCAAGAAGGTTATCAAGACCTGGAGTCGCCGCTCAACGATTTTACCTGAATTTGTAGGCTTGACTTTTGCCGTACACAATGGCAAAACGCACATCCCCGTGTACGTGTCCGAAAACATGGTAGGTCACAAGCTCGGTGAATTTGCTCCTACACGCCTGTACCGTGGTCACGCGGGAGATCGTAAGGGCAAGAAACGATAAAGAGCTTCGTAGCGAGGCAGGAGATAGATGTGATGGCTACTGAAAAGACACCACGCAGAAAGAAAAAAGAACGCAGCCCACGCCAGACGCGTCGTCGTTTGCGTCGTGAAAACAACGGGCTGTCCTATGCTCGAGCTCGCCTACGGTTTTTGCGTGTTGCACCACGCAAAGCACGCCTGGTGATCGACCAGATCCGTGGGCGCGATCTCGCGACGGCTTTTGAGCTTTTGGAATACTCCCCCCGAGGCGCCGCACGACCCGTACGTGACTTGCTTAAGTCTGCGATGCACAATGCCGATGCTGAAGGGCTCAATGTCGATCAACTTTACGTCTCCGAAGCCTGGGTTGATGGTGGACCCGTGATGAAACGTTTCATGCCTCGTGCAATGGGACGCGCCTCCCGGATTCACAAACGCACAAGTCACATCACCCTGGTGTTGAGAGAAAGAGAAGAGGATTAGAGATGGGTCAAAAAGTACACCCTATTGGATTTCGGCTTGGTGTCATCCGCTCATGGGAATCCAAATGGTACGAAGAGAAGAATTACGCTCGTTGGCTGCATGAAGACATCCGCTTGCGTGAATTTGTCAAGAAAGAATCGCAAAAAGCCGGGATCTCCCGTGTGGAGATTGAGCGCGCTGCAAACAAAGTGAAGATCAACATTCACACTGCACGCCCCGGGATTGTGATCGGACGCAAAGGTGTTGGGATCGACGCTCTGAAGAAGAAGCTGTCCAAGCTGACAGACTCAGAAGTCTACCTCAACATCGAAGAAGTACGCAAGCCAGAGCTTGACGCTCAGCTCGTCGCAGAAAACGTCGCGCACCAGTTGGTTCGACGTGTGGCTTTCCGCCGTGCGATGAAGAAAGCTGTCTCCACCTCGATGAAGCTTGGCGCCAAAGGGATCCGGATCTGCTGTTCCGGTCGTCTCGGTGGGGCAGAGATGGCTCGTCGTGAATGGTATCGTGAAGGTCGTGTGCCTCTTCACACCTTGCGCGCCGATATCCAATACGGTTTCGCAACTGCTCACACTACATACGGCGCCATTGGTGTCAAAGTGTGGATCTTCCGCGGCGAAATCATCCCCGATAAAAAACGCACGATTCGATAAAGATCGGTTCTTGTGTGCTGGTCTTCCTGGTACGCAAAGAACAGAAGGAGCGATGACTCATGTTGTCACCAAAACGCACCAAATTCCGCAAGCAACACAAAGGCCGGATCAAAGGAAATGCTCACCGCGGCTCCTCTATCAGCTTCGGTGAGATTGGGTTGCAAGCAGTCGGCGCTGGGCGTATGACCGCGCGTCAGATCGAAGCCGGTCGTATCGCGATCAACCGTCGTCTCAAACGTCAAGGGAAAATCTGGATTCGGATTTTCCCTGATAAACCCATCACCAAAAAACCAGCCGAAACTCGTATGGGTAAAGGTAAAGGTTCACCTGAGTATTGGGTTGCTGTCATCAAGCCAGGTCGCGTCTTGTACGAGATCAAAGGTGTCCCCGAAGAGTTGGCCCGCAAAGCATTGTCTCTTGCGGCAGCAAAATTCCCATTCCCTACTAAGATCATCAAACGGGAGGAATTCTGATGTCCGAGCACATCCTCAAAACAGAAGATCTGCGCAAGCGATCTGATGATGAGCTCACCCAACAACTCGGTGAACTCAAACAAGAATTGTTTAATTTGCGCTTTCAACACCATACCGGGCAACTCGAAAACTTCATGAAGATCCCCAAAGTGAAGAAAAACATTGCTCGGATTCACACCATTTTGAGAGAACGTCAGCTCGCAACGGCCGAATAAATCACTTCGTTGTTGAAAAAATGCTTGACATGAGTGGATGGATCGCAGTATAAATCATCCCCCTCGCTTCGTAGGGGGATACGTTCGATCTTCTTCTCTCTTTTGAAATAAAAGGTTTATCCCATGAAGAAGAAGGGCAATCGCAAGACCCGTGTAGGGGTCGTTGTCAGTGACAAAATGGATAAGACTGTCGTTGTGGTCTACGAACGTATGGTTCTCCACCGTCAGTTCAAGAAGTATGTTGTGCGACGTAAACGAGTCAAAGCTCATGATGAGCAGAACCTTTGCCGAGTAGGCGATCGTGTTCTCATCGAAGAGACAAGACCACTCAGCCGCGATAAACGTTGGCGCGTTCGCAAGACAATAGAAAAAGCGCCAGTATAACGAATGATATGCTTGGCCTTTAGCAGGCACAGGAGGCGTGTGCCATGATTCAGATGCAGTCAGCGCTTGAAGTTGCAGACAACTCCGGCGCCAAAAAAGTAATGTGTATTAAAGTACTCGGCGGCTCCAAGCGTCGGTACGCTTCTGTCGGTGACATCATTGTTGTCTCCGTGAAGGAAGCGCTCCCCAACTCCAAAGTGAAGAAGGGGGATGTCCATAAGGCAGTCGTCGTACGTACCAAGAAAGAAATTGGTCGTGTGGACGGGTCTTATATTCGATTTGATGAGAATTCCGCTGTTTTGTTAAACAATTCAGGTGAACCTATCGGAACACGTATCTTTGGGCCCGTCGCACGTGAGCTTCGTGCAAAGCGCTTTATGAAGATCGTCTCCCTGGCACCGGAGGTGCTCTAATGGCAGCGAAGATCAGAAAAGGTGACATGGTCCGCATCATGGCGGGTCGTGACCTCGGAGAAGAAGGACGTGTGATTCGTGTCCAGTCTTCCAAAAACCGCGTCTGGGTTGAAAACGTAAACATCATCTCCCGCCACGTCCGTGGAGTGGCAGGGCAGAGCGAGAGCGAGATCGTACGCAAAGAAGCACCCATCGATCTCAGCAACGTAATGTTGATCGACCCAAAACTTTCGGTCCCAACTCGAGTTGGATTTGATTTTGTCGAAGTTCCCGGTGACCAGCGCAAAAAAGTGCGCGTCGCAAAGAAAAGCGGAACCATTCTCGACGACTGATCCGAACGAAATCAATCAAACTGTTTTTCCCGTCTCTTGGGAAGAGCCATGCAAGACCCGCTTCGATGAGCCTGTGTAATCTGGGCTCACGTGCGGGTTGCTCTGTGCCAAGGACACACAAGGTGACGCGATGTCAACGAGATTGAAAAAGAAGTACGACGAAGAAGTGGCTCCCGCGCTTCTCAAGGAATTTGGCTATGGAAACCCAATGCAGGTGCCTCGCTTGACAAAGATTGTCGTGAACATCGGTCTTGGCGAAGCAGTTGGTAACCCCAAGTGTGTAGAATTTGCATTGGATGATTTGAGATGCATCACCGGTCAACAGCCAGTTGTCCGCCGCGCCAAAAAATCCATCGCCGGTTTTAAACTCCGTGAAGGAATGCGCATTGGATGTAGTGTGACGTTGCGCCGTGCAAATATGTACGAGTTCTTAGATCGTTTGATCTCAGTTGCACTCCCCCGTGTTCGTGACTTTCGTGGTGTATCCCGCAAAGCCTTTGATGGCAAAGGCAACTACTCCATGGGAATCCAGGAGCAAATCATCTTCCCTGAGATCGACTACGATAAAATCGATAAGATCCGTGGGTTGAACATCACTTTCGTCACGACTGCTACCACTGATGACGAAGGGCGAGCTCTTTTGCGCGAGCTCGGTATGCCTTTCCGTCGATAGTCACGCAAGGAATCACTTATGGCTAAAAAATCACTGATTGCCAAGTGTAAAAGAAAACCCAAATTTAAGGTCCGTCAATACAACCGTTGCCAGATCTGTGGTCGTCCCAGAGGATATATTCGTCGCTTTCAAATGTGCCGTATTTGCTTTCGCGAGCGTGCATTGATGGGCGAAATCCCTGGTGTCACAAAATCCAGCTGGTAGGTTCGCTCCCTCCGTCGGGAGGGTGGACAAAAAATATTCGCGACGATTCGCTGTGGGGCGTAAAGACCAACGTCGAGTTCCGCGAACGAATACAGTAGGAGAATGAGAATATGGCAGCGATCTCCGATCCGATCGCAGACATGCTGACTCGGATTCGTAATGCAATTATGGCAAACCACAACGCTTTGAGTTTGCCTTCATCCAAAATGAAAGTGCAGATTGCAGACATCCTTCATAAAGAAGGTTTTATCTCCAGCTACGAAACAAAAGCTGGCGATGTGCAAGATGTTCTTCATATCGTTCTTCGATACTCCAGAGGTGAAAGCTCCATTCGTGGTTTGAAGCGAGTGAGCAAGCCTGGCTGTCGCGTTTACACAGGGTTCCGTAAGATGCCTCGTATCCGCAATGGCCTCGGAGTAGCGATCTTGTCAACGTCAAAAGGTGTCCTCAGCGACAAAGAAGCCCGAGAAAAACGCCTTGGTGGTGAGGTCCTTTGCTACATCTGGTAAGCAAAGCTTTCACTCCCCCAAACGCCCTCGCGTTTCCATGAATTTACACTTTTGAGCTCCTGCGATGATGTTGGGAGCTCTTTGACGAATATGAGGCAATTCTATGAGCCGGATAGGTAAACTCCCAATTCCGATCCCTGGAGGCGTCACTGTCAGTGTCAAAGACAGCGTCGTTCAGGTAAAGGGACCCCGTGGGGAACTTTTCCAAGACTATCGTCCCGAAGTCAGCGTTGCTGTTGAAGGCAGCGAAGTCGTCGTGACTCGCAACTCAGACGAGCGAAAAGCACGTGCTTTTCACGGTCTGTACCGCACCCTGATCGCCAACATGGTCGACGGTGTGGTCAATGGATTCAGCAAGACCCTCACCATTCACGGTGTTGGTTACCGTGCTGGGACAGAGAAGGTCGATGGTGTTGATTGTATCGTCTTCAAAAAAGGCGAGTTGGGTTTCTCCCACCCCATCTACTTTGCACTTCCCGACGGTATCAAAGGCGAAGTAAAAGATCGTACGACAATTATCATCAGTGGTACTGATAAAGCGCTCGTCGGTCTTGTCGCCGCAAAAATTCGCGACCTACGTCCCCCCGATGCTTACAAAGGCAAAGGGATTCGGTACGCTGATGAGGTCGTCCGTACCAAAGTTGGTAAGAGCGGTAAGTAACTCGTACACTAGCGAAGGAGTCTATGATGGGCAAGACAAGTCCAAGATTGAAAGCTCGTTTGCGTCGCAAACGTCGTGTACGAGCAAAAATTGCTGGTACTGCAAACAAGCCTCGTATGAGCGTGTTTCGCAGCTCCAAACACATCTACGCACAGGTCATCGACGACGTCAAAGGCCATACATTGGTCGCAGCGTCCGATCTGTCTCCCCAGCTTCGCGACGAAGTAAAAGGTCTCAAGAAGGCCGAGAAGGCGCGCGCAGTTGGAAAACTGGTCGCAAGCCGATGCAAAGAGCTCGGTATCGAGAATGTTGTCTTTGATCGAAACGGATTCATTTTCCACGGTCGCATCAAAGAAGTTGCAGAAGGCGCCCGCGAAGGCGGTTTGAAACTCTAGGAGGAGACAGCTGTGGCTGCTAATAATGAAGAACTCGCACAAGATGAGATGCGCGAGCGCGTGGTGATGATCAACCGCACCGCGAAGGTCGTCAAAGGTGGACGTCGTTTCTCCTTTAACGCTCTCGTTGTCGTTGGAAACCAAGATGGCCAAATCGGCAGTGGTCTTGGTAAAGCAAACGAAGTGCCCGAAGCCATCCGCAAGGGTAGTGAGCGCGCCAAACGCAATCTCGTTCAGGTCCCAATCATCGATGGGACGATTCCACATGAAGTGATCGGACAATTTGGTGCTGCACGCGTATTGTTGCGTCCTGCCTCCGCAGGTACCGGTGTTATCGCAGGTGGTGCTGTCCGTGCCGTTCTCGAGTCGGTCGGTGTGCGTAACATCCTGACCAAATGTCTCGGAACCACAAACCCCCATAACGTGGTTAAAGCAACCATTCAAGCCCTCAAGGAACTGCGCTCTGCTGAAGACATCAGCCGTTTGCGTGGATTGCCCGTTGAAGACATTCAACGATAGGGTAACTGAATAAGGAGCATCACCAATGTCCCAAAAGATCAAAATCACACAGGTCAAGAGTGGAATCGGTCGTATGCAACGACAAAAGGATACACTGCGTGGCCTTGGTCTTCGCCGTATCGGACAGACCGTGATCCGTGAAGCTACACCCCAAACCCGTGGCATGGTTAATGCCGTGAGCCACCTGGTGGTGTGGGAGGAAGTAGACAATGGCTGAAGATATTCTCTCTCAATTGAAACCCCCTGCAGGCTCGACGAAAAAACGTAAGCGTGTAGGTCGAGGTACAGGCTCCAACTGGGGCAAGACTGCTGGTCGCGGTCACAAAGGCCAGGGCTCTCGCTCTGGTGGTGGCGTCCATCCCCGCTTTGAAGGGGGCCAGATGCCATTGCAACGACGACTCCCCAAACGCGGATTTCACAACCCCTTCCGCAAAGAGTTTGTTGTCGTCAATGTTCGTGACCTCGAAGGATTTGAAGCAAACTCCGTCATTGATGTTGATGTATTGCGTGCAAAGAACCTCATCCCAAAAAACATCAAAGCCGGAGTGAAAATCTTAGGCGATGGCGAAATCTCCACTCCTCTTACGATCAAAGCGCACAAATTTTCCAAATCTGCGCGTGCAAAAATCGAAGCGGCTGGTGGTACTATTGAGGTAATTGAAGGTGCTCAGTAATTTTACCAATATCACCCGTATTCCCGAATTGAGAAATCGTCTCCTTTTTACAGCGGCGATGCTCGGCGTCTATCGTCTTGGTGTGTTTATCACCATTCCAGGCGTAAACCGGGAAGTTATGGGACGTCTTATCGGTCGTTCACAAGGAAGCCTCCTTGGACTTTTTAACATGTTCTCTGGTGGCGCTCTCGAACGGATGTCTATCTTTGCACTTGGCGTCATGCCTTACATCAGTGCGTCGATTATCATCCAATTGTTAACTGTGATCGTGCCTACTTTCGCACGTCTCAATAAAGAGGGTGAAGTTGGGCGACAAAAAATCAACCAGTACACACGTTACGGGACGATTTTACTGAGCGTCGTACAAGGGATCGGGATCGGGATCTGGCTGCGCAGTCAGAACGCCAGTATTCCGGGACTTGTTGTCTATCCGAGCTGGTCATTCATTGTGATCACCGTCCTAACCCTCACGGGTGGGGCGGTGTTTTTGATGTGGCTTGGTGAACAGATGACAGAGCGAGGGATCGGTAACGGGATCAGTCTGTTGATCTATGCCGGTATTATCGCTGGTTTTCCCGATGCAGTCGTCTCTACATGGACGCTGTTTGGGGAGAAGCCCGTCGAGCTGTTATTGCTCGTCGCCTTTATGGTCCTGGTCATCGGTGTGATTTGCTTCTTTGAGCGTGCACACCGCCGTATTCCCGTCCAATATGCAAAACGTGTCCAAGGGGACCAGATATCAGGTGGGCAATCTTCTCACCTGCCTTTGAAGGTCAACACTGCCGGCGTTATCCCCCCGATTTTCGCCTCCTCCGTGTTGATGTTTCCTTCAACTGTGTCCCAGTGGTTGCCGTTTATGAAGCCTGTCTCCGACAACCTGCGCTTTGACGGTATCCTCTACAATGTGGTCTACGTTTTTCTGACCATTTTCTTCTGTTATTTCTACACTGCGGTCACATTCAACCCCGTTGATGTCGCAGATAATATTCGAAAATTCGGTGGTTACATTCCAGGGATTCGTCCTGGTAAACAAACCGCAGAATACATCGATTTTGTGCTCTCACGTATCACCTTTGGTGGTTCACTTTACGTCGCAGCTGTCTGTGTGCTTCCTAACATCATGATCGCGCAATACAACGTCCCCTTCTTCTTTGGTGGGACGTCCTTGCTCATCGTTGTTGGTGTCGCACTTGACTTCGTTCAACAAATTGAGTCCCATTTGATTACAAGACACTACGAAGGCCTCACCGGTCCAAGTGGCTCCAAAATCAAAGGGCGTCGCAGCTCTGTGGCTTGACGTGAATTTTTTGTACTGCAAAGTGAGCACAGCATGATCATCCTCAAACGTAATGACGAAATTGAAAAAATGCGAGAGAGCGGACGCTTTGTCGCACAAGTCCTCGACACCGTTGGGGAGATGGTCAAGCCAGGGATCTCGACCTGGGATCTTGAAGAGATCGCTGACAAGATGGTCACAAAGGCCAAAGTCAAAGCGGCATTCAAAAACTACCGGGTCGGACGACATGTGTTTCCATGTTGTCTTTGTATCTCTGTGAACGAAGAAGTTGTGCATGGTATCCCTTCCAAAAAACGCATTCTGGAGGAAGGTGATATCGTGAGTGTTGACTTCGGTGTCCAGAAAAATGGATACTTTGGAGACTCTGCTCGCACCTTTCCTGTGGGCAAGATCGACGACACTGCTGCCGATCTTTTGAAGGTGACAAAAGAAGCACTGGACAAAGGCATCGAACAGATGTATGCTACTCGCCGCCTCCAAGATATTGGAGCGGCGATCCAACAACATGTCGAATCATTTAAGTTTACCGTGGTTCGGGATTTTGTTGGACATGGTATTGGTCGTGGATTGCACGAAGATCCCCAAGTACCCAATTACGGAAAACCTGGCAAAGGGATCCGCTTGAAACCTGGCATGGTCCTGGCGATTGAGCCCATGGTCAACGTCGGCACCCACGAAGTGGAAGTGCTCGACGATAACTGGACCGTCGTGACCAAAGATCGAAGTCTGTCAGCTCACTTTGAGCACACGATCGCCATCACCAAAGATGGCCCCCAGATCTTGACAGTGCAGGGATAACACATCTCTCCACTGCCCGAATATTCACATAGACATACTACACAAGTAAGGGACTGAGACGATGAAAGTCAGAGCATCAGTCAAAAAAATGTGCGAAAAATGTAAAGTGATCCGACGACGTGGCGTCGTTCGTGTGATTTGCGAAAACCCCAAACATAAACAACGTCAGGGTTAGGGAGGTTTATTGTGGCTCGTATCGCTGGTGTTGATTTACCCCGCAATAAACGCGTAGAGATCGCGTTGACATATATCTATGGTGTTGGACCTTCCGTCTCAAAAGCCGTCTTGGCCAAAGCTGAAGTGGATCCCCGCACTCGCACTCACGAATTGAGTGAAGGTGAAGTCCAACGCATTCGTAAAATTCTCGAAGCCGAATACACGGTAGAAGGTGATTTGCGTCGAGAGATCTCCATGAACATCAAACGTCTTATGGACATTGGTTGTTATCGTGGACTCCGTCACCGTCGTGGTTTGCCATGTCGCGGTCAACGTACGAAGACCAACTCTCGTACCCGCAAAGGCCCACGTCGTAACCAAATGCGTAAGAAATAATTTCGCGCAATCGCCAATAGAGGAAAGAATCCAATGGCCAGACCCAAGCGTGGTAAAAGCAAAAAGAAAGTCAAAAAGAATATCCCTGTAGGGGTGGCCCACATCCAGTCCACCTTTAACAATACATTGGTCACCATAACAGACCCCAACGGGAACGTCTTGTCATGGTCTTCTGCCGGTGCTCGTGGATTCAAAGGATCCCGTAAAAGCACTCCCTACGCAGCACAACAAGCTGCTGAGGAAGCGGCAAGAAAAGCCATGGAACACGGCCTCAAAACTGTGTCCGTTCTCGTCAAAGGACCAGGCTCCGGACGTGAAGCTGCGCTTCGCTCCCTCGCCTCTTCCGGTCTCAAGATCTCCTTGATCCGTGACGTGACTCCTATTCCCCACAACGGTTGTCGTCCCCCCAAACGACGACGCGTGTGAATCTATTTCCATAGCACGATGTCCTCTCACGGACTCTGTGTGCTAACGTCATCTCGTGAATGGCCGCCCCTTTTCTCTCTTGGGCGGCTTTCTTCACGAGATGTACCGTGCTTTCCAAACCCCAACTGTGAAAAGGGAGTAGGTCCATATGTACAGTTTCTGGCGCGAACTGATCAGCCCCAAAAGTCTCCAGGTCGATCAGGAAACTCTCACGGATAGCTACGGAAAGTTTGTCGCAGAGCCACTCGAACGAGGCTTCGGTGTCACTCTCGGCAACTCCCTGCGACGTGTTCTGCTCTCATCGATCCAGGGTGCCGGTATCACCGCTGCCAAGATCGAAGGTGCACTGCACGAATTTACCACGCTCACCGATGTTGTCGAAGATGTCACCGATGTCATCCTCAACCTCAAAGAGGTCGTGCTCAAATTCGATGATTACAAACCCGGAGCTCGCACTCTTTATATTGATGTCGAAGGCCCCGGTGAAGTCAAAGCCCGTGACATCCAAACACCTCCATCTGTCACCGTGCTCAATCCCGACCAGCACATCGCGACTTTGATGGAAAAAGGCCGACTCCAAGTCGAATTGACCGCTCACAGTGGACGTGGATATGTACCTGCTGATCGTAAGGCCTTCGGTGCACTCCCCACTGGCTCAATCCCTGTCGACGCGCTCTTCGCTCCCGTTCGCAAAGTGAACTATCTCGTCACAAACGCACGGGTTGGACAGGTCACTGACTACGACAAACTCACTCTCGAAGTCTTTACCGACGGCTCTGTCCGTCCCGATGATGCTGTCGCATTCGCCGCAAAAATCTTGCGCGAACAACTCATCATCTTCCTCAACTTCGAAGAGGTCGATGAACCAGAACAAGAAGAGTACAATGAGGAAGAGCAAAAGCTCAACGAAAACCTCCTCAAAACAGTCGACGAACTTGAGCTCTCTGTTCGTGCTTCCAATTGTCTTGCGATGGCCAACATCCGATATATCGGTGAGCTTGTCCAAAGAACTGAGCAGGAAATGCTCAACACCAAAAACTTTGGACGCAAATCCCTCAAAGAGATCCAAAATGTTCTCGGAGAAATGGGACTCGCGCTTGGTATGAAGATCGATAGCTGGCCCCCAAAAGATTTAAAAGATCGCGGAAAGTAAACCTCACAAAGGCATACTTGAAGCGTATATCTACTTACGTGACAACCACTTTTGTTTGTGTTGAAGGAATAGAATCATGAGACACCGTAAATCTGGTAGACGACTCGGGCGAAACGGCCCCCACCGAAAAGCAATGATGCGCAATATGGTCTCCTCTCTTATCGAGCATGGCCGTATCCGCACCACTGAAACACGCGCAAAAGAATTGCGCAAGATCGCTGAGCGTCTGATCACTGTCGGAAAACGTGGACTCCGCGACGCCGAACTCAATCGCGAGCTCGATGACGCTGCGTACACACAAAAAAGACTCCATGTCTTCCGTCAGATCCTCAAAGACATCAAAGACAAAGATCTCGCTCGCAAAGTCTTTGAGTACGCTGAGCTCTTCAGCGAACGCCAAGGTGGATACACCCGTATCCTCAAACTCGGTTACAGACAAGGCGATAACGCACCCATTTCTATCATCGAATTTGTCGAAAGACTCGATGATGAAGATTACGAAGAAGCCGAGTAATCAACCCTCCAACATATCACCTCACTCCACCCCTCTCTTGATCAATCATCCACATTACGCCATAATCATCCTCCATATACGCTAAACAATCGTCTATTGTTGCGCTGTACCCGCTTTTTTTATATATTCTCCCCTTTCACCCTGTCCTCCTATGGAGGAATGTGACGGAGTTTCATCATGGCTGCATCCCAAAACAACGATTCTCGTTGGGTTCTTGTACTGCTTCTTTTCCCACTCGCTCTTGTGGTTGGTGTCTTCCTGCCCAACAATCGAGCAGCACGTAAACATACAAACAAACCACAAGCACACAAAGTCACCGCGCGAAAAGCGCCAGCGCATGTCCCCACCGCAAAAAAAACCAAACAGCAAAACACCAGCGCACGGAAAACTCTTGTACACAAAACGGCCTTCGGAAAGGCCAATGACAAACCCTCCGATGTTCGTATCATCAAGATGGTCCCCATCGACGGAAAGCGTGATGTCCCTCCACCCAAAACGACACAAAAAAAACCAAAACCACGTAAAAAGAAAGCGTTCGATGCAACCAAATACCGATACCCACTACCATTTGTCTTTGCGCTAAAAAAACGTGAGAGCTTTTACGAAACGCTCTTCACAAAGGCGCGCAAGTTCAAGATAACACCTGCTGAAAAAGCTTTCGTTGATGCCCTCTTTGCCAGCCGTCATGCCGAAGCCTACGGTATCATCAAGCCCAAGCTTGGTAAGGCTTTACGCAATCAATCACTTCGTTACTATCGCATCCATAGGATTCTCAAGTTCCGAATGTTGGGGTATAAACTCCTCGGACAATT
Organism: Deltaproteobacteria bacterium; assembly: GCA_002731275.1. GTDB lineage: Bacteria > Myxococcota_C > UBA6777 > UBA6777 > UBA6777 > UBA6777. The sequence goes on along the minus strand of PCBK01000030.1, from coordinate 163,063 downwards.
TGAGCGAGTCATGCACAACTACCTCAAGCGCAAAGGAGACCTCCTCTCCATCCCACAAAAAGGTCATCCCCTTGCGCGAACTGCGATCATTATGACCAACATCGCTGGAAAGTATCCCGAACTATTCAGGCGCATCAGTGTCAAGAAAGGGCAAACTGCACTTACCCCTAAGCAAACGCTTTGGTTGCGCACATTTTTTCTCGCGCGCTGGATGCACATCATTCGCGAGCAATTGCCACTCAGCGTTTCCTTACCTGGGCCTGTGTACAGAGACTTTCTCGAAGCTCGTGTTCTGTTTGCCACGTCTGAAAATGCACGCTTCCGAGCCGTTGATTCCTTGCAAAGACGCTTCAAAAATTATCCTTACGCACGGGTGATGGGTTGGCTCTCTGTACAAACCAATCACCTCAAAGAAGCGCGTCTCTTTTTGAAACAAGTGAAACCCCTCCACGCAAAAGACACCTTCGCCAAACAACTCCTTGACAAAATCAAAGGAAAAACCCCATAATTCGGCATTCCCAAGCGACATGACCACCACTGGTTATCCACAAACACACCTATACCCACCGTACTTCCTGCTCGGAAAGGTCGGTCAAATTGATGCTGACATATAATCGCTGTACCTCCATAAACCGTTTGCTGTCACCATGCCTTGTCCCCCTGATTTTCTTATGTGGGATCGTGACGTGGTGTGTTTGCCTTCCCTCCCTCTCTTTTGCAGACGAGCGAGTCAATCCCATCGAAGGTACCTCGGAAACCTCTTCCGACTACTCCCTCATTTCCAATGAGATCCCTGGTATGGTGATCGTCCTGACCAATTCACAGATCCGTGTTCGTGGTTACAGGACGGTTTATGAGATCCTTCGCGACTTGCCAGGCTTTACAACTCGTGGAGCGTTTGGAGAGAGCCCCATCTCTGTGATCATGGATGGCGAACAGTCACAGGGAAACGAAAAGTTTCTCCTGTACATCGACGGTGTTCTTGAGCAAGATCTGTGGCGACGTTCTGTTTGGCTCTCCACACAATACTCCGTCGCTGCGATCAAGAACATCACCGTGTTTTACGGCGCTGCAGCCACGAGATTTGGGGCCAATGCGCTCTCTGGTGTTATCTTCATCGACACCAAGAAGGCCGAAGATCTTGGTGATGGATATGGTGATATCTCCATCACCAAGGATGTCCGCACCAACATGTGGGCGGTCGATTTTATGCTCGGTCACAGTTACAACAAACGCAACAACCCAAAGCTCGCAAAGAGTTTGTTCTCATGGTACCTGCGCGGTCGACTTTATCTCAGCGAAGAGCGCGACCCTTCGCTTGATTCGCGCTGGACCCTCGCAGACCCTGATGTCCAAGCCTTTATTCAAAAGCGTGTCGATGATTACTGTGATGACTACAAACGTGCTTATGGGATCAAAGACGACGGTTGCACCAACACACAAGTCAAAGCCGCACTTGATAAGTATCGCCAACAACTTCTCGGCGAGTTTCTCGATGACGCCTCAAAGAGTGGTCTGTTTGCCAAACCCATCCACCGAAACCAAAACAACTCCTTCGCTGTCGAAACAGGTTTGCGCTTTGATAACTGGTTTTTGCGTTTCTTTTTGTGGAACATGAGCACTGGGCCGGGACTGCGCTATCCTTCTTTCCTCCACCAAACGGAGCACCAGTGGACCGTACGTAACCTCTCACTCTCTCTTCACCACCTCAAAAGCGAGCTCTGGTCTTCTGGTGTGGGTGAGAAGGCCCAAGTGATCTACTTCAATCTCAACATGTACTTTCAGCGCCATGAGATCCCCAGTTCGTCTCTGCGTGTGACCTTCTCACCGCAGACGCGGGTTTTCTACGGCAGGACGTGTAAAGATCCTACTGGCGCCAATGATATCCCTTGCACATGGAAAGAGTATACTTGGACGCCGACCTACCATTACGTGGTGTCCAACTCATTTCGTGCTCAACCTAAGCTCGATTTTCGTCTCCTTGAAGGGAACTTCAAATTCTCCATCGGATTTGATACTGGAGCGTCTTTTCTTCAAGGAAACTACGTCACCTCAAACCGCGAATCACCAGAGCTTTATGCTGAACCACAAAATCAGCGAGGGGCTGGCAACCAATTCGAACACACATTCTTTAGTGCGTTCTTCCAAAGTGAGCTGACGTTCTCCAAAATCTTTGTCGCCAACATTGGTTTGCGTAGTGATTGGGAACTCGTTCGAGGTAATCTTGAGGTTGTCCCCAACTGCCAACGTCCACTGACACCTTGCTATCGATATAGTTCACCACTTGTCGGTCGTGGCTCATTGATCTTCAAACCTAGCAAACGTTTTCAAGCACGGCTCTCCTATGGGTATGCGTTCCTCTCCCCCTCCAATTGGCAGCTGTATGGCAACTCACTCGCAGATCCCAACAACCAGAACATCCGTGACCTGCTCCCACAAGATAAACACGCGCTTGAGTTGAACCTGTTCTTCCAACCACTGTCCAAACTCTTTGTCACGATGAGTGTTTTCCACAACTGGCTGTTTAACGTCAACGCGATCGTCGTGCTGCCCTACAGACAAAATGAAAACCGAAACTTCAATATCGGTAACCAGACGACGATCGGGGGGCGCTTTTATGCCTTTTATAAACTCTTCAAATGGCTCGATATTGTCGCCAACTTTGCGATCTTACTGCCACGACTTGACGTGGTGAACGATAACAGTGATGAGAGTATCTTGCTCGAAGACGTTCCCTTCTTTCAGGGCAACCTGATCGCGGATTTTCGCTCCGGACCATCGGACATGTCTCACTTTTTTGGCAGCGTGAGGATGAACGTCCAAACCGCACGCACCAACACAGGTTTTGATCAGTTGGAAAATGGTCAGATCCAAGTGGTTCGGGGGGCACAGACTGATACGCAGTTTGTCCTGCACCTCTCTGCCGGGTATATGTGGGTTGCGCCAGAGGGATTTCCTGTCCTCAAGAGACTTCACGGTTCTTTTGTCATGGAGAACCTGCTGAACACGACCTATTACGACCTCGGCATCCGAAGTGGTCGCTCTCCGAACTACTCTCCACTTGTCCAGCAGCCCGGTATTAACGCTTACTTCAATCTGTCAGCTTCATTTTGATGGTGTGAGCATGTTGGTGGGAGGGGTTATTGTGTGAGGAAGTAAATTCCTGCGCCAAGCAGGGCGATCGCGATAACACCGACGCCTATCAACAATGGGATTTTACTGGAACCTCTGTCTGATGGGATAGAGGTTTGTTGGGGCGTTGCAGCCTGTGGGGGAGGTGGAGGTGTTTTGGCTGCGATAGGAGGCGGCGGTGGAGCTTTTTTGGCTGCAGCTGGAGGAGGTGGGGGCGTTGGCGCTGTCGGTTCTTCGCCGAAGGGGTTGATTGGGAAGCCATTTTCGTCATCAAAGTCAACGGTGAGTGTCAGGGAGAAGGCGGCAGCTTCGTTGGATGGGAGCCCAAGCAGACGTCTCTGGGCGATCTGCAAGTTGTCACGAAAGACATAAAGGTCGGGCAGACGTTTGTCTGGATCTGGATCGAGACAGGACATCACCAGGTCGCGAAGATCTTCTGGAAGTGAACCATCCTCAAGGGCTTTTTCCAACCCGGGAGGGAAGTCCCAGTCGCGGTTGGGGAGATCTTCAAAGGTCTCATTGAGGAAGGGGGGGTAGCCACACAGCATGTGGAACATGATGCAGCCGAGACTGTAAAGATCGGCGCGGTGATCGAGTTTTTGTGAGGTGCCTTTCTTGTAGCAGCCATCTTTCGCGGAGTAGCCGATTTGTTCAGGAGAGAGGTAGTGAAGGTGTCCAAGACCGAGGTTCTCACCTGTGTCAAAGAGTTTGCGCCGGTGGTATAGATTGCGTGCGATCCCAAAGTCGATCAGCTTGATAAATTCGTCGTGTTCGTCGCGGCGGACGATGAAGATATTATCGGGGTTGAGGTCGCGGTGGACGACACCAAGTCCATGGGCGAGTCCAAGCGCTTCTGTAAGTTGAAGCATCAACTTGACGGCTTGCTCTGGTGGGAACTTCTCTTTGTATTTGGGGTGTTGGCTGAGAAGTGTGCCTTCGAGGAACTCCATGGGGTACCAGAGACCGACGCGAAAATCCGAGCCATAATCACCATAGACTTGCACGATGTGTTCGCTTTGACTCGCCGATTTTTGGAGGAGGGTGACCTCTCGTTTCACGCGAGCTTCTTCTTCGCGCTCTGCTTCCTCTTCGTCAAGCTGTCTGAGCTGCTTAAGCGCATCGACCCAGCGACTGATCTTGACGGCGCAGAGTTGATCATTTTCTAGATCGCGTGCACGGTAAATCATCCCCATGCCGCCCTCTGCAATTTTGCCTAAAAGTTCGTAGCGACTGCCCAGTACCAACTTTGAAAATGGATCTTCACCGCAGTCACAAATGGCCTGTCGACTTGTCAGTGGGCGTTTGCAATATCCGCACTTCACTCAAGCACGCTCCATGGAAGTTATGGGTTGAGGAAGCTCCGCTCATGACCGTGTTGTCTGAGTGAGCTGATGATGTGGTGGTGTGCTGGGAAATGAAGGCGTCCATCACATCGGTGTACAATTTCAGGGTACACACCTGTTATACGACACGTAAGCTAAGCGCTTTGGTGTTTTGTGTCAATTTGTGTGCGTGGATAGAGACACCCACATTGTGTTGGGTGGCAAAGTCCACGTGAATGTCGTTCTCTGGAGAATAAACATACATATAGCACGTCTATCCAAAAAGTTGGAGACCTTCTTATGGACGGGAGGTCATGTAGATGAGTGCCTGAAATGAAAATGTACTTTTTTCACATCATGTGAGTATAGATCATGCAGGCTTCGTCCGTATAGGAAGATAGTGGCTTTTGGGATTTTCTCGTTGTTGCCCCTTGCGACAACCCATGTAAGGCGCTATCCTACTGAAGGAAAAGCCCAATCAGCATATGACCGGATGAGGAGTAACTGATGATAGTATCACAAAGACGTATCAAATTGTTTTTTCTTTATTGTATGATGGCATACCCCCTGATGATGGGCGCGATGTGTGGTGACCTGTTTAACAAGGCGAAAGACAACGCCAACATCAAAATCACCATCGAACGTACACAATCCTTCACGATCGATGTAGACCAATACATGGCCAGTGCAAATGTCCAGTCGCAAAACGGAAAGATCCCTGCACAAGCTGGAACCATCACTGTTCCTATGGATATCCCCGGTCAAACCTTGGACTTCAGGGATCACCCCGATGTCCAAAAATATGGCAGCAAGCTCCAGCACGCAAAAATTCTAGGCTCTGTTATCACCGTCAAGAGCAACACCGCAAACGTCGATATCCCACCTGTCGAGATCTCCATGAGCCCTGTCTCTTCTGAGTCCTACCAGGTCGTTGGGACATTCACTGGCGTACCCGCTGGACAGACTGGTAAGAGCGAAAGTCTCCTCAAAACAAGCGCCGCGATCGATTACGCGAGCAGCCTGTTTGTTCAATTTGCGCTCAAAACCAAAGGAAAGGCCACCATGACTCTCAAAGGTGGCCAGGATGTTCCCAAAGGAAAGGTCACAATCGATCTGAACTTGAAGATCCAACTCTCCATCAACCCCTTCAAATAACCCTCCGTGAATTGGCGCTCTTTTCTCTCTCAGTTACACATCTTTATCCAACAAGAACAACTCCTCTCTCCTGGTGACGGGATCCTTTTGGCGGTCTCAGGTGGGCGAGATTCGATGCTGTTGATGCATGCCTTCGCAGCGCTACGTGATGAGCTTTCACCTGGAACACTCATCGCTGCGTATATCGATCATGGCTTACGTCCTGCGGAGACTCCAGCTGAGGCTGCGTTTGTGATTGAACAGGCTGGGCTGCTAGGCATCAAAGGGGTCTCTTGTCAGATCGTGCTGCCAGAGGACGGACTGGGCTCGATCCAAGACGATGCACGGCAGGCGAGACGAGCTGCGCTTGAGACCATCACTGATGAATACAATCTGCGCTGGATCGCCACGGCACACCATGCAGACGATCAGGTCGAGACGTTGTTGTTGCGGTTGATCCGTGGCACCACACCACGTGGGCTGGCTGGTATTCATCCTGTTCGTGGTCGGTGGATTCACCCGCTGCTACCATTTTCACGGGCCTGCTTGACTTCTCTTTGTGAGGCACAAGAGATCCACTGGATCGAAGATCCAAGTAACGCCACCCTAAAATACACCCGCAACCAAATCCGTCATTCGTTGCTGCCATTGTTGACGTCTGCTTATCACCCACAAGTCAAACACGGCCTCTTGCAGCTTGCCGAGCAAGCTCGGATGGATCACGCATACTGGCAGGAGCAGCTCGACATCCACTGTCAGGCGCCCGCTGTGATGTCTTTTGAAGGTGGGTGTATGCTGGAGTTGTCCAATTGGTCTGAATGGCATCAGGCGCTTCAGTGGCGTGTCTTGCGTGCGCTCGTGTCACAGGTGAAGGGCGGAGATGTCGAGACACATCATCTCAAAGAGATGGACGCACTTTGCCGAGACATACAGGGCGAAAAAACCCTACACCTCTCCGGAAACATCGTATGTACACGCTGTTATGATGTGTTGTTTTTGTATCGAGAGGGTGTGCTCTCTCCAGGGTGGGATACGGACGAAGCGATAGATTTTTCGCTGCCCTCTTTGGGAGATATATTGACGCTTCAGACTGTGTGGGGGGAGTTGCGCATCGAGAAGACGAAAATGATGGAAGAGGCGATGGTTATGTGTGATGATGCTTGGAGCGTATGTCTCGCTGAACAACAAATGTCATCCGAACAAGGTGCTGTTTGGTCTCTTCGCGGACGACGTGCAGGCGATCGACTTTTGTACACAGATGGTGTGTCTCGACATATGAAGCGTTGGATGATCAAGAGAAAGATCCCAAAGATGCTGCGTGGAGGGCTTGCGATGATCGACGCTGGAGAGGGTGTCACGTGGATCCCTGGCTGGCATATCGGAGGCGCATTGAAAGAACGTGGGCAAGGCCCTGGGTGGGTCTTTCGGTTTGTCCCCCGAGACGAGACATTGACGCAGGTCGCTCGTGTGTGGTTGAATCGTCAGCGAAAAAAAGGAAAAAAGAAGACACCTGTGGCGACTTGATGAAGACAACCCTCCTCATCTTTGGGAGGGTGTTTGTGTGCTTCAGCCACAAGGAAGTTTTTGTCTGATGAAAGGTCATGATTGATGTTGGTTCGACATAAAAAATTTGCTTTGTTCCTTTTGATGTTTACCTCTTATACAATGTTAAGTGGGATGGTGTGTGGTCGGGCGTTGAATTTTACGATCCAAGTCCTCAATCCATTTCAACAAACAGTGGAGATGCCAAAGATCCTGGCAGAGGCTGGCATCAAGGAGTCAAACGGAAAAATTCCTGATGGTGTTGATAAGACCATCACGTACCGAACAAAGACTGTCGATCTTGATCTCGATAATCATGAGAAAACAAAAGCCATCTTTACGGAGTATGGGAGCAAAATTCATTCGATTTACGTCAACCGTATCCACCTCGATGTGGACACCAACACGTTTGAATATGACCTCTCACGCATTCAGGTTGAGGTGGCGCCTTTTGGTAGCAAAACGTTTGAGCTTATTGGCTCTTTCAACGAGCTTCCAGCAGAAGTTTCCAAGACGAGCTCGATGTTTTTGTGGGAGCCCAAAGGGCAAGAACGCATACATGAGATCATGGCGACACATAAAATCCAGATTCGCTTTGTTGTCAGCTTCCGCGTCAAAGGAGGCGACCCGTATCCTAAAGGGAACAAAGGGATCCTCAAGCTCTCCATGCCGACCGAACTTGTCTTCGTCTTCTCTCCATAATCGACGACCTGCAAATTTACCCCTGCCTGTTTTTTGTTTTCCACAATCCATTTTCCGTATGATACAAATCGATGCAACGATCACGCCTTGTGATGGTTCAAAACAGACACTCATGAGAGCGCAAGAGGCGTTCATTCCCTTGAGTGAAGCTGTAAACGTAGATATAATGGCTTTCCTGCCGGACTCTGGGTCTCACTTACAGCCGTTGGTGTTGTGTGCAAAGGGCCCGTCAATGTCTCGCGTTCAGAGAGACATTTTTTCTTATGTATGGGGGACTTCAACGTCCCACTCTTTTCTATCCTTGGGGGAGATGACCCCAAATAAAGGAGCAAAAGGTTGAAACAATCGCTTCGGACTATGCTTCTCTGGCTCTTTATCATTGTGATCTTCGTTGCGATGTACCAGCTGTTGGTTGGTCAGAGTAACGTCAAAAGTACACCCTTCAGCAAGCTCCTCACTGAGGTGAGAGCCAAGCGTGTGACCAAGGTGCAAATCCACGGTCAGACGTACGAAGGGACTTTTAAATCTGGCGAGAAGTTCCGCTCTGTAGGACCTGTTGCCAGCGAAAAGATCAACGCACTTTTCCTGAAACACGGTGTTGAGGTGCGTTACAAGCGCAAAGAACAGAGTTCTTTTTGGCAACAAATTATCGTCACTTGGCTACCGATTTTACTGCTCGTTGTGCTGGTGATATTTTTTATGCGTCAGCTACAAAGTGGCGGTGGCAAGGCTATGTCCTTCGGGAAGAGTCGTGCCAAGCTGCTGAGTGATCACCACAACAAGGTGACCTTCGCAGATGTCGCAGGCGTCGATGAGGCGAAGGAGGAGCTCGAAGAGGTCGTCCAATTCCTCAAAGAACCCAAGAAGTTCACTCGACTAGGCGGACGTATTCCCAAAGGTGTGCTGTTGATGGGATCGCCTGGTACAGGGAAGACCCTGCTCGCGCGTGCTGTCGCAGGTGAAGCGGGTGTGCCGTTCTTTAGTATTTCAGGCTCTGATTTTGTCGAGATGTTTGTTGGTGTGGGGGCTTCCCGTGTGCGTGACTTGTTTGAGCAAGGTAAACGCAACGCACCGTGTATCATCTTTATCGATGAGATCGACGCAGTTGGACGTCATCGTGGTGCTGGCCTTGGCGGCGGGCACGATGAACGAGAGCAGACGCTCAACCAGCTCCTCGTCGAGATGGATGGGTTTGAGTCCAATGAAGGTGTGATCTTGATCGCAGCGACCAACCGTCCTGACGTTCTCGATCCAGCACTCCAACGGCCCGGTCGTTTTGACCGTCGAGTGATCGTGCCGCTGCCCGATGTTGGTGGACGTGAAAAGATCCTCGATGTTCACACCCAACGCATTCCCAAAGGGGATGATCTCAAACTCGGTGTGATCGCACGTGGGACACCTGGCTTCTCAGGCGCTGATCTGGAAAACTTGGTGAACGAAGCCGCACTTTCAGCCGCAAGAGATGACAAAGATCGCGTATACATGGAACACTTTGAGCTTGCCAAAGACAAAGTCATGATGGGACGTGAGCGTCGTTCGATGATGCTCAGTGAGGATGAGCGACGACGCACTGCGGTCCACGAAGCTGGACACGCGATCGTCGGCAAACTTTTGCCCCACACGGATCCCGTTCATAAAGTGACGATCATTCCACGTGGTCGGGCTCTTGGTGTGACAATGACACTCCCCATCGAAGATCGCAAAGATGTGTTTCGGGAGTATCTCGAAAATATGATCGCGTTTATCATGGGTGGACGTGCTGCGGATGAGCTGATCTATAATCAAAAAACTGCTGGCGCATCCGATGATATCAACAAAGCAACGGGCTTGGCGCGTCGGATGGTGTGCGAGTGGGGGATGAGTGAAAAACTCGGACCTCTCGCGTTTGGTGAGAAGCAAGAGCAGATCTTCCTCGGTCGCGAAATGTCACGTCATCAACGCGATTACTCTGAGGCAACAGCGATCGACATCGATGAGGAGATCCGCAGGATCGTCTCTGAAGGCTACGAAAAAGCCAAGCAGCTCCTCGCTGACAACATCGATGTCCTCAATGCTATGGCTGAAGCGCTCGTGGAGCGAGAGGTCTTATCTAGCGAAGATCTCGATCTCTTGCTCGACAAAAAACCTTTGCCCCCATTCCTCGGAGGCAAGGACAAAGCATCTAGCCCCAAGCCAACACTCGAAACATCAACACAAACAGAGACCTCTTCGGAAGATGAAGAGGAGCCTCTTCTCGCGCTTAAGTCCAAGTCTGACAAAGATGACGAGACGACGTCTGAGGAAGTCAGTGCGCCAAAAAGCGATGAGGAACGCACTGAAAATGACTCCGAAGACAACGCCTCCAAAGAGTCTTAAAGTTGTTGTGTTGATGTTGTAAGGATTGCAGGAGACGCCATGTCCGTTCGCTCCATTCGATGGGTATATATTCCTGAGACACAGGAAGAAGACGTCGTGTTGGAGACGTTACGGTCCTCATCTTCTGCACAACTCTTCGCGTCTCTTCGCGCCGACGCACCTTGCAGGTGGCTTCGGATCACCGCCTCCTCTCTCTCTGCTGCAGAAGCGCTTCACGCCTCATTTCTTCCATTTGGTCGCGCCTTCGTATCTTCTACATCTTCAGGTGAACACGTCGTCTTGTTCGAGGGTTCATGTTCGCACCTGCTCGAATGGTGCGTCTCTTGTGACGTTGATGATGTCGTCGCGAGTGAATGGAGAGAGCAGGTGGAGGTGTTGTGTCAAAGGGCACAGACACCTCCACCTGTTTGGAAATGCAAGCGAGGTGCTACGTTCGATTTTTCTCGCGCAAGACCTTACGTCATGGGGATCGTGAATGTGACACCCGATTCCTTCTCCGATGGTGGCGCATTTTTGCGTCGGGAGCGAGCGGTCGAACATGCGCTGCGTTTGATCGACGAGGGGGCTGAGTTGTTGGACATTGGTGGAGAGTCGACACGTCCAGGGGCGCTCCCTGTCTCCGCTGAGGAAGAACGTGAGAGGGTGATTCCTGTCATCCAAGATCTCGTGGATAGAGGGGTCTCTGTGCCGATCTCCGTCGACACTTATAAAGCCTCTGTCGCAGATACAGCTCTTCAAGAAGGCGCAGATGTGGTAAATGATATCAGTATGCTGCGTTTTGATCCGCAACTCGCAGATGTTGTCGCTGCACATGGTGCTTATATGATGCTCATGCACAGTCGCCATGTACCACAGGATATGCAAAAACAACCTCACTACCATTCGTTGTGGGGAGAGCTGCTTGGTGAACTGGAAGATGCGATCTCTTCGGCTGTAGGTGCGGGTGTCTCACGTGAGCATATCGCAGTAGATCCGGGGATTGGCTTTGGAAAACGCCAAATCGATAACCTGCGCATCTTGCGCGAGCTGCCTGTTCTGCGTAGCTTTGGATTACCTGTTGTTGTTGGTGCATCGCGCAAGTCGTTTATCGGTCGCATTTTGGATGAGCCTGCGACACAGCGCTTAGAAGGATCTTTGGCGGCGGCGGCAGTGTCGTCCATACATGGAGCCCACTTTATTCGTGTTCACGATGTGGCTGAGACGAGCAAGTTGCTGCGCGTCCTTGAAGCCATTCGGAGGCCTATTTTTCAATGATGCAATTTTTCCAATCACTGTACACACAACTCCAATCGAGCCTACAACTTCGGCTTATCTGGAATGACTACGCCACGTGGTTGGTTTTGATCGACATTTTGTTGGTCTTTTACATCATTTACCAGGGACTGCTGCTCCTCAAAGGGACAAAGGCCGTGCGGATGTTGCTCGGTCTGATGCTCCTTGTTGTCTTTTACTTCCTCTCCAAGTTTTTGCGCCTGCACACGGTCTCATGGTTGCTCGATCAGTTCTTCTCTTCGTTTATTCTCGTCGTGTTGATCCTGTTTCAGGATGATATCCGACGTGCGTTGAGTCGTTTTGGGATCAATCCCTTTGGTGGGAGCACGATCAACCGCGAAGAGCTCAGTCGCCTCGAAGAGGTCATCAAGGCTGTAGGGACGCTCTCTACGAAAAAGATCGGTGCGTTGATCATTTGGGAGCGTGAGGCCGATCTGCTCGACTACATTCAGGAAGGGACTGAGCTGGACGCGGTGATCTCCGAGGAGCTTCTCTTCTCGCTCTTTTTGCCTTACTCACCTCTTCACGATGGGGCTGTCGTCATCCACCAAGGACGACTCGTGCGGGCTGGTTGCTTTTTGCCGTTGACCCAAAACCCCTCGATCTCCAAACACCTGGGGACACGTCACCGGGCTGCCATCGGCCTCACCGAGTCGACTGATGCGCTTGTGATCGTGGTCTCTGAGACAGACGGGACCATCTCTCTTTGTGCAGATGGACAGATCAAACGTGGATTGGATACCGCCTCCATTTACAACGAGATGCTCGCGAAGCTCGATGGAGAAGCTGAAAAAGCCAAACCCAAAGGCAAGTCCGAGGAACCCAAAAAACGCGAACCCCTTCGCGTGCACAACACCGCAGAGTTGAAGAAGCCCAACTTCAAAAAGCCCGATCTCAAACCACCACAGACCAAACCCAAAGAGTCCAAAAAGGACAAGAAAGAACCCAAGAAGGACAAATACAAGTCCGATCCTGGTCGCAAAGTGAAAAAGCGAGATCTGTACGACTCTTCAGAGCGGATGAAAGCGGAAGTACCTTACAAAGCCTCCGCTGAGAAGAAGAAAAAAGAGAGCGGTGAGTACAACATCAAGACCGGTGAAAAGCTCAACCGTGGGAACTTAAGCAGCACATACGACTTCTCTCAAAAAGAAGTCGAGAAGGTCGAAGAATCAGCGAAGAAGGCGTCTCGTAAAGGAAGCCTCGCGAGCTCGTACCAGAGCGAGACAGAGTCCGCTTTGAAGAGTGAACCAGCCCAAGAACAACCGTCCAAAAACACAGGGCAGGTCACCAAAGAGTACGCCAGCAAAAAGGTGCCTCTGCGAGATACTGATGTCGATCTACCAGCTCTTGATCTGTCCAATGAAAAGGGCAAAAAACCTCTCAACGAAGATGAAAAGAACGTCACTGAAGACGAACAAAGCACGACTGAAGGTGAAGAGGGCGTCGTAAAGGGCGAAGAGAGCGTCGATGACGTTGCTCAGGGCGTCACAAAAGACAAAGAGGATGTGAATCAAGATGCGGAATCATCGTCTACACAAGAAGATGCGTCTGAAGATCATGAGGACGCTTCATCCGACACACAGAGCGCTGTAAGTGACGAGGAAACAAACTCGGCAAAAGACGAGACGAAGTAGATCATTCGATGTCGATCGATTGATTTGAACATAGACAAGGCTTCTGGAGAAAGAGGACAGGTGGCTGATGCTCAGGTGGATTCGTAGTGCATTTTTAGACAATTTGGGGCTCAAATTGTTTGCGTTCATCCTGGCGCTGATTTTGTATCGCTATGTCAAAGGCGATCAAGATCGGATCTCCACGGTCGCGGTCAAACTTTTGGTCAAGCCACCAAAAGGCTTTATCCAGACATCTCGCTCTCTTCCAAGCAATCTGATGGTGACACTGCGTGGTCCCGAGAGCCAACTCAGTGGCGTGGATCGCAAGATCTTGCGTTACACACTCGATCTCAGCAACGCAGCTGAGGGACCGAGCCAGATCGAATTCTACACAGATCAACTTCGCTCCATTTTCCCACCTGATGTCCGTGTGATCCGGATTACACCTTCTATCATCGATATCGTCTTGCGCCGCCTTGAGAAGCGATTTTTACCAGTACGTGTACGTCTGAAAGGGAAACCTTTACTCGGCTACCGACTCCTGCTCCCTGTTCAGCCTGCGCCACTGAAGGTTCCTCTCGAAGGCCCTAAACGCAGGCTCGATCGGTTGCGTTATGTCGAGACTGAACAGATCGATTTGACAGGGCAAGCTCGTGAGAGCATTCGAAACGTCAAGCTGATCCACCCTGCACCCTCCATTCGATTTCTTGGGACACGTAAAGTCCGGGTGAAGCTGCAATTTTTACAAGTCCAGTCCAGGCGGGTCTTCAAAGACGTACCTGTCAAGTTGATGAACTTCCTCAATCCCAAGATGAACGCGAGCCTCAAACCCGACCACATCAAGGTGGAGGTGTTTGGTCCACTTGCACAAATTCATCCTCTCAAGGTGAAGGATATCACCGCAGAGGTGAATGGTTCACAGCTCTCCAATCGTCCACCGGGTGAGTATCCAGTGAAGGTGTCTGTGCACCTCCCTGCGCCTGACATTACCGCGTCAAAAGCGCAAAAAACGGTCAACGTGATCCTCACATTGAAGCAGAGCGCTGCGCCTGAAAAGGTGCCTGATGCGTCTGATGATGACGATGATCCTCCAGCGCCTCGTAAACGCAAACGCACTCGGAAAGGAAAAAAGAGACGCAAGCGTCGACGCATTCGTAAACGTAAGCGACCGCGTAAGCGACCACGCAAGCGACGAAAGCGCAAGCGCAAGAAGGCAAAAGCCCGTACGCCAGCAAATATAAAGCGACGTCGGGCACATCGCTATAAACGTCCTGGTAAACCGAAACCTATTCGAAAACCACCCTCACGACACCGGGTCGTCGCGAAGAGGAGCGTACCCAAAAAACGCACAACACTCGCACGTCCAAAAAAGGCACGCCTGCATATTCCTCGGGACACCTTGGGCGTGGAGCGTATACACGATGTCCCCCAATTACGTCGTCGATTCAATCGCAAGGTCGCACACGAACCGATGAGGCCGCGTCCTACACTGTTTCCACGCCCAGAACGTTCTAAACGACCCAAAAAGCTTCAGCCCACAAAGAACACAGTCCCCAAACACCGCCACAAAACCCCCTCGACTCCAAAGACTGTCCACAGACAGCGCGGAACACACCCCACCAAAAAACGTCTCACCAAAAAAGATCCGAAGCAAAAATCAAGATCTGCAGAGACTTCAAAAGAATAAGAGCGATATACAGATTGACCAAAGGGGCATCTTTTGCAAAAGATGTATGCTGTTTTGGCGAGTTGATAATCCTGGCTACCCATCACTGAGAGAGAAGTTATGGCCGAAAAGAGAAAGTTTTTTGGTACCGATGGTATACGCGGACACGTAAACCAATATCCCATGACCACACTCGTTGCGCACGCCCTCGGTGCTGCAACCACCGTATGGCGCAAAGAGAAGGCTCCGGCCTCGGCACCATTGTTTTTGATCGGACGTGATTCTCGCCGCTCTGGTGATATGCTTGAGGCTGCATTTGTCGCAGGCGCCTGCTCGATGGGGGCGAATGTCCAACTCGTCGGTATCCTTCCAACCCCTGCGGTGTCTTACTTGACCAAAACAACCGACGCATCCGTTGGTGTGATGATCTCTGCTTCGCACAACCCCTACCACGACAACGGTATCAAACTCTTTGGTGCGGATGGATTTAAATTCTCCGATGCCGAAGAGTTGGAGATCGAGGCTTACCTGCAACGCGCGCTCGACAACGACCTCCCACTGATAGATGGACACCACGTCGGCGAAGTCATTCGTTCGGATGAAGGGCACAAAGAGTACCTCGCTCATCTCCTCGAACAGTGGCCAAAAGAGTTGTCACTGGAGTCATTTCATATCGTGCTTGATTGTGCCAATGGAGCCGCTTTCGAGGTTGGTGTCGAACTCTTTACACAGCTCGGTGCCAAAGTCACAACGATGGGTGTGGAGCCTGATGGACTCAATATCAACGAAGGCTGTGGAGCGCTTTACCCCGAACAGCTTTGTAAACGCGTGTGTGAGCTGGGGGCCGATGTCGGGATCGCGCTCGACGGCGATGCTGATCGTCTGATCGTCTCCGACGAGAAAGGCCAAGTGCTTGATGGTGACTTCTTGATGGCCATTTACGCGCCCTTTATGCTCAAGCATCAGGTGCTCCCACACGCGACGGTCGTCGCGACAGTGATGAGCAATCTCGGTCTCGAAAGAGCCCTCAAGGCACAAGGAATCACGCTTGAACGCACCAAAGTCGGTGATCGCTATGTACTCGAAAAGATGCGCGCACTCGGCGCAACTCTCGGCGGTGAACAGTCTGGTCACTTGATCTTCCTTGAGCACGCCTGTACAGGAGACGGACTCGCAGCTGCGATCCAGTTGCTCAAAGTCGCAACGTCCGAGAACCAACCCTTGTCGACATTGGCGTCCAATATGACGCGCTTACCGCAAGTTCTGCGCAATGTGCGTGTCCGAGAGAAGAAAGATTGGACGACCATCCCCGCGATCCAATCAGCGATCGACGAGGCGCAAGCGTTGCTCGGCGATCAGGGACGTATTCTCGTGCGGTACTCCGGGACGGAGAACAAAGCGCGCGTCATGCTAGAAGGGACTGATACTAACCAAATTGAACAACTCGCCGAACAAATTGCACAGTGTTTTGTCGATGAGCTTGGTGAGTAAGTCGTTCTCTCGGGAAGCAAACGCACAAACATGATGTTATTTCCCGTAGATTCGGTCCTTATGCTTGATCGCTAAAGCATGTGATGTCACTTCCTGTAGATTTGGGTCTTGCGCCCGACCGTGATGTCATTTTCCGTAGGGTCGGGCCTTGTGTCCGACCATTTGCCATATGTTTATTTCGCCAGAGAACCAACAAGGCCGTCAGATGCAAGAGGGCGGTTTTGAATCCGATGCCCTGATAAGGGCCCAAACCTCATTTTTCCAAGGTCGCGCTGTGTTTGTGGCGGCCTTTTCTACCCTACACTCCACGACAAGAGAGAAGAATGCCTGCACGCCTACACGTAAATATCGATCACGTCGCCACGATCCGACAACAACGTTTCACACGCTACCCTGAGCCTCTCGCAGCCGCGTCTATCGCTGAAATGGCAGGCGCACATGGGATCACCGTCCATCTTCGCGAAGATCGACGTCACATCCAGGATCGTGATGTACGTATGTTGCGCGAGACTGTGCAAACTCTTCTTAACTTCGAGATGGCGATGACACAAGAGATGCAGGACATCGCCGTCGAAGTGAAAGCCGAGACCGTTACGCTCGTCCCTGAGAGCCGGGAAGAGCTGACGACGGAAGGTGGCTTTGACGTGATCGCACACCACGAAGCGCTTGCTGCGTTTTTGCCCCCCTTGCAGGCAGTTGGAAGCCGTGTCTCGCTGTTTATCGATCCTGATATTCCACAAATCGACGCGTGTAAACGTGTTGGTGTCGATTTGATCGAGTTAAGCTCAGCTTCTTACTGTGAAGCTGAGAACGCCGAGGAAAGAGCGAAAGAGTTGGCGAGATTGCGCGAAGCAGCCGAGTACGCACATGGACTTGGGCTGGAGGTCGCTGTTGGACACGGACTCGATTACACAAATGTCGAAGCTGTCGCGACGATCCCTGAGATCGTCGAGTTCAACATTGGACACAGCATCGTCGCACGTGCGATCTTCGTCGGATTACACGAGGCTGTGCGTGAGATGTTGCGTTTGCTCGGTCACCCCATTTGATAGAAAGGGAGCGATAACGTGCGTTCATATCTTGAGCTGTTACACAAGATCATCGAAGAAGGGGAAGACCGCCCCGATCGTACTGGCGTCGGGACCAGGAGCGTCTTTGGAGAGCAGTGGAGGATCGATCTACAAGAGGGATTTCCGCTGCTCACCACCAAGAAGATGTTTTGGCGAGGGATCGTCGAAGAGTTGCTGTTTTTTGTGCGTGGTGACACCAACACACACCTGCTCTCCGACAAAAAGATCAACATTTGGAAAGGCAACACGACGCGTGACTTCCTCGATAAACGTGGACTTCCTTACCCCGCAGGGGAGATGGGACCAGGCTATGGGTTCCAGTGGAGAAATTGGGGCGGGTCCTATGAGTGCGATGTCCAGGAGGGCGAAGAGAGCAAACGTATCATCACCAAAAAGGATGATGGGATCGATCAGCTCGCACAAGTCATCCATTCACTGCGTCACAACCCAACCGATCGTCGGATGCTCGTCTCTGCTTGGAACCCTACACAGCTCTCACGTATGGCCTTGCCACCATGTCATTTGCTTTACCAGTTTTACGTCTCGAAGGGACGCTTGAGTTGCCAATTCTACATGCGCTCGATCGATGTGGCGTTGGGACTCCCGTTTAACATCGCCTCCTACGCGCTACTCACCCATTTGATCGCCGAGATCACTGATCTTGAACCTGGTGAGTTGATCTTTGTCGGTGGAGACACACATCTCTATCTCAACCATCTCGACGGTATGCAGGAACAACTTCAACGTAAACCGTATGCACGACCAACACTGAAGATCCACAAAGAACTTCGCGAGCTCGAGGATATTGAGGCGATGACATTTAAAGATTTGGAGCTTGTCGGGTATGAATGTCATCCGGCGATCAAAATGCCCATGGCTGTGTGAGGGAGTGACAAGGGAGAGGAGGTGAGGGGGATCTTTTTGTGAACCTACCAAACTCCCTGGCAGACTTTGCGTTTGGACCCATCTGGAGCGTTGTTACACTTTGTCTCCGATTTGCAGACGTTTGCGTCCTTGTCACACGCCAACATACAGACTTTTTCTTCTTCACCGAGCGGAACGCAATACTCACCACTTCCGCAATCTGCGTCTTTTGTACACCCTGTGTCTCTGTATTTGATGCAAATGCCAGTGTCAGCGTCAAACTCTGCAAAGCAGTAAGAACCTTCCCCGCAAAACTTTTCCGCGTCAATCTTTTCTTTCCCCATAAATGGATCTTCACACGCATCGTGCTCTTTTTTGGAACCAACAGGGATGCAGTATGAAGGACTGCCTGTTTCGCATTCGAAGCCTTTGGGGCAGGTTTTGCCACCATCGCACTTGGGCACACAATATCCATCGCCATTTTCTAGTATGTCATAACAGTGCACGCCGTCTTCACATGCTTTGTCCTTTCCACAGGACGTGAATGTGACACAATCCGTTCCCTTGCAGATCTTGACTTTGTCAGGAAGCTCGGGAGGAGGTTCTTCATTTCCACACTTACAGTCTCCCCAGTAGAGGCCTTCCATGCCTTTGGGTTTGCAAGTTTGTGCACCTTTTTCGCAATTTTTAAGGGCTTGCAGTTTTTCGGAGACAAGACAGATTCGTCTTTTCCCTGCGACCTCACAAGATTCTCTGCCTTCGGAGACACACTTTTTGGTCGATGTATCACAGATCCCCTCGTAACGTTGGTTGTTACAGTTGCAATTCTCTGTGCAAGGGGCTTCATTGGGGTTAATGCTCGTTGAGCTGATACCTTCCGTACAGGCTCCTTCAGGAGCTGAGCAATCGGGAAGGATCGCGAGGCTAAAAAGTAAACAAGAGAGCCAGACAATTTTCGATCGTATGATCATTACAATACTCCGATGATGCCGGATAAATACAATAGCTTTTGGTTCACAATAGTGTGTATCTCTTCGCGGGCTGGACTATTTTGACATCTGTGTGAGGAAAGAGCAAGTTCCTGTGGGGCTAATGCTTTGATTTCTTGTTGTTTGTCATTCACAGATCATGGTGTTGGGTGGCTTGTCTGCGTCTTTTTTGTGAGAACATCATATGTTTGGGAAGGTTTGTGTGCTTGATTGGGAGAGCTGAGGGGAGGACACAGGAGAGCGCGCGTTCGCTCTCAGTCTTGTGTGAGTTGTGCGAGGATACTTGCGGCAGCGTCGCGATTGATGGTCTTTTGTTCGAACATTCTTTGTGCAACGATGGGGATTTGTTCGTCTGTGGCCCCCACTTCAGCGGCGAGGTTTCGAGCATGGAGTCGCATATGTCCTCGTTGGATACCTTCCATGGCGAGGGCGCGAAGCGCGGCGACGTTCTGTGCCAATCCAACGGCAGCTGCGACTTGTGCGAGCTCATGTGCGCGTTCGATGTCGAGCAGCTCAAGAGCTGCGCGAACTTTAGGGTGAACGCGTGTGATTCCACCAACAGTCCCGACGGCGAGTGGAATGGTCATCTCGCCGTGGAGGCCATCTTCTTTGACACGCCATTGGGAGAGCGCGGTGTAACGTCCGTCTCTCGATGCATATGCGTGGACACCTGCTTCGACGGCGCGGTAATCTTGTCCTGTGGCCATGAGGACAGCGTCGATGCCGTTCATGATGCCTTTGTTGTGTGTCGCGGCGCGGTATGGATCGCGCTCTGCGAAGACTGATGCTTCTTCGATCCCTTTGGCGGTCTCTTCTCCAAAAGAGAGTGGTTGGTCACCCTTACAGAATGCGTGAAAGGGGATGCGCCCTTTCACAGTGACGAGACGTTGATCGGTGAGGTTGCTGAGAATACGCAGACGTGCTCGGCCTTTGCTGAGTGTGGCGAGGGTGGGGGCGACACCTTCACAGATCGTGTTGACGAGGTTGGCGCCCATCGCATCGCGGACATCGATCATGATATGAACGATGAGCATGGGGCCGAGGGGATCATTCTCGTTGAGAGGGGGGAGCTGACGACATTCGATGTCTTGTGGTCCACCACCTCGTTTGACAAGGCGCTCACAAAAACTGCGGGCTTTTGTGAGGAGAGCTTCTTTGGCACCTTCGATGGATGCGATGGCTGCGTCCATATCCGGGATGTCTGACAACTGGATCTGACCGATCATGATGGGGGCTGTTGCGCTCGCAGTGATTCCACCTCCGGCACGAAGAAGTTTACAGGCGTTGGACGCAGCTGCAACGACAGAGGGCTCTTCGATGGTCATGGGGACAGCGTAATCTTTGTCATTGACCTTGAGGTAGGTACACAGACCGAGGGGGAGGCGGAACATACCGAGCACATTTTCGACCATCTTGTCGGCTTTTTGTGTGGTGAGTGTGTCCTCTCCTTGGAGGGCTCTTTGAGAAGCCTCGGAGATCTCTGCGCGCTTGAGTAATACGTTGCGTCTCTCCTCGATGGAGAGCTTGTAAAAACCGGGAAATTCGCTGTTCATCGTACAAAACCTTTTCAAGATGGAGTGGGCTTTTTTGCAGCGGTCTGGAAGACACCCTATGTCTGTGGCTGGAAACTTAGTGTGTGAGCAGACGGACGTTTCGAAGTTCTTGGATGTTTGCGGCGCCTGTACAGAAGCAGATCACGCGCAGTTCGTGAAGGAGGTTTGTGAGGTATTGCTCGCACGCTTCTTCTGATTGGTGTGCGGCTTCAAGGACAGGACGTGCGATCGCGACAGCATCGGCACCAAGAGCAATGGCTACGGCGATGTCGAGCCCTGTCCGGATACCACCAGAGCCGATCACGCAACGCTCGGAGAAGTGTTGACGACAGTGTTGGATGGAGTGGGCTGTGGGTGTACCAAAGCCACGAAGCCGTTCGCCGAGCTGTGCGGAGACACTCTGGGAGGGAGCGCGATATCCTTCGACACGGGCCCATGAGGTGCCACCAACACCTGAGGCTTCGATCCCTGCGAAGGGGATGCCCGCTAGTTTTTTGGCCGTTTTTTCGGAGATCCCGGCGCCTACTTCTTTTGCGAGACAGGGAAATGGGAGCGCTTCGACGTATTCGGCCATCATGGCTTTGAGCCCACGAAATTCCGTATCACCTTCTGGTTGGATCGCTTCTTGGAGGGGGTTGAGGTGAAAGTAGAGAGCGTCAGCCTGGACATCATTGACGAGCGATGCCAACTCTTTGTGTCCGAGCCCGTGGCGGAGCTGGACTGCACCAATGTTGCCGATGAGCAGAGGAAGATCAGGGGCTGCATCGCGGACCGCATACGTCTCTCGTAGCTCCGGGTGTGGGATCATTGCGCGTTGTGAGCCCAGTGCCATACCCAGACCGACTTTGGCGGCTGCTCGGGCGATGCGCTTGTTCATCTCACCTGCACGTTCGCTACCACCAGTCATCGAACCGATCAAGATAGGCGCTTGCAATGAGCGACCGAGGAGCTCAACGCGCAGATCGACGTCTACCAGATCGATCTCGGGCAAGGCGTCGTATTCGAGGCGGTATCCGCCGAGGCCTGTGGAGATGTCCGAGCCTACCTCTTCTTCAAGGCAGATGCGCAGGTGATCGTCTTTGCGTTGTTGTAATTGGCTCATCAAGCTGTCCTTTTTCAGAGAATTGTGACTGTCTAAAAGTGCGCCTTTTGACCGAGGGCGCGCCATCATAACAGGTGTCATTGTGTGCGTCTATCCCCAAGCTCTTCTTGTGCTCGTCTATGTCAGTGGCTACCATGCCCGTGTGAAGGCCATTGTTACCTAAGGCCCTTGGATGAAACCTTCTATCGGCCTTGACTGCGCAACATACTCCGCAACATATGTATACAGCTCGAAGATGGAAAGTGATCTCGCGAAAAAAGATTGCCGAATCAGGAGGAGAAACCTTTGACCGTCGCCTATTGGGAATTTCGTGCCCTGTCCACCTCTCACTTGCACGCACGCTTTTACTGCCTGTTAGCCGCCTTTTGGGCGTCTGTGTTTGTCGCCTTCTTGTGTCCACAACAGGCACAGGCAGAGACCAGACGTATATCCTCTACGCAGATGTTGAGGATGTTGCTTCAAAGAAACCCATCTCTGTTGCGAGAGCGGCTGACCATCGAACAGGCTCACGCAGATGTCAACGCGGCGCGAGGTGCGTTTGCCTTTGATTTAGAGCTCGGTTTGTCGTTGGATCGCTCCAATCTCCCGGCGGATATGCAGGTAAACCCCAGTTTGCTCAGCGCGGTCGGTGATCTCGACTTTCAAACGTTACGTGTCGATGGTTCATTGTTGCTCTCAAAGCGCTTTGAGACTGGGACAATTGTCTCGATGAATTATCGCTCTTGGTGGCGACAACAAGATCAGCTCGACTTTGCAAAGGCCTTACAGGGGTCGCAAGACCCGTTGATTGATGTGCAAAATGCCTCCAACACGCTGCTCTTTCAGGTCGTACAGCCGCTACTGAAGGGGGCGTGGTTTGAGACCAATCTCGCGGCGATCCGACAGGCACAAGAGCGGGTTTCGATGGCCCACCAACAGGTCAAGCGCCTCACCAGCCAACTCGTCTTGCAAGCGATCAGCTACTATTGGGACCTCGTGTATGCCCGACAGAACATCGCGATCAAAAGGAGCGCGCTCGCGCTCGCCAAGAAGGAGTTGATCTCGACACTCGCGCTGATTAAGGCTGGAAAGCGCGCTGCCATCGAGAAATACCAAATTAAACAGGTGCTCGCTGCCCGAGAAGCCGAAGTGCTCATCGCCCAAGATCTTATCGAGCAGGCAGAGACGCAGCTGCGGATCTTGCTTCATCTCCCCGTCACTGTCACGCTGATCCCAACTGAATCACCCGAACAAATGAGAACATCGGCGACATTGACGGCTTTGATGAGAGCTTCGATGAAGCGACATCCCGATATTGTCTCCGCAATGCACGCGCTGAAGGTCGCACAGCTCGGGGTCGTCTCCTCCAAAAATGCAACGCTTCCGGAGTTGAATCTACAAGCGGGCTTTACCTTCGTCGGTTTCGGTCGTAAATCCAGTGATCAGACGACGAATGTCGATCCGATCGGTCGATCATTTGGAACGATGTTCGATCCTCGCTCCAACTCCTTCCAGGTGGGGATCACTTTCAAGGTGCCTTTGGACAATCGCACCGCAAAGAACCGTCTAATCCGCGAGCAGATCGAGATTCGACGCGCCCAAATGCAGATCATGATCTTGCGCAGAAAGGTGGCGCTTGAGGTCCAACAACTCTACCGCAATTTACGTCGCGCGAAGTTGCGAATGCCGATCTCCAAAGCCTCTGTTGTGTGGGCCAAGAAGAAACTCGTCGCGGAGCGCGAGAAGCTCAAGGCCGACAAGAGCACGTTGTTTGCGGTCCTTCAATACCAACAAGATCTCGCGACGGCGCAGCTCACCATCGTGAAGAATTGGGTCGATTATCAAAAGGTACACGCGTCCTTGTTGGAGAAAACAGGGGCGCTGCTCAAGGCATACAATATTGTGAAGAAGTGAGCTGGATTGTGAAGGGCTGATTGAGGGAGCAGAGGGAGTGGGGAAGATCAGGTCTGGATGTTGGGGTAGAAGGAGATCTTCTCGTGTGCCGAGCCTGTAGGACGGGCTTCGGGGTGTTTTTGCAAGAAGGCCGCGTAAGGCTGGGACAGCGAACGTGGCAATTCACCGTAGACCATCTGGACAAATCCGACGATCCCCTGAATTTTGTGGCGTGTCTCAGTATCAAGTCCACCTGTTTCGAGCTTGTTGGTAGCTCGTCGCAGAACACTTCTGTAGTGCTTGAGTTTTTTGCGTGGGATACGCAAAGTGCTGCCGTCGAGGCGGAGACCACAGATCTCCATATTTTGGCCTTTGTGTACAGCGGCGAAGTGTGTTTTTTGTGGGTGCCAGCGGAAACCTGAGCGGTTGATCTCATTTTGGATCGCTTCGAGGAATCCCTCTGGAAGGGGTTCTGTCGAGGTAAAGGTCAGGTCATCTGCATAGCGTGTGTATGTGACATTGGGGGCGGTGCGTTCGAGCAGCTCAAAGATGCGTTTGTCTTGTGTGTGACAGGCGAGGTTGAGCAAGTAACCTGATGTGGGAGCGCCTTGTGGGAGCGCATCTTTATAGGTCACAAAGTCCGCGATCAATCCGATGACGTCTTGGCGAAGTGCCGTGGGGCAGCGCAGACCAAAGCGCTTGATCAATCCACCAAGTCCAACGTTGAGACAGTGCTCGACGCGCTTTCTGCTGACAGATGGGAAGGCATCTTTCAGGTCGAGGTTGAGCAGGTAACGTGCGTTGGCATGTGCGAGCGCGTTGGTCACGATCGAGCGGCCAGGCACAAAGCCGTGCGCTGCAACGGAGACAGGGATGTGGTAGAGCAAGCGCGAGAGGAGCTTATCTTGGATGTCTTTGACTTCAAGGCAGGGAGAGCAGATCTGTCGTTTGCTTCCGTTCTTTTTGTCGATGCTCCAGTGTTCATAGCCGTCTTCAGAGAGGGATTTTTGGTGCGCAGTGTTGAGCGTATCCATGCTGATGTCGAGCCATTGGGCGAGCAGTGACATGGCGCTCTGGTGTTCGACAGCCCGTGCGGAGACGGTCGGGTGTGCAGGCGCGGGGATCGATGGCTCGGGGGGAAGATTACGTGCCGAGCGGTATTCGCTGTAGGGCTCGGAGATCTCCGTGGGCATTTGGTCGCCGTATACCATCTTAAAGAAGGAGAGGATCCCGCGAATTTTTCGTCTGTTTTGTAGCTCAACGCGGGGATCATCGACGTGGACGGAGCGCTTGAGCAGATCGTTACAACGTTGGATCAGCTCAGGTTCGGCCTCGACGTGTCCTTGGCGGAGCATGACACCACAGATCACAGGTGTGTCAGTTGGGCCGTATTTTTTGGTTTTGTCTCTGTTGAGTCGGAAGTCGTTCTTTTTGACCGCAAGCTCAAGTTCTCTTTGAACGTCCGCAGGCAGCTCGACGGATGATGAGATGGTCATGTCATCGAGGTAACGTGAATATCGGAGGTTCAGGTTGGGATGTTTGTCGAAGATCTTGAAGATCTTGCGATCGAGTGCGCGACAAGCGAGGTTGAGCAGATAACCGGAGGTTGGTGCACCCTGTGGGAGGCACCACACTTTTTGGGTCTGTCCCTTTTGCTTGATACTGCGTGGGTATGTCGTCAACGCAGCGAGCAGGTGGATGGCTTCGTCGAGAGGGGGGTTGCCACCTGTGTTGGGTGATGGGAGTGGTCCGTGTTTGCGCAAGATCGGTTTGATGTACTTGCGAAAAATACGGTGGACTCGACTAAATCGTACAGAGGGGAACGCGTTTCGGATGTCGAGTGAGAGGACCTCTTTGGCATCGGGGAGGTGCTCAAGTGCGTTGGTGACAACGGAGCGAGCTTGTACAGCACCATGTGCGGCGTTGGAGACGGGCACTGTGTACAAGAGACGATCGAGGATTCGGCGCTGGATCTCTTTCAGACCACCGTATGGATCATTGATTTCACGCCACTCGTAGGTGCCGTGCTTGGGGATCTTGTAGGTGTAGTAGGCCTCGCCTGCTTTGAGCGCTTCGAGCACTTCGTACAAGAGGCTCGTGTCGACATCTAGCCATTGAGATAGGATGCGATAAGCTGAGTCTGAATAGCTGCTTAGCGGACTTCGTTTGCGTATCGTCAGGTGAGATGTATTTCTTTTGCGGACTGTTGAGTTGTCACTCATCGCAACCTCGCTCTGTTTCTATTTGGTATAAAGCATTGAAAAGCTTTAGCAATCCGTTTTTTCCATTGTCGCCTTGGTGCGGTAGGTAGTATCCTCTTACCTTACCATAAGAGAGGGCCGACAAGCAACTCTCTTTCCATTTCTCGTAACGTATGACAAAACAAAGACTTCTTTCACTCTTCACTGTGACTGTTTGTAGGGATCATTTGAAAAAAAGACTGAAATGTTTGTTCGATGTGGTGGATCGTATCAGTTGTGTATGTGTGATCTTGATGACCATCTCTTTTGCACACGCTGAAGTTTCCACTACACACCAAAGCAAAGCACATCATCGTGTCACATCGCGTCCTACGTCCACAAAAAAGATGCATCGGGGTGCTCTGAAAAAGCGTGTTTCATCTTCAAAATCAGGTGCTAAACGCAAACATCGTGCGGCATCGCAGGCTCACAAGAAGCCGCGAAAATGGTGGGCACCATCGACCCCCTCGTGGCGTGTTGGGGTTGGTGTGGCGGTGTTGTTGGATCAACGTGAGGGGGCGTTGGATGATGTACGTTTTGACGGAGAGGGCGAGCTTTGGTCCTCTTCTTACCTTTCGGAGGAGCGACTGAGGCTGTTGCGGATGTTGTCGATCGGCGAATGGGTGAGTGAGTGGGCTGGAGGGTTCTTCCAACAAGTCCATCCATCCGATACATCACCCATGATCAGAGGAGGAGGGGGCAGCCGGATCGCGCTTCGACTGGATGGTGTTCCCTATCTTAGTGGGTGGGATGGACCCTATGGGTTGTCCCATCTTCGGGCCTTTCCAGGTCAGACATTGCGTTCGGTGGAGGTGTTTCGTGGCCCAGTCTCTTCTTTGTTTGGTGAGCATGGACTGGCAGGGGCGTTGTCTCTCAAGACACGTGGACCTGTGTTTGCCAAGAAGGGAGCGTTCATCTCGAAGGGAGAGATCGCAGGTGGGTATGAGAGCGCGGATCAAGCGCCTTCGGGGTATGCGTGGCTCTCTTTTGCCGGTCCAGACATTGGCGTCGTCTTGTCAGGTGGGGCACGGCTCGCACAAAACGTGCGGATCGGTGGCGAAGACGGACTGGCACTTTCTGAGAGTGGTTATCAAACCCTCCACGCGAGCGCGAAATTACACTGGCGCATTGCGCGAGACGTTCACGTCAGGGCGTTGTACCAATACACACAACTGCTCGATGTGCGACGAAATGATCTGTATCTGACACAGGCGGAGCTGATGCAGTTTGCGCGGCGTCATCACTTCTCTTACCTCAAGCTCTCTTTCGGGCTCCCAGCTTTGCGCACGCAGGCGAGACTCCTTTTTTCATACCAGCGCCGAGAAGAAGAAGAAGACATCCGCCACCTTGCGCCAGGAACACGTGCCCTTCAAGGGCAACATCACATCGTGTATCCCGGACAAATCGCTCATGTTTCTTTGCACCTTGAGACAAAGCCGTGGTCCTTTTTACGCCTTGTGTACGGTGTCGAAGGCAAAGGTGAGTGGTGGGGCGCTGAGACGCTCCTCTCGCAAGGTGAAGATCGTTATGTCCCGAGCGCTTTTTGGCAGGACGCCGAACGGAAGATCGGTGCCGCGTTTTTGCGAGGACACGCTCGTTTGCTCAACGGAAAGAATAAGGTCTTTATTGAGGCGGCGACCCGTGTCCAAGGCCACTTTGGTGAGATACAAGTCGAGCGTCAAAGGCAATCGTGGGCACATTGGGAACCATCCTCTATGATCGGGTTTCGTGTCCACATGCGTGATCTTGGTGAGCTTCGCTTGATGTACGCTTACGGTATGCGTTCACCTTCGTTGAGAGAACGATCTGGAGGGCGACAACGTGGTTTGATGTATATCCTCCCACAGCCCGAACTACAGGCCGAGAACAGTCGCTCTCTGGAGCTGCAGCTGCGCTTTTTTCGATGGAAAAACCTGCGGCTCTCCGCGCGTGTGTATCTGCAACAGTGGCAACAACTCATCTCGTTGGTATCTTCTACGCGGGAGGGAAGTGAGACCTTCGAAGGCCGCGATGTCATGCAGTATGAAAACATATCGGAAGCCAATATGTTCGGTACAGAGGCGACTTTGTGGTGGAATGTTTGGATGGGATGGTCGATCAAGTTCGACGTCGCGTGGCAGCATGTGCTGGACGCTACGCTGCCCAAGACGCCTGCTTTTTGGCCGACAGGTCCGCCTCTTCTGTTTGGTGCGACGACGCGATATTCGTTTGGTGAGCTTGCGGGGATCGAAGTACGTGTCCAGTTTGCCGACGCGATGGTTGCGCAGGTGATGCCGTCTTCGCTCTCTGCACGTTCAAAGGCGCTGGCCAATGTCGCCAGCTGGGTGACGATCTCGTTGCGGGGAGATGTCGTGCTCGTCAAGCATCTTCACATCATCGCGTCGATCGACAATGTATTGGGAGAGCGTTATAGACGCTACGCGTCGTATGTCCCATCACCAGGTCAGAACGCGAGACTTTTGCTCGAAGGTCGATGGTGAGGGTGTTACTGTGTTTCGGGGGCCGGGTTGGGGACGAAGCGGTATCCAGCCCCTCTTACTGTGAGAAAGTGGGCTGGGTGTTTGGCATCTTTTTCAAAGATACGTCGGAGTCGCACGAGGAAGTTGTCGACAGTCCGTGTGTTGACGTTGGAAGAGACCTGCCAGACCTCTTCGAGGATTTTTTGTCGGCTGACGACTTTGTCGGCGTGTTGGATAAAAAAGTGGAGCAACTTAAGCTCAAGCGCTGTTAGCTCTGTGGGGACACCACTCACTGTGACTTTATGGGACTCAAAGTCGATCACGTTGTCTTGGAAGGTGTAGCGCTGGATATCTTGCGGGACGTCGACGTCGGATTGCCATTGTATCCGGCGCATCATCGCAGTAATCCGGGCGAGTAATTCTTTGAGCTGAAATGGCTTGGTGACGTAATCATCTGCGCCAGCTTCGAGTCCTTTGACGATATCGTCAGGGCTCCCTTTCGCCGTCAGGAAGATGATCGGTGTGACGTCACCATCTCTTCGAATCTCCCGACACAGGTCAAACCCCAGTCCATCCGGAAGCATCACGTCGAGGAGGAGGATGTCGAAGGTTCCCTGTAGAGCGTCTCTCGCTGAGGCCAATGTGGACGCAACTGTGACATCAAATCCTTCCTGTGACAGGTTGAATTCCAGCGTGAAGGCGAGGTGTTCTTCATCTTCTACGAGTAAGAGCCGGGCTTTTTTGTCCGTCATCGAGGGACCTTTCTTCTTGTGTGTGGTTGTCTATGGAAGTGGGGAACTCGTCGTTCTAGGAGGGGTTTGCTTGTTGGGGATGACTGCTTCTGACTTGAGCTGCCATGGGAGCACGACTGTAAACGTCGAGCCGAGCTGTTCACCTTCGCTGAAGGCTGTAATTTTGCCACCGATCCGCGAGACGAGAGAGTCGACAACATAGAGTCCAAGGCCTGTCCCGCGGATCGCCGATTGTCGATCTCGCTTAAAGCGATAAAAGCGTCTGAAGATTCGCTTGAGTTGCCTTTTGGGCAGCCCCATACCTTTGTCTTTTACCTGAAATCGGATGCCTTGGGGGACTTCATCGATCAGCAGCTCGATACCTTCCTTTTGTGGTGAGTATTTCACTGCGTTGTCGAGCAGGTTTAACAGGATCGTGTCGAGCGCGATGGGGTCTGTGGTGAGTTCTCTCTCTGGATCGAGCGAGATGATCGGCTGGATCGCGCCTTCTTGTAAGCGATGTCTATGACAGATTTGTTGGACATTTCTCTCGATAAATTCGGAGACATGACACTTTTGGATCTTGAGGTCGTAGTTGTCATGCTCAAGACGTCCTGCGTCCAAAATGTGTTCGATGAACTTGCTGAGTCGATCGACATCTTTTCGCATCATGCCGACAAATTTCTTTTGTAGATCGGGTGTGAGTTCGCGCATCTCCATCGTCTCAAGACAAAGCTGGAGACTCGCAAGTGGGGATTTGAGTTCGTGTGTGACGCTGTCGATGAAGGTCGTTTGTTGTCTCATGTGCAATCGCTGTCGAACGTTGGAGATCAAAAAGAGCAACAAGACAAGCGCGATCATGACGAAGCTTACGTAACCAAAGGACAAAAAGACCCAATAGCTGAGATCGACGTCGGATAGCAACTGCACCCCACGTGAGAGCATGTAGTATCGGGTGAAGAAGACACTCCACGTGACAAGGACGACGATCGTCGCGATGATCGCAGCGACACCAGAAGCGATTGGCAACAATAGAGAGCGTCTGATGTTATCAAACCACGAATGCTTGGACATCTTGTCCTCCTGCGTCGACCTCAGGTCAAGATAAACGGTGAATGAACGTTCATCTATTGGATAAGTCCTATGTCATCAAACGTCAAATTGGGGAGGTGGTGGGGGAGCAGGTCGCTTGAGCAGATTGGCGTCACCAGTGTAGCGCGTCAGGGTATCTGCGAGAGACATGACTTCGCCGATGTACTCGTGGATGACATCGACAAAGCGCATGAGGTTGGTGGACTCTGTACCTCGTTGGGGAGCGTTCCAAGGTGGGGGCGGTTGCATGTAGTGCCCCTGCTCATCGCGCATGTGGGAGCGATCGGAGGAGAAGTGTTGGAGAAACAGCTCGGCGGGAACAGCGCGAAAACGCGGCGCGTACTGTGCTGGGATGCGTGGTGTCCCCCAAAATGTCATGGAGAAGTAGTCTTCAGCCTGCAGAGGACAGCCCAAGAGTGTATCGAGATCCCAAACTTGCCATATGTTGTCTGGGGTTTGCGTCAGTAAGATGACGTGGTAGTCCCAAACGACCGGTTCGGTTGGATACGGCGCTGCACGTTGGTACCAGAGCGCGCAGGTGCGTCGGGGGTTTGAGATAAAGACCACCTCGCTTTTGTGTACCTGGAGCTGGGGTTGTTGGCACAGTCGCCAGATGTTCTCTTCACAATAATATGCCTGGTAATCAATATCTGGAGGGATAGGAGGGGGTTGGAGAGACGACATACCTTTTGCCTCATTGCGGTTCGGGACGATCCTGATTAACATGGGCGTTGTATTGGAAAAACAAAAGAGTACAAAAGCTTCGCTGCTCCCTCTGTGTGAGATGAGCGGAGATGCCATGAAAGAGGAGCAAGCATCTTGAAAAAATTCATCATTTTGGCAGCATGGTGTGTGTGTGTTGTATGTGTGTTGAGCTGGCCGCTACAATCTTTTGCTTCACCTTGGGTTGGTTCTACGCGAGGAACCTATACATTGCAAGTGCCTTCTGTGAAGAGCCTCAAACAGGTCAAGGGGGATCAGCTTCGTCTGCCTGCGTCCACATCCATTGGTTTGCTCTTGAGTACAGAGACAGGAGTCTTGCGTCAGTCCCAGACTGTGCCGCCAAATGGACAACCCATGAATTTCTTTCCATCTCCAGGGACGACTGAGTTTAATCTCTTTGTCGTGGATATGGTCTTGTTGTTTGGTGGGATTGTCGTCAGCATGGGGACGTCTATTGCGAGCAGTATGCGCGCCGATTTGACCGGTTGGAAGGTCGCTTCGATCGTGCTCAATGGGATGTCGATCGCGACCTCGGCGATGTTGATCGGTGGGATGGACCTTTCCTATCTACATCCGATGTTTTCGGTCATGATGTGGGTCTCTTTGGGGGTGAGCGCGCTGACATTGGTCTTTGAGATCGTCAAGCTGATCATGTACATCGATAAACGCAGTAGTTGGAAGGAACGCCAAATGAGGAGGCGTCAAGGACAACAAGGTCCGGGACCAGTCTCGCTCGTGCCTTGGGGAGGAGTGGATCAGAAGGGTGGGGCCGTTGGAGGGTTTGCACTCTCCGGTCATTTCTGAGCAGTTTTTGGGGGTTACTGACGAAGTTGCGAAGTCATTGGGGTGTGAAGGACCTGTTTAAATTGGTCGAAGTGTTCGGAAAAGCTCCCCAGAAATTTAGGTTGTGGATCAAAGCAAAAGATCGCGAGTTGAAAGAGCTCGTGAAGAGAGAGGAGGGAAGGGGGGACGTCGGTCTTTTTAAAGCTCCCACGTGAGAAAAAGACCCGCGATTGGTGGAGGAACCAGTCTTCGAACGTACCGATACAGTTGAGGTTTTTTTCGTCGATAGGGTGCCCTGCGCGTAGTCCCTCTGCGAGGCGAATGACCTTCGCGAGTCTTGTGAGATCGGGCTCAGGCCATCGCTTCGAGCGGCGTGTGGTGAAGTTGTATGTCAACGCTTCGCCTTGAATGACACACAAGTCGCCTTGGCAGTATCGCCCAGCCTTTGCGCTCGCCTTGCTCGCCGAAGAGAAAGAGAGGATTTTGATGTTGCCGATCTTGTGGCTGCTGCCTTTTTGGATGTCGTCGATCGCAAGAAACCAGTCGCGTTCGTTCATGTATGCGGCTTCGAACATCTCCTCACAGACGTGATAGACCTTGGCGTAGTCATCTTTGTATTTGAGATTGAGGCCTTTGATGATGTTGGGAATGCAGATCAGCTGATCGACGGCGCGGCGAGACTGAATAGAGACGCCGTGCAGATCGTTTTGGTCGACGAAATCGAGGATTTTTTGTAGGCAGGGGTCCTCCTCGATGTTGAGGTCTTGTGCGACGATGCGAGCAGTTGAACGATCGTTGTCGAGCTCTTCGTGGTGGTCGTAGTACCCTCTGTGCAGATCGAGGGCGAGTGTTCCCTGTTCGAGGAGCTGTTGGCCATTTTGGTCTTCGGGGATGGACTCTGCGGGGACAAACTGAAGAGCAGCCTCGCGGATTCCAGGGTACTTTGTCTGGCCAAACTTGCGTAGGAGGTAGACCGAGTACAAGCAGTCGAAGTCGGGGTACTCATGGGTCATAATCGTTTCAATTTTCGTCATCAAAAAAGGGCCTTTCATATGCGGACGGTGTGGGCTTTTCCTTGGAGTCGTCTGGAGCACTGCGGAGGGTGCATGCGGTTTGTGGAGTTTAGAAGTGGGGTTGGCGTGAGCACAAAGTCTCAGCGGGTATCTTAGTCGAATGTGGCCAAAAGTGCAACTTGGGGTGCTGCTCGTTTGTTTGTCGTGTGAGTAGACCCCAAGGGGCTTGGAAATGTGCTTTTGTTTGAAGTGTCTTAGGTTCGTTGTCGCGACTTTTTCTCTTGGCAGTAGACTCTTTGGTAAAGAAGAAAAGATCGGTCTTGCAAAAAACAGCCCATTCAACTAATATGATGATGGTCCCGTATCATAACCTGACGTTTTGGTGTGGGAAAAAAAGGTGAGCTTGGATCCACGTTGTGTGTGGAAAAGTATTTCAAAAACAGTGTGTTTGTAGAGCTTGCGTTGCAAGCGAAGAGACATTTTTGTTTGTGCGCGTGTCATACAAGGTACAATCCCACGGTGTTCGTTGGGATGTTTGTGTATGGACACATGATACGATGTTTCACCTTCTGGTCGTACGTTGTGTGCGAAAACACACTGACACATCGAGGATGTGTGCTGAGAGCAGGCTGTGATGTCGACTCTCCATGACCCAGAAGGTTACTATAAAGGTGCACTTTTTGCGAAGAGAAGGTGTGCCCTGTTGGAATGGTGTGATGCTTCATTTGCCAGCGTCTTTTTTTGCAACCAATGGCACAGCGAGTGTGCTCTGGGTGGATGACGAGCCGACTTTCGCCCATCAGCTCGCGCCGCTTTTGCAATCGCGTGGTTACTCTCTTCACATCGCCGATGATTTTGCTTCAGCGCGAGCGCTCGTCGGACGCTATCCTGTGTCGCTCTTCTTCATTAATGTGATGCTTGACATGGAAAGTGGATTCCAATTTGCCGAGTGGCTTCGTCAACAAGCGTCAACATGCCAAGCCGACATTGTTTTTCTCAACACAACGCATCCGGCCGCGTTGTTCCGAGATACAACGCTCCTTCGTTACCAAGCTCTCGAATACCTCGACAAGCCCATCACACAAGAGCAGATCTTGACATTGCTCTACCGCTATGAGGCGGGAGAGCTGAGAGCACCCAAAACGACACACTCTTTTACTCCCCCATCAACGCCCCATCCTTCTTTGCAAATGGGAGCCGATCCAGGTCAATTTTTGATGGATCCTGATGAGTGGGCTGACTCGATGTTATGTCCAGAAGATGAGCTCGAAGGTGAGCCCACTGCTGGTCCCTGGAGTTCGCGAAACGCGGCTCCCACACAAGATCCCCCCCCTGTCCGAGGACGTCCCGTCCATCAACCTCCCGAAACTGTTGTCGACTTTCGTGTCCCTGCTGACTTTGCTGCGCAGCTCACTGGCGGATTGGCGCCAAAGGGACAGCCCAAGGTGACTTCTACACAAGAGCGCCTCTGGTCCTCTAATTGGCAACAAAACCAACACCTCGAACAGGCGCTGCAGAGTGAGCGGCAAACAACCCCTGGATGGGCTCCTTCGACTGCCGATGCGAACAAAAATACTTCCCCCTTTGTGCCCAAAAAACCGGCACGACAAAGTCGTTCACAGCAAGTGATCCAGCGCACAAAGAATCGCATCCAACCTCGCTCCGCGCGAAGCTGGTTTGACGAGGGGAAGCATGCGCTCGAATGTCACCGATTGGGACTCGCATTAAACGCATTTCAACGCGCGATGGCCACTGAGCACCAAGCGCTATATCAAGCATACTACGGTTGGACGCTGTTTATGATGGCAGACGAAAAACCTGAATATATACCCGCTGCTGAACAACAAATGTTGTCCGCAGTGGAATTTGAATCGACCTGTGAGCAGGCTGTTATCTGCCTCGGACGGTTCTACCAACATCGCGGCAAGCCCGAGAGGGCGCTGCGACTCTACCAACGGATTCTTGGACTGCATCCCCAACTCGCGGAGGTGTATCGAGAGAGTCGGTTGTTGGAGCTGAAGTCCACACGGTAGTGGTCATTTATAATGATACTCCTCTCCTCACTCTCGTAAGCTTTTGCACACGACAGTAAGGTTTAACATAATGTAAAGGAGCCGGAATATGAGCTTACCCTATTTCCAAGTGGATACCCGGAATGAGCGCCTGAAAACACTCACCGGCAAACACGGCTCACTCTGGAGCGAATTCAACAGCCGCCTCGATTACTCCTGGATCTTTCACGATCACGGACTCGAAGGTGTTGTCCTCCAGTACTCCGAGATCTCTTCGGCGTTTAATGACAAACAACTCCAAGACGGACAAACGGTCGCACTCCATCAAGAGATTCGCAATCTTCGCGAATCGATTATGTTGTTGAGAGAGTATACTGAAGGAAAACGCCAAAAAGATAGATACAGCAAGTCCGTCCTTACCGCCTTCTATGATACGCTGACACATAAGCTGCGTGGTATCCCCGATGGTGATGGATTGCGCCAAGAAGACGGCCGCTACGGTGCCTACTACCACAAATGCTGCCCCCACGAAGAGGTTGAAGCCAATCTTAAAAAGATCGTGAGCGAGCTCAACCAAACAAGTATCGATGAAGTCCATCCTCTCGTCTCTGCCGCACGCCTTCATTATGACCTGATGCGTTTGATGCCGTTTGGCCGCTTCTCAGGTCGTGTCATCCGATTGTTTATGAACATGTGGTTGATGAGACACAATTACCCTCCTGCGATCGTTCACACTGTTGAGCGAGCCCGTTACTACGAGGCATTGGCCTGGGAGGATGAGAGTCTGCTCTTGAAACTCTTGCAGGACGCTGTCAACAATACTGTCGAGAGTGCGCTGCTCTTCATCGAAGAGGGCATTAAAGAACGTCGAAGAAAACGCGAAGCTCGAAAAGCGCGAAAGCTCGAAATGGAGCAGCAAAAGCAAGCCCTTGAGGAGAAAAAAGCCCAAGAGGCCAAAGAGAAAGAAGCGAAAGAGAAAAAGAGCGCGACGAAGTCGACCCAAAAAGACCCCAAAAAGGCGAGCAAACCAGCGAAATCGACTTCTGGAGCGGATTCAAGTGCGACGTCGAAGTCCGACGCCAAAGCCGCACCTAAGAAGACCGCGACGAAAGCGACGCCCAAGAAAAGTACGGCCAAGTCAACACCGACGAAGACTGCATCCAAAAAAGCAACCAAGTCGACCAAGACGACACCAAAAGCCGAGACGAAGACCACCCCTAAAAAAGCAACCAAGTCGACCAAGACGACAACCAAAGCGGCGACGAAGTCCGCTTCCAAAAAAGCAACCAAGTCGACATCTAAAGCCGACACAAAGGCCACACCCAAGAAGTCCACCTCAAAACCAAAAAACACAGCTGAGTCGAAGACTGCTTCGACCCCTACCAAGGGAACAAGCCGCGATACCAAAAACAGCGAGCAAAAGGCTGCGAGTAAACCGGTAAGCAAGACTTCGGCCTCCAAAAAAACCGCGACGAAAAAATCGGCTCCCAAAAAAGCGGCGAAAGCCACGAAGAAGACAAGCACAAAGAGCAAGTCTACTTCGACAAGCAAAACCTCGACCGCCAAAAAGGCGACCAAGAAAACCAAGCCCGCGTCGACTTCCAAGTCGAGTAAGCCCACAAAGTCAACCAAGTCCTCTGCCAAAAGCAAAACTGTACGCAAAGAAACATCACAAAAGGTGACACGAAAAGCCAAACGAACCACCAAAAAATAAGCACAGTCGGTCTTTTTTTGGCGAATCACTCTCCCTCTTCACGATGCCCCGCGTGCTCTTGTCCCCATGTTTCGACTCCTTTTTGTCAATTGTGAATCATAAAGATGAATGTCGTTGCTCATGGTGGTTACTTGTGTTATCTCTTCTCTTTTCCCCTTTCATGATCCCTGACCACATCGTCAGAATGATATAGACAAAAGGATATGTTGATGGAAAATCGTGCTGGAATGGTCGCACTGGTCGGACGACCGAATGTCGGTAAGTCGACCCTTATGAACACACTCATTGGAGACAAGGTCTCCATCATTACGCCCATGGCCCAAACCACACGTAATCAAATCCGTGGGATCCATAATGTGCCCGAAGGCCAGATCGTGTATCTCGATACACCCGGTATCCACCAGGCCAAAAAGCAACTCAACCGCTATATGGTCGACGTCGCGTTTCACTCCCTCGAAGGTGTGGACCTGATCCTCTACCTCGTTGACGCCAGCCGTCCTGATGAGGCCGTTGTCGAAATGCAGAACGCCTCCAAGAAAGACAAACCACACGTCGGGTATGGCGAAGATCAGATGATCATCGACCGCCTGAATGAGCTCAATACACCTTGCTTTCTCGTGATCAATAAAGTCGATCTGATAAGCAAAAAGGTCAATCTCTTGCCGCTCATCGAGTACTACAACGGCAAAGGGCAATTTGACGAAGTGATCCCCATCAGCGCAACAGAGGCCGAAGGCACCGAAGTCCTCGTCCAAGAGATCTTAAAACGACTCCCAGAAGGACCACCACTCTTTCCACCCGAATACGCGACCGATCGCCCCGAACGCTTTTTGGTCTCCGAGATTGTGCGTGAAAAAGTTATCCTCACGACACGTGAAGAAATCCCCCATAGTACCGCTATTGTTGTCGATGTGTTTGATGAGTCAGAGCGCGATGATGTCGATGAAGAGGCCGGACGTCGCGGTCTCATT
Organism: Deltaproteobacteria bacterium; assembly: GCA_002731275.1. Lineage (GTDB taxonomy): Bacteria > Myxococcota_C > UBA6777 > UBA6777 > UBA6777 > UBA6777. The sequence continues at coordinate 125,646 of PCBK01000030.1, read as the reverse complement.
CATATCGAAGCCACTGTCTGTGTCGAACGCGATTCGCAAAAAGGCATCATCATCGGGAAACGAGGTGCCCGACTCAAAGAAATAGGTTCACTCGCACGAGCTGATATCGAGAGCCTCCTCGGCTGTCGTGTCTTCCTCAAGCTGTGGGTCAAAGTCGATAAAAACTGGAGCCAAAATATGCGCTCCCTTAAACGACTCGGTTACGAAGAGATCTGATCCCTTTCGGGTCGTTACTACCCCGAAAGCACACCGTCGTCGTTCAATAGAGGAATCTACGAGATATGTCCGAAAGAATGTTCCGGGTCGCCCTGATCGGGCGACCCAATGTTGGAAAATCCACCCTTTTTAACCGTCTGATCGGCAAAAAACAAGCCATCGTCGAAGACACTCCCGGTGTCACCCGAGATCGCCAATATGGACACAGTGACTGGAATGGTCTCACCTTCTCCATGATCGATACCGGTGGTCTCGAACCCAAGACTGATGATGAGATCTTGCAGGCGATGCGTCGTCAAACCGAGTACGCCATCGAAGAGGCCGACCTGATTATGATGATCGTCGATGGTCGTCAAGGTCTGCTCCCACAGGATGAGGAGATCCTGCGTTATCTTCGTCGCTCCGAACAACCACTCGTCGTCGGCGTAAACAAGATCGACAACCTGTCCCAAGAGATCATGCTCGCGGACTTTTACAGCTTGGGTGTTGAAGATCTCTTCGCGATCAGCGCTGTTCACGGTCTTGGTGTCGGTGATATGCTCGATCGTGTTGTCGAGCATCTTCGCGCGATGAAGGGTGACGAAGAAGAGGTCAGTGAGGAGAAGTGGGAAGAAGAGGAGTTTGATGAAGACGCTCCACGTATCCCACGTGTCGTCGTTCTCGGAAAACCAAATGCCGGAAAGTCGACGATCATCAACCAGATCCTTGGCGAAGATCGCTTGCTCACAATGCCGATCGCTGGGACCACACGTGACTCCATCGATGTCGAAGTCGAATTCAATGGCAAACCCTACAAATTCATCGACACTGCTGGTATTCGGCGCAAAAAGTACATCAAAGAACAGCTCGAAAAAGTCAGCGTCTACCAATCGATCGATTCACTCGGTCGAAGTGATGTCGGTCTGTTTATGATCGACGCGAGCGTTGGCATCACCGAACAAGATGTAAAGATCGCCGGCCTCATCCATAACCGTGGTCGTGGGATCATCATCGTCGTCAACAAGTGGGATCTGGTCAAACGCTCCCAACAAGCGATGAAGGAGTTTGAAGAGGAGGTCCGATACAAATTCAAGTATCTCCACTACGCACCTATCGTCTTTTGTTCGGCGCTTACGGGAAAACGCCTACACAAAGTCTTCGAAAAAATCGATGAGGTCTACGAAGCGTACCGCTATCGTATCCCGACAGGTGAGCTGAACCGCTTCTTCACCGAAATGGTTGAGTACCATCCACCACCGGTCTACCGCGGTCGACCCATCAAGTTTTACTACGTCACACAAGTCCGTGTGGCACCACCTTCCTTTATGATTAGCGCTAATCAGCCGAACGCAGCGCACGTTACGTACAAGCGATTTATCATCAACAGCTTGCGCGCCAACTTTGGTTTCGAAGGGGTGCCGATCAAACTCTTCTTCCGCCAACGCTGACCCATCCTCCGCTCTCTCCTGACGACTTCCATCACCCACCAACATGTCCTTGCTTGGCGCTTGACAAGAGGCCTTTGCAAGGATACTTTTAGCCCAGGCTAAAATCTGAGCGTATAGGGCAGGTGGATGATGGAAAACGAAAAAGGTATCAGTCATGCGATGGAGGATTATCTTCGCACGATCCACAAGCTGAGCGAGCAAACGGAGAAGGTGAGTACATCAGCGATCGCCGATCGTCTTGATGTCGCGCCCGCTTCTGTTACCAAAATGCTCAAGCGTTTGGCGGAGCTTGCGCTGATCAAGTACGAGCCGTACAAGGGCGTAAAGTTGACCGCTTTTGGCGAAAAAACTGCGCTCGCAGTTGTTCGTCAGCATCGCCTCGTTGAGTTATTTCTGCACGACATTTTAGGCGTCCCGTGGGATCGTGTCCATGAAGAAGCCCATCGGCTGGAGCACGTGATATCACCTTACCTACAAGACCGAATGGTCGCAGTGTTAGGGAATCCACGTGTGGATCCACATGGCCAACCCATCCCATCGAAGGATGGTTCGATGCTCCAGCGTGACCTGTGTCGTTTGTCCGAGGTCGAAGTTGGCTTCTCTGGTTGTGTCGCAGAGATTGAAGATGACGACGCAGAACTGCTTCGTTACGTGGGAGAGAAGGGGGTGTATCCAAACACCCAGATCAAGGTCTTGTCGCGGGATCGTTTTGGAGGTGGTGTGTCGCTCTTGATCGATGGAGAAGAGGTCTCACTCGGTTCACAGGCGACACCCCAGATCTGGCTCTTTCAAGAAGAGGAAGCCTAGATCTGGGCGAGGTCTTGTTTGCTTTGGCTGATCCAGGACTGTAGCTCCGCCATCAGCTCGCTGGCTTCATCACCTGACGCCAGCTCAAGCTCATTGAGGAGCGCTTCGATAGAGCGGGGAAGATCGTAGAATTGGTGCAGTAACGTTCTCTTTTCATCATAGTCTTCAGCGAGTGTTCGCAGCTCGTCAATCCGATACGCCAGCCATGTACGCTCTTGTTCTTCCAGGTCGAGTGACGGAAGATCCAACGCGACGTCTTCATGGCGTTTCTTTTCGATCAAGAACAGATCATGTTGCAAGTGAAAACCTTCGGCTTCCATCCAGTGTTGAATGGACGCGAGTAAAGACAAGAGCTCTTTTCGCATGACGTCGTTCTTTTTGAGGAACGCAGATTGATCCACCGCGTGAACGGCGCCGCTGATGTCGAGCTCTGCTGGAGGACCAGCAGGCGCACCAAGTCGGAACATCGCTTGGTAGACGAGTGAGCGCTGTCTTTGATGCCATAACATCCAGAGAGCTTGAAACATCGAGAAGACACAAAGCAACGCAGTGAGGCCTTTGGCCATGACGGACCAGGGGAGTATCCACACACCTACGATCGCTGTGGCGGAGAGCAGGAGGCCAAAGTAGCCTTGCCGAGAGGGGAGCTGTGTGGAGATGAAGTCATCCATCTGGTATTGTGCATCACACAACGAGCACCGTACGTCGGGGCGTTGTTTGGGCGCGCCCCAAAAGTAGAGGACCTCTTCTTCGGAGGTATGTTTTTGGGGGCATGTTGCGTCGATTACGGCCAATTGGTTGGGTGTGTATGTCATGCAGGCGTTGTGCTCCTTTCTTTCATCCAAGGAAGTCATTTGCGTGTCCCAAGTGTAGACCCGGCGTCATGTGGAGAGGTCACGGTCCGTTGTGTCTACCACAAACACAAGAGGAGAGAAAGATGGAAGGTGTTGATGTTGCGATCATTGGTGGAGGATTTGGAGGACTCGCGTCGGCGTTGTGGTGCCATCGTCTTGGGTTGCGTTGTGTGGTGCTCGAACGTCGCGAAGCGCTCGGTGGGCAGCTCCATTGGATCTACAATCCTCTTCCCGATTATCCCGGCTTTACAGGAGATGGAGCGGCGCTCGCTGCGCAGTTGACGTCTCAGCTCCATTCTCTCTCAATCCCCGTACATACAAACGTCGAGGTGCATTCGATCGAAGATGAGCCGTTGCGCCTTCGGACTTCGGCGGGCGAACTGACAGCGCGAGCTTGTATCCTCGCGACTGGCTTGAGACGTCGTCGCCTTCGTGTTCCTGGTGCAGAGACGTTTGAAGGGAAGGGGTTATCATACACTGCGAGTGGGTGCCCTGAGATGTTCGAGGGGAAACACGTCGCGATCGTTGGGGGAGGAGACGGTGCGTTTGAGAATGCGCTGATCCTTGCGAAGACATCGCCTCATGTGACGATCTTGTACCGAGGTGATGCGCCCAGAGCGCGCCCTCAATTTACAGAAGAAGTCGACAACTCCGAAAACATCACGCTGCTTTGCCAACACGATGTGCTGTCGATTCAGGGGGACGCATGTGTCGAATCGGTCCTCTGTGAAGGCCCTGAAGGTCAAAAGGAGCTCGCGATCGGTGCCCTATTGGTCAAGATCGGTCTTGAGCCGAACATCCAGCTTGTGGAGTCTTTGTGTGCGCTTGATGACACGTCAACGGTCCAGACAGACCGCTTACAACGAACGACACACGAGCGTATCTTTGCAGTGGGTGATGTCTGTACATCACTTGATCCTTCGTTGAGTGTGGCGGCAGGGCAGGCATGTTTTGCTGTACGAGAGATTGAACGTCTTTTGCGTTGAGTTGCCGTTGAGGAGGCTGCTTTCCCCCAACGTCGAGAAGGTGAATGTAAAGAAAGAGCGAGGTGTTGTCCGTTCATATGTGTGTAGGGGGTTGTCGTTTGGGGATAGAGTCGATAGGATATAGAGTGTACGCAAGTATGCTGAAAATGTATTCATTTTGAAACATTCTCCGTGTGATGCGGAGAGAATTGTATTGTTGTTTGCAACCAGGTTTGAGCATGAGAAGGTTTTTTGCCGTTTTTGCATGGTATCTCGTTTTGTGTGGGGGGAGTGCATGGGGAGAGCCCACGAAGAACCAGCCTCCAGTCCTCCTCTTTCAACCTCTCTCGCAGCCCGAAACGCTCGTTGAGGGGAAGGTCTATCGACAACTGATAGAGGCGTATGATCCAGATGGGGTTGATGAGTCACTCAAATTTCAACTCCTCAACGCGCCTGGAGGGCAACAGATCCGCATTGTCCCCATTGGCAAGCGTGGTTGTTGCACGTGGCGAGCGATGTTGCTCTGGTGGCCCAAGCGAGCGCCCCATAATTTTTCATATCAGTTTGACATTGAGGTCTCTGATCGTGCCGGTAGCAAGGATAAAAAGACCTGTCATTATAATGTCTTCGCAGCGCCTCTTGCGCCAACGATTGTCTCGACCCCGATCACACAAGCCACCGAAGGTCTCGCATACACATACACACTCCAGGCCACAGACCCTGACGCCTCACAAATGCCAGCGTTATTGTTCTACCGGCTGATCGAAGCCCCTAAAGGTATGACTGTTGGGGCAGATGGCGTGATCCATTGGACGCCTACCGCGAGCGACGTTGGGACGCAACAGGTGGTCGTTGAAGTCCGCGATGAGTTTGGGCAATTTGTCGTCCAGCCCTACCAGATTCAGGTCAAAGACACTCCCTCGCCTCCTAAGATCATGTCGACGCCCTCGCCATTTGCTGCGGTTGGGCGACCCTACATATACAGGTTATGGGTGACAGATGAAGATCGCGGCGCGAGTCATACATTTTCGATCAAAGCAGGCCCCAAAGATCTCAAACTCGATCCCACGACGGGACATCTGCGATGGACACCTTCGGCAAGTGGAAATGTCACCATTACGCTCGTAGTGAAGGACGACACAGGCCTTGAGAAGACCCAGACGTGGAGTGTACAGGTCGTCGCGAAAGCACCTCTTAATGCTTCTCCATCGTTGTCTTTGAAGGTCCCAGCTTCGCACAAACAGGGCACATCACTGTCGCTCCCTGTGCAGGCTCTCGACGCTGATGGTGACGATCTTGCTTTTGTCCTGTTGGGTGCTCCTGAGGGGATGGTCCTCCAAAAAACAGGTAAGCAGGTCGCAACGCTCACATGGACACCATCTGCGTTGCAGACAGGTGCGCAGAGCTTCACGATCGGACTTGATGACAAAAGGGGTGGGGTTCTCTCCCGCACTTTTTCCATCTACATCGAGGATGTGAATGACCCTCCACAATGGCACTCCCAACCACCTGTGCGCACATCACAACACCAAACATTCTTTTACCAGCCACATGTCTATGAGCCTGAGGGAGAGCGCCTGACATTTTCGCTCAATGTCGCGCCTGCTGGCATGTCTATCGATCCGCTTACAGGCTCTATTCGTTGGCGTCCTACCCGTCAGGCCGACGTTGGGGACCATCAAGTCCATATCGTCGCACGCGATACAAGAGGCGGTCAGAGCGTTCAATCGTTTGTGTTGCATGTCCAGGACCGGAATGACACGCCAGCGATCACCTCACTTCCTCCTACTACGGCCTCTGAGGGGGTGATGTTTCGTTATCAAGTGAAAGCTGAAGACCCCGATGGAGCAAACGCGAAGTTATTCTACCGTTTGGTACAAGGTCCTCACTCGATGAAGATCGCCTATACAGGTGAAGTGACTTGGCTCCCGACAAACGACGACGTGGGGGGGCACAGTGTCATGATCGAAGTTGTCGATGAATACGGTGCACGCGAGCAGCAGAGCTTTTCGTTGCAGGTGCAAAACGTCAACAGCAAACCCGTGGTCACTTCTATCCCCTTAAAAGGCGCGATACTTGGAAAGAAGTACTACTACCAAGTGGTCGCCAAAGACCCTGATATCGGGGATCAACTCTCCTTTGCGCTCGAAGGGGGTCCACAGACGATGACCATCAGCCAAAAGGGCTTGATTTCGTGGACGCCTCAGCCGTCTGAGATCCAGGCGAGTTCGTGGTTTGAGGTGAAGGTCCGAGTGTTTGATGCGCTCGGAGGTGAGACGCTTCATACGTATAAGTTGCAGGTATACAAGGCCAATGAACCCCCAACTCTCGAAGAAGCCCCACCTGTAAAAGCGACCGAAGAGCAGAGTCTTTCGTACCAGTTAAAAGCGACAGATCCTGACGGTGATGTCCTTCAGTACGCGATGGAGAGAGGCCCAGATGGACTCTCTGTCTCCGAGAGTGGGCTGCTCTCTTGGACACCACATAACAGTGATGTTGGACGTCATGACGTGACGATTCGTGTGGACGATCAGAAGGGGGGCTTGTTGATCCATCACTGGACGATCGAAGTCGTCAATGTCAATCAACCGCCTCAATTCCACTCTGAGCCTCGTGTCTTGCTCACAGAGAACACACCGTATTCATACCAACTTCGCGCGATTGACCCGGACCCCACGAAGGATGGAGTCCAATATTCTTTGCTCATTGGGCCGAAGGGGATGACACTCGATGCGACGAGTGGGATGTTGCGTTGGACACCTAAAAGGCTCGACGCTACGACCAACGAAGGCGTCCACGAGGTCTTGCTCAAAGTGGTGGATGTACCCCACGGCGAGAGCCAACTTCAGCACTTCTTTGTGTATGTGAGTAAGAAAAACACCCCCCCAACACTCGCGCAGCTACCTGCGACACAAGTGACCGAGGGAACTCCCTATCGTTCTCGTCTGTCGATCAACGACGTAGACAACGATGATGTTCATCGTTACCTCTTGCTTGAGGGTCCAAAAGGTCTGACGATCGGCACATTAAGTGGTCTCCTGTCCTGGCTTCCTGGAAAGCAGGATGTTGGGACACATGATGTGCGGATTCTCGTCTACGATCAGGCTGGTGCGACGCTCGTGCAGGATTTTCAGCTACAGGTCAATGATATCAATCAATCACCACAGTTTCTCTCAGCACCTCCTACTGGAGCGACCGTCGGAAAGACCCTCACATACGCCTTCTTGCTTGGCGATATTGATGACGCTCCCAAGACCTTAAGTGTGTCATTGTTGGAGGCTCCAAGTGCGCAATTGCCTGCTCATCAGCCTCTTTTGGACAGCACACGTGCGACGCTCCAGTGGACGCCTGGCAGTGAACACGCCGGAAAGTACGTACTCTTTACCCTTGAGGTCAAAGACAAGCGAGGAGGCAGACAACTACAATCATTTGTCGTCTATGTGCACGCTACCAACCAGCTTCCGACGTGGAAGTCCGTTCCTTCCGGAGTATTGACGTTGCAACAGGGGGCGACATTACAGCAACTGATCGCAGCCATCGATCCGGATAAGGATGTGCTCACTTACTTTTTGCGCAAGGGTCCAAAGGGGATGGTTTTGACCACAGATGGCGTGTTGTGGTGGCGTCCTTCGGCGGCGCAAAGTGGTCTCTTCTCCGTTGAGGTCGAAGTCTGTGATGGTAAAGGTGGGACGTTGTCTGCGACCTTCCAGGTCAATGTGACGACCCCAAACCAAGCACCTACGATTACTTCGCGTCCCTCTTTGTTTGTAAAGCAGGGGCAAAGTTACACGTATCAGGTTGTGGCGTCTGATCCTGAGCAAGAGCCGCTGTCTTTTCGTCTTGAACAACCCCTCACGGGGATGGCAATGGATGCCCAGTCCGGACTCTTTACATGGTCTCCACTTCCTCTCCAAAGAGGTGAACACCTCGTGCGCATTCGTGTCTCCGATCGTGGCGGTCTGTTTGCGGTGCAGACATTTATTTTGACTGTGACTGAGGACAATGAGCCGCCTTCTTTTGAGAGCCAGCCTGTGACATTCGCCGAAGAGCGAAGTGAGTACAGATATCTACTCAAAGCGTCGGACCCCAACGGGGATATGCTGCATTTTCGTTTTGTGAGTGGACCTGCAGGGATGCAGCTCGTCAGTCTGGATCGTGAGAGGGCGTTGTTGTTGTGGACACCTCGCCAGGAAGATCTCAGCACGACAGGACATCGCGTCGAGCTGCTCGTCGATGATGGTCGCGGAGCCTCCGTCACACAAACGTTTCTACTCAAGGTGAGGGGGCGTAACGACGCGCCTCGCTTTGTCTCAACTCCGTGTCTTCAAGCGCAAGTCGGGATCGAGTTCTCCTGTGTGTCATTGCGCGCAGAAGACGTCGATACAGGTGATGTTCTGGGATTTCGTCTGATCGAGTCTCCTGCAGGGATGACACTCAACGCCACAAATACCGCCAATAAGGCTGGAAAGAGCGTGGGGTTTGCCTCTCTTCAATGGCTGCCAAAAACCGAAGATGTCGGACGTCAACTCGTGATTCTGGAAGTTTTTGATGGACAAGGTGCGAGTGAGCGCCTGTCTTTTTTTGTGACTGTCCAACAGAACCAAGGAGAGCCGATCGCGGTCGCTGGAAAAGATCTTCAGACCGCGCCAGGAGAAGTCATACTTGACGGAAGTAGTAGCTCTGATCCCAAAGGGGGGACGGTAAGTTGCCAATGGAGCCTAGAGCGCGCACCTGACGACGCTGAGACAGTGAAGATCCAGGAACCTTCGTTGTGTAAGACAAAGACGCTGTTGCGAAAGGCCGGTGTATACGTTTTTCGCCTCGCTGTCAGCAGTGGAGAGAGAAAAGGGGTCCCTGCGTTTTTGCGTGTGAACGTCAACAATGTTCCTCCATGTGTCAACGCTTGGGCACCACGTGCGAGTAAGGTTGGCCAAAAGATCGCGCTCGACGCACGCGGAAGCTCCGACGCAAATGGTGATGTGCTGTCGTTCAAATGGACACAGCTCAACACAGAGAGTCAGCTCAAAGTTGAACTTCAAGAAGCTGAGAGTGAGCGGGCCTATTTTACGCCTGCTGTTGTGGGCGTGTATCATTTTCGGTTGTTGGTGAGGGACAAGGCAGGAGGGAGCCAGAGTCGCGAACTCTCGATCGCCATTCACGATCCATCAAGCTCCTACGTACCACATGCCGTCATTGTCGCACCGCAGGCCGCAAAGGTGAAGGAAGCGATTGTACTCGATGGTTCTCGAAGTCGGCAGCTCGATGGTCTTCCTGTCAATTACAAATGGACTATTTTGCCGGAGCGAACAGGAGACACGCGTCCAAAAGAGGGCGCCTCTTTGTCTGGTGATGCGCAGCCAAAGGTGACCTTTCGCGCTGAAAGTCCGGGGTATTATCGCATTGGTCTGCGTGTGACCTCTGGAGAACTCTCTTCTTTGCAGACTGTCGTGGGGATCTCGATCTCCGAAGATGGTGAGGAGCATTTCCTACCACTCGCAAATGCCAGTCCATTACATGGAAATTTTGGTCAGGTTGTGACACTTGATGCCTCCAAAAGCATCGACTTTGGTGGGGGGCAGTTGTCTTTCTCTTGGCAGCAACTCGAAGGGCGGGATGTGACCTTGCTGGATGCGAAAACTGCGCGCCCATCGTTCTTTTCGTTGCACTCTTGTGATCTGACATTTCGTCTGGAGGTGGAGAGCGCCGGTGGAAAGTCCGCACCACTCGATGTACTCGTTCGAGGGAATGTGGATGGTAATCAACCTCCGATTGCGAAGATCGACACGAGCTCTCAGACGAGTTGGAATGTCGGTCAGGCTGTAGAGTTGAAGGGACATACAAGTTACGATCCTGAGGGGGAGGCGCTGCGATATCGTTGGCGCCAAGTCGATGGATTTCCTGTGGTCCTCTTTCATCCACTGGATACAGACAGCTCAGCTTCCTTTATTCCACCGACATATGGGATCTACACGTTCTCTCTCGAAGTCCACGATGGAAAAGCCTGGAGTATGCCTGCGCGGATCTCGATCGTCGCCGATCAGGATGGGGTCAACCATGTTCCCCGTGCACACGCTGGCGAAGATCTGCAGGTTCGTGTTGGGCAGAGCGTGACACTGGATGGTTCGAAGAGCGTCGATCTCGATGAGGGAGACAATCTGACGTATACATGGCGGGTGATCGAGCCACCTAACGCGGTGCTGAATTTCAATCTCGCGAATCCGCAAAAACCTTCGTTTTCAACACGCGATAAGTTGATCCAAAAGTACGTCATTGGTTTGCAGGTTGATGACGGAAAGAGCCGCTCCATTGAGGACACTGTGACGATCAGGGTGTTGGGAATCAACCGGACGCCTATCGCACGTATCGCTCCACTCGGTGATATCTCTGTCGGGGATATGGTCGTCCTTGACGGAGGTTTGAGTGAAGATCCTGACGGGGATACGCTCTCTTATGAGTGGAAGCAGCTCGCAGGTCCGACTGATGTGATCGACCAAAGTGAGGCGCAGAAGGTGACCTTCCAGGCGAAGCAGCCGGGCCAGTATCGTTTTCAATTGCGTGTCTTCGATGGGTATGCTTACTCCGCACCTGTCGAGGTGATCGTCGGTGTTGAGGGAGAGCCTGAGGAGAAGGGCAAAGGGTGTGGATGCCAGGCGACAGGGGGAGGGGTTGAGACGGGATGGTTTTGGGTGTTGTGTTGGCTCTTCTTTGTCTTTTGGACGAGAAGAAAGTCCTTTAGAGGGGTGGATCAAAGATCGTCAAGTTGATGTTCTTTGATCTTTCGTACCAGTGTGTTGCGTCCGATGTTGAGGATGCGTGCGCACGTGGAGCGGTTTCCATCGTATTGCTGCAACAAAAACGCGATGTACTGTCCCTCAAGCTCTTTGAGTGTGGGTTCCTGCGCAAAGATCTGTGCAGGAGATGAGGTGGTAGCGGCCGCTTCTGTTGTCGGAGAAGGTGGTTGTGGCGGCGGATTTTGCGCGAGGGGTAAGTGTTGTGGGTCGATCTCACCATCCGAAAAGATCACTGCCGATTCTAAACAGTTTTCGAGCTCTCTGACATTTCCAGGCCAGGGATATTCGAGGAGGCGTTGGAGCGCTTGTGGGGTGAGTGTGCTGGTCGGTTTTCCGTGGTGTTTGGCGGCTTTGTGTAGGAAATAATGGATGAGCCTTGTGAGATCGGATTTTCCTCTTACACGTAGGGGGGGAAGCTCGATCTGTACGACCTGCAAACGGTAGTACAGATCTTTGCGAAAACGCTCTTGCTCTACGAGTTGTTCAAGCTCTCGGTTGGTCGCGGCGATGATGCGAATATCAGCTTTGAGGGGTTTCGTGCCGCCAACTCTGTGATACGTGCGTTCTTGGAGCAGGGTCAGTAATTTTCCCTGTAGTTGGAGTGGGAGGTCTCCGATCTCATCGAGGAACAATGTGCCACCAGAGGCAGCTTCGACTTTGCCTATCTTGCGGGCATGTGCGCCTGTATACGCACCTCTCTCGTGTCCAAAGAGTTCGTTCTCCATAAGCCCTTCGGGGAGCGTTGTACAGTCGAGGTGGACGAAGGGGCCGTGACTCTCAGCGGAGTTGTAGTGTAGCGCACGCGCGATCAAGCTCTTTCCAGTTCCGCTCTCCCCTCGAAGCAGGACCGTAGCTTTTGTCGATGCGACACGGCGTATGCTCTGGAAGACATTTCTCATCGCCGGTCCAAAGCCGATGACTCGGTTGATCCGATCTTCGAGAGGTAGCCAGTCATCTTGAGTCTCTGGATCTTGGTAAGCTGAATCTAGCTGAATGCCCGGAGTATCACCGAGTGTTGTCTCTTGGATGACTTCCCCGATCTGCTTGGCGAGGCTGGAGAGGAGGTCTTCGTCTTCACCTGTGAAGATCTCCCCGTCTTTTTTATTGAGACACTGCACGATCCCAATGAGCTGTTGATCTGGTGATGGAATAGGGGCCGCGAGCATGGAGCGGGTTGTGTAGCCCGTGCGCTCATCGACGCCACTCCAAAAGCGGGAGTCCGTTTCACAGTATGGGATGTTCACGATCCGCTGTGTACGGGCGACGTATCCTGCGACACCTTGGCTGATGGGGACGCGCAGCTCTTTTAGCTCTGGCAGGTGGGCTGCGACGCTGACGAGTTCATCTTTGGGGGCGTCCATCAGGTAGATGGTGGCGCGATCTGCCTGAAGGTATTCTTTGACGACGTCAACAAGGCGTGCGAGTAGCTGATCGGCGCTGATCTCTTTTCGGACCCATTCACCGAGGTCCAAAAGAATAGGTTCATCCATTGTAAAGTGACCTTTGGTATGAGCCTGGATGGTCGGAGGGAGCTGAGACTGTCAGGTAGGAGAATAGATTAAGCAGTGGCGGAGATCAAGCTGTTGTCAGCGTCGCGAGGGGCATTGCTAGGGCGAACATCGATCTGTAAGCCGTCGTAGGTGTTATGGATAGTCAGCAAACCATCGTTGTTCAGCGACTGCGCAAAACGAAGCTTTTCATCGAGTCTTTCGTCATCGTGAGACGGATCGTGGTGGGTCATGTAGAGGTGTTTGATGCCGGCTTCTTTTGCGACGCTGACTGCGTCGACGGGGGTGGAGTGTCCAAAGCCTTTGCGACTTTCGTACTCTTCTGGGAAGTACTGGGCGTCCATGATCATCACATCTGCGTCCTTTGCAAATTCGATGAGTTGGGAGCGACAGCCTTGCTGGACTTCGACATCACCTGTAAATACGAAGCTCGCGCCCTTGTAGTCAATACGGAAGGCTGTGCTCCCTGAAGGATGCCACAACTCGACCCATGACAAGGTCAATTCGCCTTTTTGCATTTGTCCATTTTGGGGGAGGGAGTGGAAATCCAATGTCGCAGGGAGGATGTCGATGCCGATGGGGAACGTCGGCTTGGTCATTTGTTGGGACAGGACTTCATTGAATGTTTGTCCATCTCTGGGGACGGCGTACAATTCAAATTGTGAAGCAGGGTTGAAGAGTGGGCCAAAGAAGGGGAAACCTTGTATGTGATCCCAGTGCATGTGTGTTTGGAGCATCAGAGCCTCTGGGACGCGATCTCCCCAGTTTTTACCAAGCTCTGTGAGCCCTGTTCCGCAGTCGATTAAGACGCGTGAGGGGGTTTGCTCTGTGCTATCGAGAAGCTCAATTTCAATGCTCGTCGTCGAACCACCATGTCGGTGGAATTGTGAGCCTGATACTGGAATGCTGCCTCGTGAACCCCATACAGTAACTTTTATCATGATTGCTCCTTTGGAGGACTTGGGCCGGACATGCCCTGGTACTGTGACCTGCTTGTTGGGATGTCTTCTGACAATCCGTGCTCTTTTACATCCTAAGACAGGTTTGTGTAGGAGAGTCCTTATGCATATCATGTGCCCAAACATCTTACTTGGTGCAAAAACTCATATTAATCTTGTGTTTATATGGTGAAAGGGCATAAGGGAGGTTCATATGTTCATGAAAATAGATCGATTTTTGTGTGTAGGTGTTCCAAAATGGATCACTTGATCAAGAATAGAGTGGAGCAAGTGTTCCAAAATGGAACACTTGCAGTATATTCTTCTTGGGGGGAGGGGAAATCAAGACAGTGATGTCATAGTGTTCCATTTTGGAACACATACTATATCAAGTATATGTGAGGTGTTCCATTTTGGAACACTTAGTCACGTCTTCGTCGGATGTTGACGAGGAGGAGTCCGAAGAGGACAAAGAGGAGGTAGGGGAAGGAAGCTGATGGACTGTCGACACTACTACATCCAGCACACCCTGGAGGTGTCCCTTGGACGCAGACACAGTTTTTGCCTTCGGAGTCACAGTCTTTGTATTCATCATCTTTACATTCGCCAGTGGTTCCTGTTCCAGCGTCTCCTGTAGGTTCTTTGTTGACGGTGGTGGTACAGGTCTCATTGACGCATGATTGTCCGGAGCCACAAGCACAGTCTTGTGGGCAGGTGGAGCAGTTTTCGCCCTTGGCACCTTCACAGGCGTTGTTTCCACAGTCTTTGGCTTCGACACAGGCGCCATTTTGACAACTTTTTCCTGTTCCACAGCCACAATCAGCGGGGCATGTGGAGCAGCTTTCGCCTTTGGCACCTTCACAAGCGTTATTTCCACAGTCGGAGGGCTCGACACAGGCGCCATTTTGGCAGCTTTTCCCAGCACCACAGCCGCAGTCAGCGGGACATGTGGAGCAGTTTTCGCCTTTGGCTCCTTCACAAGCATTGTTGCCACAGTCTCCGCCTTTACAGGTCCCGCTTTGACAGCTTTGTCCAGAGGGGCATTTGCAGTCAGCGGGGCATGTGGAGCAGTTTTCGCTGGCGCTACAAGTGCCATCACCACAGGGGTTGGTGCCACCTGTGGTACAGGAACCGTAATTGACACCAGTGAAGATTTTACATGTACCGCCATTGGAACATTGAGCCGAGCTTCCGCAGATACATACTTTGACGTTTCCGGCGTCCTGGCAGATGCCGCCGATGTCGCATGTGCCGCTGGGGCATGTGCGCAGACAGTATCCGTCGGTGGAGGTTTGTGAGGTGCGGACACAGACGTTTCCGTCTTTACATTGTTTTTGTCCACAGGGGTCACCGGGGCCTTGTGTTTTTCCTGGGAAGCAGAAGCATCCGTCGGGCTGACTGGTATTACATGCGGGTTGGCCTTGTTGTGTGGCGTCAACGCAGTCGTATCCAGTTTCGCACTTGGCGGGTGTGGATGGTGTGGCGCAAGCGCCGATGTTTTGTCCAAAGACTTGTTTCAAGAGAGAGGTGTTACAGACTTTCCCAGCGCCACACTGTGCGTCGCTTGTGCAAAGGCATCTGTTTCCTACACCGTTTCCGACTTGGTAACATTGTCCACCTGCGGATGCACAGTTTCCTGTTGGGCAGGATTGGGGCATACAGATGGTGCCACCGCCAGCGCGGAAGCACTGCGCACCGCCATCACAGGAGCCATCAGAACGACAAGGACCACCAGGCGCACCGTTTGCTGTGTTGGCGCGACCACAAGGTTGGATACAGATCTTGGATTGGCCTGTGTCGACACAGCTGTACCCTGCGGCACAAGGTGTGGTGTCACTACAGGTGTCGCCAAATTTACCACCGCCGAGCTTTTGGCACTTGTTGTTACGGCAGACTTGACCAGTGTCACATTGGCTGTCCTGTGTACATGGGCAGATGTTGTCCTCTGGGACACAACGTCGTCCTGCAGAGGTGCTCTTACAGAAGTACCCTGTGGGGCAGAAGTTGTCGGCGACACAAGGCTGCGCACAGCGTGTCACTGTGTCGACCTGGATACAGGCGTTTCCGCTCCCACACTCGCTGCTGTTGGCGCAGAGTTTACAGGAGTTTGCAGCGACCGCGACGGGTTTGGGTTCACAAGTCTTGCTGCTGCCACATTGTTCTCCAGGACCACATTGTGCGTCTGTTGTACAGGAGACGGGCGCACACGCGCCGGCCTCTGGGATACAGACTTTGGTGCTGAGTGTCAGCTGGGTACAGCGATAACCGTTAGGACAGCAGTCCTGGCTGTCACAGGCCATGGAGCAGCGGTTACCTTCTGTGAGGCGGACACAGATGTCACTTGCGCCACCACAGTCGGAGGGTTGGGTGCAGGGTTTGCAGAGGTTGCGTGCTTGGGGGATGTTTTTAGCAACACATTTTCCGCTGCTACATCTGAGACATCCACCACAGTCCGCGTCTGAAGAGCAGGGGCCGGTGCGTGGGTATGTTGTACACACAGCGTCTTGATCATCTTTGAAGAGAGTGCTGCGAAAGCAGTTCCCGGTACAGCGGATGGAGTAGTACATCAAGACTTTGTTGTTGGTATGTGCGAAGCCGATCGCGTGTCCCATCTCGTGTGCTGCGACGTCAGCAAAGTCGATGTTCCCTCTCGCGACGTTTGGTGAGATTCCCCAACCACGGTTACCAGGGCGTGGGTTGAAGTAGATGTCACCGTCCTGGAGCGCGCCATTGTTGCTGGGGATGGGGCGTGTAAAGGCGAGTGTACTGCTGTGTGCGCCGAGCTGTGCCCATTGTGCGTCTGTTGCGAGGAACATCACGAGAGGGCGGTTAAAGCTGGGTGTCGTTGTGGTTTTTCCCTGGTAGCTGTGGCGAAATGAGGTACAGACAGGTTTGGTCCACACGTCGAATGCGCGTTTGAGGTCTGCCTCAAGTTGGGCCTCAGTCAAACCTGCGTAGCCAGATTTTCCAGCCATACCGTTGGGGTTGAAGAACCACGTCAGTGGGATCTGATTGGCTGCCCATTTGTAGGGGCTCCCACCTGCGCAACGGTTGTTACTTTCACAGCTCGCGATGGTGCTACTTTGTGGATCGCAACATGCGCCTTGGCCACCGGCGTTACCGACTGTACTACTACACTGGACGCCGGACTGTTGGCAGCGTCCACGGACGACGAGGGGGTTCCATGCGTGAGCAGAAGAGACAAACAAAAAGAGACCGAAACACCCTACAAGCAGGGCGATGCGGTAAGCACGTGTGCGTTGTGTTTCTGAAAAATGATACATCCTTGCGACTCCTTCTGGGCGGGATTACTGCTGTGTTTCTGTGGTTTTCTTGGGTTGGACTGGCTTGATGGGTGCCACACGCAAGGGCTTCTTCAAGATGATGGGTTTTTTCAGGGGCACGACACGAGGAGTCGGTTTGTTCAACTGCAAGGGGAGTGTCTGTTTTTGACGTTTGAGTTGGATGGTTTTCCAGTGTGCACGCAGTTGACCGAGCAAGACGCTGAGAATTTTGGGGGACGCTTTGGCGACCTTCAGGTTTGTGTTGCCACCGACGAGTTTGAGGTGGCCGGCCTCGGACGCACGGAGGATTGTGCGTGTCGAAGTGAAACCCTGTTTTTGCGCTTGTGGATCTGCTGGTGAGATGGTCCACTTTCCTTGTGTCAAACCAACAAGGAGGTATTCATTTTTGGGCAGGTAAGGAGAGGATTGCAGTGCAACGAGGACCTCTTCACCGTTGGTGAACTTGGGGCCACTGGGCATGTGCATTGTGACCTTCCCGATGGTGCCACCAAAGTGTCGAACATATACATATGTCGGTGTGCTGCGGTTGAAGATCTCTTCTTCAATTTTCAGCTTCACCAATGTCACAATACCGATCTTTTTGGGGGCCCAGATGGCCTTTTGATCGATAACTGTCGCGCGCACAAAGATCGACGAGTGTTCGACAATCTGCTCATCTGTCAGTTTTAAGACTGTTGTTGCGTGTGCTGTGGGAACGCAAACAAGCGTGAGGGCGCACAAAAGCAGACCTGTCAAATATCTCTGGGCAAAACCTGTGGGCGTATTCATACTTTACAACCTCGCGGTAAATACGTGAAAAGGAATGTGGTCTTTATCACACTATCTCCTCGGCGAAAACGATGTTTTCTGTGAGGAGGGGAGTTTTCTCACTGTAACAATCGGCCTTTAGGATGCCATCGTCACCTATCCGAGTCGAGTTCAAAAATTGCACCCTACCTATCAAGGTCCTGTACATCCAGCGTCATGACAGACTCTACTCCCTATTATCATAGAGACGATAGTGTGCGGATGAGTTGTTTATTAGGATGGATTGGAGGCTATGATCGTTTCTCGTGGATTTTTTTGATGGCTTCAGGCCATGGAGACAGCCTGATTCCAGCGGGCGAGTCGTTGCGCGACATCTTCTTTGCTCATCTCTGGTTCAAACTGGCGATCTTCTTTCCAGGCGCGTTTGATATCGTCAGTAGAGGACCAGACACCAACCCCTAATCCTGCGAGGAAGGCCGCGCCAAGTGCGGTCGTCTCGATCATCTCAGGTCGGCTAATTGAGGCCCCGAGGAGGTCTGCCTGGTATTGCATCATGAGATTGTTGGCACAGGCACCACCGTCGACTTTCAGTCCGACGAGTGAGCGCCCCATGTCTTCCTCCATCGCGTGAAGTACCTCATGGACCATATGTGCGACACCTTCGAGTGTTGCACGTGCGATGTGGGCGCGGCCTGTACCGCGTGTCATACCCCACAACAATCCGCGCGCCTCTGGACGCCAGTGAGGCGTCCCTAGCCCCGCGAGCGCCGGGACGAAGACGACGCCTCCACTGTCTTCTACGGAGGCCGCCAGCGTTTCGACCTCTGGTGAGGTGTCGATCATGCGCATCTCGTCACGCAACCATTGGATCGCTGCGCCTGCGATAAACACACTCCCTTCAAGGGCATATGTCGTCTTGCCGTCGATCTTCCAGCCAACTGTTGTCAGCAAGCCGTGCTCCGAGTACTGGACCTCGTCGCCTGTATTCACGAGCAAGAAGGCACCTGTTCCGTACGTGCACTTGGCTTCACCGGGAGCAAAGCAGGCCTGTCCAAACAACGCGGACTGTTGGTCTCCTGCCATCCCTGCGATCGCGATCCCGTCAGGAAGCACCTCGTGTCCAGATGTCGTACCGTACACCTCTGCGTTGCCACGAATATCAGGGAGCATCGCGTGAGGGACGCGCAGAGGCTCTGTCAGGGTCGATGACCAGTCAAGGGTGTTGAGGTCCATCAACAACGTTCGTGATGCGTTGCTCACATCTGTGACGTGGGCTGCGCCACCTGTCAGTCGCCAGACGAGGTAGGTGTCGATCGTCCCAAAACACAACTCTCCTGCTTCTGCGCGGGCTTGTGCGCCCTCTACATTGTCCAGGATCCAACGAATCTTGGTCCCCGAAAAGTAAGGATCCAGCACCAACCCGGAGCCCTTTTTGTAGGTCTCTTCGAGGCCTTGGGACTTGAGCTGTGCACAAATCTCTCCTGTACGGCGACACTGCCAGACGATCGCGTTGTGAATGGGTTTTCCGCTCTCTTTATCCCACACAACTGTTGTCTCGCGCTGGTTGGTGATACCAATCGCGGCGATCGCTGAGGCCTCGATATCTGCCTGCGCAAGGCTCTCCTTCATCGCAGTCGTGACAGACGCCCAAATCGCCTCTGGATCGTGCTCAACCCAGCCCGGTTGTGGGAAGATCTGTTCAAATTCACAATTGGCACGACCGTGTACCTGAAGCTGCTCATCCAAAATGATGACTGTGCTTCCTGTGGTTCCTTGATCGATCGACATGACATATCGGCCCATGGCATGCTCCTTTGAAAGTCGTATGTTTTTCGTTGTGTAGTCGGTGGAATGGCGTATCATGGCGCACCTGTCTCCAGCTGCGCCACGCAAGGGTACCTTTTGTCGCATAGAGACGCAAGGAGATTATGCTGCTTTGGCGATCTGCTCGTCCTCTGCTTCTGCTTTTTTCGCCTCCTTGGGCGACACTTGCTCTTCTGCTGTTGGTGGATGTTCTCGGAGAATCCAAGCTGTCAGCCCAAAGAGCCCCATCGCATACACGATGTAGTGCATATTGGTCTGTACGGGGACAATGCCCACGAGTTTCAGCAACAAGTAAAGCGCACCCAACACGACATGGATGATCAAGTACCACCGCACCATCTGTTGTACCTCTGGTAAGGCCCAGCGTTTCTTCGAGGCCCACCACCATATCATCCAATGGAAGGGGTGAAATAAAATGATGTTTGCATTACTCGGAGGTTCGGGCATTTTTGTGAGGAACATCATAAAGGCGAGGATCGAACCCAACAGCGCAAACCACGCGAACACCCAACGTGCCCACACTCGAAAACGTCGACCTTTCCGTAGCCAGAACCCTAATCCTGCGAGGACCATCAGCTGAAGGTAGATCAGTGAAATCGGTTCAAAGGGCCAGGGCGCACCGGCTTTGCGCTTGTATGAGTGGTTGACTTTGGAGACCAGTGGACGACCGCGCTTTTGCTTCCAAAACGTCGAAGCCATATAGCTCTCAAGCTTGTCTGGTAAGAACATCTCTTCCCACCAAGTCAGCTCGCGATCGGCGTAAGGACCCATCCCAAAATCCATAAACAACATCACGAATGGGTTGGGGCGGGTCTTCTGCATCACAAGTTTGCGATAAGTCGCGCCGCGTTTGATCATGGCCTTCTCTTTGAATGATGGGCCGATCACCTTGAGCAAAGCGTCACGGATCTTTGTCGAGCAGTTACTCGTATAGTGGTGATATGAGTAGAAGCGATTTTTTCGCAGCGCGTGAGTCCGCAGGTAGGTCGCGAGCTTGTGTGATTCTGTTGGTGTGAGCAGGATGTCACGCTCTCTATACGAACGATCCTTATCGCGATATCGACGCAAGGCGAGGCCTGGATATGCCAAACTCAACCAGTAGCGCATACGAAATTGGATGTAGTCCATCACGAGTTTGGCCGGGTTGTCACCGCCAAATGTCCCAAAGTTGAAGTTGAGATCGCGCTGAAGTCTCAGGTCCGTCAAACGGATCGCGTTGTGTCCAAAATAAGTAAACAGCCAATCTCCCTGTCCAATGGTCAAGAGACGGACGCGATAGCGACGCTTCTTGAAAAAACTGCGCACACGGAAGTTGCGAAGCTTTTGGCGTTGTTGATGGATGCGGCGAAGCAGAGCGCTGGGATTGGGAGCGAGCGCTTTTGTTCCGGGGTGAGGCGGAAGGACTGCGCGTCCCATCGGTTTGGTTGGAGCTGTTTTCGGCGGGTGTGGGTTGGGGGGTTGAGCGGACGCGAGTGGGGACAACAACAAAAGAGAGCCACACACAAAAAGCGCGATACGTGTCATCTATTCGCCTCATGGCAAGGGGTTGGCGTTTCTCTTTGCGCAAAGAAAAACGACTGTATACAAGCGGATGGTTCCATGACAATTGTGGGAATGTAGTGTAACTCTTCCTCTCTGAAAACCCCCTTCCACAAGAAATCCACACAAACGATGCGTGTGTGTTGTGTTGTTGTCCCTTCCCCTGCTATCATTCTGCTCTTTTGACGACGATCTATTTGGAGACGCTTGATGGCCCTGGAACTTGGATTACACGAACTCTTTACCGCCTGCCAATATGAACCTTCGATTCTCCCTCCTGTCGATGTACTCGAACGATTTGAGGCGCTGTACAAACGTTATCCCGCGCTGACTCGGAGGCAATGGGGGGAGGATACATCTGGCCGTCCTCTCTATAGCTATCACGTCGAACATGGTGAGGAGACGATCTTCATGTATGCGTTCCCTGACCCCGGTGAAGCTGTCGGTGGGACAGGGTTACTCGCGTTGTTGCGTCTTTTGCTGGACCCCGACTCGTACATGGCGTCGCTTCCCTACCGCTGGGTGTTTGTACCTTGTCTCAACTTTGTCGATCAGCCCGACAAGGGGCGTTCTTTGCGCAAGCTGATGAAGACCGCCTCACAGGAGGTCGATTGGTGTGTCTCCGCACCGAGGCCAGAGACGACCGCTGTGTTGGACATTGCAGACACCTACAAGCCGATCTTTACGTTTCCACTGCACGATGAGTACCATCACCGTCGCTACGTCGCGCCTTATATCGGATTGGCCAAGCCGATTGACGAAGATATCGCGATGAGGGTTCGCACGTTGTTTACGGATCATGGTGTCGAGCTTGATCGGGAGTATTGTAGCGAGCCGATGGGAGAAGGTTTCTTTTTGATGCCCGAGATTGGAGAGGAGTATCTCAACTCGACTTTCCATCATTGTGCACATTACGGACAGGTTCTCGTCGTGGAGATCCCCAGTCAATCCGAACTACCAGATGTGATCTTGACCTATCTTCAGCTCGTCACTGGGCTGATCATTTGTATGTCCTAGTATAGCCATCAGGGGAGGGGATGTGTCCCCACGTGGTCTGGGTGGTGTGCTTGTGGGGCGTTGTGATGACCTGTACTTTTCGGGGGAAAGTCCCTATCATGCCTGTGTATCAACACAAAGTGATTTGTTTTGGGTCATATCTCTTCACGTGCAAAAAGTGACGTGGGAGTTTGGAGTGCTGGAGCCGAGGATGCCGGAATCGATTCGAGTGAAAAGAGTGGGATGGTGGTTTGTGTGGGTGGTGTTGTGTGTGTCCTTTTTTGGGGGACCTCTGTACACGGTAGACGCCGAGAGGAAAGCGTATCCACGTAAGCAGATGCCCTTTTTGAGCGCTGGAATGCGTTTGCTCAAGCGATTGTATGTCGATCCCACACAGTTTTCATCGCGTAAGATGTTCGACAAGGCGCTCCTCGATCTGGCACGAAGAGTCGACGCCTTTTGGTACAAATACAGCAAAGACAAAAAGACACTCACCTTGCGCATGGGGAACCACACACTCCAACTCGAACAACTCGAATTTATCGGGTTCTACGATACACAACGTCATCTCGAAGAGGTCGCCGCTTTTGTCTATAAGCACAGCGATAAGTCTCTTCCCTTCGGCCAAATCGAGCAGATTTTGCTCACAGGCTGTCTCTCTACATTGGATAAACAGACGCGGATCTTTCGCAGACAATACGCTCCACGTCCTCCCGGTCGAAAGAAGGTCAAGCTCGGAAAAATAGGCGTCCAACTCAAGCTCGATGACAAGAAGAGAGGCCTGCTGTTGACCCATATTATGGTCGATGGTCCCGCCCAGCAAGCTGGTCTTCACAAGGGCGATATCATCACACATGTCGATGGTGTCTCTGTGAAAGGGAAAGGACTTCGCGAGCTCATCGGTATGATCGGTGGATTACGTGGCTCCAGGGTCAAACTCTCGATCTTACGACCGCGCTCCAACAAGACGCTTCGTGTGGTGTTGATCCGGGCGCTGATGCCGCGTCCGAATGTGGTTGGTTTTACGCTCCCTGGGCAGATCGGCTATGTCCGCCTTCGTCAATTTAAAGGAGGCTCATCGCTGCAAATCAGGGAGGAGCTTGCCCGTTTGCGACGCGCTGTCAAAGGGAATTTGCAAGGGTTGATCCTGGATTTGCGCAGTAACCCAGGAGGGCGTGTCTCAGAGGCCGTGAATATCGCGAGTTTGTTTTTGGAGCAGGGGGATGTTGTGACCTATGCCGGCGCCAACACGAAGAGAAGAACACACAAAGTGAAGCCCGGACGCACTGAGGAATTGTATCCCTTGATCGTGCTGCTCAATGGTTACTCCGCCTCTGCGAGTGAGCTGCTCTCTGGGGCGTTACAGAATCACGGCAGGGCGTTGATTCTTGGGCGGCAAAGCTATGGAAAAGGAACCGTTCAGGTGATGGGTTTTATGCGCGCGTTTCAGTCGCTCTACCGTGTGACGATCGCGCAATATATGCTGCCCGGAGATGCCTCGATCCAGGCTGTTGGGATTGCGCCCGATGTTATCCTCCAGCCTGTCGATCTGACAAAGAAGAGATTCTTTTACTACAGTCGCCGTTTGAGTGATATTGAGACGCGCAAGAAGAGATGGCCGCGATTTTTGCAGCAGAATCTCGACACGAGAGGGAGCGCGTGGGCACGTATCTCCTACCTTCGCTATATGCCTGATGCGATGAAGAAGGTCGTGCATAAACCAACCAAAGATCCTAAGCGTTGGATATATGGCGTCGCACCTGCGAGGAAGGATTTTGAGGTCTGGTTTGCGCGTTATTTGCTCGCCCACGCGACAAGCGGAAAGCGCAAGATCTTCTTCGATCAGATCAAGTCCAAGATCCTGGACATCCAGAGACGCGAAGAGCAGCGCATTGTGCGCGCACTTCGTGCTCTTAAGATCGATTGGAGTGTGCCAAAGCGTATCAAAAAGGGCGCAGTTCTCAAAGCACGCGTCGAGCTGCTCGATGTCAAACAGCCTATCCCTCTCACAACTTCCTTTCGGCTCCGATTGCACGTCAAAAATACCGGTAAGCGGACTGCCTACAGAGTGCGAGGGATTCTCTTCGCCCAGAACCGCGCGCTCTCTCTGAGAGAGTTCTTATTTGGTAAGATCCCGCCGGGCAAAGAGGTCTCTCATGAACAAACCTTTACGCTCCCCGCATCGTCGCTTGGACGTCGTGAGCTGCTCAAATTTGTGTTCTCTGGGCGAGGGGTAAAGTCGAGTGAGACGCTTCGATATCCACTCGATTGGCGCTCCAAAGAACAGCCCCCATACACGCTCTCTTATCTCATCGTAGACCGAACGCCCGATGGCAATGGTGATGGGGCGCTCCAGCCAGGGGAGAA
This sequence comes from Deltaproteobacteria bacterium, assembly GCA_002731275.1. Taxonomy (GTDB): domain Bacteria; phylum Myxococcota_C; class UBA6777; order UBA6777; family UBA6777; genus UBA6777. Next base: position 101,362 of record PCBK01000030.1, on the reverse strand, counting down.
GGTCTCCTTGCGTTTTACGCTCGCGCACAAAGGAAAGCGGGCACTGAAAGATCTGCGATTTGTGTTGCGCATTCCGGGGCTCCCTCTGCGCAAGTCCTTATGGAAGCTTGGGACACTCCCTCCTCACACCAAACGTTCATTTGACATTCCTCTACAGATCCCTGGCAACCAAAAGCAAGGCAAGCGAGAAGCCCACTTGCTCCTCGCTGAGAAAGGGTTGGGCGTGCGTATTCATCATCGCTTCACGTTGAGGATCACGCCGCCATTTTTTGGGTTCACTGCGGCCGCGAATGGGTGGGCCGTTTTCACCAAGCGTGCGCCGATCAGGATGTCTCCTCGTCGCTCCGCCGCGCTCGTCGCATGGGCTGGCAAAGGCAGCGTGCTTCGTATCGTCAGGCGCTACAAAGAGTTTGTGAAGGTCACCTTGCCGTCTGCGTTGTTTGGCAAGGGGGTGCTTTGTGAGGAGGGCAAAAAGCGTCCCTGTAAAGAACGAACATTGCGAGGGGTTGGGGCGTGGGTGCATAAACGTTGGTTCACGCGAAAGGCGTCAGGGACTGTACTCCTAAAGGAAATGTCGATGAGGACGGTGTTTTCTCCGCCTGCGATTTCTTTCCCTGGCGTGACACTTCCTCTTATCTCGACGGCGAAAGCGTATGGATTGCGAGTAAAGATCGTGTCAAAGGATGGTATACGCGACCTCTATGTGTTACAGAAGAAGAAGAAAGTCTTTTACAAATCTGTGCAGTACTTGCGCCCCAAGGGCAACAAGACGTTGACTGTGACGATCCCGTTGCGCCTCAAAAAAGGTGGCAACCCGATCCGTATCACCGTTCGCACCGCGCAAGGACGTTTTCATAGGCGATTGTTGATCAGCTATGTCCCAAAAGAAACCTGAACAAATCGAAGATCCCTTTCTCTCCGCGCTTCTCGAAGATGACGTGAACCCTCAAGGGCAACGTATCTCCACGCTCACATCCTCAACAGAGGAAGACCCAGCGCTCCCCTCTGGTGAGGATAATGACCCACATCTTGGTCTGATGGTTGGAGACTTCTCGATTGTTGAACGTATCGCGATCGGTGGGATGGGCTACATCTACCGCGCACAGCACAAGGTAGATCCCCAAGATCTGCGTGCGATCAAGGTGTTACGTGAGGAGTTCGCCAAACTTGACCCCTTTGTCGAACGCTTTCAGCGAGAAGCACGTATCCTCGAAAAGATATCCCACCCCAGGGTGATCAAACTCCATGAACATGGTTATCTCGACGGACTCGGACACTTTATGTCACTTGAGTGGCTACGTGGCTTTAGCCTCAAGGACAAATACCGCGAGAGTCGCCAACTCTTCGACCAAAAGTTGATCTATCGTTGGGCCGAGCAGCTCGGTCACGCGCTTCACTTTGTCCATCAGAATGGCATCATTCATCGCGACGTCAAACCCGACAATGTCTTCCTGATCGAGCATATGGATGTCTCCTCCGAAGGGACCGACGGATTGCAAAAGAGTTTGCGCCTGATCGACTTTGGGATCGCCTGTGATCTTGCCGAGGACAACAACTTCAGTGAAATCGTCGGTACACCTCGCTATATGGCTCCGGAACAGATCCTGGGAGAGGTCATTACACCTCGCGCCGATCTTTACGCTTTTGGCAACATGTTGTTCGAGATGTTGACCCGTCGTCCGGTCTTCAATGTGACAAAGAGCGAAGATCTGAAGAAAGCACACATCGAACAAACACCCCCAACCCTCGCACAAGTTCGACCCGATCTGGTGTACCCACAAGAGTTAGAGAATATCATCAAACGTCTGCTCGCCAAAAAGCCTACAGATCGGCCTGCTTCTATCCCTGACTTCTTCCAGGAGTTGGGCTCAGTGTTGTTGTGTCAACAAATCGAGCGCAGGAAGGAGAAGAAGAAGGGAGGGATGGGGATCGTTATCGGTGGACAGTCAAAGCCCCCCAAAGAAAGCGATGATCCTACACCACCACCGACGATCGCGCGAGCCGCTCCCAAACAGAGTCGGGACGCGGTCTCACTCCACGCAGAAGAAGACACCCGCGATGTTCTCCACGCGATCGCTGACTCGCAAGATGCGCTAGAGGCTGTCCCTGTGAAAGTCACGATGCCTCTCTCCGAGCTTGCAAAGATCACGGCAGGCACGACCGCAGGTGCACACTCGCAAGATGCGCTCCCTGCAGTCTCCACAGGGGCTGAGGATTCGTTCGCTGATGCATTTGCCAATGAGGATGCTCTGAATAGTCGGGTGGAAGGGCTGGATGATGTAGAGGAGGGGGCTGTGCAGCCGGTCTCTATTGGTATGCTCGTCTTCTTTTTCTTGCTGTTTGTTGGGCTCGCAGGTGGGATGGGATGGGTGATGTGGCGCTTCTTTCTTCGCTGAAGAAAGTGAGTTGCTGACATGTGGGAGGGAGAGGGAGTCTGCTTATTGGTGATTGAGGGTCCAGTCGTAATTTTTGAAGGAGAGCTTACTTTTATCGTTGCCTGCGGCGATCAGCGCGGTTTTTAATTCTTGTTTGCTGTCGTCGAGCCAGGACGCGAGGTAGGCCCCCACTGTTTGTGTCTCCGTTTTGAAGTCGACATTGTACCAATCTACAAGGCTCGTGACGCTCGGTTTGCCGTCACTTCCGAGGCTGACGAAGGCCTCATCGTTGAGCACCTTGCGCATCTGTGACTTGAGCGTCTCGTCGACCTTTTCGGCTTCCCAGATGTCGTTGAGAAGAGGAGGGCAGGAGAGCGCGGCGCAAGACACGGCGACGTGGATCTCTGGACGGAGTGTCTTGACGACGAGATGGTTGGTGACAAATTCGGCGTCGGGGTTGTCGTTGCGGAGCATCTTGTGTTCGATATCGTTGAGGCTGACGATGACACCTGCGACGGCAAATTTGTTTGTATCGAAGAAGGCATTTTGGTAGGCGATGACGTTTTTCTCTGTGTGGACTTCGGGGTATTCGCTGAGGATGTTCCAAAACATGATGATGTTGTAAGCGTTGATCCAGAAGGCGAGCTTTTGTTCGTCTGTCCAGGATGCGTCGATGCGTACAAAGTTGAGGGCAGCGATGATGCCTTCCACTTTCTCTTTTTGGGTGGCGAGGGTGGCGTAATCGACGAGCCCTTTGTCATTGACGTGTGTGGTGAGGAGCTCTTTGAGGTCGGCCTCCCACTGTGCAGAGGGCATCGCGTTCATCTCGATGGCGTCGATCTTTGGCTCGTGATAATCTTGCCAGCAACCGGTTGACAAAGACAGACACAGAAGGAGCAAGAGAAGAGAGGGCAAACGGGACATGTACATATCTCCATGAGGAAAGATGAACTTTCCGTAGTGGTCGATGGGTAGATGATGTTGTTTGACCAGTGGAGAGGAGGAGAGGGCGAAGGGAAGAGGGGGAAGCGTTGTCTGTCCGGGTGGACAGGCAAGTGGATGTGGGTTATGCGCCCAGCGCTTCTTTCATGGTGGTTCCCATGTCTGCGGGTGTTGCAGCGACGCGGATACCACACTCTTCGAGCACTCTGACCTTCTCCGCTGCGGTACCTTTTCCGCCGGAGATGATCGCGCCTGCGTGACCCATACGGCGTCCCGGAGGTGCTGTCTTTCCTGCGATGAAGGCGGTGACAGGTTTGGTCATATTTTCTTTGACGAAGCGAGCTGCACGTTCTTCAGCTGTTCCGCCGATCTCACCGATCATGATGACACCATCAGTATCGGGATCTGCTTCGAACATAGCAAGGGCTTGTGTGTGGTCCACACCGATGATGGGGTCACCACCGATACCGATGCATGTCGATTGGCCGATACCGAGCTGTGTGAGCTGGAAGACGGCCTCATAGGTGAGTGTACCTGAGCGGCTGATGACGCCAATGCGACCGGGTTTGTGGATCTGTGCAGGCATGATACCAATTTTGCAGTTGGCGCCTGGTGTGATGATCCCGGGGCAGTTGGGTCCGATCATGTGGACACCTTTTTCCTCGAGGATGGGTTTGACTTTCATCATGTCGAGGACGGGTACACCTTCAGTGATGACAACGATGACTTTGATACCAGCGTCAGCCGCTTCGAGGATCGCGTCAGGCGTGAAGCGGGGGGGGACGAAGATCAAAGATGTGTTGGCACCTTCTTTTTCGACAGCTTCTTTCACAGTGTCGAGTACAGGTACTTTCTCTTTAAAAGTCTGTCCACCTTTGCCTGGTGTTACACCTGCGACGACTTTTGTGCCGTAGTCGAGCATGTGACCAGCGTGGAATGAACCGGCAGAACCGGTGATTCCTTGGACAACGACGCGTGTGTCTTCATTGACGAGAATACTCATATCTTTTTGAACTCCTTATGCGTTGGCCACAGCTTCGACGATCTTTTTGGCTGCGTCGTTCATGTCATCACCACGGATAAGCTCCACATCACTTTCTTCGAGCATTTTGCGTCCTTGTTCGACGTTTGTGCCTTCGAGTCGGACGACGAGGGGAATCTCGATACCTACTTCTTTGGCTGCGCCGATGACCGCACCAGCGATGATGTCACACTTCATGATACCACCAAAGATGTTGACAAAGATGCCTTTGACGCCTTCATCTTTGAGGATGATCTTGAACGCCTCAGTGACAGCTTCTTGGCTTGCGCCACCGCCAACATCGAGGAAGTTCGCAGGCTCACCGCCGTGATGCTTGATGATGTCCATAGTGGCCATCGCGAGACCGGCGCCATTGACGAGACAACCGATGTTTCCGTCGAGCTTGATGAAGTTGAGTCCAAATTTGGACGCTTCGAGCTCTGCGGGATCTTCTTCGTCAAGGTCACGAAGTTCTTCGTAACTTGGGTGACGGAAGGACGCGTTCTCATCGAAGTTGACCTTCGCATCGAGCGCGACGAGGTGATCGTCGCCTGTCAAGACGAGGGGGTTGATCTCCAACAAAGAAGCGTCTTCTTTGATGTAGGCGTTGTAGCAGCCTGCGATCAACTTGTGTGCGTCTTTGTGAGCGGCTTTGGGCAGCCCAAGTCCGTACACGAGGTTGCGGATCTGGTAGGGCTGTACGCCGACGGAGGGATGAACAGTGACTTTGAGGATCTTCTCGGGGGTCTTTTCGGCGACCTCTTCGATGTCCATTCCGCCTTCTGTGGAGGCCATGATCGTGATACGAGATGTCTCGCGATCGAGGACGATACCGAAGTAGTATTCTTTCTTGATGTCACCAACTTCTTCGAGAAGAAGTCGTTTGACAACACGGCCTTCTGGACCTGTTTGGTGGGTCACCAGAGTCATGCCCAAGATGTCGTCGATGTGTTTTACGGCTTCTTCGTGGTTGCCTGCCAATTTGACACCACCACCTTTGCCTCGACCTCCGGCATGGATTTGGGCTTTGACTACGACCTTTCCGCTCTCTCCGCCAATTTCTTTGGCAGCTTCGATGGCTTCCTCACGGGTAAACGCCACTTTTCCGTTGGGAACAGGAACGCCGTACTTTTTCAGGATCTCTTTGCCCTGGTACTCATGGATCTTCACGGTATAACCTCCTTCGTTCCAACGCGCACTCGCACTCTATAAGGTGGATGACGTCAAGGGAGCTTGCGCGTTTCACTCGATTGACGAACTTACGAATTCTGTTGTCAACTCAATGAAGCTGACGAGAGAAATACTATGCTCTCACTTTGTGTCTTGTCGGCCACTGCTTTGTATCAGCACTTCTTAAACGACAAAGCTCGATAGGGAAAATCTTGTACACATCACCCACTCTCTTTGTCCTCATCGTCACTGTCATGTGTGTGAGTGGTTGACCAGGAAAGGTTTGGGTGTGTCATCTAGAGTAAGAACGTTACTCTTCGCTCGGCTCGTCCTCTTGCTCCACATCGACCTGCTCAGGAGGGTCGATTTCATCATCTGGTGTGGGAGGCTCTTCTGGGACGGTAAACAGGTTGCGACCAAAACCATCGACCGCAAGGATTGCCGGGAGTTTCGAGACCGTGATGCGCAAAATGGCATCAAGCCCTAGCTCTGGATAGCCAATCACTTCGGATTGTTGAACGGCGCGCGCGAGCAGGGCGGCGGTCCCTGAAGCGACTGTCAGGTAGACACCATGGCGCAGTTTGAGCGCATCGATCAGTGGATCGGCTTTTGGACCTCGGCCTAAGAAACCACGCGCACCTTGCTCCAGCAAGAGGCGGTCTGCTTCGTAAAAACGCGAGGTGTACTCGGGGCCAAAGCTCCCGATCACCTTGCCCCAAGGCGCTGGATTGACGGTTCCATGAAAAATAAACGCGTTATCTGGTGTAAAAGGCCACTCTACGCCGTTTTGTGCGTCGATGAGTAACTTCTGACTGGCCTTCCAGCTGATCAAATACATCGAACCTTCAAGTGCGTACCACTCGCCCGCGTGTAGCTGTGCGACCTGCTCGTCGTTGAGTGGTAACTGCAAGCTCTGAAGTTCTTGTGGTGTGGCCTCTTGCTCTGGCCCTTCACCGGATGTTGCGTTCTCCAATGTTCACCGTCTCCGTGTTGGGATGGACAATCTTTTCAGTGTCTTTACCCCTTGGGTGGCTTTCTCTTATCACATCTCGTTTGTGGTGACAACAGCTCGTCAGGATTCTTCTGATTCTTTTTGGCCATCTTCGTCGTGTTTTTCAAGAGCGAGGATCTGTTGGTAGGCGCGTTTGCGTGACAAAGAAGGGAACTCTGCCGTTAACTTTCTGGCGAGCTTGGAAGGTCGCACCCCTTCCTTTAATAAAGTTCGAATGCGTGCCTTGATACGCGCCTCTTCTGTCTCCTGTTGTTCGCTCTCCAAGACCGTCTCTACCGGACCCTGGTGTCCTTCGATCAACAACACAAATTCTCCCTTACGGCGCGACTCGTCGGCGAACTGTGCGGCGAGCTCGCTGAGTGTTCCACGACAAAATTCCTCGTGGCTCTTGGTCAGCTCGCGCGCGATACAGGCTCTTCTGTCTCCGAGAATGTTCTCTAGATCTTCGAGCAAGGACGGCAACTTGTGAGGGGATGCGTATAACACGAGGGTGGAAGGTACATGTAGGTAAGGGGCGAGATGTTGACGCCTTTTTCCCGACTTGGGAGGCAGAAAACCCAAAAACATAAATCGATCACAGGGGAGGCCACTCGGCAGCAGCGCTGTTGTGACTGCATTCGCACCTGGAATGGGGATCACGGGAAACCCGGCTTCGAGGACGTGTTGGACCGCGACGTAACCTGGATCGGAGATCCCAGGCATCCCCGCCTCACTGATCAGCGCGACACTTTGGCCTTCTTGGAGATGCTCGATCAATCTCGGTACACGTTGCGCTTCGTTGTCTCTGTATAGGCTGAAGGTCGGCTTTTGCAGGTCATAAGCGTTGAGCAACTTGCGCGCTGTACGGGTATCTTCTGCGGCGATTTGATCCACATCCCGGAGAATTCGTAGCGCGCGCAAGGTGATGTCTTCGAGATGTCCGATCGGTGTCGCGACGAGATATAGACCGGCTTCGAGAGGTCGTGTCGGAGGGATGAGTTGCTGTGTCATAATGATGCCCGTAGTTTTCGCACATCGCCTACACGTAGGGTGAGCTTTTGTTTGTCAAAGTACTCGGCGAGTGGGATCGCGAACTTTCTCGACGCGCCTGTCAATTGTTTGAATTCTTGTGCTGAGATCGTCTCATTTTGTTCGAGAAATGTGATCAGCGCTTGCTTGAGAGTCTCGAGATGTTGGACATCAAAGAACAGATCTTCATGTACACGAATGAGTTGTTGCTGACGCACGAGATAGTCGAGGATGGGTTGGACGAGCGCTTCATCCAGCTCCAACATTTGTGGAAGGTCTCTCGCGCGAGGTGGTGTCCACTTCGCTTCGTTATAAATGGCGCGTAGACGTTCTTCGACGTTGGCCTCATTCGCTTGTAGCTGGATCGAGTGTGAGGCCAGACACACACGATCTTGGAGGACTTGCAATTTGCCTTCACTCTCCATCTTTTGGAGAAGCTGGTTGAACAGCCGCTGTGAGGTCATCCCCAATTGCTCTTTGAGTGACTCTTTGGCCATGCCCTCTTCGAGGGGGTGGGCCTCGTGATAACTCGTAAGCCGCTGCGTCGTCTCTTCTGTCCATGTCTGGAAGTGTTGTTTGTGTACGTACGCAGGAGGTTGCTTTTCAAACTGGTGAAGGACGCCCTGACTCGACGCTTTGGCGATATGTTGCTGTAACTCCTTGAGTGAACACGCGACACGCCGACGTAGCTGAAGTAGTGTGAGTCCTTTGGGACCGGCTTCTTTGACAAACTGCTCGATCTGTTCGATGGGCGTGGCTTCTTCGAGATCGAGTAGTCGCTGTTTGAGCTGAGGATCGTGTCGTTTGCGTCGAGGTGGGTATGGGTCGAGAACGACGCCACCACCCAGTGTTGTCCCATTGCCTTCGAAGCGTTGGAAGCCACGTAGGATAAAGCGGTCTTCTGGGAGTAAGATCGTCGGCTGGTCGAGTGTGATACGTACCCAATGGGGGTCGCCTGGGTAGAGCTCTGTCTCTCCTGCGTGTAGCCATATTCGTCCGGGGACCTGGATGGTCCCGGCGTGGAACAAGATCGACGCGCGGTGTTTGAGTGGTTTGGGTAAGTGGGGGAGCAATTGGATACGCGCGTCGAACTCTTTGGTCTCTTCTAGTTCTTCGAGATGGGCGAGCACCTGTCCTCTGTGGATGTCAGACAGCTCGATGCCCTGGATATTGATCGCGGTTCGTTGTCCTGCGACGGCGTGTTCTGTCGCGTGTCCGTGGACCTGGATGCCACGGATTCTACCTTCGTGACCGTCCGGTAGGAGGGTGATGGTGTCGCCTTCTTTGAATGAGCCTGTGTATAGCGTTCCTGTGACGACAGGTCCAAAGCCTTTGAGTTCGAAGACGCGATCGATGGGCAGTCGTGCCATGCCGCGCTGTGTTTTGGAGGGGAGTGATAAGGCCATTTTTTCGATCTGGTCGCGGATGCTGTCGAGGCCTTGCTGTGTTTTGGCGGACACCTCGACGATGGGAGCATCTTCTAAGAAGCTCTCTTGTAGGGCTTCTTGGACGTCATCTTTGACTAACTCAAGCCAATCTTCGTCGACGAGATCGACTTTTGTGAGGGCGACAAAGCCGTGCTCGATCCCGAGCAGTGAGCAGATGTCGAGGTGCTCGCGTGTTTGAGGCATGACACCTTCGTCTGCGGCGATGACGAGCATCACCATGTCGATACCTGTTGCCCCTGCGACCATCGCGCGGACAAATTTTTCGTGGCCGGGGACGTCGATGAGACCGATGTTGACCTTGTCAAAGGGGAGCTGTGCGAAACCCAGCTCGATGGTGATACCGCGACGCTTTTCCTCTTGTAATCTATCCGGGTCAACACCTGTCAACGCTCTGACGAGGGAGCTCTTGCCGTGGTCGATGTGCCCTGCGGTCCCCAAAATAATCTGTTTTTTCAAGACAAAACCTCTGCCAACGGTCAGGCTTGTGTTCTCGTGAAGCGCAACCTAACCTGGGAAAATAACGCGAAGGCTGAAACATTATCATTTTTTTGCGTGTTCTTCCAGCAGAACACCTTTGAGGAGAGTCAATGTGCGTTGTTCTTTACAGAATGACGCCTGCATGTTATCTCAATTCGGATCTATCATGATAATGGATGGGCAGAATAAGGCCGTTTTTTTCTCGGCCCAAGCACCATGGAGCACGGAGGCTCATCCCACGAATGTGGGACGGAGATATGAACAGACATAGCCCTTAAGCAGAAGAGGTTATTTCGGAGAAGCCTATGAAAAGCGACGATCGCGATCTTTTTGATATTCCAACCGGAGACTTGGATGAGGTCTCAGATGCGGCGCGCATTTTGCGCTCATTTGTCTCCAAGGTTGATCATGAAAGTGTAGACATCGATAACGAAAAGCCGATGTTTAACACACAAGAGTTGGAAGCGGCGAAGGGGCAAATCCCCGACGATGAGCCTGATGATGATGACGGACAAGTCTCCGACCTGATCGTACAGGCCAACTACCTGTCCGATCGTCTCGGTGAAGGTGTCGAAGCCAAGACGCCTGCGCCCGAAGATGAGACCTCTGCACCACAGGTGTCGGAAGACGTCTTTCTGGAGAATATCGGAGAAGGAAAACACAACGAAGATCTGTTTTTTGATACCTCCGAGCCCCTCGACGAAGAAGCCTCTGCTATCTTGAAGACCGCTTCCAGTACGAACCTGCCCATTCCTGAGCCTTCGGACATTCCTACTCCTTGGGGGCATGACACAAGCGCTTCATCTGATGATAACGATGATCCCCTTCAGTCAGGTGGTTTGTCTATCCATGAGCCCGAAGATCTCACACGGACCATTCCCGATCTCAAGCCTCTTCCGTATTTGCAGTCCGAAGACTCCGAAGAGATCCCTATGCCTCCTTCGCCGTTTGGAGATGATGCGGACACGTCTCTTGCCAATGAGCCTTCCTTTTCTCACTCAGCGGACGATCTTCCTGTCATGTCCGAGTCGATTGAGAATCTCTCCTTGTCTCTCGACTCCGCGATCGACTCGCTGACGAGAAAAAATAAGGAGCAGAAAGAGGAAGTCACAGACACGCCTTCATTCGATCCGATCGTCGAAGCGACGCAGGGGACGCCCTTTGCTCTGCAAGAGACAGGTGATGAGGCTGAAGAGACACCGCTGCCTTCATTAGATGATTTGCCCTCGCTCGATGACCTTCGCGCCGAAGTGGAAAGTCAGGCCGATCTTGACGCCGTCTCCCTCGATATGCTCTCCACTGCAGCACCAGAACCTGAGCCCCTCCACAATGAAGCGCTCGATGTGTCTGCCTTTGGTGCCTTCGAAGAGTCTGTTACGTCGGATGATGAAAATCTCTTGTCTGCACCCCCTGAGGAAGAGGAAGAGGAAGAGTCTCCTGTGCTTTTGACCGCACCGATCTCAACACCTGATGCACCTCTTGAAGAGGCTGCAACGGTTGCGGATGTCATCGCCGTGACAGAAGAGCCTGCACCGGTCGAAGAAACCCCTGCTGCTGTCGAAGAAACCCCTGCTGCTGTCGAAGAAACCCCTGCTGCTGTCGAAGAAACCCCGGCTGCTGTCGAGGTTGCGCCCTCTGTAGAGGAAGAGCCTGCGCCTATCGAGAACCAGGCCGTCGATGCGAGCGACGCAGAGGATATCGGAAAGCTCGATGACTTTGTGACAGGTGTGTTTGCCTTGTCTCTCGATACACAGAGCTTACTGTCCGACTCCCTCGACAAAGCGATCGAGAAGGAGAAAGAGAAGGGGTCCGCAGCGCCCTCTGAAGACGATGATATATTGGCCTTGGACAACCGAAAGTCCGAGGGCAAACAGACGCTCTCTTTGAAACCCGTGTCCAAACCCCCCGAGGAAGTCATCGTTCCCAAAAAAGATCATCGGGATGAGCCGACCAACCCTCTGGTTCCTGTCCCTGTTGCGTCTTTGATTCCCGAGGAAGAGAAAGCCTCCGGTGGTGCCTCTGGTCCCAAGACAAAAGAGGCGATCAAGACCTACACGCCTTCATCTGACAGGATCGCGACGGGAGACTTCATCTCCCAACGTGTGCAGTCCGATGAACCAGCGCCTATCGAAGAGCCCGCTTCTGCAGCGCCTGCACTTGTCGAAGAGCCCGCGCCTGTAGAAGAACCGACACCTGTCGAAGAGCCTGCGCCTGTAAAAGAGTCCGCGCCCATCGAAGAGCCCGTTGAACATGCAGCTCCTTCAGCTGAAATGCCTGCTGAAATCGCCGCGATTTCACATGAGCAGATCGCTGAGATGGAAGCAGAAGGGCACCGTGACTTCGGTGATCTCGGTGATGACTTCTTCTCGTCGCCGGTCAAAGAGCACAACAACGTGTTTAGTACCGCTGAGCGCGAATACCACGAGTTGCTTCGCTTGCAAGAAGAAGAGCACAAGCGCACACGTCAACGTATGATGATGATCATTCCCCTGATCCTCGTTGCGGCTGTCGGGATGTTCTTTGGTATCGATTATATGACCGCCAAGCCTGGCAAAAACAAACCGAACGAGCGCCGCGAAGTGCGTACGCCACCTCGTCGTGTTGTGAAAAAGCAGCCCGCGAAGAGACCGACGAAACGTGTCGCCCTCGCCGCACGCACCACACCACCAGCTGAAGGTGGCCTTACAGCAGACGCTGGAGCGCCCAAAGCAGGTGGCGGTACACCCGATGTACGCCCCACACCTCGTCCTGTTGAGCGTCCCGTAGAGAGACCCGTTGAGCGACCTGTCGAACGTCCTGTCGAGAGACGTGTTGTGAAACGACGTCGTCCACCACGTCGTCGTGTCAAGCGTCGCCGACCACCTCGACGCCGCATCAAGCGTCGCCGACCACCTCGACGTCGTCGCGTCAAGAGAAACCCAAAATTGTCGCAAAAGCTCTTCTTGAAAGGGACAAGACAATTCTTTGGTGGCAAGCCTTCGTCTGCGAGACGTACACTTCGACGCGCGATCAAGGCTGACCCCAAGAACGCTGCGGCATACCGTGTCCTCGTCCTTGTCTACATCAAGATGAAGAAGAAGAGCCAAGCCAAGCGCACCTTGCGTACATTTAAACGTCTGAAGCCAAACAGTCCCTTCGTCCCCATGCTCACCAAACAGGTGAACGCCCTCTAAGAGGACGTATCGAACGTCCTTTTTCCTTCCTGTGGCCTCAACACACTCCCCACTCTTCTGCCTGTCTGTGTCCCCCTCTTTGCCATCACGTGACTATTTTTTCGTTTCGGGTTCTTTGCGCTCTGTTATTTCAGGTTATTGTGCTTAGTGTCTTTTCGGTTGGGTGGAGATATGTTTCAATTGTTTCATGACATGTTGATGAAACAAACCGAAAAGGAGAGAGGTATGAGAAACCAAGGATGGTTGTTGTTTGTCGGTCTCATGTTTGTCGCTGTGACGATGAGTATGTGTACAAACACACCGATCAAAAACGAGCAGGCAAAAGAGAACCCCCAACAAACGACAGAGCAGACACAAACCGAGAAGCCTTCTTCAGAGCGAGCGTCCACAAAAGAAGAGCGTACTCCGACTGAGCAGACGTCTACTGTTGAGCCGACATCTGAGCCTGCCGCTGAATCTGTGGCTGAATCGATCCCTGACGTCGCGCCAAAAGAGAGTGTGGTGGAGAAGCCCCCGATGCCAGACACAACACCTGCTCCCAATGTCCCTGTCATCGGTGGTTGTCCGATCTTTCCGGCTGATAACCCCTGGAACACAGATATCTCGAAGCAGCCAGTCGATCCGAATTCGGATGCGTTGATTGCGAGCATTGGTGCCAATACATCGCTCCATCCTGATTTTGGTACGGAGTGGAATGGTGCGCCCAACGGGATCCCATTCGTCGTTGTCCCTGCCGGTCAAAAGGGTGTGAATGTAACCTTCCAATATGCCGATGAGAGTGACAAAGGGCCTTATCCTGTCCCCAAAGACGCGCCTATCGAGGGTGGCCCTAATGGGAAGGGGGACAGACACGTTCTGGTGCTGCAAAAGACGACGTGTAAACTCTTTGAACTCTTCAGCGCGTTTCCACAGGCTGATGGGAGCTGGAAGGCCGGTTCTGGTGCGATCTTTGACTTAAACAGCAACAAGCTCCGACCCGATAAGTGGACAAGCGCAGATGCAGCGGGGTTGCCGATCTTGCCTGGGCTCGTGAAGTACGAAGAGGTGATGGCTGGCGAGATCAAGCACGCGCTGCGCTTTACCGTGGTCAGGAGTCGAAGGGCGTTTGTACATCCTGCGACACACTGGGCGAGCACCAGAACCGACGCCTCATTGCCTCCGATGGGGATGCGGGTTCGACTCAAGGCAAATGTCGATATCTCAGGGTATTCCAAGATTGGACAGGTCATCATGAGGGCGATGAAGAAGTACGGAATGTTCGTCGCAGACAACGGAAGCAATTGGTACGTCTCAGGAGCGCCTCATGAGAAGTGGGACGATGACAAGCTGCGGGATCTCAAAAAGCTCAAAGGGAAAGACTTTGAGGTCGTCAAGATGGGCAAAATCTACACGCCAGCGAACACCCCTTAATAAGGGGATGTGATTGTTTTGGGTTGGGGGATTCTTTCGAGACTGTGTTCTCGATACATACAGTATGAGCGTATTCGGGAGAGCTGTTCGGAAGATTGTGAGGTCTCAGGCGCTGCATCGCTCCTTTAGCCGAGCAAGTGCTGGATGGGTTGGAGGATCTTTTCGACGAGTTGGTCGAGCAGTGAGTTCAGGTGGTTCTCTTGTTTGAAGTGAAGCTGCGTACATTGAGCGTGGGCTTTTTGGTGGAGCGTTTGAAGAGCCTCCAAGCAATACGCTAACGAACCGGCATCACGGATGGCATCGATCGCCCAATCGATGTCCTCTTGGGCACACTCTTCGCGTGGTTGGGTGAGCAGAGCTTTGAGTCTCTTGGCGTCCTCTTTGTCTGCGTGATGCAAAAAGTGAAGAACCAATAAACTGGGCTTGCCTTCGGCGATATCATTACCTGCAGAGCCGCGACCTTTTTCACCGTATAGATCGAGGATGTCATCTTGGATTTGGAACAAGGCACCAAGTGGCGCGGCCACACCGTGAAGTCCCTCGATCGTCTCTTGTGTCTCTTGTTGCATAATGGCCGCGCTCATCAGGGGGATCGCAAACAGCGCGGAGGTCTTTCTCTCGACGACATCGATGTAGTATGCCCGTGCGTCTTCAAAGCGCTCTGGAAATTGATCCCAGAGCGTGTACTCAGCTGCCTGTCCCTGAATGATCGCGATCGTCTGTTCTGAGAGCAATTGACTCAGACGTACGACGACTTCGGCAGGTTGATCGATAGAGAGCAGGAGCTTTTGTGCGTAAAAGTACAACGCGCTGCCTGTATTGATCGCCTGGTATGGGTTAAACGCCTTCCAGACCGTCGGGATGCCACGTCTCGTCTCATCTCCATCCTGAAGGTCATCGTGGACGAGTGTCGCGTTGTGTAGAAGTTCGATCGCGATGGCGGTCTGGGTCAGAGACGCTGAGGTGTTGTCGGGATCGAGCGCGGTCTGGCCTTGTAGACAATCGTAGAACGCGAGCGTCAACGCCGGACGAAGAAGCTTTCCTGTGCTCAAGAAGTGATGGGCGAGCATCGGCTTCATGATGGGGTCAGCGTCCAGGATTTGTTGGGTGTATGTGCCCCAGGCATCGCGTACAAATGCCTGATAGGAGGAGATTGGATCTCTTGTTGTCATCTCTCAGCACCTTTCGTGTCTTGGGAGTCAAGTTGAGGGATTTCCCTTACGCCATGAAGTTCGATGGGGAGGTCACGAACTTGCAAGCCTGCTTGTGTGAAGACCGGGGCGATCGCAGCAGGCTGTGTGTGTCGTTTATCGTAAAAACAGGCGATACTATCACCACCACCTGCGCCCAGCGCTTTGAGTACAATGTCGTGTGTAGGGAGCGCTTTGTAAAGCTCTGTCTCCAAAGCTCTTTGTTGTGTCGTCACGAGCGGAATACCCAACGCCTGGCTCCATTCTCCCTCACAGCGTGCGTTCTCACGGAGCGCCGCGAGGATGCCTTTGTGATGTACAAAAGCACGACAAACACCACCAATTGCACGAAGCAAAGGACGGTTTGCACGTTGTTTGGTCTGAGGGGGGATGTCGCGGTAAGAGGTTATTTTTTCCCGTGTGTCAGCTTTTTGTCCTGAGCGCAACAACAAGATCCCCAGGTCTCTGGGCCATGGAAAGGGAGCGCAACGTGGTGCTGTGTCACCCTGTGCATGGGTGACGTAGACGAGACCACCGAATGTACAGGCTGCGATGTCGACGCCGCTGCCTTTGCCTCCCTGTCCCAGGCGATGGGCGGCACGAGCGAGGGCAAATAGACGTGTTGGTGTGTTGATGTCGTGTTCTAATGCGATCGCAGCACACAAGGCCGTTGTAAAGGCGGCGCTTGAACCCAAGCCCCAGCCATAGACTTCTTCTGGGAGTGAGGTCGTAAAGCTGCCCCATCGGTCATGTGGCGTGGCGCCTTCTACTTTGAGGGCTTCGGACATCACGACGTCGACGGCTCGCGCAAAGGGGTTGTCTTCGGGCCAGGGTTGGGGAGCTTCTTTGGTGAGTTGAAGGGTCATCCTCGGACCAACAGCCAATCCGAGGGCGGGATAGCCATCGAGGACTGTGTAAGAGCCTGAGAATAAGATCTTATGGGGGACATCGACTGTGCGTGTCATGGCTGGTCCTACGAGGCAGGGGAGTCGTCTGAGACTTGATCGAGGAGGAGATGCTTGACGTCGCTGAGTGACTTGCATCGTTCGTGGACTTCGTCTTTGGCCTCTGGTGTACAGAAGATCTTGACGTTGGGGCCAGCGTCGATCGTGAAGAAGCAGGGGATACCTTCCTGTCTCATCTTTTGGACGTGTTCAATGGCCTGTTTGGTCCCGGTCTTGAAGTAATTGACAGGAGGTTGAGAGGCTTGCATGACCGCGTGCATGGCTTGGCAATTGGACTCGCTGATCTCCGCGAGCTTGTAAAAGTCCTTGTTCTTTACGGCGTCGAGGGCTTCTTGGAGATACTGTTCGTTGTTTGCATGAAACTCATCGTAGAGAGGAGATGTATCACGACTGCGCTCCATAGCGGCGGTGGAGCCTATGGGTTTGGGTTGGTCATCGACGACACATACGACGAGAGAGAGAGGCATGTGAGAGGCCGCGAAGGCTGTATGGGCGACGCAATCCTTACCTTCTTCGTCGGTCCCAGCGTCCCAGAGGACATAACCTGGATAGAGCGAACGGACGGAGGAGCCGCTGCCGAGGCGAGACCAGTGTGAGATCGTCTCAAGGTCGAAGGCATCGTCGGCGAGATAGCTGTTGAGCGCGAGGGCAAAGGCGGCCATTGACGATGCGGAGCTTGCAAGCCCTGCGCCTGAAGGAAAGTCGTTGACGATCGAGATCTTGAGTGGGCGTTCGTCTTGGGTGGCGGCGCGTGCGCAGGCGAGGACTTTTTGCGCTTTCGAGGGGTTGCCGTGGATGTCCCATTCATCTTCTGTCCCCGATGCTTCTGTGATCGTCGCGTGGGAGCGCATGTTGGTGAGTGAGACGGAGAAGCTCGACGTGAGCGGGAGGTTGAGTTTGGTGTGGCGTTTTCCCCAATACTTGACCAATGCGATGTTGGATGGGGCGCTTGCTTCGACTTTTTTCATCAATCAGGGCCTTTCTTTGTATGGAGAAACGAGACAGGTGATGAGCTTCGCGACATATATACCTGCCTTCTTGGTCTTTGTATAGCGTCTTTTCTGTCTTTTGAGGTTGGATCAACAATCGAGCGCGTTGGGGTCAAAGATGGCACATTCCTTTGCGTTGGCGGCGGTGAGCGCGTGACTTAGAGATGGCAGACGAGAGAGGGGGGCGAGGGCGAACATGCCGCCACCCATGCCTGCGCCTGTGAGTTTGGCACCCCACGCACCATGTTGGAGCGCTGTCTCGACGAGGTCTTCAAGGTGAGGTGAAGAGACGCCGACTGTGTGAAGGAGCTGGTGATTTCTCGTGAGCTGTTGGCCGAGCTGTTCACCCCGCTCTGCTGTGGAGAGTTGACCAAACGACCCCTCGCCAGTGATGAGACCTTCGACGCTCGCGACGATGCTGTGCATCTCCTGGATGATCGCGTCGAAAGGTTTGGGGTGTTGTTGTGCGTATTGCGAGACGAGATGGACGGCTTCGGCGGTTTGGCGCTCTTCTTGGCTGACTGCGAGGACAAAGCCACAGCCACGTAGAGACCACGTGAAGGGGAGCTGTGTTCCATCCATGTGGACACGAAGGGGCTGGCGTTTGACGACGATCGTCGGGTCCAGTCCACTTGAGCGACCGTGGAATGCGTATTCCAGATCGGTGGCGAATTGAATCAATGCGCGCTCTTCCCACTGTTGACCTGCTTGACTGGCGGCTTCTGTCGCGAGAGCGACGCAGAGGGCTGCGCTCGAACCAAAGCCACAGCCTTGTGGGATGCTGGACTCGATGGAGAATGGGAAGCTCTCAGCGGTCGGGAGGGAGAAGTGGCGACGTGCTGCGTTCCAGGTGTTGAGCAGGTGTGGTGAGCGGTTGTGTGAGGACGGATCGGGGTGCAGTTGAAGGGTCGCCTGCGTCCACGGCATTGCCAACGCTGACGTTCCGTGTAAAATGAAATGTTCGCCCGTTAGGATAAATTTTCCGCACGTCTGCACAGCGTCTCTCCTGTGGCCAAAGATAGTATGCTTGGATGTCTTTTGTGTAACGGGCATGTATTGAGAGTGTATGGGGATCATTGGTCCCGCGTCCGTTGGATGTTGGACAGACAGTCTCTTTGGGAAAGACCCGTAGCCAAAAGGTATAGGACGATGAGTGGAGAAAAGCAAATCAAAATGCGAGAAGATTGGAGTGAGAGCCGGGATGGACGCAAGTTATATATGCGTTCATGGCAACGGGAGGCACCGAAGGCGCATGTTCTTTTGGTGCATGGTCTCGCCGAACATTCCGGTCGCTATGAGCATGTCGCACATGCGATGGTAGAGGCGGGCTTTGACGTCCACGCTTTGGACCTACGGGGGCACGGTAAGTCCGAAGGAGTCAGGGCTCATATTCGCTCTTTTGACGAGTTCTTGTGGGATGTAGAGGCGGTCTTTCATCGTCTGCGGTCCAGAGAGGAGACCTCACAATTTTATCTGTTGGGTCACAGTATGGGCGGGTTGGTCGCGTCGACATATGTGATTCGTCACAACCCTGAGCTGCTCGGGTTGATCTTGAGCGCACCAGCGCTGAAGGCAGGTGATGATATTCAACCTGCGATGATCGCGCTGGCACGGGCGATTGGCTTTGTTATGCCGAAGTTTCCCCTGCAAAAGCTCGACGCACAGTGGATCTCACGTGATCCAGAGGTCGTCTCCGACTACAACACCGATCCGCTCAACTATCGAGGAGGGGTTCGCGCGGGGTTGGGCGCTGCGATGTTGAAGACATTCGAAGAGATCGACGCGAGAAATCACGAGATCACGTTACCATTGCTGATCCTTCAGGGTTCTGAGGACAAACTTGTGAACCCAGAGGGCGGAAAGATGCTCTTTGAGAAGGTGACCTCTGAGGAAAAGGATTACAAAGTGTATAAGGGCCTGTACCACGAGGTGTTCAATGAGCCAGAGAGGGAGCAGGTGCTCGAAGATACGATCTCATGGCTACAGACGCTTCATGCCCGTATCAGTGATTGACGTCGTCATCAATATCGTCGAGTGAGGGGGGATTGGGTAAGTCGAGACTGTTAGGGGGATCAAGTGCTTCCATCGACTCGAGAGATTCAAGAGATTCGAGAGATTCGAAGGAGTCACCAGACACAGGCTCGTCTGTTGGGAGTTGTTTGATGAGCTGTTGTTTGAAGCGTTGGTGGAGGGAATAGGCGAGATCGTGTATATCCAACTCATCCTGTTCGTCTTGAAGGGAGTCGTGTTGCGCAGGAAGCAACAGCGTGATGGGGATCTCTTTGTCTTTGTCTTTGAGAGAGAGTGTGTCGAGGACTGTAAAGTGCTTCTCTTGGGGGTCGAGGAGATCGACGACAAACATCGAGGGTGTCTTTTTGGTGAATTGTTGGAATCCTGCGCGAAGGTTTTCGGATGTCTGGACGGACCACCCATATGTATTGAGGCGCTGAAGAGGCTCTGAAGTCTCTGATTGTCCATCTTGCAGGAGCGTGATGGGGGGGATGTTTTTGATCTCTTTGTACTGGCGGATGAGTTTGAGCAGCTTGCGTCGATCGATGGGTTTGGTCAGGTATTCGGCGGCACCGAGCGCGAAGGCCCTCTCGACATCGTCTGTAATGCTGATGACGAGGACAGGAATGTGTCGTGTCTCTTCGTTGCTCTTGAGCGCGTTGAGAAAACCCCAACCATCCATTCCAGGCATGGCGATATCGAGGGTAATGATGTCGGGTTTATGCGTGTCGACGAGTGAGAGCCCTTCTTGCGCGCTGGCTGTCGTGATGGCGCGGTAACCTTGCTTTTTAAGGGTGCGTCGTAACAGATCGAGGACGTTGTCATCATCGTCGATGACGAGTACGAGTGGCCATGAGGCATCCATTTGGTCGAAACTGACGCTTTTTGGTTTCTTTTTCTTGCGCTTTGTGCCGGCCGTCGCTTGCTTGATCGAGTGGGGGAGACGTAGAGAAAACGTCGTGCCTTGGTCCTTTTCACTTTCGACACTGAGCTCACCTTCGAGGAGCTGTGTAAATCGTTGTGAGAGTGTCAAACCAAGACCTGTCCCTCCATATCGACGTGTAATCGAAGCGTCCGCTTGCATAAATGCCTTGAAGATCTTATTCAATTGCGCCGGACTCATACCGATCCCAGTGTCCGTGACCTGGAAAATATAACCATCACCAAGTGGATCTTGTTCGACTGTGAGGGTGATCTTGCCTTGCTTGGTAAACTTGCAGGCGTTGGAGAGGAGGTTGTACAAGATCTGACGAAACTTCGTTTGGTCCGTGATAATGGTGGCATCTTGTGGGATGCGGTAGAGAGAGGAGAGGGTGTTGGCGTTTTGCAGACACAGCGGAGTGACCGTTGTGAGTAGGGATTCTAGGAAGGGTGTGAGCGTAAAGGCTTCGGGGTAGAGTTCGACACGTCCGGCTTCGATTTTGGAGAGGTCAAGCAGATCATTGATCAAGCTGAGCAGGTGTTTGCCGGAGGTTTGGATGCGATTGAGATCGTCATGCAGCTCCATACTCTCAGCGGGATCGATATCTTCCGCGATCATTTCGGAGTATCCAATGATTGCGTTGAGGGGGGTGCGTAGCTCATGGCTCATGTTGGCCAAAAACTCGCTCTTGGCCTTGCTGGCGCTACGTTCGAGGTCGCGAGCTTTTTCGAGTTCTTTGTTGAGCTTTTGAACGCGCTCGACCTCATGGTGTTCTGTGATGTCGATGGCCGCGATGAGCGCACCCTGTGAGGTCTTGTTCTCTTCGTCTGTGAAGGGCGCATAGTGGACGTCAAAGTACCGTCCTTTATGTTCCAAGTGGCTTTGTTGCGTTTTGCCTTCGAGCGCTTGCGAAAGTCCTTCTATGAGCTCTGGAAGTAGCGAAGGAGTCTCATCTTGTGGTGTGAGCTGTGTCTTTTGTAGGAGATTGAGGTTACGACCCTCCGCAAGCTCTACGTCGCCGTCTTGGTTACAGACCCAAAGCGCCACAGGGGCGTGTGACAGAACAGTTTTGAGCTGTCGCTCTCTTTTTTGCAGAGCTGTGTGTCCCTTTTTGATGATCTCTTCGTTGATCTGTTTTTCACTTTCGTACAACGCGATGAGCATCAAAGATGCGATAAATACGATCCCCAAGCTTATACCGAGCATGATCTGCTCAGTGACGGGATCGACTGTTTTGTTAGGGTGGTAGAGTTGTAAGCCGGGAATGTGGACGACGATGGCATAGCTTACATAGACAAACCCCCAAAAGGTTTTGGAGATACGGTGGGAGAGTAAGACAGCCATCATGGGATGAATAAACATCGATGCGATCGCGGGGATACTCGGACCGAAGACGACTGTGTTGGTGAAGACTGAGGCCGCGTAGAAAAAGAGCAGCCAACGGACGGACCAGTCAAGTGAGTGTGTGTGATGCATGAGCAAGAAGGTTGCTCCTGCACCCAACGCTGTCACTACCAACATGAAGGCTGTGAAGTAGAGCTTTCCAGGCAAGACGACAGGAATCAAGGCAAGGGATAGACTGCTCATCAAAAAGGCCAATTCGAGTGTGAAGACAGCTCGCCTTTTTACGATAGGATCATCTTTACCGATCTCTTCTGGAACCCAACGTTCGACCCATGTAAACAAATTCACTTTTTTCGCCTTCCTTTTTCTTCCTTGTTGAGAGAACCCAGGCTGTTTGTCCTGTCGTTGTTGCTGCCCTTTACCTCGTACATGTGGAACACTCATTGCAAAAAACAAGCGATTTGCTTTGTTGTTGAGATGAGGAGTCTTCGAGAAAGTCTCGCTTTTACTGCTGGATCAGCATAACATTCCTTCCAAGAAAAAGTCCTAGAGCTCTGTTTGTATCGATGCTCCCTGGTAAACTATATCAAGAAAAGCAACTCTTTGACGAGTTTCTTTGAGAGAGAATTCTTTGTGATGTGAGAGGACTGATTGGTCGGGGGTTTCATCCTTTGCGTGTTTTGTATCTTGTACAGTTCGTATCTCCCGGGTTACAGTGAAAAAACGAGTCCATCTTCATCTTGCCTACAACAAGGAGTTGTACTGTGTTTAGACATTCACTTTCGTTGTTCTGCCTTTTTTGTGCTGTGCTTTTGTTTGGCAACTGTGGTGACAACCAACAAACAACACAAGATGCTGGCCAACGTGATACACACACTTCCGATTCATTTGTCCGCGATACGCTTGTGCGACAAGACTCTGTAACCAAAGATGACCCATCTGTCGGCGATACACAGAGCACTCCCGAACAAAAAGACGCAGGCAGCGTCAAGGAAGACACACATGATGATGTACCTGAACCGACACAGGACGCCAGCGTGACCCCTGAACCTGAGGGTGTGTCTATTGAGAAAGCGACAGAGCCGATCCCAGAGCCGACACCGGAGCCGCTCAAAGAGGCAACCCCTCCGGACACTGCACCACCTGCACCTGTTCCTGTGTTTGTGGCCCAAGGGGATATTGGTCGCACGATGATCTCCTGTGATGACGGTAAGACCTGGAAGGCCAACCGTTCATGGGAGCTTGAAGGAGACGCCGCTGTTTGTGGAAAGAAGGCGAAGGTCGAATGTTATGCGCTCTCATGTCAATTTATGCAGGCTGGTCAATGCAAGACCAAAGATCCTTGTGATTGTGACCACCATCCAGGCGCTCCGATGGGAATGACATATGGTAATGGGTGGTTTGTTGGGACGTGGGGATGGGGCCCGCCGGGGTCTGTTCGTCGTTCACAAGATGGTGTCAAATGGGATACTGTGATCAAGGATTCATCGTACGGTGGGATCGACTTTGGTGCTGGACGTATCATCACTGGTGGACGAACGCCCAAGATCTCTGACGATGGTGGAAAGACCTGGACTGATGGGGCCAAAGCTGACCTGAAGGACCCCACAGGGACTGTCTGGAATGTGCGTTCCTTTGCCTTTGTCAAAGTTGGTGGAGCGAACGGTCGCTTTGTGATCACCGGTGAGAGCGGGACCAAGAGGGATATCTTGATCAGCGCGGACAAAGGAAAGACGTGGACACGTCCCACCAATCTCGAACGTACGTGTGCGAGCGGAGTGCTCGGCATCGCAGGCGGAGGTGGCGTGATCGTCGTCGTGAGTCGCAACAAAAGCGTCTGTTATTCAACGGACGCAGGCAAGACCTTCAAGAAGGTCACTGTGCCTGATGCGCCGGCCTCCAAGCCGATCTGGGATGGCAAAGCGTTTCACTTTTGGCTGACCAATAAACGCTACAGCAGCCCCAAAGGTAAGACCTGGACGATGACACCTCTCAAACTCGTCGGTGGGACAGGGCGTGTCCAGCTTGGGGCGATATCTCGTAGTGACAAAACAGGCACATATGTCGCTGTCAGAGGTGGCTGGAACAACTGGTACAGCAAGCAAAGTTTTTATCGCTCGACAGATGGTGTCAACTGGCAGGAGCTCGCGAAGAGCGACTATGTGGCCTCACACAGGATCAGGCATATCCGCTTTGGGTTCGTGAAGCGCTCAGCGAAAGGGTGTCCTTGAGGGGAGCTCGTTGAAGCTGAGGAGGGGATGGATGTTGGTGTGGGATTCGTCACGGATGAGAGCACGGAGCTTGGGGGCTCAGTGATTTTTTTGTTGTGGCGGTGATTGTAGGCTTGGAGCATGCTTTTCCGTCCCACGAGCGGTACCAAAGGCGCTGCGTAATTGTCCGCATGCGGCAAAGATATCCTGACCTCGTGAGATGCGGACGGAGGTAAACACGCCTTTCTCGATCAACGCATTTTTAAAGCGCTGGACCTGCTCAGGATCACTTCGATCATATATCGAGCCCGGAAAGGGGTTAAAGGGGATCAGGTTGACTTTGGCACGTATCCCTTCGAGGATGTCGGCTAGACGCGCCGCGTCTTCGAGAGTATCATTGACATCTTTGAGCATGACATACTCAAACGTTATCCACACCTTGCCGTTCCCTTGAAAACGTCGGCAGGCGTCGAGAAGCTCGTTGAGAGGCCATTTTTTGTTGACCGGCATGATCTCTTCGCGCTGTGGGTCGTGTGTTCCGCTGAGCGATATGGCGAGGGTGACATCTGTCTCTTCGCGTAGGCGGTCAATTTGTGGGACGAGTCCGCTCGTGCTGACTGTGACTCTGCGACGTGAGAAACTCAATCCAGCGTCATCGCGGAAGATTTTGCAGGCTTTGATCACCGCATCTGGGTTGTGAAGAGGTTCACCCATCCCCATAAACACGATATTGCTGAGAGGATATGTTCTGGCGAGCTGCGCGACCTGCGTGACGATCTCGTGGACTTCGAGTTGTCGGTCAAATCCCTGCACACCTGTCAAGCAGAACTTGCAAGCCATCGCGCAGCCTACCTGACTGGAGATGCAGATCGTCATACGATCCCAATTGTCCGGCTTAAGTGCGGCTTCATTTTTGGTGCCTCTGAACTGATTTCCTTCCTCTGTGATATGGGCATCATTTCCTGTTGCTGGGATGATCACACTCTCGACCGTCTTTTTGTCCGGTAGCTGCCACAAAAACTTCATGGTGCCGTCTTCAGAGCGTTGTTCAGTCAATGTGTCGAGCGAGAAGATCTGAACGTGTTGTTTGAGCCACTCCCTCATCGCTTTGGAGAGGTCGGTCATCTCGTCCCAAGAGTGGATATGCTGTTGGTAGTGGAGGGAAAAGATCTGTTTGGCGTGGTAGTGTGATTTTTTCTGCGCGTAGGCCTCGCGCACTTCCTCTGTTGCGTGTTTTCGGCGTTTGAGGGCAGCCTTGCGACAGACGGGCATGAGGAGCGTCGCCAATTCGTCTCGTGTATATGATTGCAGGTAAGACAAGTCTTCTCTCCATTGTAGATCTTTTTACGAGTGTGTTTTCGATAAGTCTTTTGTAAAATAAAGACTTATGTGTTGTCTATGCGTGTGGGAAGATAACAGGAAACCTGTTGACAAATCAAGCGCCCAAACCATACTCGTTGGGATACAGGTGATAAGACCTGTACAAGAAAGAAGTATACTGGAAAAAGGAAGAGAGATGACCTGGATTTTGGGGATTGAGAGTTCTTGTGATGACACGGGTATTGCGGTTCTTCATGTGACAGAAGAGGGGCGTGTGGAGGTGCATGCGAATGTCGTCTCCAGCCAGTTTGAGCTTCACGAACGTTACGGTGGAGTTGTGCCAGAGCTGGCGACGAGAGCGCATCTTCAAAACATGATCCCGGTCGTCGAAGAGGCGCTACATCGGGCGGGCAAGCGAGGAACAGAGATCGACGTGATCGCGGTGACAAAAGGACCGGGGTTGATCGGGGCGTTGTTGATTGGTGTGCAGCTCGCGAAGTCTCTCGCGTACGTTTGGGGTTGCGATCTGGTCGGAGTCAATCACTTGGAAGGTCATATCGAGTCGATCTTTCTTGAGGAAGGTGCGCCTGAGCGCTTCCCGTTTATTGGGTTGTTGGTCTCTGGTGGTCACACCTGCTTGTACCGTATTGATGATCACTGTGATGTTCAACTCTTGGGAGCGACACACGATGATGCGGCTGGAGAGGCGTTCGAGAAGGCTGCCAAGATGATGGCGTTACCTTATCTCGGTGGACCCAAGATCGACAGACACGCCAAAAGCGGAAACAAGGAAGCGTACGCGTTTCCAAGACCGATGTTGCACAAGGGATTGGATTTTAGTTTCAGTGGTCTCAAGACGTCCTTTCGGCAGACCCTCGAATCCCTTGATTGTCTTGATACACCGCCAGAAGGGGAATTACTCGCGGATCTGTGTGCGTCTTTTCAGGAGGCGATCGTCGAGGTCTTATGGCGCAAGTCGTTGCGCGCGGCAAAGCAAGAAGGTCTCGATACGATCGCTGTGATTGGCGGTGTCGCGGCCAACAGTCGTCTACGCGAGGTGTTTGCGGAGGGCGCACAAAAAGAAGGGTTGTCTGTCTCTTTGCCTTCACGTCAGTATTGTACGGACAATGGGGCGATGATCGCGTGCGCTGGGTATCGGCACTGGCAGGCAGGAGCGCGCGATGATCTCTACTTGAACGCTTCGACAAGGCAGGCGCTACGAGGGATTCGTGGAGGGAGTCGCGCGAGGCCAAAGCAGTCGTGAATGTTTTTTGGTTTGTATGAGTGGGGTGTACGTGACTTTCGTGTTGGAGGGACTTTGTTTTCCTGTGTGGCGTTCCCATCTTGGGGAGCATTGTATTTTTGTGATCCCGCACACAACAGGAGAGAATATGAATCTACTATCATTTGGTGAAAAATTTATCCCAGAAGCGATGAAACCCATGCTCACAGGGATTGGTTTGTTATTTTTACGCGTCTTTTTGGGCGGATTCATGCTGATTTCGCACGGTTTTGGCAAACTTATGAAGTTTGGCGTGTTGTCCAGCAAGTTTCCAGATCCCATCGGTTTGGGAAGCTCATTTGCGCTGTCTTTGGCGATCTTTTCGGAGGTCGCGTGTTCGCTGCTGATCATCTTGGGCTTGTTTACGCGAGCTGCGGCGGTCCCATTGTTGATCACGATGTTGGTCGCGGCTTTCGTGATTCACGGTGGTGATCCCTGGAAGAAGAAGGAGTTTGCGCTCCTCTATGCGATCCCCTTTTTGACGTTGGTCTTTACAGGGGCAGGTCGTTATTCACTCGATGGGTGGTTTAACAGAAAGTAGGTGGAGTCGGGGACATCAGGGGGAGGTGCGTCCGATACGTCGTAGCAACATGGCTTCCCAGAGGTTCTTTGGACCGAGCTGAGAGGGTTTGATCGCTTCAAGCCACCAGTCGTATTTGGAGGGAGGCTTGCTCGCGCTTGTTGGAAACCCAATAAATGTCATCTGCGATCCGTATTCATTAGAGGGGAGGGAGACTGTGCTGCTGGCCTTGAGGTTCCAGAACGTCGAGTAAGAGGCTGTATGTGGCCCCCTGTCTTTTCGCCCACCGCTTGTAAATGCATTTTTTCCTGTACCCAAGTCAACCTCTGTCCAGAGTGTCCTGAAGGGGGCGGCTCTGTGATGATCCATCCGCAGGTTCTTGCCCTTTCCTTTTGTGATGACGTTACCTGTTGTATACCATTCGACCGTAATATCGTGGACGAGGGTCGCGCCAATATCGAAGTTGATGATCAAGTTGCCTCCGCCGTGGCCAATACTGATCGCGTGGTGTCCATGTAAACTACTAGAGGGTCGGGACGAACGAATGGTCACACCTGTCGCTGTGGAGTGGTAGCTCTCGCGGAAGTTGACGCCATAGTCGGCGTGTTCGATTTTGACGTCACGGACCCAGCATTGATACACTTTGCTGAAGTCGATCGCGTTGTATCCTTTTTCTTTGAAGTGTCCGGGGTATTTGGTTTTGGGAAAGCGAATGGTCATGCCTTCGATGCCCACTTGCGTTGCCATACCTGAAAAAGTGTAAAAAGTGGGTTTCCACGTGGTCTTGATGTCAAGAGGGAGGGGGCGCTCGAAGGTGATGTTGTTTCCTTGGATGGAGACGACGCGATTGGGGAAACTCCAGCGATCACCAACGTTGTCTGTCCCTCCCTTCATCAATTGACTGTGAAGGGCGTCGATCAAGCTGCCTTTTGTGTCTGTTTGGATGAGTAACACCCATTGTTTTGCCTTGAATTTGCTCGCATCATCGACTTTGAGTTGCTTGCTCCCTTGTTTGGCGTTGCTTACAACTTTCGCGAGGAGATTGCTCGAACGCACAGGGGAAGAACCACGTACTTCGATGAATCCACCAGAGAAGGCGTACGAGGACGTACCACCTCCACTGAGTCCCTTGTTTCCGTAAACATCAGTCAGGCTTTTGGGGACCGAGAGGATGGTCTTGTTGGAACCTTTGCCTTGAAGGACTGTGTGGGAGGGGAGGCGTAACCGTTTTTGCAAGATAAACGTTCCTGCCGGCACACGGATCGTACCACCTTTGCCTCCAAGAGCTTGAATGGCCTTCTCAAACGCGCTAGTGTCGTCTTTGTTGTCATTTGCCACAGCACCAAAGTCGGTGATTTTTTTGTCTGGCTTCTTCGTCGGGAGGGGAGCTTCGCCGTATGCATAGCCGGCGTAGGACCAGTCGAAGAACCTGTCCGCAGGTGTGAAGTGTTCACCTGCTTTGCCCCACAATTTCGAAGTGCGCTTGCAGCCTCCTTGTACACAAGAGAGAGGTGCATTACAGGCTTTGTTGCATCCTCCACAGTGCTGGTCATCTGTGTTTGTATCGACACATACACCACCACACTCTGTGCGAGCCTTTGGGCATGTGATACGTTCAGGTGGGAGCGTCGTGTCGGGGGTGGAAGGTTCTTGTGTGTCCGGTGTGGGGGGTTCGTTGTTGGCTTCTTGTGTTGGCTCGAAGGAGCGCTCTGTGGACCACTCTTCACCTGATGATCCATCCGAAGGTGTTGTGTCTTGGGGCGGCGTGTCTGGTGTGAGAGGTTCGTCGTTGGTTTCTGAGGCATTGGGTTCGTTGTTGGATGTCTCAGGTCGCTGCGTGGACTCATCTTTTTCTTGCGGTTGTGTGGTGTCTTGAGGGATGATGTCTTGGGTGATCGTGTCTTGTTGTACAGAGGCGTCGTGATATTGCTCTGCAGGGACAATCTGTCCGGCACAATGGAGTAGAGACAGGGCGTAGAGGGCAACGGATATTCCAAATCCATATGGAAGTATCTTCATGAAAAAGCTCCGTTTTTAGAGTCTATACGGTAGGTCCTGAGTATACGAGAATGCGGGGGATGTGTCCAGCGCTGGAGTGTTCTCACACGAAGCGCAAAGCTCCTCGCTCAATTGACAGGTCTTTGGCCGGATGTGGCGAGGGAGCATGTCAACCAAACAGGACACCTTCCCACTGTGAGGTTGCGTGCTGTATTTGTTGATCGAGTCGATGATGTCGGATGGTGAGGAGTGTATGCAGTCGCTCTCTTTGTTGCAGGAGTGAGGAGAGAAGGCTGAACATGTGCTGTCTCTGCCACTGAAGTTCGAGCTGCTCGACGTACAAAAGCTCATCACTTGTTGCGTGGTACTCGGAGAGATTGAAGGCGATGATCTGTGCGGCTTCGATGGAGCGTTTGGAGGTGGCGATGATGACGTTGTGTAGGTGAGTCGTTTGGTAGAAACTCTCAAGGGCGTTATGTGTGGCGCCGAACGCTCGGGCAGAGGCGGCCCTCATGTGCATGGAGGTTGTGCGCACGCGGCGCGCGACGTTGACGAATGCATCTGTCGCGAGCACACGAGCTTCGGCGAGGTCGTCTTCTGAGGCGTTGTCTTCGAGCCAATCTTGTGCAAGTGTGAGGGCGCGCCAGCAGCGTGGATCGGGCTCCATTTGGAGCTTTCGCGTCGCGTCGAGTGCGCGGTCTGCACAGGCGCACGCGAAGCGCTGTAAAATATGTGTGGGGATGGGGTAGGCGAGAAGCTGACGGAGTGAGAGGGGTTGAGTCTGTAAACGCGTGACGAGTGTGGTGAGTGTCAAGAGGGGCTGCCTTTTCCGAGGCCACTACGGGGTCCGAGTTCTATCACATCGAGATCATCGATCGTGCCTTTGGCGATGGTGAAGCGCATCATCGTGCGCACATGGTGAAACCCATGTTTTCCTGCGGCACCTGGGTTGAGCACGAGCATACGTTGATAGGCCGGGTCTCTTGCGACCTTGAGGATATGGGAGTGGCCACAGATGAAGACATCTGGCGCGTCATCTTGTAGCTGTGTCCGGACGCGCTTGTTGTAACGCTTGGGGTATCCGCCAATGTGGGTCATCCAGATACGTACGCCGTCCAGATCGAACTTCAGATCGAGCGGATGCAGTCGCCGCAGCGCAGTGTCATCGATGTTTCCGTAGACACCGCGTAGAGGGCGAAAGGCGGATAACTCTTCGGAGACGTGAACGCCTCCAAAGTCGCCAGCGTGCCAGATCTCATCGCACTCTTCGAAGTAGGTGTAGACCTGTGGATCGAGATAACCGTGGGTGTCTGAGAGCAATCCGATCCGCATCGAGCTATCCTATCGTTTGGCTGGTCGTGAGGAGGGTTTTTGGGGAGTTGTTTGGGCAGCCTTTGGGGCTGTTTTGGTTTTCGTCGTTGTGCGGACTTTGGGAGCCTTTGGAGCAGCTTTGACAGCTTTGGGGGCTGTCTTCACGGCCTTTGGATCAGCTTTTTTGGGTTTTGTTGCTTTGGGAGCTGTCTTTGGTGTTGTGTCGGTCTTACGTGCAGTGGGTTTGCTGGTGGCTTTTTTGCTGTCTTTGTGGGGGCCAAAGTGCTTGGTGTAAAACGCGAGGACTGCCTCGTAGCGTTGTTTACTGCGGGTCTTCCAGTTGTTGTCCTTGATGCCGATTCGGTCGGCGAGGAGGAGGCCTTTTTTGTAAATATTGAGCGCTTTTTCGAGGAGAATTTTGATCTTCTTGCGCAGCTCTTGGAAGTAGATCTGTGTTTCCTCTTTGGTGAGCTCTTTGGGGCTGGGGGCGGCCATCATATCGGCGTACATTTTCTCGTACATTTCGCCCACACGGTAGACTGAGGCGAGGGCCCAATCTGCGTGTTTGAGACGGATGGTTTGCAAGTAGAGCCTGAGCGCCTTGAGCATGTGGTCAGCTTTAAACTCGAAGTCGAGCTTGAGTTGGCTTTGTGGCAGACGGAAGGGACGCTCTCGGAACTGCACGTCGAGGATACGGGCGCGGTAGTACTGTGCCATCGCGGCTGCGTAGCTGATGATCTGCTTGGGAGCGAGCTTGCGGGCGTAAATGGCGACAGAGAGTTCGAGCAGTGGGCGTGCTTCTGCGAAGCGTTTGAGATGGAAGAGGGCTTCGCCTGCGTAAGCGAGCGCGTCGATGCGATCTTCATCTTCGAGTGAGCGTTGCATCAACTTGTCGTACAAATCGAACGCTTTTTGCCACTGTTTGAGTTGGCTATGGCAGGACGCGAGTCTGAATTTCGCGTTGAGCACGATTTGTTTTTTCTTGGGGGTGGATTGGATCACCTTTTGGTAGAGGGGGAGGGCGAGGGCGCATTGGTTGTTGTCTTCATAAGACAAGGCGAGGTTGTATCGCGCCGCATACAGGTGCTGGTGCATGGGGAAGTATTTGAGGATGCGTTTGTAAAGGACGATGGATTGTGCGTACTTCTTTTGTGCGTACATCCTGGAGGCGACAGAGTAGAGCTCGCGGTAGCTGAGCTGCTCGATCTTTTTGACACGTCCGTCTTTGATGCGAAAGAGCATGGGACCAAGTTCGATAGACTTTGGTTTTTTGGCTTTCGCTGCAGTGTTTGTTGTTTGTTTTGCAGCGGTTTTTGGGGGCTGATTGCATGGGGGCGTTGCGACGCCTGGTCCTGCATGTGCAAGCCAAAGCCAGATGAGCGACGAGAGCATACGTGTTGTCTCCTTTGTCGGGTTAGGTTAGGTCGTGGGGTGAGAGCCCACGGTGTGAGCATCTACTAAGGCCGCCAAATGAAAAAAAGGATACAGAAAATGAGACGAACACAGGAGGTTGTTGCTGAAACCGCAAGCGTCGTGATTCGTCGTCGGCGTAGCGATGCTATGCCTTCTCCTCGTGCCTTGCTTGAGGCTCCATCCACTGCCCTCTTGTGTTCGCTTTTTTCCATCCGACGGCCTTATTGGGTGGGTGGATAGAGGCTCACTCGAATTGTGCGCTACGACAGCTGCGGAGGTCGTTTTGGACTTCGCGTCGATCCATATGATCGCGTGGGGCTTTCTTCAAAAACTTACTGAAAACGCGGATACATTGACTCCATCTCTTTGTATCTTTGTAGAGATAGCCGAGATGACGGTAGTAGATCACTGCATTTTTGTCTTGTCGAAGTGCCCGTCTATAATAACGTATGGCCCGTTTGAATTTATTTCTCTCACGAGAGATATCGCCAAGTCGTCCATAGACCTTGGAGAGTTTGACACGTCTTTGCTTCAATTGTTCTTCATTAAGTGTATCTTTTGAGACGCTCTTGAGTGCGCGTTCGTATTTTCGGTACCACTTGGCCGCTTGGGGAAAGCGTCGTGCTTCGCGATAAGCCTCTCCTAGCTGGAGGATATACTCCACCTTTTTGGGCTGCATACGTTGCGCGCGTTGTGTGTCGCGGATCGCGAGACGCCATGCGCGTACATCCATGTAGAGCTTTCCACGCTCAAAGTAGACTTCAGCTTTTTCAGCTTTGCTTTGTTTTCGGTTGCGAAGCAGTCGAGTGTAGATGCGCAATGCCTTGTCGACCTGTCGTTGACGGTAGAGGTAGTTGGCAAAGCGATAGAGGTATCGGCGCTGCTTGGGATCGAGCTCAATGGCTTTTTCGTATTTCTCTTGGACTGTCGAGAAGGGTTTTTTACCGATCTCATTGATTCGTGCGAGATAGTAGTGGACGTCTGCGATCTTCCCATCAAAGTCGTTGGAACGCTCGAGTGATTTCTGTGCTTGTGGGTACTGTTTGAGCGAGAAGTAGATGCGTCCGAGTCGGTAGAGGACTTTTGCGTCGCGTTTGTTGAGCTTGAGCAGCTTGAGATAGCTGTCCTTGGCTTCTTTCAATCGACCTTGTTTTTCGGCGATCTCTGCGAGTCCCATGAGCGCTTCGTAGTTTTTGGGATCGACTTCAAAGGTCAGCGTGAAGAGTTTGACGGCCTTGGAGTACTGCGTTTGTTTCATGTAACACGTCGCGAGGAGTCCGTTGACAATCTCATCACGTGGGTATGTTTTGCGGAACGGTTTGAGGATAGGAATAATCTTCTCAAAATCTCCGGCTTGTCGAAGGAAGATTGCTTGTGCGAGCGCCAGGTCAAGGGGGTGGTAAGCGCGTTTGGGTGTTTGGGCCTTTTTGGCCTTTTTGGCCTTGCCTTTGGGGGCGGGTTTTTTGCCTTCTTTGTCGTCGTCTTTGGTCTCGTCTTTGTCTTTTTTGGTGGTCGCGTCGAGGACCTGTTGCCAGAGCTGTTGGGCTTTCTCTTTTTGGTTTGTCTTTTGAAGAATGCTGGCAATAGAGACTTTAGAGGGCAGGTGTTTTTGTTTACTGAGTTCGAGGGCTTTCGTGAAATACTTCACCGCAAGGGGGATGCGGTTTTGTACTTTTTGGATCAGGCCTCGTAGGTACCAGATATCGACATTCTTTTGGAAGCTCTTCTTGCGTGCGTCGATGTTCCACTGACGGACAGCGGTCCAGTTGGAGAGTCGGTAAGCTGCGCGAAGGTAGTACTCAGCGACGAGTGGGTGGGTCTCTCTGATTCGCTTTTTCAATCGATTGATAGTGCGTGTGTAGTTTCTTGTCGCGAAGAGATAGCGCGGTTGCTTGTCGAGATAGCGTTTGTTGGTTTTGTCGAACTTGATGGCCTGGTCGAGCCATTTGACAGCGTCTTCATACTGTCGTCCCTGGAATGCTTTTTGGGCTCGACTGAAGAAGAATTGTCCTGTCCACTTGTTATGTCCTGACGCGATGAAGGCTTTCTCTGCCGGTTCCCAAAGGAGCTTGTAGCGACCTTTTTGTTCGGGGACTTTGGGCTCTAGTTCGATCAGCGCGCGGTAGGACGGCAGGTGATTTTTGGAGATGAGAGTGGCGCCGTAAAAGGATTGGAAGGCCTTGGACCATTGTTTGCGTTTGAGGTAGCACTTGCCCCTACCATACAATCCGCGGGCGTGCTGCTTTCGGCGTTTGAGGAGCGCGCCAAAGGTCTTCTGGGCTTGCTTGTACTGGCCACGTATACAGAGCGCTGTTGCTTTTGCGTAGAGCGCATCGACCGCGTACTTGGAGTTTGGCTTGATATTTTTGAGCCACTTGAGCGCTTGTTTGGGGCGTCTTTTGGTGATCGCAAACATCGCTTCGAGCCAGCTGCGTGCTTGTGTCGCGGGTTTTTCTTTGGTGACGTCCGAGAGGCGTTGGACGATGTTCGCGAGCTCGAGCTTGAGCGCCTTGTCGTAGTGGTGCTCTAACAGGGAGGCGAGTCCCATTCCGAGGAGGACTTGCGCTTGCTCTGATTTCGGATGTCTTTCAACTTGTTGACGAAGTCTTGGGAGGAGCACTTTTTTGTACGTTTTGTACGCATCAGTGCGGAAAGCCCGCTGTGGGTTGGTTTTGAACTTGATGGTGTTGGCAGGACCACCATCTCCCATAAAGAAGAAGTAGTAGACACCGCTCCCCATCAGGAGGAGAACGAGCGCGGCGATACCAGCGATCACAGGGGTTGGGGGGAGCTTGTTGTTAGGACCTTCGAGTTCCTGTTGTAAGACTTCATCTTTGAGCGCGGAGCGGATGTTTCCGGGGACTTTGCGTGTGGGAGGAGACACTGGCTCAGGAGGGGCGAAATCTGCGACTTCGTCGGCATCAAACTCGAACTCTTCGCTGGGGGCAGTGTGTGAGATGGGTTCGAGGTCATCGATATCCCATTCTTCCTCTGTGGCGTCGAGTGGGGTCGGCGCAGGGGCAGGGATGGCTGCAGCGGGGCTGGGAGTGGCTGGTGCGACAGGCGCAGCAGCAGCTTCTTCTTGGAGCGCAGTGACACCTTCGGAGAGGAGTTGGTCCCGGAACTCAGGCCAGTCGACCATGGGACTCCAGAAGCCGCCGTCTGGAGAGAGGTCTTCTTTGCCTGAGAGCTGTTTGGTGGTGAGCATTTTTTTGATCGCGGAGACGGGGAAGGGGCCGAATATTTTTCCGGACTCTCGTCGGATGTGGTACTGCGTTTCGTCGCTCTCTTCGGCGCCATCTGCTTTGGGCTCGTCGGTCAGTTGTTCGAGCTCAGCGACGAGTCCTGCGAGAGGATCGCCACCTCCTGAAGGAGCTGGTGCAGTGCGTGCAGGTGCGGGCGCACCGGTCGCGCGTGGTGGAGCAGGTTTGGGAGGTGCGACTGGTTCATCGTTTGTGAGTGACTCGACTTCATCGACAAAATCAGCGAGCGCGTCGTTGGTCTTTGGCGGTGCGGCCTTTGGCGCTGCGACCGGTTCATCGCTTGTGAGTAGCTCGACTTCATCGACAAAGTCAGCGAGTGCGTCGTTGGTCTTTGGAGCCGGTGGAGGTGCAGTGCGTGCAGGTGCAGGAGCGCCAGTGGCCCGTGGTGGCGATGCGGGTTTGGGAGGTGCGGTGCGGGCAGGGGCTGGAGCGCCTGTCGCGCGTGGCGGCGCAGATTTAGGAGGTGCAGAAGGCTCTTCGTCCCAACCAAAGTCGAAGTCATCCTCATCGGGATTCGAAGGGAGATCGAGCTCCAGCTCCTCTTTGTTGCCCTTGTTGATGGCTTCGGAGGAGAGTGTCTCCAGCGTGATCTTTGGGATCTCACGGAAGGTCGCAGCGATCGGGTCTTTTCTGCCTGAACGCTCCGTCTTGCTAGGAGCCGCGGTTGTTTGGCCTGTGCCATCATGATGGAAGCGATGTCGACAGCGAGGGCATCGTATATCAATTCCTCCAGGGGGGAGCTGGGAAATGGCCAGTTTGATCTGCATCTGGCATTGCGGGCAATTGATATTCATCAGGCAAAATCTCCGTTAAAACCGACTGAACCACAGATTGCGATGTGGCCTCCAGTGACATGTTCCGTAATCTCGAATCTACAACCAACAACGACGCAAGTGTACCTGAAGGGGGGCTGCTTACGTATGGGGCTTGGAGCAGTCTTAACCACTCGATGCAACGCGAAAGACGCGATAGTGTACCATCGCACGGACAGCATCCCACACGTTGTCTCGGGCCTCTCCAGCTTGATTTTCCGGGGTCAAGAAGCCCAAAGGAACAGAAGCACCACCACAACCCATCTTGCCTCCCGAAAATTCTTCTCCAAAGATCTGGTGGCAGAATGAGTTGACCTCAATGCCGTCATTGGTTGTACGCAGAGAGGCGACAATACGGTCTTCTACGATGGCGTATGCGACAACAGTCTCCACACCTTCCATCCGCAACAGCTCGTCTGCGATGATGGGGATGCCGTCTCGTTGTTGGGGTGGAATGATGCCAATCCCTGCGACGACAACGGAGTGTTTACTCTCCATTGTGCGGTACGCTTCGGCTTTGAGTTGATAGAGGTAACCAGGGATGTTGTAATTGATGATTTGGTGGAGCTTTTTGCG
Source organism: Deltaproteobacteria bacterium (assembly GCA_002731275.1). GTDB lineage: Bacteria > Myxococcota_C > UBA6777 > UBA6777 > UBA6777 > UBA6777. The sequence continues at coordinate 65,201 of PCBK01000030.1, read as the reverse complement.
ATCGGTCAGCTTGAGGAGATACTCATAACATTGAAAGTCCAGTGGCGTGACGTTGGCTGAGGTCAACTCAGCGGTGTCGGTTTTGATGCCGACAAGCAAGCCCGTCGCAATGTTTGAGACGTCGTTAATGCCGCTCTCGTCACCAGTCTCAAGGTCAATTCCAAACTCTCGAAAGTAGGACGTCACGATGGAGGACGCGGCGCCGATGGGCCGGATGTCCTTGAGCATGTAGTCCCCTTCGGGATCATCGCGGTGATGGTCGATGATGATGTCGGGTTTGACGTCCGTGGATTGTAAATTCTTTTTACCCGTTGATGCGACGTCGACAAGGACGACGATTTGGTAGTCATCCTTATTGAATTGCTTCATCTTGCGCATTGGAAGGCCCAAGATGTTGACCATCGTACGGTTTTGGGGGTGAGAGATCGTACCTCCGTAAAAAATATCTGTGCCTTGCAGCTCTGGGTTGAGGTGCCGACAGAGGTAAGCTACACCAAAGGCCGCCCCCATCGCGTCTGGATCCGGGTTGTCCTGTGTCAGGATCGCGATCTTGGTATAAGGGGGAAGGTTCTCGATGATATCTCGAAATTTACTTGCTGGATTCGTCATACGGTTCTTTGCACGTCACCGCTTCACGGTCCCTCTACCACATTGTATATGGTTGGGGGTGGGGTGACTGTACGTCCTCCAACTTCTTGGCCTTAGAGAGCTTGGGCCATAACAACTCCACACGCTTCTTGTGGTCGCCAACTCTCCATGAGGCGTTTCGATATGTCCGGTTTTTCTCGTGCTTTTTCTTTACAGCGCGAGTGGACACCGGACTGGAATAGACCTGGAGCGGTTTTCGAAAAAATTCGCTCATGTTTGCTGACTATAACATCGCTTTCATGCGTGTCAAGAGTGGCTCCATCGGAGTTTGTCGTTGACAATGACTGTTGGATTCAGCTAGAAATGAAGACCTTGTGAGCCTGAAACATTCTTTCCTGAGCCTGTCAATGGCATCAAAGGGATCCATATGTTCATTCATTGCCCTTCTTGTGACCGACGTTATGATATCTCTGGCTATCCCGCTGGATACATGTTCCCGTGTAACTGTGGACACACCATACAGGTCTCCGAAGAGGACGACAACTCAGCTTTTACAGCAGTGCCTCCCCAAGCGTCGGATTCTCTTGAAGATGACGATATCCCCATCGAACACGAGAGCACTGTCGCGATCTCGATCCATGATGTCCAAAAGCCCAAGGACTTCGAGGAAACGAACGAGGCGGTAGACGAGAACGAAGACAGCAGCCCCAAACCTCCTGTGGATGATTTTGTCGTCTCTTCTATCTCTATTGATGAAGCTGCCCCCCTGGAACACACTCTCGCACCGAAAGGGGACGCCGCCGTTCAAGTCTCTGACTTCTCTTTTGATGACGAAGAAGAGGGGATCGTCCACAATGAATCGACTGCGATCGGACTCAACCCTGTCCTCTTGCGCGAGGAAAACCCCGCCGAAGCACAACATGTAGATCTCGATGAGGATGATTATCCTTCCGAGCCTGTCGAATCAACAGCGGTCAGCAGGAACCCCTTGTTGATCATGAATGAGCTCGAAGCGCAGGGCTTTGGCACGCAATCGGCAAAGAGTACATTGGTCACAGAGCCTCCTCCCGAGGCGCTGGGCGTGAAGAGCGTTGACGATCTTCCACCTCCAGAAGAGAGCGATACACAACAATTCCTCCCAGAGGTGCGACAAGCTGTCATAGAGACGTCTAGTGAGGATGAACAGTACCAAAAACAACGCCACCAGCTCATCCAACATTCTATCCAAAACGCAGCCCCCTCTCAAAACGTAGCCTCTTCTAACGTACCAGCACAACATCCCGCAGGCGGGTCTGGCGTCCCACACCAGCCCGTTGTTGTGACGCCCACTCCAGCGCATGGTCTCGCTCCGACGACGCCGCGTCCGACGCCAGCGCATGGTCTCGCTGCATCTGCACCGACGCCGCTGCCGCGCCCGGCACCCCGTTCGAGTGCTCCCGCGCCGACACCCACGCCAGCACATGGCCTCGCTGCCCAACAGCAACTTCCCCCTCAACCTCCGCCAAGTCAACGCGACCAAAAACAACAATCTGCGGAAGAGTTTTGGGCCGAAAATCTGGAGTCTTCTATCGAGGCTGGACCTCTCCAAACAGAGACGAGGGCGATTCTTTCTTTGTTGTTGTTGCCTTTTTTGGTCCTTGGTCCACTCGCGCTGTTGTTAGGCTTCTCTGCTCGTCGACGTATCGCGCGGGAACCCAGCATGTTTGGAGGTAAAGGCATCGCGATTGTGGGGATCTTCCTTGGTGCGATCGAGACGATCGCTTTGCTCGGACTTATTGGTGTGATGAGCGTCGATTCTGGGCGGGCTTACGTAACCTCAACGGTCCGAAAAACCCTCCTCTCTATGGGCTATCGTGAGCCCGATGTGTATCCCTCCAAAAAAGCCAGCAGCGAGAGACTCTCCGAAGCCCTCGCGAAAGAGCTCTTGTTGCTCTCCTTCGAGCAACACAACACCCCCATCAAAAAAGAGAACCTCTCGCTCTATGTATACCAGGAGCCTGGACAGCGTTACGCATATGCCCACTGGATCGACTTAAAGAGCAAGAAAAGAACGCGCTCGCTGTTTGAGCTCTCCTCCGATCAACGTTGGGTGCTCGCACAGGCCGAGCTTGACGGTTCTTACGAGGTCCGTTGTGCGATAAACAGTGGCGCCACTCTCAAAACCAATACGGCCAAAGCCTTGATCAAAAAGTTTTGGGCGCTACGTGGTGGGTTCTCACACGTCAAAATTATCCATCTATACGTGTATCAGGAGCCTAAACGTCATCAGGCGTTCGCGTACTGGAAGCTACACAAGCAAACGCCCGGCAAACGTCTACGCTCGTGGTATGTGAAGACGTTGTTCCATTACTCTAATGACGGGCGCTGGCATCTCTCTCGTTATGGTATTCGCACTGCGGAAGACGAGCTGTACTCCTTCTCGATGAAGGGAAGCAAGCGGCTGGATGAGGCTGTCGCGAGGCGACTCCTCAACGATTATTACACCGCCAACTCCTCTACATTTTCGCCACAATTGATGTACATCCATCAGGTGAAAAGTCGTCCACATTCGATCGTGCATTGGCAAAAAGGGCGGCGAGAGTCGATCCAAAGTTTGTTTCGACGTGACACATCAGGACGTTGGATCCTCGCGCGCCCCAAAGTAGGAACCGGAGGCTCACTGCAATTTGCGGCCAACGACAAGGCCCACTTCTCAAGTGAGGTAGCTCGTTCTTTGTTACGTCGCTATTGGCGTTCACAGAGACGACGGTTGTTGATCCGCGAGTTGTACATTTACCAACCGAAGGGACGCGCGATCGCGTATGCTCGTTGGCTCTCTCATGAGCGAAAGGTCCGCAAGAAGAAGCATGTCTTTGAGGGGAAGCTGTACCAAAGTGTCTTCTTGCGCGCCAACAAAGGGATGTGGTTTTTGGCCCGCCCCTCGACGAAGGTCTCCTACAACGTTCGCTTTCATGGGCAACAAGGTGAGCGCTTCTCTGCAGCGTTGGCCAAGCGGTTGATCCGTCGTTATTGGCGTGAAGACGCAAATGAACGCTTTACAGGCGCTCGACTCAAAGACCTCTATATCTTCCAGGAAAATGATCCCTCGACCGCATGGGCTCACTGGTCTCTATCTCTTGGCGATGACGATACGCTGTTTCGTCGCACACAGTTCTTCCGCTCCAACCAAGGGCAGTGGTTCCTCGGTGCGTATGAATGGAGCGGAGGGGTTATGGTCAAATACAAACGCAGCGATGGTACCCGTTTGTCCAGCCAAGTCGTCCGAGCGCTGTTGATGGAGTACTTAAAGGAGAAAGAGAAGTCCTTTCCGAAACCCCGCGTGACAGAGTGCTATGTTCATCAGGAGAGTGGTGCGAGGATCGCGTATGCCCGGTGGGTTCTACACACTAAAAAGCAAGAGCCCAAGCCCATGCACAGCGTCTTCCATCGCTCGAAGAGCGGCGAGTGGCATCTCTCGTTGTTGGAGGCACGACGCGCGCTGTCTGTTCCATAGGTACATCCTCTCTTTATCGGGCATATCGACCTTCCATTCATCCCACTTTTCGAACGAAGAAAAAGGGTTGAACTCCCCAAAACCAAGTGCTATAATCCGGCCTCCATACGAGCCCAGACATATGCGGTACGCTCTTTGTCTATCGTGCTTACACAAATCCCTCAACCCCACAAACAAGAGAACCCAATCCCATGAGATTTATCTGCGACAAATGTAAGGCCAAATACTCCATCGCAGACCACAAAGTCCAAAAAAAAGTCCTGAAGATTCGATGTAAGAAATGCTCGAACATCATTATCGTACGCGATCCCACAGCACGTCAGGCACGTGCGGGAGCAGGACCTCTTCGACCTGTGCCTGCCACATCACCTGCTGCCCCACAGGCGTCTAAGCCTAAGCACCCCGCGTATCAGGCCCATCAAGCCGAAGGCGCTTCCATTCACACCTCCCAAGAAGAGGAGGGCCGCGAGCGCACCGTTGTCGCACGTATCTCGGCAGATTGGCTCAAACAACTGCGCGAAGAGAAACAAGAAGAACCTGTCTGGTTTATCGCGCTTGGGGGATCACCTATTGGACCCACCGTCTTGAGTGAGCTGCAAGCGCACATCAAAAGCGGGCGTGCAAATGGTCAAAACCTCGTGTGGCGCGGTGGATGGGCTGACTGGATTCCTGCCTCGAAAGTACCTGCCCTGCAGAGCTCTTTTCAGGCCAATATCGCAGAGCCCGCTCCTGAAAACCAACGGACCGTACAAGACACAGTCAGTCCACTCGCAAGGCAGCAAGAGAGCCTGCCTGACCACGGACCGGAACCCAGCCTCGACGATATCCCCGAATCCGACGATGAACTCGATGCCGCTGAACCCACTCGTATTCAATCGATTGCCGATCTCGTCGGTGACGCACCGGTCGAAGACGCACCCCTCCCCGTCGAAGCCCCTTCAGAAGAAGAGATACCAGTCGAAGAACCTGCCTCTCTGACGACACAAGACGATCCCTTCGCACTCGAAGAAAAAGATTCCCTTCTTGTACCAGAGGAAAAAGAGGCTCCCTTCGCACTCGAAGAAAAAGAAGACCCTTTTGCGCTTGAGGAAAAAGAAGATCCCTTCGCGCTTGAGGTCAAAGAGGATCCCTTCGCGTTAGAAGAGAAGCCCGATCCCTTCGCGCTTGAGGAAAAAGAAGATCCCTTCGCGCTGGAAGAGAAGCCCGATCCTTTTGCGTTGGAAGAGAAGCCCGACCCCTTTGCACTGGAAGAGAAGCCTGATCCTTTTGCGCTGGAAGAGAAAGAAGATCCCTTCGCGCTTGAGGAAAAACCCGATCCATTCGCTTTAGAAGAGAAGCCCGATCCCTTCGCGCTTGAGGAAAAAGAAGATCCCTTCGCGCTGGAAGAGAAAGAAGATCCTTTCCTGGCTGATCAAGAGACCAGTGAGGACATCGCGCCGGCGAAAGAGGAAACATCGGAGAAGGTCGAAACGAAGGCGGCGGCTGTTTCGGAGTCTCCTGTTGACGGTCAAAATATCGCGCTCGAATCCCAAGCGTTGCCCGCCGAGCTCGACCAACTCACGCCTCCTCCACTCGCAGAGTCATCCGAAGAAGAGTCCTTCTTTGAGAGCGACTTGATGGCGCGTGGAAGCATCGACAATGGTGTTTTGGAGGTGACTCTTCCTCCACTCCCCGAAGAGGAAGCGGAAGACGAGTTTGAAGAGTTTGATGTCGATGATGCCGATATTATCGAAATTAAAGAGACCATCAAGGAGAAGTGGACGTCTCGTTTGATCATCGGTGGTGGTCTGCTCGTGTTGCTGCTCGTGTCGTTGCCGTTCATCTTTGGTTCTCAACTCAAGAAGGACACGCCTGGTAAAAAAGGCCAAAAGATCGCGCTCCTCAAGAAAATCAAAAAGGGCCGCAAGCTGTCCAAAGAAGAAGAAGCGCAGCGAAAAGCCTTGTTGGAAGGGAAGACATACATCCCGAGAAGAGTGGCACCCAAGAAGCGAAAAAAAGTCCGCGGTCGGAGCACCGCGAGGCGGGTCGTGCGTCGGAAGATCACGCCCATCACGTCTAAACAGTCGAGCTCTGCGCTGGAACGAGCACAGCTCGCTGCGCTCGCAGCCGCGAGCAAGCGTCTGGGGATCAAGGTGAAGACGAAGCCGACAGGACCGATCCCCAAAGGGATCTCCCGCTCGATGTACAAACGCATCATCAAAACGCTCAACAAGCACATGGGCAAAGTCAAATATTGCTATGAAAACTACCTGCGAAAGGTCGTCGTCCAAGGGCGCTTGATCATGGAGTTGGAGATTCGACCTTCTGGTGATGTCGCTGGTGTACGTGCGATGACCCGACGTTTTCGCGGAAAACCCATCACAAATTGTATCCAGCGCACCATGAAGCGGTGGACTTTTGACGCATTCAACGGCTCCGAGAACATTCGCTTGCAAGTCCCATACGACCTAAAGCCCGTGTTTTAAGACCTCCTCAAGAGAGCACGTCACGCAATGGTGGCCAGCTCTTCATACCCTTTTGCTCCAGGGAGAGTGGTTTGGCGAATACATCTTCCTTCCCCCCTTATGCCGATTTGATCCAGTTTGCCCAACAACAGCAGTGGAACCAACTTACCAACGCATATCAGGGGTGGCTCTCTGGGCAATCGTCTGAACGGCAAAAACGCGGTGGGCTCTTACTCAAAGCCTTCCAGTGTTACAAAACACCAAACCAACACCATCCTCTTGACGATCTGCAGGACGACTACCCACATATTGCGCGGTTATTACGCCGGGAAAAAGAGTCCATTCTGCACTTTCAACTCAACGAAGAAGAGCGCAACACTCTGCAGCGAATCTTGCTCTCCGAACCTTCGTACACTCGTGGTGTTTGTTCTCTGCTCTCTTGTTACCAGGACCCTCGCTTTCCCCCCCAACTCTTGCACCAAATCGAGCAACGTCTCGAAGGCGAGCATGGCGAGACCATTTGTTTTCGTGAGATTGAAAAGGGTCTCACACGCCATCGTTTGTGGACCTCTTTGCGTGACTTTTACCTGCGGTTTGTTCGTCGTTGTGAGTCCAATGAGTTGCGCGAAGAAGCCAACCACAAGGCGCTCACTCTCTCGCTCAGCCTCGCCCCCCATCCCCACCATACATTGCAACTCTTTGTGCAAAGACTCAACGCACCAGAGACGACAGTCTCGCAGGAGATGGTTTACTGGGTTGTTCGGCAATGTCGTGCGTTTGGCTGGCAAACTCATCTGAGACAGCTGCTCGACGTGCTGAAGGGGTCATTTTGGTCTTCGAGTGAGCTGCAAGCTGCGAAGTCAGAGCGTGTGCGAGAGGGGGTCTTTTCCGAAGATGCCCTTGAACACGCCAAGTATCTCGAACGATTTGCCAGCCAACAGCCCGATCCAAAGGTCGCACAACGTTGCCTCATTGAGGCCGCACAAATTTACGTGCGTTCGGCGCCTGAGAAGGCCATTGAGTCTTGGAGTGCGTTATTTCGTCTCCACCCTCGCTCTCCTGAGCTTTGGCAGGAGTTCTACAACGCCGCCATCCCTGCTGAGCAGTGGGGCGTGTTGGATGCTCTTTTGCCGGGGCTTCCTGATGTGCGTTGGCTCCCTTCGTCTCCTGCCCTTGTGTTGCAATTATTGCGGGCATTGCAACAAATTCGACTCCCACATGTTGAACCGCTTCCGTTCTTTTTGCAGGCTTTTTTGCGTGTCCCCCACGATCCCTATCGTTTCGATCTGGTCTGCGAGACATTGCAGCGCCGACATCAGTGGAAGCTGCTTTTGTGGGTATACCGTCTGCATCTTTACGCGTGTGATGACCCACTTCAGCGACGTACACTCCTGCGTAAGTGGCTCGTGTTACACGAAGAAGAGCTGCAAGAACTCGATCAAGCGCTCCGTTTTTGTTTGATGGCCTTGACCTTTGAACCCGATGACGTTGAGATCTTACAAGGTTGTTTGAGGCTCGCTCTGCCAATGCCTCGTGGACATGTTGTGTTCGGTATTTTGGAACGCCTGTCATTGGAAGGTCATGGTCCAGTCAGTTTTCGCTTACAAGTCGCGCGCTGCTTCTCGGAGTCGCTTGAGAGTCGAGAGAGGGCGGTGGGGATCTACGAGAGACTCGCAGAGCAGTATCCGAATCATATCGATGTGATACGACAATGGCGTCAGTTCGCAAGTCAGGAACAAGATGATGTGTTGGTGAGTCAACTGTTGCGTCGAGAGATCGAGCTTGAAAAGTTGCAGGCAACACGCGCCAATCTATGGCAACAACTTGCCGAGCTTTACGAACGTCGACTTCGCCAACCCCTCGAAGCCATTCATGCTTATGAACAAGCGCGTCACTTGTTACCCGGTTCGTTGGGGATCTTACGTCCTCTGGCCCAATTGCTCCGGAAGATGCGTCGATATGAAGCATTGCTCCAGGTTTTACAGAGCCTTCAGATGTACCTGGAGCTACCAGAGGAGCACACGCAAATCCACCTTGAGATCGTTCAAATCGCGATCTCGCCGCTTCAAATGTACGATGTCGCGTTGGAATCCTTGAAGGCCGTCTTGGACGTTCCCGCGACAGCATCCGAAGGTTTAAGGCTCTTACAGAGGATGCTCGAATACCCTGCTGCACACGAGCAGATCTCTTCTTTTCTTCAAATCTACCGCTTCGATGAGTTGCCGATCGAGTACCAGCGTCAGCTTTGTTTACTGCGCGCGCGTTTGCTGTTTGCACTGCAACGTTCTCACGAAGCGAGCAGTGAGTTAAATCTGCTCCTCTCGACCTCACTCCCTTCTCAGGCATTGCTTCACCAAATCGAAGATCTCGCGAGCCTTCACCAAGCCTGGGGGATCGCTGCACAGGCGATGTACCAGCGTATTCAATTGCTCGAAGTGGATCCCACATTCTCCGGTCACTTGCCGACTCTTTATGTCCAGCTTGGCGATCTTTGGTACCGACAACTTCACGATCCCCACCAAGCGCTCTCTTTTTATCGCCTTGCCCAGATCTTTGCGCCTGAAGAGCGCTCCATTCTCGAATTACTCGAACGCACACTCGAAGATGTAGGGGCATACCAGGAGCTTTGTGAGCTTCTGCTTCAGCAACCAGGTCGCGCGGTAGATCGACGTGAAGCTTCGCACATCTATACGCGGGTCGCGCTGATCGAGAGAGAGCATCTGCAACAAAACGATCTGGCTTTTATGCACCTTCACAGGGCATATCAGCTCGCTCCAGAGCAAGCCAATATCCATGTCGTGTTGAGAGAGTGGGCGCTTGAGCGGGGCAAGGAGGAGCTTGTACGAGAGCTCTTGCAGCGGGAGATCGATGCAGTCCCACACGATGGGAATATGAGCGAGAGGCTTGCGTCCCTTTACACAGGTATGGCCAGCAGCTTCGAGCGACAGGGCTTTAGTGATGATGCCTTGCAACCCTGGCTGAACGCACATCTGCACAACCGCTCGCTGTTGGAACCGCTGCGCGCACTCAGTCGTATTTACTTGCAGCGTGGCGAACCCAAACGTGCGAAAGCCTTCACACAAAAGCTCCTTGATGAACACGAACGTCTCCCCGAAGCCGAGCTTGTCTATCTTCGCCGTTTGATGGCGCGTCTAGTCGAAGGGGATGAAGTTCCTGTAGAGCAAAGTGGGGTCTTACACGTCAGTCATATCGAGCGCGTCGCTTCTCTGTGTAAGGAGATCGATCTGGCCTACGAGAGAGGGGAACACGAGCAGATGCGCTCTGATCTGTGTGAACTTGCGCAGTTGTTTGAGCACAAGTTGTTGCGTCCCAATATGGCCATGGCGACGTATGTGACTGGACTCCATCGGTTGGGGGAGGAGCCTGTCTTACTCGACGCCGCTGCTCGCCTCGCTCAGTCGCCTGAGGAAGAGAGCGCTTTGTGGATCAGGACGTTGCTCGCGGATGTGGACCACACAGACGCGTACCTTCGTCTGTCAATCCTCTGGAAGGCTTCGGGAGAGAGCAACGGTGTCGCCTTGATCGCCTCTCTCTTGCATGAGCTGGGGGAGTCTCTACCGTTTATGTTGCCACCGCCCAGCCCCCAAACTTTTTGGCCAGGGTACGTGTTGGCACCTATCGAGCGGCAGTGGGTGTTTGATTTTGGACCTGCATGTGAGAAGTTTTCAAAGCTGCTCAAGCGTTTCGCGCAAAAGAAAAAGCGTTGGTTGCCAGCCCTGTCTGTGCCGACTCCCCCAGAAGATGCCAAAGCGCTTGAGGAAGATGGTCTACTCTCCACCTTATTCGCCGAAGATGTCCCATTGATGGATCTTACACACGTTCGTTTGTGGGGGACACAAGAGGCGCTAGACGATTGGTGTTGGGCTGACCTTGAGACCCCGACTTTTTTGGTCTCGGAGCCAGCGTGGACGAATCTGTCCTCACGTGAGCTACGATATCGGTTGGGGAAAATGCTCGCGGCGTCGATGCCATCCCTTTGGGCTCACTTCGCGCTTGGAGATCAAATCTACGAAATCATTGAGGCTTTGCGCCAGTATGCCTCCTGCCCGGCGGGTGTCGCTGATGAAGTCTGGCAAACCATGCTCTCCTTGTGCTCGCTCCAAGAGAGGAGCCTGCTACCAACGCCTGATGAGTGGCGTGCGGCTGTTTTTCGAGCGACTGTGCAGATGGGGCTCTTGACCAGTCACTCTCTCGAACCTGCGTTGCAGGATATGCTGAAGCGATCGTCTACAGGAGGGGAGCTGAGGAGGGCGATGCTAGAGGATGAAGAGATGAAGCGATTTGTGCGCTTTGTCCTTGGACCCAAACACCTCTCGCTTCGTAAAAAGATCCGCAGTCCACTCTATCCACCCCTCGTTGGGTAGAGCGTCGGATGTCTACAGGGGTGAGCTGATGTAAGGGGTTGGGGGGAACATTCACAGGGCTTCTGCGATAAGCATAAAGGGGAAGACGAACAAGAAAAGGCTCCAAAAAAGCAAGTAGTAGAGTGGTGTGTAGAGGAGTAACGCGGGGATACGCACAAGACCCATTTCGGTGCTGCCTTGTGACTCACCATCTGCGATATCTGAGGGTGTGGGGAGGAGTCCTTCGAAAAAATCTGTATATCTTTGCCAGGCACGTTGCCAGGTGGATAATTGTGTGGACATGGTGTTGCTCTCCTATGTCTATGAGCAGACAGGCGGAGCTGCTTGTCTGCGCTTCAGGAGACAATATGAGTCCTAAGAGCCAGATGGACAACCATTTGTTGCGGGGGTGGGGGTGACGTCAAGCATTTTGATGTCGAGACTCGCGAGCTGACCTTCTGCGAACTGGACGCGATCAACACAGCCTGTCGCGACGATCTTTTTCTGGTTGTTCTCTAGCGTGATGCCGACGACAAAGACCACGAGGTCGTTTCCGACGGGGAGATCTTTGAGCCACAGAGTTTTGTCCGCAACTTTAATGGGTTGGCAGAAGAGTCGTGCATTTTTTGTGTTCGGTGATTCGGAGAGGTAGTTCTCTTGTGAGATTTGGGCGCAGGTCAACTTGCTTGAAAACACGACGAAGTCAGCAAATGTAACCTTCTCCAGATCGAGCGCTTGCAAGCGGACTTGTGGAGAGGGGACACCTCCACCACAGGCAAACAAGCTGAGCAAAAAGAGACACATAAAAAACCAACGTACCATGAAGTCGCCTCAATATGGTTCAGGGGATCAGTTTGATTTGTGCACATGCACCGCTTGGGCAAGTGGGTGGGGATGCGAGCATGATGGCGGCGGTGACGCCACCAATGACGACGACAGCGCCTGCGGCGACCCCCACGATAAGACCGACATTGGGGCCCGAGCCAGAGATGCTCGGTGCTGCGAGGCCGGGGTTCCACGTGCCGATAGCAGGATCTTGCCCTGCCAGCAATTGCTTGACCATGGAGCGGAGTCCCACAGCGCCTGTGCCTTGTTCGACACGTGCGCCACCTGCTGCGAGCTGTTTCTTTTTGCGCATGTCGTACAACGCTGCGTGGACGATAACGTCGTCCTGTAGGGTTGAAACATGGAGCAACATCAGTGTGGAAGAAGAGGCCCACTTTGCGAACGCGCTCACGCTGCTGTGGACGTTGTCAGTCTTTCTTACGTGACGTGTTGCAGACGTTCCGAGCGCGAGCCATTTTTGGAATGTGCTGACTTTTTTGAGCTTTGCGTTGAGTGTCTGCGTTGTGGCTTGTGTGACGTTGAGTATTTTGCCCCAGCGGACATACCCGGCGCGTCGAATGCTCACGATGTGGTTGCCTTTGCGCAGGCTCAAGGTGAGTGGGGTTTGACCGCGGTAACGACCGTCTATAAACACATTCGCGGGGATGTTGGCGGTGAACTTGAGTCGTCCTCTTGGCGTTCTTCTCATGGTGGACTGTGCGGCGCGAAAGATCTGCAGCTTGTCGTTCTCTGTCGTGATCCCTGAGAGGGTCATATTGGGGCAGTAACTGAGGGCCTCTTCAAACGATTTTTGTCCATTCGCTTGCTGTCCATTGAGCAGATGTCCTACGCCGATATAGAGGAGCGCACGACACAACGTCTCGATTTGGTTTGCGTAAGGAGCGATCTGCCGGAAGAGACGCAGAGTTTGTTGAAATTTGCGAAAGGAGAGGTCGGGGTTGAGCTCTTCGAAGGCCTTCTTGCCGATCTTAAACGCGAGCATCGCTTGGCGTTGCTGTGCTTGTTTTGCGGCAGGTATTTCGCCGAGTTTGTTGGAGAGCTGTCCCATCCTTTTGCGGAGGGTGTCAGAGACCACACCTTCTACCCAGAGTTGGGCTTGGGTGTCCTTTTTTGTGTTGGATGGAGGTTGGATAAACAGAGATAGCGACTGTGCCGAGAGATACGTCGGTGAAGTGCACAGTAAGAATCCAACAAGAATCCAATGACAAAAACGATGCATGCTCTTTCCTTTTTGCTGAGACCCTTTCGAAGGGTCCAAACAGTTCGCGACCTTTGGAGTGCTGTTTGGGTGCTCCAGAAATCCGAGTCAGCCTAGCATACATGGAGTTGATTTCGCAAGTCTCTTACAGGGGGTCGAGAGAGGAAGGGAGGGGGGGAATGGGTTACTTTTTCTTCTTGGTTTTTTTCTCGTCTTCTGGCTCCTCAACTTGCAGCGTGAGGATCTGGGGGACACCAATTTGTACGTCGCTCTCATCGAGTTTTTCGAGGAAGATACGGCGTGCATTGGAGGCATTTTTGTACCAGTTGTCTGGCGAGAAGTAGAGGTTGATGGAGACGTTTTGTCCCTTCTCCGTCAGCGCACCGTACACGAAGCCAGACGTTTTGCCTTCTGCCAGACCTTCTGTCTCTGCGATCAGTTCTTCGATAACAGCTTCCAGATCTTCTGGATAAGACTCATCAGGATCGTAGCAAAAGTCGATGGTTGCACGTCGGAAGCCCGCTTGTGAATAATTGGTCAGGACTTCGTTGAGCATCTTGGCGTTGGGGATATGGTGGGGGACACCTTCGAAGGTCACGACTTCACATGAGGTCAGGCCGATGGTGTGGAGTGTTCCTGTGATGTCGAGGATTTTGATCACATCGCCAGGAGCGACTTGACGGCGTGCTTGGATCACGAGGCCACCAAAGACATTACCGATCAACTCTTTGTTGGCGATGGCTGCGACGGTCGTCAAAACACCAGCGGAGAGACCAACTGTCGCGAGGACTGCAGTGAGTTTGAGTGTGTAGAAGATCGCAAACCAACCAGCGAGCCAGAAGGCGCCACGGATGACAGAGGAGAAGAAGCTCCGATCCGCAGGAGTCAACTCGATGACACCCACTTTTTCGTCAAGCCATTCGATGATGCGCTCGATGCGCTTGCGGCGTGCGAGGAAGGCGACGATGATGAAAATAAGCAGGACTATCGCTGCGCGAACACCCCAATCTACAAATGGTGCGTAGGATTTGGGCAAGTTAAACCATTGGGACAAAAAGGTCGTCAAGGCTTCCATGTAAAGGCTCCTCTATCGAACGTGGGATCGTGGGGGTGAAGTGTTGTTTCTATGAGTACAAGAGATTCATTGTCTCCAAAAAATACACCACGACATCCTACAAGGGTGTTGTGTTCAAACGTGACATGCATTCTTTGAAATGCGAAACAGATTATCTGTTTTTTGTGTGAGGATGCAAGTGTTCATCCAACGTTTTTGTACTTCTGGCAGGGGAATGTGTGGGAAAGACTAGAAAGTAGAGGTCTCGAGGTCGAGGGTGTAGATGCCAAAGTGTCCCGCTGAGAGGAAGGCGTATTTTCCATAAAAGCTGATGTGCTTTGTCCAACCAGGTGTGCGTTGAAAGTGCAAGCCTTTTGGGATATTTGGGGTTTGTACATCGACAACGAGGATGCCTTCTTGGGCGACATCAAAAAACAATTTGGATTGGTATACGCCGACAATGCGCGTATTCTCCGTGCCCATATCACCTTCGTACCGTCGGGCAAATCGATCATCTACGAGATCCACAATCATCAAGTGGTTGGTCGAGGTGTTGTTTTCGCGTTGATGTGCGTTGATATACAGTCGTTGTCCTTGCAGCAAGATATCTTGCAAGCCATAACCACCAAACGAAGTCGTCGCGACAATTGCAGCTTTTTCTTCCTGTTGTTTCCAGGAGAGCAAGTGCATACGTAGGACATCTCTAACGTTGTCGCTGTAAGCGAAATGATCGTAGGTCAACAGTCTGTACTCTTGGCCGATGATATGTGCTTGGATCAGTCTACCTGGGAGATTGACCTTTGTGCCGTTGTCCCACTTGCTTTCCTGAAAGACCCACAGCTGCGCATAGTACTTGTAAGTGGTTGTGACTTCTTTTTCCCTTGTCTTTGTGCTGAGCTTGACGCGACTGACCAAAAAGAAGCGCCCCTCCGTGGTGCGGATCAGGTAGAGGTATTCCTCGTCCTCCTTAAGCCCTCTTGTCCGAATGGATGGGGTGTCATTTCGAAGGTCCAAAAACAACAGACGAAAACGTGCGTCTGTGTCCTTGATCAACGCCACGAGTCCTTCTTTTGTAGGCACCCACTGACGTCCAATTTGTGCGCCTTCTTGGTCGATGAGATAACTCTGCTCAAACGAACCACAGTAAAAGCGATACGTCGCCGAGAAGTTGTACGTTAACTCCAGAGATGTCTGTTTTTGGGGCTTTTGTGGGTTCGAGAGGTCGTACACCTGCACTTCGTGACGACTTGCATCGTCTGCGAGCTTGTGAAAGAGGACGAGTTTGTTTTGGAAGCGAAGCACTTGCTCCAACGCACCCACGCGAAAAGATGCGAGCACTTCGTTGTCAGCGATATCACCACTGCTGACTTTACGTACGCGAAACTCGTTGAACTTTTCATAACCTTCGCCTAAGTGTGCTTGCTCGACGAGGTAGCCACCAAAGCGGTAAAGTGCCCCGATAAAAGGCGCGATCTCAATAGAAGAGCGTCGCGTTGGCGCTGTGTCATCTTGTACATCGAATAAAGACAGATGTGTGTCTGAGATGGTCAGAATATGGCGTCTTTTTGCCCCTTGTGCTTCGTCTGTTGGCAGGTAAAACAACGCCGTGCGTTTGACTGTGCCTCTCGGGTGTTCGAGGACGCTGACTTGTTGTAGTGGCGAAGGTGCGCTGCCACCAGCTTGTGTCTCTTTCCAGCGGAACAGGCTTACGGCGGTACGATATTCTGTGTAGTTGTCTTGGGCTTGTTGGTACTCAATGGGCAGCGTGATGTAGTGTGCTGCGCCGTCTTGGTGGATGCTGATCGATTTGTGCGCCTGATCCAGATCGACTTTACTCAACGAGACGTTTCTGCTCGCGTCCAGCGAGCCTGCGGCTGTTGCACATCGCTCGCTCAACGATTGCAGAAAGTTGTCTTTGCTCAAGTCGAGCAAGATGAGCCCTGCTGCTGTTCCTGAGACGTGACTGCTGCTCGACTTGTTGCAAAGCTCTGAATAGGACTCACCCACGAGCAAGAGGCGGTTTTCGGAGACCTTGTTGATCACCTTGGCGCTGAGTGGAAAGGCCTCTTCGACAGCCTCCGTACTTGGTGCTGCAGGATCGGACCAGTCGATGACGTACAACGAACCAGAGGTTGTGTTTGTCGTGCTGATGAAGGCGCGTTTGGCGTCTTTGTCAAACAAGCTCGCCTGGATGGTCTCACCTGACGTCGTGAAGGGTTGGCTTTTTAGCAGTGTGCTCGCGCTCTGCGCGCTGACGCTGTAAGAGACAAAGTTGTTGTTTTGTGTACTTGTGAACGCACAACTCGCGACGTTCCAACTCTTTTGTTGTGTGATACCGAGGTAAAAGAGTTGGTTGGTACCGTCTTTGTACAAGGTCTGTTTGAATTGGTCGTTGATGTCGCCTTCGATGCGAAAACGTCCTTGTAGAGAGGGGAGGGCGCTATCACTTCCGAGTGAGACGACGTTGACGTACGTTCGTTGTTGCTTACTACGCCATTGACAGGACCACGTTGCGTCGTTGTTTTTCCGTGCGAGACTCCACCTTTCGCCGATCAACAGATGATTTTGTGAGGTGGAGAGGACAACGCCTTCCAGAATGGGTGTTTCGCCAGTGTCTGCATCGTCAACCCTGGCTTGTTCGAGTAACTGGAGCACTTGTTGTTGTTTGGGGTTGGTCGGTGTCTTGATATCGAATGTGTAAAGCGTGACGCGCTCTTGCGCTGTGCCTTGTTGACGAGGCCAGGCTTGTTGGTAACTGTTGGTGATATGAGCGACAATGTGCAGGTGTGTCTTGGATTTTCTGGAGACACCTGCGCGAAGCTGACCTTGTATGTCGATGCGCTGCAAGACTTTGGGGGCGTGACTGTGACTCAAATCGAGAACGACGAGTTGCGAGACATTCTTTCTCTGGAAGGAGAGAGTGCCATTGTTTTTCTCAAGGCGAAGCGCATCACGCACGAGGACAAACGCGTGCTGTCCCTCGATAAACATTTCAACAGGCACACCAAAGACAGGGAGGGTGGCTTCTTTTTTGAGCGCGCTGGGGTTGGACAGGTCGTAGACCATGAATCCCTTGTACGTGTTGAGCATGTACAATGTTTGACCCACAACACGGTAGAGGTCAGCTTCTTCGAGTGTATCGTAAAAGTTACTGCTTGGAGGTGAGTTGTTCTCGGTATTTTGCTTCTCAAGCAGACCGTCTCGATTGGGCGCACTGTCCACTCTGCCTGGCTCTTGTCCTGAAGTCGGTTGTTCTTGTTGAGATGTGTCCGATTGTGTCGTGGTCTCAGTTGTTGTGAATGAGTCCTGACCCTTTGGGTAGGAGGGTGCGATGAAGTCCCGGGAGCCGCTCTCTGTGGGAGCGCTGTTCATCGCAAAACAGCCTGACAACACAGGCGCGAGCAACAACGCGAGGACCCAAAAGATTGTTGTTTGTAAGACTTTCATTACGCCACTTCATTCCATCAAAGTTCTTCAAAAGAGTGCAGTCACCAATATCTGCACTTTTGGACCACGATTCAATCTTTTTTTCAAAGCAAATAGCGTTCCAAGATCGAAGTACACAAAAAGGTAATGATTCCAAGCGAACAACGCTGAGCTGTACGCACTTTGTAGAGTATGTGTCAGATATCCGAGGATCGTATCACCAAAAACCATCTTTTTTCATGGCATGAGGGTTGGTGCCTGTGGACATCTTGGTTGGGGACGATTACCCTTTTGGGCAGGCTTATGTTGTTGTGTCTTTTGCGAAAAGGTTATCGGATGGGTTGGAGATCTCTGTTCTTTGTGTGCGTCGTGATGTGTGTCGGGATGGTTGTTGGCTGCCAATGTCAGCAGGTCATCACCCTTGGCCCCAAAGCTTGCCAGCGCGCGGCTGATTGTCGAGAAGGCGAGCAGTGTGAGGCGCAGACTTGTGTACTTCGCTCCATCGAAGGACAACAGGAACCGCGCAGGGAGGATGGAGGAGCGCTTCCTGAAGCCGATCCTGAACGACCTCTCTACACCTGCGACGAAGCCAACAAACAACGCTGCTTTTGCGCCCAACAGAGCGAGGGGTTATTTGCTCATCCAGCGGGCTGGATTCGCCTCCAATACGGCCTGAACACGAATGGGCTGTTGTCTTTTGACAACTATGGTGGTCTGTTCTTGTGGTCGGAGAGTGGAGAGTTGCTCGATGCCCAGCGAGACGTCGAGTTTGAGACCGTACGTACATTTCCCGCAGTGGCTGTGCATCCTAATGGCAGGTGGATCGCGCTCGGTCTGGAGAATGGAAAGATCATCCTTTGGTCGATAGAGCGCTCTCCTGGAAAGGTCACTCTACGTCGTCGTGGGGGTGTCTTGTGGAAGACCATCTCAGCGATCAAACATTTGTCCTTTCGGCCTGACGGTAAGATGTTGGTGGCCGGGACGGAGCGTCGATCGTTGGACGTGTGGAGTGTCATCGAAGGTGATGACGGTTTGATCGGGCTCAAGCCTCTTAAGGCATACACCGAGCATAAGGCGGAGCTGCTACACATAGCATTTTCGGCGGATTCGTCGTACTTGCTCTCCGCGGACGCTGATCGGAACCTGATCACCTGGAATTGTAGTGACGATGGTCTCTCCCTTCATAAACAAACGCAGACGCAATCTGCGATCCGGACGATGGAGTTGTTTCCCAAAGGGCATCTGGCGTTGATCGTGTTCGCCTCTGGTGACATGGGTGTGTATGACGTCGCACAGTTGCGTTTGTTGACTGGGGCTGTGACCGGAGCGAATCGAGTGGTCATACATCCGTCAGGTTCGTTGATCGCTGCTGTCGTGGATACGACGCTGCAGATATGGTCGTTTGAACAGACACCGACGTATGCGCTCAAGAAGATCTCTTCATTTGGTACATCGTTTAGCATGCTCGATGTGGTCTTTCACCCAACACGTCGATGGATATACACTGCGAACAAGCTCGGAACATTGGAGCGTTGGCTGTATTCGACGAAGGGGACGCTGGGGAGACCTGGGGTGATGGTCTCTGTGGCAGCGGACTATGCGCTTCATCCGACACTTCCTATTGCGGCTGTGGGGCGCGTATACAGCGGCTTGATCTCGCTCGTGTCTTTGGAGACACAAAAGATTCTGTACTCGTGGCGTGCTCATGACGCTGTGTATCTAACAGGCTTGGTGTTTTCGCCTGATGGTCGTTTGCTTGTGTCTTCTGATCGAGAATCGATCCGTGTGTGGGGGATCAGCCTCAATGGACAGGGGAACGTCGAGGTGAAGCTGTTCAAGAACATCTCCAACGCCCAACCACGTTTTCCGTTCAGTGAGATGCATTTTTCGCCTAACGGGTGGATGTTGGCGTCGATCTCTGAAGATCGTGCGATCCATTTATGGGATCTTCGGGCCGATCCTGTCGGTGTCCCAAAGGGAGCTTTGATGAAGACGTTGCGGCTCTCTAAGGAAGAACCCATCACGATGGCGTTTGATCCGAGAGGTCGTTGGTTGGCGTCAGGAAACAGGGAGTCCTACATCCGACTGTGGGATGTCTCATTTGACCAGGATGGGTTGCCCAAGGGAACGTACTTGCGCTCTCTTGGCGGACACAAGGAGATGATCTTATCGCTGTCGTTTCGCACAGATGGTCAGTGGATGCTGTCTGGGTCACTCGATCAGAGCGTTCGTTTGTGGGATATGCGTCTCGATGAGCGTGGGGAGCCACTTGGGCGCACTTCGAAGACCTATCAACTTCCTGTGCAGTCGCCTGTTTTGGGCGTTGTTTTTCACCCCTCTGGTAGTTTCTTTGCGACGATGGGGAAGGACTCCGGGACACCACGTTCGTGGGTGCACGTTTGGGATGTGTACAAAGACTCACCCATACAATCATTTTCAGTGGGTTTTTCTTCGATCAACAAGCTCTTTTTCCAGGGGAAACAACAACCTCATATGAGGTATTTTTCACCGGGAGATATCGTGTCGTGGGATTGTCGATGAGGGTGTCAGAAGCAGAGAGGAGAGGAGGGGATTATTGCTCGACGGGGATGGTCACTTTGTTGAGATCGAGCTGGTAGATGCCGAAGTGTCCTGCAGCGACGAGCGCGAGATCACCTGAGAACTCGATATTGGTGGACCAGCCGAGTGTACGCTGGAAGTGCAGCGCTTGTGGGGCGTCGATGCTCGCGACGTCTGCGACGAGGAGACCTTCGCTGGGCAGGTTGAGCAAGAGTTTGGTTCCTTTCAGACCGACAAACTGGACACCTTGTGTACGTGTCGCCTTGGAGAACTTCTTGTCGAGTTTGCCTTTGGAGACGTCGAAGATCATCAAGTGGTCGCTCTGATCACTCCAGTCTTGCCCGTTGTTTTGCATCCAGTACCAGTCGCGTTGTGCGTTGAGGTAGATGCGTCCGTTGTCGACGAGGAGGTCACGCAGTGACCAGCTCACGAAGCTGTGGAAGTCACGCAGGACAGCGAGGCCTTTTCCATACTCTTGCAAGAGGTAGAGGCGGAAGATCTGCTGGTAGCGTGTGTAGGAGCTGCCGTTGCCCTGTGGGACCTGATGTTGGACGTAGTAAGAGTCCTGTGTCAGGAAGTTCACCTTGTTGTTTTGGCGGAAGACCCTGATCAGGTGACCGGGGATGTTGATCTCTTTACCATTGCTCCACTTACCATTGGCGAAGGTCCAAGGCTGCGCGTAGTAGCGGTATTGGTAGTATGTGCGATCTTGTCTCTTCACCTGCTTGTGGAAGGTGTTGAAGGTCAGGTAGAACTGTGAACCGTCGAGAGACACGAGGTTGTAGTAACCACGCCCCGTGATCTGGTTGTTGTTGTATTTGCGTGGGTCTGGCAGCGTCACTTCGTTAAACGCGGGCTTGTTGCCGTTGCTCAAGTCGAGGAAGGAGAGTCGCTGCACGCCGTTGCGGTTGTTGAGGAGCGCGAGACCTCTGTCTGTGCTCACCCAGCTATTGTTTCTGTAACCGTAGTAACCAAAGCGATAGGCCATATCGAAGGTCCCACAGTAGAAGTAGTAGTAGGGGTAGAACGCGATAGGCAGCGTGATGCTTCCACGGGGCACGGGGTTGGCCGCGTTTGTAAAGTCATATACACGTACGACGCTTTTGGAGTAGTCGAAGTAAGGGCGCTTGTACTTGTCGCTCTTCGTTTTGTCATAGGGGTAGCTGAAGATCACGAGGTAGTTTTTCCACCGGATGACGTTGCGGATACGACCCATTTTGATGGTTTTGACGATAGGAGCGTCGTTCAGGTCTCCGCTGCCGAGTTTCTTGACGCGGAACTCGTTGTAATCTTGGTAGCTGCGACCGAGGTTGCTCTGTTCGACGATGTAATTTCCAAAGCGGTAGACTGTACCGACATAGGGAGCGATGTCATAAGTGGACAACAGGCTGGGCTTGCTGAGGTCCTGAAGATCCACGAGTGAGAGGTGTGTCGTGGACATATTGATGACAGTGCGTTGGTTGTTGATTTTGGTGATGACTGTACGCTTGACCGAACCTTTGGGGTGGATAACGGTCGCGATGTTCTCCATCACGTTTTGTTCTTTTTCACTCTTGGTGTCGTCGTACTTGGTGAGGTCCCATTTCATGATACCGATGGCGCTTTTGCGCTCGTACCACCACCACCAGCCATTGCTGGAGTCGGACTTGCTGTAGTAGTCGACGGGGACAGTCAGGAGTGTGGTGTCGCCTTCGTGGTGAAGACCGATCATTTTGTGTGCCTGGTCGAGATTCCAGTTGATCTGGGAGGAGGTCCAGGAGGCGTTTTTGACGAGGACACACTTGCGTTGAACGAGTCGTGATTTACTGAGGTCACGGACGTCGATCAAGCTGACCGCGAGCTTGGTGGAACGCCACCCGCTTGCGTCGTTGTCAAAGCCGGTACATTCGTTGGAGTTGTCACGTCCGACCGCGAGCAAGAATTGGCGGTTCTTCAAGAAGCGGAAGAGGTTGATGTCTCCGCTGAGTCCATCAATTTCGCTTTTGATTTTGAGGTTGCTCAGGTCAGCAAAGCTGATCGCGTAGAAGGGGTCACGTTGTACCGCAGTGATCGCGTAGACGACTTTGCGGTCGGGGTCAAAGAGGCTACCGCGTACGGTCTCGTTGGGTTTCCCGAAGACGAGCTCATCGAGCACGACGGGGTTATCTCCTCGTGTGATGTCGACGGAGAGGAGGGTGTTCTTCACGACGCGTTGTGAGTCGCAGTTTTCGCGGTTCCACTCGTTGCGTTGGAAGATCCCGAGGTATGTGCCTTTTTTGGTTTTTTCATCGAAGATGTAAGTGTGCTTGAATTGATCCGTCAAGCGGCCACGGACCTTGAAGCGTGTGTGGACGCGAATGGTGCCTTTGGGGTCACTGATATCGATAACACTGAGTTTGGTGTAGCTGCTATTTTCGCTGCTTGAGCAACTGCCTGTGTTGTTTGTGTATTTATAGTGATACCAGTTTTCTCCGACGAGGAGGGTGTTGGAGGTCGCGGAGATGGTGATCCCTGAGAAGGAGTAGTACTCGCGGCTGTTCCCTGTGGTCGTGGGGTTGTTTTGTGTGTTTTGAGGGCGATCCTTGATCAGGTCGATGCTTTGGACCTTCTGGATGCTACGTGGATTGGCTACGTTGAAGGAGTATACAGTCGCCTGCTCTTCTTGCTGTTTGCGATTGTAGTTCCATCCCCACCAGTAGTAACGCGAGACGTAGGAGACGACGTAGACAGTGTTGTCGATCTTGCGAGAGACACCTTCGCGCAGCTGTCCTTTGATATCGAGTCGTTGGAGGACGCGAGGTTGGGAGGGGCGTGAGATGTCGATGCTGACGAGTTGAGAAGTGTGACGGCGTTGGAATTCGAATTTGCCGTTGACTTTGCTCAGGTACAGTGCGTCACGTACGAGCGCGTACACCATGTTCTTTTCGATGAACATCTCAATCGGATAACCGTAGACAGGCAATCCCGAGATCTTTTTGGGCTTTTTGCGGTCGGAGACGTCGAAGACTGTCAGCCCTTTGTAGGTGTTGAGGTAGAAGAGGAGGTTTCCACTGACGCGGTAGAGGTCAGCTTCTTCGACTGTACCTGTTCGCCCAGAGGGAGCGCCTGGGGCTTTGCTAGAGGTGTCGCTGTTGGCGCTGGGGGCGGCTTCGGTGGTGCCTTGTCCACCAGCGCGGGCTCCGTCGTCAGAGGTTGGGCCGTAGTTATTACTGCCACCGTTGGGGTCTTCTGTTGTAAACTCGGTCTGGCCTGGCTGGGGCTCATTGATTTCTGGTCCCGCGACAGTACAAGCTGTCAACAACGCAAGACTCAAAAAGGAAATCAGCGTGATCCAAACGTGTTTTGTGTGTTTGTGTCTCATGGGCTTCCTCATTATCCATGCAATATTCAAAGAGATGGCCTCGGTCGCAGACGAGAGACCTTCCTGGTCTCACCCGAGGCCGTATCATGCCTGTTCGGAAAAACATGTTGTGCAAATCTTTCTTTTTTTATTGTAAAAGCAAGAATGGTGCCCCGTTTGATGTGAATTTTATCTCTTCGTTTTTCATATGCTTTTTACGCCCATTGTGTGTCAGATGTGTCTTGTCTTTGTAAAAATGCTTCAAAAATTTGAGGGTCTTTTGTTTTTTCTGAGTCCGCTCTGTTCTGTGTGTGACTTGACGAGAGGGGAGGAGTGGGACATATTCCCGCATTGAAAATGACGGTATGTCTTCGAGAAAGAGGTAAAGAATATGTTGGAAGAAGGTGTCGATGTCGTTGTCATCGGCGGTGGTATAGGAGGTCTGACGGCCGCGGCATATATCGCGAAGTCTGGTCGTTCTGTTGCATTGTTCGAACACCACAGGCGTTTGGGTGGTTGTTGTACATCGTTTTATCGCAAAGGGTTTACCTTTGACGCTGCTGTACACGCTATCGGAAGCTGTCATGAAGGTGGGATGTTTCGCAGAGTCCTCGAAGACCTCGATATGTGGGAACGCGTAACGTTTTATCGTGCCGATCCTATGGACGTCGTCGTGACCTCTGAGTTTGAAGTCCCGATCTGGTGTGACACGGAGAAGTTTCTCGACGCGCTTCGCGATGTCTTCCCGAACGATATCGACAAGCTCGCAGAGATGGTACATGTGATCCGCAACTTTGGTCCCGAGCATTATGGTCAGTGGGGCGGAAAAACCTATCGTGAGTTTCTCGATCACTACACACAAAACGACGCCGCCCGGATTCCATTTTGTGCACCCCTCGGAAATATCGGGCTCCCTTCCACACAGATCGGCGCGATCAATGGTTGTACACTCTTTCGGGAGAACCAGCTCGGTGGTGGATACTATCCAAAGGGAAGTTTCCAGGCGCTCTCGGATGCCTTTGGCGATCGTATTCAGGAATTAGGTGGACATGTCCACACACGCACAGAGGTCTTCGATGTAGAGATGAAGGACGGGATCGCACAAGCCGTCCACGTCCGCAATAAAAAAGGGCAACAGTGGCGTGTTCCTTGTAAGGCTGTCGTCTCTAACGCTGCGGTTCTCGGCACGATGGAGCACCTTGTTGGTGAAGAGCACGTGCCTGACGAGTACATGGACGAGTTACGCGGGATGGAGCCTTCTTTGTCGAGTGGTGTGCTCTTTTTGGGGATCGATCGCGATCTGTCGAAGGAGATCAAGCACCACGCGCTGCATTGGTATGTACCACAGGTCGATTCTCGTATCCTCGACAATTGCTTTGACAAGGACATGATTGAGGACACGATGTTTGACAAGCAAGGTCCGATCTACCTTGCTTTTCAGTCTCTTCACGATCCCGAGACTGTGCCCGAAGGGAAGAGCTCGATCGTCGGGATCGCGCCTGCAGTCCACAAATCCCCTGAGTATTGGAAAGAGAACAAGCCCCGTTTGCAAGAGGCTATGATCAGCCGTGTTGAGCAACTGATTCCAGATATCCGCAAAGATATCATTTGGGAAGAGGCGGCGACATCTGCGACAGTCCAGCGCTTTACACGCAACACCGATGGCGCATGGTACGGTTGGGCCTCTACGCCAGAGCAGAGCAATCTCAAGCGCCTGGATCGCATCACACCGATCCCCAACCTCTGGCTAGCCGGGCACTGGACGCGTCCTGGACCAGGTGTTGTGCAGGTCGCGAAGTCCGGTCAATTGACCGCACGTGCTGTTCTCCGCACGCTCAAGAAGATGGATCGCCGGTAGTTTTGTGATGGAGAGGGAAGAGGGGGATTATTTAATGTTGTAGAGGAGGGTGCGTTTGACGCCTTTGCGTACGATGCTGACGCGAAGGCTTTTGGCGTAGGGGAGCTTGGAGTAGAGTCCGAGCGCTGATGAGGCCGAGAGTTTCTTTCCATTGACCATTTTGACGACGTCACCGTTTTTGAGGCCGAGCTGTGAGTAGAGTGAGCCCTTGCGGATCCAGATCATGCGGATACCTCCATCAAGCCCTCGCTGTGGCATGATGCGCGCGCTCATCGCGTACTGCATGGGGTTGGCCAGCCAGTTGTTTACGGTCTTGCGGCTGATCACGAACTTGTCTCCGGCCCTGATCTTGACTTCACCTGGACCTTTTGTGCCTTCGGGGCCTTGTTGTCCAAATGCGCCGTAAAACAAGTTCTTTCTTTTGTTTTTCTTCTTCTTGAAGATCGTCAACGTCTCGAATTTTCCGCTTTTGTAGATGATGATGCGCTTTCGCTCGACTGCGCAAACTTTGGCGCCCATCATCTTATCTCCTGGGCGGAACATCTCGACACGTCGTTCGGTGCGTCGTCTGTAGTAGACTTGTTTTTTGCCCTTGCGCATCCGCGTCATCTTCTTTTTGACTTTGACGCGTACGATGACAGCGGCCATGCTCATGCTGGGATCGGAGTCGACGTAACTTGTCCCTTTGAGCTTGGCGCGGATACGTGACTCCTTCATCTCTTTGTCTGGATCACGTGGTGGACATCCACCTTCTTGCGCTTTTTTAGGTTCTTCGCGTTGTTTGGGCTTCTCTGTGACGCGTGGGGCTGGCTTTGTCGGGGGTGTGACCAGACCACCATTGGGGTCGAAGATGTTATGGCCGCCTGTCACGACGTTGTGCCTTTTTTTGCGCAGTGCGTTGGCGGAGTGACTGTTCCCACCTTTGGCAAAAATCTTTTCGGCAGGTCGCCAGAGCTGGCTGAGATTGATGACACTTCGGGCGCTCAGATAGCTCGCGCTCATGAGGAACGTGACAATCCACACCCAGAAGAATTTTCCAAAGATCATATTCGCCATGAGAAGTCTCTTCTCTTGTCTTTCTCACACCTCGCGGTGTGCTTGGATGAATGTTTCGTTGCAAAAGCAAAAGTGGAGCTTTTCTTTCGTTTAAAAAATAAGCAAACCTCGTACCAGATCAAGTTTTTTCATCGGAGTCTCGCACAAACAACGGCGCGCTTTGGCTTTGGGGATGCGTGTATGTTGGACAAATAGACAAAGTGTCAGCTCCAGACAGACACAAATGTCAGAGTGTCGGAGAAGAGGGCGATGTTTCCACCGAGGGTTGTTGGAGTTGTTGGATGTAGAGGGGAGAACGTCCCCAACTCGTCCAGCCTTTGTATACTTCGATGACTGGGAGTTGTGGGTGGTCGAGTGGCAATGAAGAGGAGATGAGGTGTGTACCTTCTTTGCACTGCGAGACCACACGCTGTGCGATAGTCGCACGCGTCTCTTTGAGAAAACACGTCCCAGAGAACCAGATGAGCGTCGCCTCGGAGAGGTCCGCGTCACAAATATCCCCCTGCTTGAATTGTGCGAGTGGTAGATAGCCCTTTGTTGCGTGTGTCGCGATGTCGACGAGTGTTTGGAGCAGCTCAACGCCTGTCGCGGGGAGCCCTCTTGCTGCTGCGAGCATCACGATCCTTCCTCGTCCAGCGCCTAGATCGATGATGTGATCATCTGGACCGAGCGCGAGTTTGTGAAAGAGCTTGTCGACGGTGGGGAGCAAGATCTCTCCGTAGGTCATTTCAACTTCTGGAGAGGGTGTTGTGGGAGGCTCTTGCTCGAAGAGCGTGTAAGGAGAGATACGCAGAGAATGTTCCCACAGGCGGTACATCGGGGGGATGAGTTCTGGACAGGACCAAAGGACGAAGACAAACTCGTAGAGGGCACACACTGCTTGGTGGGCTGTGACCTGAATGGCTGTTTCGAGTTTGGTGAGAAACCCAGGGTCGCTCATATCTGTGGTGTATCCACTCTGGTTTGGGCATGTTGGGAGAAAAAAAAAGCCCCTGAAGAGGGGCTCTTTCGTGTCGATGGGACGATCTCTTAGCGGAACTGTTGGATGGTGTTCATCGCAGTTTGGTGTTGCGCTTTGGAGATGTTGGACATCATTTGGAGGAGCTGTTGCATGGATTGCATTTGCTGTTGCATTTCCATCATCATGAGTTGTTTTTGCTCAGGGGGCATGTTTTTGTTGGCGACGAGTCCCATCATTTGTTGACGAAGACCAGCCATTTGGCCGAGCGCACCAGCTGCAGGAGCGAGCTGTGGGTTCATGGTGCTGACAGTGGGCATGCCGAGTCCGACACCGAGTCCAAAGCCTTGGTTGGCCATGGGCATTTGTGGGAATCCGCCACCGCCGTACATATTGTTGAGGCTAGGAGTGGTGAGGTTGCTGAGTCCGCCAGCGAGTCCTTGGAATGCTTGCAATCCACCTTGGATTGCGCCAAGGGGGTCACCCATCAAGAAGGATGTGACGCCTTTGGCGACACCACCCATGAGCTGACCTGCAGCGCCGGGGAAAGCTTTGTTTACGACGTTGTTGACGAGATTTCCTGCAATGTTTCCAACGATCATAGGGAGTTCTCCTGAAAGTGGTTTGGTATGGTGGCCATAAAGTGTTGTATCTTTTATATTTTCACCCACAAGTACGGTTGCTACTTTGGGTAGATATACTCTTCTTCATATGTATCATGAGAAATACGTCCAAATTGTATAACAGATACGATCCCCTATCGTCAAGCTGCTTCTTACGAGGGTGTGCTTTGTCTTGTCTCTTGATGAAAGGAAGGTCGCCGGGGCGAGGGCGAGATGTTTGCGTTGTTTTTTTCTCTTCAAGAGACGAAGGTGGGGGGCGGTTTGTGACTGGGTTGATGTGGAGAGAGCAGGGTGATTTGTGTGGGAGGTTATTCGATCTCACCACGATCTTCGGCGAGCTGGTAGACAAATTGAAGGATCTCGGCGACAGCATCGTAAAGATCTTCTGGGACCTCTTCACCGACTTCGAGTTTGTTGAGCGCTCCTGCGAGGGGGACATTGCGTAGGATGGGGATGCCTTCTTCCTTGGCGATCTCTTTGATCTTTTCGGCCCAGAGACGCTCACCTTTGGCGATGACAGAGGGCGCACCCATGGTGTCTTCATCGTATTGAATTGCGACAGCGATGTGGTCGGGGTTGACGATGACAGCGTCGGCTTTACGTGTTTGTTGTGCACTTTCACTCATGGCCATCTCCTGGTGTAATTGTTTACGTTTGGACTTGATGATCGGGTCACCTTCCTGGTTTTTGTATTCGTCTTTGATGTCTTTTTTGGACATCATCATGTCTTTTTTGTATTGCCACTTTTGGTAGGTCCAGTCGGCGGCTGCGATGAGTCCAAAGACGACCCCGATGCGGATCGAGAGGNCGAAGACCATGTCCCACACGAGCCCAATCGTCTGCCATATCGGCATGCGAATAGAGAGGATGATGTTGACGACCCGGTCTTTGACGACAAAGTAGGCGATCAGGGAGACGATGAGCAGCTTGAGCGTGGATTTGAGCAGCTCGATCAGCTTACGCAGCTTAAACATCCCCTTCAGACCTTCGATGGGGTTGAGCTTTTTGAGCTGTGGTTTGAGCGGCTCAAAGGTGATCAGCGTGCCGACCTGTACGTAGTTGGCAAAGATCGCGACGACAAACGCAACGGCACACACAGGCGCAATGCAGACAAACATCGTGTTGACGCCCGCTTGCATCAAGTAAAAGATCGCGCCGTTGTCGATCTCTTTTGTGGTGGTCGCTACCGTCACGCAGATATTGATGAAGTTCATCAACTCGTTGGAGATGGTGCTTCCTGTAAAGTAGATGATGAAGAAACCGAGCAAGAAGATAGCCGCTGAGGTAATGTCCTGGCTTTTGGCGATTTGGCCTTTTTTCCGGGCTTCCCTCAGCTTGTGTTCGGTCGGTTCTTCGGTCTTTTCTCCGGACATCTCGGCAGTATCATCCTTCTCTTGTGAGAGACCTACGAATCACAAACGAATATAACAAGTTCGTCACATCTGCAAAAGTGTTGCGTGGTTCTTTTTGTGCACAGTGAAGAGGCGAGGTGGTCTTGATAGGGTGTCTACCCGACGTCAGAAGGGGGTCAGATGACGGATCGCCTCCCACACGTGGTGGAGCGCTTGCGCCATCAAGTACTCACTCTGGCGGACAAACAAAAAGAAGGCGAGCATCGAGAAGAGCACACCAAGGACAGCCTTAAAGGGCATCATCAAAAACAACACGTTGATCTGAGGTGCGACCTTGTTAAATAAGCCCATGCAGACGTCTGTGATGAAGATCGCGATCATGACAGGCGCGCTAAACGCCAACGCCGTTGTAAAGAGATCGGCTGTGATCCGAATCATCAT
This sequence comes from Deltaproteobacteria bacterium, assembly GCA_002731275.1. Classification (GTDB taxonomy): domain Bacteria; phylum Myxococcota_C; class UBA6777; order UBA6777; family UBA6777; genus UBA6777. The sequence goes on along the minus strand of PCBK01000030.1, from coordinate 35,622 downwards.
GTCGACAAAAGGCCACAGCCCCGTGTCAAATCGAGGGATCGAAGAGATGGGGATGTGGACGTAGCTCCGCACGAAGAAGTTGATGAACAGCAGGTGCCCATCCATCAACAAAAACAACAAGATCAACAGTTGATAATAGAAGCTACCAAACACCGAGGAAGAGGACTTCATGGTGGGAACGAGCGCAGTCCCCATCGCCGATCCCCTCGCTGTATCGACAAAACGACCGATCATCTCGGCGGCGTGCCAGATCGTGTGGATGATGAATCCAAGCACAAACCCAACGAAGACCTCTTTGACGAGGTAACCCACGATCGCGATCGCGAATGGATAGGATGGCCCTGTTGGATTGAGAATCGGGCCGATCCCACCTGTTGCTTGGACGACCGGTTGGATGATCAATGAGAGGGTCACACCAACACCGATCTTGACCTGGTTGGGCACGAGTTTGCCACCCAAAAAAGGCGCGAGGAAGATCATTCCCATGATCCGAGACATCAACAACCCCATGGTGATGATGCCCTGGGACATGTTGATGCCCTCTAGTGCTTTGGCGATCTCTGTCATCGCATAAAAACCTTTCGTACGCTTAAGGCGTGGAGACCCCCTTCTTCAGAGGGGGGAGGAAACGCCCGTCCTTCTGTTGTAAGTGTATCCATCTATTTTTTGTAATGTTTTACAATATTTTGCTGCAATTCCTTGTGTCGTTTGTTTTCGCCCTTTGATGTTGAAATTTCCGCTACTTCGGACTGCCACTCTACCTTCGTAACTTCCTTGCTTCTTTCCCTTCGTCACCACCGCTTTTACAATGTCTCCTGTCTGGAACCCACCCACTCGCTTTTGCTTCTTTTTTGCTCCGGTCCTCGGAAATCCAAAACGATCAACTCGACACATCTGCCGACTGCCCCTTCCCATCGCTTTGATTTCCAACACTTCGTGCTGTGTTTCTACAAAAACCTGTCTTCCGCTATCACCGATACACATTGCATCAAGCCAATGTTCTTTCGCGTATCCTTGTTGGCTTCGGTTGAACTTCGTCTGCCCGCCGCTGCCTGTCTCCACCAAAAGACCTGTGCTTTCGAGTCTACGAAGAATCGCAGGCCGAGTCGAATTCACGACAGCTGCCGACCTCAAGGGCTTGTCGGCCTTTTGGCGAAGCTCCGGAAACCCAAATTCTTCGGCTGTTTGATTGCTCTTCTTTTGATTGCACTTCTCACAGGCCAATGTCAGATTGTCGACCCTGTTGGAGCCTCCCCTACTTTTGGGTGTCATGTGTTCTACCTGCAGAGGCACATTCTGTTTTCCACAGTATGCACACTTTCTGCCCCATTTATCGAGCAGATACTCTTTGACCTCGTAACCAAAGAGCGTTCCCTGTTGATATTCGATGCCTTCGACTTCGGGATTGACCAGCTTGTGTGTATCAAAACGGACGTTCTCAACCGAAAGACCTGAGATGGGTACCAATGCCCGAAACTTCTGTGTCCAGGACGCGATGTTATCCACTCGACTTTGCAGTGAGGGGGCCAACCATCCCTGGGGTCTTCGTCGGTTCTCGAAGCGTGCTTTTCGGTAGCGGGTCTTTCGACCTCTACGGGAACGACGGATGTTTCTTCGCTTTTCAAGCGCTTTTTTGATCTGTTCTCCGCGATGCTCGAGTTCAGCAGCGAAAATGCAACGTTTTCCACGTTGAAAGTCTGCGACGACAGCAATCCCCGTCTTTTTGGAGCCAGGATCGAACTTGAGGGCGGCAGGCTGTGTCTGGCCACCCTCACGGTCTTTGAGAATGATGGTGAAGGGAAATCTGCGATAGACAGCAGCACGGCCTTTTCGCATGAGTTCTCTAGCTCTGGCCGGATGGCAGGGCATCAGAGGCTGTTTGTTTTTGTCGAGGACAAGGACTCTGTTTTGGGCTTGTTGGGTATTTTTTTTCAATCGAGTTACCTCGCGTTCTGGGAGTCGTCCTTTGGGGAGTTCTCCAGTCATGGTCTCCTCGCCAATGTTATGGAGCGGTTTTGATGCAGGTCGCACAGTTTCGACCTCCAAAAAACATTTAACGACATGCCGCAGTGCCCAGGACTGGAGAAGCATCCAGGGGTGCCTATGTATTCGCTCCTAACGTAGTTTGAAATCCTCCTTTCGAGTATTCTCGCTCAGGCTGGTCAACATAGAGACTCTCTCAAGCCTCTCCCTTTAGGGGGAGGTTGTTGACGGATACCGTGCCCAAACAAAGGTGTCATTCTGAACTGTCAGACTATTTTTTTGTTGTTGGTTCTTTACATTTGGCGAATGATACACTGTTTGCGGGTTTTGCGCAATTCTCCATTTAGAATGAGCGGAGTCTACTTCTCATTTGGGGAAAATGAGGCTATACTTCTCTCTAAACATATTTGAGAGGAGAGGAGCCATTCAGGTGGATGAACCAATCATACTGGTGATCGAAGAGGAAGAAGAGATACGTGAGCTTGTAAAATGCAGTCTCTCTGCGGCACCACAACGTATTGAATGGGTGGGCTCTTGGCAAGAGGCTCGCGAGTACATCCAAAAACACGATGTCGTGCTGATCATCTGCGATGAAGTGCTGGTGTTGTTGGAGGATCTCTCTTTTCACAGGACGATGGAAAAGTTCGGGTATAAGGGTGCATTGATCTTTCTGTCGAAGATGATGGATTTTCATCCAGAGCTTTCACTTGGTTTTTCGGTGGGGCGGTTTCGTGTCCTGCCAAGAGGGGTCTCCGCAGAGGAGCTTAGGAGACATGCGGGGGAGCTACTTTATGGTCCAACAAAGACCGAACAAAGCATGATGAAGTCGAGGATAAAGGGCTTTGAGGAGACGGAGGGGATCGATGTCTCAGGAGAACACATTCCGGAGCTCTGTCGGCTGGTGAGGTCTTTGCTCTCTTTGCTTTTTTGTGCCTACCAAACTAAGCAACCCTCTGACCTGCAAGAGGTGTATCGGGGGTATGAGGCTTTATGCGAACACATCAACAAATACTCTCTGTCATTTGTACTCCCGGCGTTGTCATCTTTTGGTACGCGTCTTGAGCTGTTGATGCGTCAAGAGGTGGACGCAGAAGAGGGGTGGAGCAGGCTTATTCGTTTGTTTCGTGGATTGCTCTTACAATTACGTCGGCATAAAGCGCATCAGCCAAGTCAACAAACAACGTCGACGCTGTGTTCGGAGTTGGGTGTTAGGGAGTTAAAGATTTTGCTCGTTGAAGACGATGAAATCGATGCGTTATTTATCAGCAGTTTGCTCAATGAAGAGAGTATTGGGGCGTATACACTCATTCACGCGTCGACAATTGAGGAGGCGCTTGAGAGTGTCGAAGAGGGTGTGCCTACTGTGTGCATTTCGGATTTTCATTTGGATCAGGATACGGGTTTTCAACTCCAGACACAACTGATAGAGCGGGGATATTCGTTTCCGATGATCCTTTTGACAGGAGAGGGAAGTTACACGCTCGATTTGGACGCTATGCATCGTGGATATGCGGGGTATATCGATAAAGCTCATTTGACGGAGACGTTGTTGTTGCAAACTTTGCGGTATGTGATGCGACAACAGCAGTCGAGAGAGGAGGTCGGTGCGCTCGCAGGACGTGACGCTTTGACGTCTTTGTATTCGTTGGGGGGATTCTTGGCACTCTCGGAGGCTGCGCTCAATGTCGTAAAGAACGAGTCAACATACATCGCCATGTACCTTATTGATGTTCAAAATTTTCAAGACGTGAACGAGCGCTATGGCTATGTATTCGGGGATCGTGTTTTGTTAGCGCTTGCTCATAGGCTGCGGCAGATGGCAGAGCCCTCTGACATTATTGGTCGGGTTGGAGGGGATCTCTTTGCTGTTTTGAGGGTGGGGTGTCGAGACCTTGACGACTCTGCGAGAGCTGTTTCCTCGTTCGCTGCGCAGCTTGGAGCTGAATTGGAGCTTGAAGGGGAGACATTGGCTCTTCAACTTCATATAGGCGTTGCATTCGCACCGATACATGCACAAGACGCAGACACCCTTTACTTTGTCGCCCTTGACGCAGTGCAGTACGCAAGAGATGATCCAAACGCAGATGTGCATGTTCTTCTCTAGCGATTTGTTTTGCAACACAATGGAGCTGATCGATGTTTTGGACTCTATTTGACGCGACTGGATTTCCTGCGCGGTGGTACTGTGGGACATGGAGCGAGTTGCTCGGTTGGACACATATTACCTCAGATGTGCTCATTTTTTTGGCGTACATGACGATTCCAATTCTGCTCGGATTTTTCGCAAAGAAGAAACAAGGGGCCATTCCATTTCCTCATGTGCTTGTGTTGTTTGCGCTGTTCATTTTTTGCTGTGGACTCACCCACCTTACCGAGGCGATTATCTTTTGGAATCCAATTTATCGCTTCGCAGGGCTGTTGAAGGCTATAACCGCGGGGGTCTCTGTCCTGACAGCCTTGGTGTTGATTCCTATCGTGCCAAAGATGATGGCGTTACGGACACCGCAGGAGTTGGAGCGCGAAATAGAGGCGCGGAAGGCCGTAGAGGTGTCGCTTCGTGAGAGCGAGGCGCGTTTTCGCTCTTTGCTTGAGGCTGTTAGTGAGTATGCCATCTACATGATCGACGCCGATGGGTACATCCAAAGCTGGAACACCGGTGCGGAACGTTTGAAAGGCTACACAGCCTCCGAAGCTGTTGGAATGCACTTCTCCCATTTTTATCCAGAAAGCGAGAGAGAACAGCTCACCAACGCACTACAAGAAGCTCGTGAAAAAGGGATTTGGTCATCGCAGGGGATAAGTATCCGCAAGGATGGCTCTACTTTTTATGCGACAGTCGTGGTAGACGCCATCACGGATGATGATGGTCATGTGACTGCGTACGCAAAGGTCACACGAGATGACACAGAGCGACACAATGTGCGAGAGCGACTTGAACAACAAGTCGAAGAGCGGACCGAAGAGCTCTTGCGCTCCAATCGTGAGCTTGAACAGTTTGCATATGTCGTTTCACACGATCTTAAAGCGCCACTGAGAGGCATTACCAATCTCTCACAATGGGTCCAACAACTCGTCGAGCAAAGCCAAAAAAGCCCCCTCGACGATGAGGAAAAGGAGGAGCTTGAGAGTTACATGCGGCTGATGCGCGAGCGCGTCTCGCAGATGCGAGATATGCTCGATGGATTACTGCTATACTCACGTGCTGGTCGGCTTACAGATAAACTCGAACAGGTCTCTCTCCTCACTTTGCTGCGAGAGTGCGCTGAACTTGTCGTCCCCCATAGTGTATCTGACAAGAGCATACTATTTCCAGAAGAGGACTGTCAGATCGAGACTTTTGTCGCCCCATTACAACGTGTTGTGTCCAATCTTATTGCCAACGCATTTGAACATTGTGGCGATGATGTTTACATTCAGATCACGCTGAAAGAAACGCAGACATTCTATGAGATCTCTGTCAGAGATAATGGTCCAGGAATTGATCCTGTTTACCATGAGAAGATTTTTCAAATCTTCCAAAGTATCTATCCCAATAAGAAAAAGAAGGTCAGCGGCATGGGATTGGCGATCGTCAAAAAGGTTCTGGATACGGTTGGTGGGAGTATCTCTTTGCAGTCTACTCCAGGCGAAGGGAGTGCGTTTATCGTCTCTTGGCCAAAACACATGGATAAATAAGGAGAGACAAGGATGCTTCAACGTAGAAAACCACTCAAAATCTTACTTGTAGAAGATGATGTCGTCGATGTTATGGGGTTTAAAAGGGCGCTTCGTAAAAGCGGCTTAGAGTGCTCTTTCGAGCAGTGTTCGAACGGAAAGGAAGCGCTCGAACTTCTGAAAACCAAGCAAGAGCATGATGTCCCAATCGTGGTGTCTGACTTGAAGATGCCGATCATGGACGGTATCACATTGCTACAGGAGATTCGAAAGGATCCAAGGTTACAAAAGAGCCCTGTGTTTATTCTCTCCTCTTCTGACGCAAGGCAAGATGTGGAGATGGCGTACCGGTCTTTTGCGACGGGGTATGTCGTGAAGCCTGGAGACTCCGCTGGTTTAAGTCGATTTTTGGGGTTTCTCAAACAATACGGAGAGTTTTGCGAGAGTCCGTAGTCGCGCGACCACTAGAGGAAGACGGTGTGAAGGTCGGATGATATGATTCTACAAGGGGAAACGCGATGTCGTGTGTGCGTTTCTCTGAACCACCGGAAAACCCCTTCCAAATGTACAGCCGACAGCCTTATGTGTTGGGCTGTCTGGTTAGCTGAATGTCTTGATCCCTTGCCCGCCGCTTTTTTTTCTCTGGTACATGGCTTTGTCCGCACACATGAGCAAACCGTGCAGAGTGTGGCTGTCCTGCGGGAACATGGAGATACCAATGCTCATCCCGACGTTTGTGGAGATGCTCTTTGGAAGGGACATGAGACGTTGGGCGACTTGGTAGGCGACGTCGAGAGAGGGGATCTCTTCGAGAAGTACAACAAACTCATCGCCACCAACCCTCGCGACAAGGTCAGTTGCGCGTAGGTTCACCGTGAGGGCTTGTGAGAGTGATTGCAGGAACTTGTTACCTGCAAGGTGACCTTGTTGGTCGTTGAGCTGCTTGAATCTGTCAAGATCGATAAACAAGAGGGCTGCTTGTTTGTCGTGAAGACGCAGGTGTTGGAGGCGCTCTTCTGCAATATCGTGGAAGGCTTGTATATTGTACAGTCCAGTAAGCGCATCGCGCTCTGACTTGTGTCGCAGTTCCTCTTGTGTTTTGTGATGTTTGAGGGCGTACCGGATCGTGCGTTCGAGGTGTGTTGGTTCGAGCTCTTCTTTGTGTAAAAAGCCGTAGACTCCTTGCTCCATCGCGCGCTTGTCGATATCTGGCGACTCGTTGCCTGTCAACATAATGACAGGTGTTCGGTTCCCTTGGTCTTGCGCCTGTTGAAGGATCTCAAATCCCGTATGAGGAGGGAGGTGATAGTCCAGCAAGCAAACATCATATGTTCCATTTAAAAGACTTTTGAGTCCTGTGTGTGCGGAGTTTTGCCATTCGAGTTGGTAGGGCTCTGTCATACTCCTTTTGAGCATGGATTTGAGGACAAAGTAGTCAACTTGATCGTCGTCAATACACAAGATGTTGAGTTGATCTTGGAAAGACAGAGGCGGCTTTTGTGATTGTGTTTGTTTCATCTGTCGGGGCCTTTCGTATCGAAATGCTTTTTTGGGTCTCTCGTGAGAATATAGTCATCCAAGCACAAAAACACAGCCAAGGTTTCACTTTTTTTGCACACTTGTCTAATGGTCACATCAACGCTATAATGCTCTCCGTTAGAGTAAATCCCACTTTGCGCTGATTGTTTTCGACACCTTGGAGTGTTTGCGGGGATATGCGAAGTGTAGCGGCGTGAGAGCATGAAGGAGTGTGTATTTTGACCTCTTATGATTCTATTTTGGTAATTGAAGATGAAGCTTTCACACGCCAACGTCTTGAGCGGTTGTTTTCGAAGGCGAACGAAGATGTGTTGTTTGTCAAGTCTTGGACAGAGGCTGTTACTTTGATCAAAACGCACTCGATCGCGCTGATCGTTTGTGATGAGTTGTTGATCTTGCTCGAAGACTCTTCCTTCCACAACACGATGCGTCGGGTTGGATATCGTGGCCCCTTGATTTTTTTGTCCGTGTTGATGGATTTCCACCCTGGACATCAAATGATGACCGCCAAGGCACTATGCCGTGTGATCCCCAAGACCACCCCTGACGATTTGTTGTGGGAGGCGATTCAGGAGTCTCTCCTTCATCATCGACAAGGACTTCTCGCAGAGGCAGAGTCTGCACCGACACATCCTGCGCCGTGGGACTTGAACAGCTTGAACACTTCTCCCGAAGAAAAAGAACCTCTCCACATCCTTGGAGAGGTCAACAAAGAGCTCCCTCAACCTGCTGATGTACGGTTTGGTGTCCGCCTGCTCATCTCACAACTCTTTCATGCCTACAAAAAAAGAAACCCCCAAGAGCTCGTGGTTTCCCAGGAAACACTCGGTGAGCTGCGCGAGCAGTTTTCATCTTTTGCTTTGCAGTTTGTGCCCCCTGTGCTTGATCTACTTGAGCTTAAGCTTAGTACCATGCTCGCTGTTGGGGAACCCTCAAATCGGCAGTGGATGGAGCTTGTGAAGGTTTTTAGCTGGCTCATTGAACAATTTCAGCGCGAGCCGGCATTTTTTGGACAGATGGTGAGAGAGAAGACGTTATGTTCGGAACTCTCACTCCCCACGATCGACATTTTGCTCGTCGAGGACGACGAAGTCGATATGTTGTTTATCCGCAATCTTCTCGATGAGGAGCGCATTGGTTCATACTCCTTTCGACATGCCAGCTCACTCGATGAGGCCAAGAGTATGTTGTTGGAGCGTGCACCGACATTGTGTATCACAGATTATCACTTGGGGGCGGATGATGCCTTCCAACTTCAATCTTTTGCACATGAACGTGGATACACGTTCCCATTTATTTTGCTCACAGGGATGGGCAGCTACTCCCTCGATTTGCAAGCTATGGACGTGGGATTTGCGGCGTACTTTGATAAGGATGAGTTAACTGCTTCGTTGCTTGAGCGTACGATGCGGTATGTACTGCGTCAGCAGAAAAAAGAAGAGGTGCTCGCAGGTCTAGATCCACTCACGCAGGTCGCCAACCTTCAGACCTTCAAAGAGAGCATGAAGAAGGCCATCGCACGAGGGAAGCGAAATAACAGGCTGCTTACATTGTTACTTTTCGATGTAAAGAATCTCAAGCGTATCAACGATACACAGGGATTTTCATCGGGAGATAAGGTTCTAAAGGGGCTTGCCAGTCGACTCATCGGGTGTTTAGATGAGTTCGATACCGTTGCACGTTTGGGGGGAGGTACGTTTGCTGTGTTGGTAGAAGAAGCGGAGACCACAGAAGAGTGTCTTTCGCTGTGTTTGCGCTGCGAGGAGGCGTTTGCAAAGCCCCTTTTCATCGGTGAAAAGGAGTTTGAACATTCTTTTCATTTGGGGATGGCGATCTGGCCATTGCATGCGCAAGATGCAGAGGATTTTATGGCAGCAGGATTGGACGCTCTTGAGCAAGCAAAGCATTCCAACAACCGCACGTACATCCTCTCTTTAGAGGGACTTCAACGAGAGGGCGTTGATGACATTGCAAAAAGCACTGATTGCTAGCGCAGTCTCAGCGCGTGGTCCTTTGTGCTTGGATAGCCTAGAACCACTTTTTGTACTTGAATAACGAGAGCATACTTGCCACGATAAAGCCCATTGTTCCGAGGAGTATATAGTATCCCCACTTGTACTTGAGTTCGGGCATGTGCGTGAAGTTCATGCCGTAGACGGCTGCGAGCAGGTTGAGGGGGAGGAAGATCGTGGAGATGACCGCGAGAACCTTCATGACACGTCCCATACCATCGTTGATTTGAGCGTAGTACAGCTCGATCAAGCTGTTGCACTGTTCTTGCAACTCTTCGATGTTTTGTGAAAAGGACATCGCATGATCATGAACATCGCGCAGGTAGACCTTGGTGGTCCCTTGAAAGCGTGTGTGCTCATCTTCTTGGATATGTTCCATCAAGCGCTTGAGCATGTCGATGGTTGCGCGTGACATCCTCTTGAATCTGTGGAGCTCGTTGCGAAACGCATAGCAGGTCTTGATGTCGTTGTCTTCATCTCGGAGCAAGTTCGCTTCGAGTTGTTCCGAGCGGTTCTCAAGGATGTCGGCAAACTGGAGGTATTCATCGATGACACAGTCGAGCAGTGCGTAGACGAGGTAATCTTCTTCGCGTTTTCGAATGCGTCCTTTGTTTTCTTCGATGCGTTCACGAACGGAGGCGAAGACATCCCCAGGTTTTTCCTGAACAGTGAGGACGAGACCTTCTCGGAAAAAGATACTCAATTGTTCGTGCTCTTCAAAGGACGAGTCTCGTTCTTTTTGGAGCATCTTGATCGTGATAAACTCCGAACTTTCATATCGTTCGAATTTTGGTCGCTGTCGAGTGTTGAGCATGTCCTCGGCGATGAGATGGTGGATGGAGTATTGCTCTTTGAGCTGCTTCATCATCTCTGCGTTGAGTCCCACGACGTCAAGCCAAAGGACGCGTCCTTTTTGGATCTCCGGCCACTGCTCTGGAGCTTGCTCGAATGTGTGGTGTTCGACGTTCTCAGCGTTGTAGATGTGCCAGCGAACTTGTGTGCTCATGAGGGGTCTCCTTTGGTCTTTGGCTCGGTTGTTTGTGCAGGCTCTGGACGTGTAGACCAGGCTTGAAGTGAGCGTACAGCAGCTTCTTCGAGTGCAGGGTTGAGGTGGATATCTCTTTGTGGGAACGCGATGACGACATCATGCTTGGCAAACACTTCATCGGTTTTGAAGCGCAGCTCACTGATGACCTTGAAACGAGCCATTGGATCGTTGACATTGACCCAGACGCGGAAGAGTAATGAGTCACTCCCAAACTCTTGAAACCTTACATCTGGTGAAGGCGTTTTGAGTACGTCTGGGTGAGCATCCGCGATTTCAAGCAGAAGCTTTTTCACAAGCGCGACGTCACTTCCGTACGCGACACCGACCTCCATCGGCACACAGACATAGGGTTTGCCCATACTCCAGTTGATCAGTTTTGTGGTGAGAATTTCGGAGTTGGGTACCAGGACAATCCGGTAGTCGTATGTCTCGACTGTTGTACTGCGAATACTGATCTCCAAGACCTCACCCATGATGCCACCGACCTCGATAAGGTCTCCGACCTTGAAAGGTTGGCCAAAGGTGATGATCAACCCCGAGATAAAGTTACTCATAATGTTTTGGAGTCCAAAACCGATCCCGATACCGACGATACCTGCAAAGACTGCGAGGACACCGATCCCAACCCCCATCCACTGAAGACCGACCAAAATCCCCACCGTGATGATGAGATACACGATGATTGTGTTGGCCGCGTGCTGATTGGACGCAGACAGTCGAAGAGCTGGGTAGACAAGACTTGTAAGGCGTTTGCGGATGAAATGTGAGAGGAAAAATGCGACCCCAACAGAGAGGACAAACTTGAGCAGGGAGAGCAGGTTAATCTGTGTATCCTGGACCTGAACAAAGGGGATCAGAGGAAGCTGAAAGAGGGTCCAAAAACCATTTGCGATCCCCCATATTTCGAGCAATACGCTGAATCCAAACAGACTCAACAAGGCGACCATAGAGGCTTGTGTCATACGCAGGAGGTTTCTCGCCCACTTCTTCTCGACCTGGATCAGGCCGCCTTCTCCTTTGACAAAGCCAAATGTCCACAAGTTCAACGTCCAGGCCAGCCTCGCGAGCGCGACAATCGTCGATATAAGTATGAGGCTCAAGACCAACCCGCGGGCGATGTACGATGCCAGGTTGACATATCCCCAGACGTACAAACCGTATAATCCCAAAATAAACAGGAAGATCCAGTTATACACGCGGTAGACAAAGACGATCACTGTCCGTCCCAGTTGTGTATCAGAGGGGATCAACGTCAACATGGTGTCTTTGTTGAGGAGCAGTAACAAACACCCGATGACAACAATTCCGTAGAAGATCAGGTTGAGATAGCGTAGAGAAAAGTTGGGGAAGCCAAGCTGACTGAGCCACTGTGTGCCCCAAAAGTAGAGCGCTGAGAGCGCACCTATGACGAGGAACACGATGCGAAAACGACGTGCGCCTTCTTTATCGATGTTTTGCAAATACCGTTCAGCTTCGATGGGAGAGAAAAGTTGACCTATCAACGCTGAGTACAGGACAAACGCGACCAATGAGATACACAAGAGCAGGAATAGATCTTCCCACACAACAGGGAGCGGGACGTAGTACAACGCAACCCACAGCAACAAAATACCACCCACATATGGGGTCACTTTCCGGAGGCTACGTAAGGCCAATAGCATCGCGTGCCAGAACCGGTGCGTGACGTTACCTGCTTCCTTTCGCTCTGCGAGCCGTATGATCGCTGCTTTCAAGCGTCTTCGGATGAATGAGACCACAAAGTACACGACGAGCAGCAAGAAGAGGCTAAACAACACCCACTGCAAGACGACACCTCCCTTGGTCTTTTTGAGATGGTCGCGGACCTGGATTCGCAGGACTTGAAAGTGTGGAGTGGAAGTTTTGAGCGTCTTTTCAAAGTGTGTTCGGAATTGCTTCCATTGCTCGGGAGCAAAGAGGTGAGGACGAAAAAAGAGCAATCCTTCTCGTGTGTGAGACAGCAACGTTTTTCGTTGTCGCTTGATCTCGTTGAGGATAAAGGTTCGCATCTTGATGCGATGGTCGAGTGTATTGAATTCGACTTGTTGGTCTTTTTTTCGCAGCGTAAACCAATCAAACTGAAGTTGGTGGTAGAGGTATGTTAAGCGAAGTATCTCTTCTTGCCAGTACAATTGGATCCACTTTTGTTTGACACGCTGCAGCTCATTTCGTTGTTTGACGGATGGTTTTGTCGATGGAAGAGTCGAGGGTTTTGGAGATTCTGGATCGACAGGTGCAAGCTTCAGAAGTTTTCTTTTTGTTTTGTCTAAGGTTTCTCTTGAGCGTTCTAGTGATGTCTCAAATTGCTTGATACTTTTTGAGAGTATGTTTCGCTCTTCGGTTTCTTTTTTGATCGCGCTTTGGAGTGTCTGGACATCCAGATCAAGGGCTTTTGGGTCTTTGGCTGACTTGTATTTTTCCTGCAACCAAGTGTCCGTCTTGGTTCTCATTGAAGCGCGCTGCTTGATCTGTGCGTGCAAGATCTTGATGTTTTGGATGTGCGATAACATCGCAACTTGCAGTCTGCCCATACCGAGGAGATATTGTTGTTTGCGTGTGTAAAAGAGTTGGAAGAGGTGCCGCAACGAAGTGTGCTTGAGCTTTTTGGAGAGCTGCTCGAGATGTTTGCGGTCTCGTTGTATCCGTTTGTCGAGTTGTGCTTCTTGCTTGTGCGCTTCTTCGAGCTGTTTATCGACAACTTTGAGTCGTTGGTTTAGTGATTTGACGATGCGTTGCGATGGTGTCGAGATATGAAAACTCGACTTGTTGGAGTTGCCTCCTGTCAACGTACCTAAAATATCTTGGGCTGCGACAGGTTGGGCAAACATCATGAGCGTCAACAACGTGATATACAAGCAGGCGATGAGTCTGAGTGAGGATGTTCTTTTCTTGTTGGGACTGTCTGATAGCAAAGGTAACGTAAGCAAATCAAGTGACTCCTGTTTGGTCTGTTTGAGTAGGTGTCCATCTTGCACATGATGTGCCAACATTTCAAGTCCACAGAGATTCCTGATTCTCTCGACACATGGCCTTTCCACTGTTCTACTGGGGATGATTGGTCGTTGCATGTTTCATGTTTCAGGGATACAAACATGAAACATGTAAGCAGTCACATTGAAACGCGTTTGGTGCTTTAAGAAGATGGGGGTACTTGATTTAAAAAGGGAAAAAAGTTATGGTCCTTTTGGCATAAGTTTTGTAGAGAGTGGGGACAACACAAACGACAAACGAAAGGATGTGTTTGATGACTGATATTCTTGTATATCGTAGAGTCTTTGCGTTGGTGCAGAGTGGCGCAAATCTTCAAGATGAGCACTTTGAAGGTCTCGACGCGCGTGCGGCGATCGCGTCTGCGGTCGCTGTCAGTGATGTCGACCGTGGCTTTGCACCTCGTACGGACGAATCACTCAAGCATGAGGTCACTCGTTTTCATAGAGAGAGTGAAGAAGGGACCGATGTGATGAGTGTTGAAGAGAAGACACAATACGCGACGATGTACGCAAAAGTTAGAAGCGGTCTCCAGCTCGATGTGGATGACTTTGATTTTTTTGACGTGCAGGCGTGTCGTATCGCCTCTGTTGCTGCATTTCGTGCCCAAAATAAGCTTGGGCTAGGGACCCAAAAAGAGGTCCTCCAATTGCTTCGTGGAAAACCACAGCCAAAAGACTAGGCTGATTTAGGAGAGAGTCTATGAAAAAACGTTCGATTTGGTTGATGATTTTTATTTTGATGGGATGCGCTTGGGGGACCTCAACCTTTGCGCAAACAACGGACACACTGAACCCCGTCCAGGTCGCACCTCCTCGTATCGACTTGCAGGCTGTTGAGCAAGCTCTTATAGATACAAAAGCGGCCAACCAAAATGATTTTCGTGGTTGGATGAAGCGGTTCGAAGATGAAGTCAACGCGATCTACTTCGCAACTTTGCGTCACCAAAATCCACAGGCAGATCCTGCGACGTTGATGAGTCGACCTGTCAGAGTCGACGCACAACGCGTCCATGGTCGATTGAAAATTTACGGATACGTCGATATGAACCACACAGCAGGGTTTCAAAACGGCCAAGACCTCCTGTTGTTTGTCTTCGATCAGAGCCAGGCCTACGATAGTAAAACCCGCCAGCTTCACTATAGTCTACGCGACGGGACTGGGTTCTACTACAGAGATCCAACCTATGTATATGTCGTTCCCGCTGCTGAACCAGCGTTTATGGGATTCTTTTTGTATCCATCTGTCTGGGCTGGTTTGCACTGGCGGGTGACCTTCTCTTGGTGGGGCACGAGTTATTGGAGTACTGGATTCTTCTACAACAGAGGCGTCTATTACTACAACATGTATCCCCGATATTCTCGTTACTACAGGGGAGCATACTACACCCGCTATCGTCCTTGGGGATGGAAGCGAGGCTACTTTTTCCGACGTGTGAAGGGGCGTTATTATCATCGAAAAGGATATTGGCGCACATACAACGGTGGGTGGCGTCGAGGGTACTATAGAGGATGGCGACGTGGATACCAACGAGGCTTGCGCAGTAACTTTCGTCATAATCGATGGAATCGACGTATCAAAACGCAACCCAAGCGAACGTATCGGACGCGCACTCGTCAAACCCGAACAAGACGCTCCTCTGGTGGACGCCGACGTCGATAACACAGTGTAGCTCTTTAACTCCTTTTTTCCCAAAACCCCTGAAGTTTGAATCGCTCCAGACAACTCCCCCGACGGCCTAAGTGGTCCTCTCGCGAAAAGGACATACAACATCGAGGTCGGACACAAGGCCCGAACCTACGGAAAAAAATGCAATATCATATTCGTGCGTTTACTTCGCGAGAGGACCACTTAGGCTTCAGCAACAACCTCTTTTGTGCGGTTTCTTCTTCCTCAGCTCTTTTCTCCTTGCGGTAGCCTTTACCTCTTTTCCCTTGCGCCTCGTTTCTCCTTTTGTTACCCTCCTTGACGATTCGGACAGGTCGTGTTGGCTCCAACCTCGATTTTCATCGAAGGCTAGGGGCATGGTGACAAAGGTAGATCAATGACTCCACACCCTGAGGTGTTCCAAGAGTGGTTACAAGAAGTCGGGATAACAAACTTACTCGTCGGTCTTGAGCCGCTCTTCTCCGACGTTGCGTTGTTTGTTGTCGACGCTTCACAGAACATTATTTTCTGGAATACGCATGCACAAGAGCTTCTTGGGTACACACCCGAAGACGCCGTTGGGTTTCATTGCCGGAAGGTGATCCGTTGTATGGAGTGTATGATGGGGTGCCCATTGCAAGAGCAGAAGGCGCTGAAAAGATTCCCTCGTTCGCTGTACCATGCGGGTGGCCAAGCGATGGAGTTTCATACACGAGGCGTTGCGTTTTATGGGGCACAACAACAATTTTTGGGTGGGATCGAGTGTCTCTATCGTCCTCTCAAAGTGGAGCAAGCCAAAGAAGCACTCAGTCTGATCGCACACCACGTCGAGCAGGAGCGAACTGAAAGCTCTCATGAGGTTACAGTTTCGCAAGAGGTGTTCTCTACACAAGAAGCAGAGGTCGTGGAGGTCCCCCCGACACAAGCTCGTCAGGTGCCCAACCACACCTTCCCTCAGCATCTTTTTGAAGATACACAGTTTGAGTCGTTTGATGCGATGCTGTCGCGTGACGCGAAAATGAAGAAGGTCTTTCGTATTATTGAGAACATCGCGAAGACCGAAGCTACAGTTTTGATTCACGGGGAGAGTGGGACAGGGAAGGAGTTGGTCGCGCGGGCGATTCATCGTAACAGCGAGCGTGCAAAACAGCCGTTTGTAGCGATCAATTGTGCCGCGCTCAGTCCGACATTGCTTGAGAGTGAACTCTTTGGCCACGTCAAAGGTGCCTTCACTGGAGCTGTCGCCAAGCGAGTTGGGCTCTTTCAGCAGGCTGACAAGGGGACGATTTTTCTCGACGAGATCGCAGAAGTTCCTCTGGCGCTTCAATCCAAGTTGCTGCGTGTTCTCGAAGAGAAAGAGGTGATCCCTGTCGGTTCCAATACTCCCATTAAAGTTGATATTCGCATTGTCTCCGCGTCTTTTCAGTCTTTGCAGGACAAGGTCGCGCAGGGGCAGTTTCGCGAAGATTTGATGTATCGATTGCGTGTTGTGCCTATTGAGTTACCTCCACTTAGAGAGCGCAAAGAAGATGTCGAACTGCTGATCTGGCACTTCGTCCAAAACTTCAACGAAAGACACGGTCATTATATCGAAGAGATCGAGTCCGATGCGATGATCGCGCTCATCGGTTACAAGTGGCCTGGCAACATTCGTGAGCTTAAGAACACGATGGAGTATGCATTCGCTGTGGGGAGGAACACTGTCTTGAAGGTGGATGCGTTGCCCGATTATCTGTTTTACCAACCAAAGGCGAGCAAAAAGAAAGCAAAGGCAAAGGGGACAAGCGAAGAGGAGAAAGAGTTGATCCGGAGCGCGCTGGAAGACTCACATGGTCATGTCGGCCAAGCAGCCGAAACCCTTGGCATGAGCCGCGCAACACTTTGGAGAAAGAGAAAGCGGTACGGGATTTAGCTTTTTTCCATCCGACAGCCTTACTCATCGATGACGAGAGGTGCTTCCTTTGCGAGGGGGAGGGTGTCTTCAGAGGCAATGTGCAGTCGGCGTTCTGGCATCGCGAGCTCAATACCTTCTTCGGCGAATCGTCGCACCGCTTCCTTACGCAGCTCGCTGAGAATACGAAAGCGCACGATGGGATCTGACACACTCACCGTCAGTCCGTATTGCATGTGGTTGGTGTCGAGGTTTCGCAATCTGACCTTGGGACCGGGGGTCGGGAGCACACCTTTGTTCGCTTGTGCGATCTCCGAGAGAACACTCTCAACTTTCTCCATATCACTTTTGTAAGAGACATAAATGTCGACACGTGCTCGGACGTATGGATATTTTTTGGTCCAGTTGATGATCTTGTCGTTGAGTAAGTTCGCGTTTGGAATCATCAAAATACGTTTGTTAGGAGTCTCAATCAATGTCGAGCGCGCTGTGATTTCACGTACACGTCCTTCTAATGGACCAACCTGAATGAAGTCACCAACGACAAACGGGCGACCGTAGATGATAATCAGGCTGGAGAGGAAGTGATTGGCGATATTCCTCAACCCAAAGCCAATGCTCAATCCGATGATACCGAGTGCCAGGAAGACACCTCCGAGTCCAACACCCATCCACTGAAACCCAACCAAGAGTCCGGCGAGGATAAATGTATAGGTGATGAGTGTATTTGTCGCATACTGGACTGGTTCACTCACCTCAAAGGTCGCGTAGATCGTATTGTCCAGGATGATGGGCGCCCACCTTGTCAGCCAGATCGCGATGCCTACTGTGAGGGACATGCGCACGAGTGACCACAACGTGATGTGCGTATTTTGTACCTGGAAAAGAGATGTTTGCATCATGTACCACAACGCCAAAAAGCCGCCCGGTACGTCCCATATCTCCAAGAGTAAACCGACCACTGAGATCCACAGCAACAAATAGGTCAGTAAATGAAGTGTGTTGACAAAAGTGAGCCAACTCTTGAGCTGTGTCGGAAGTCTACTCTCGACCAATATGGTAGGAGCAGGTGTCGAGGCGGCGTGCTTTTCGTCGATATCGACATCGGCAGCTGGAAGCTCTGGTGTCGGAGGAGCCTGGACCTGTGACGCACCACGTAATGTCTCAAAGAAGTCCTGAATACACTCCATAACCCAGCCGATGGTGAGCCAAAGCACGAGGGTCCAAAAGATGTTGGATAGAATGAATTGTGAGAGATTTTGATACCCCGCACAGTACAAGCCAAAGCTGATAAAGGGCAACAACGCAAATATTGGGTAAAGATAGTACATTAGTAAAATCAAGACCCTTTGGAGCGTATTCTCTCGCGGAAGCATTTGGATAAGATCGTCTTTTCTGATGCACAAGACGCCCCAGAGAACGAGCGTGAGTAACCATTGTACACCGAAGAACCACATCGGGTATGGCAACAAGGCAGGGCTCTGACCGAAGGGTTGGACAAGCGCAAAGGGAATACACCAAAGCAACACCAGCACGCGAAGGGTTCGGCGGAAAACCGTGACTCGATGCTCTGCGATCTCTTGAAAGATGCGCTCGTTTTGTGATTTTGAGAACATCATGCCAATGGCTAACCAGAGACTTCGCATGAGCAAGATCCAGGTGAGCAGTCCCAGCCACACATCTCGCTGTTTGGCCGATGATTGACTGAGAAACAGCAGCGCAGTCAGGATTAAGCAGACGTAAAACCAGGGAAGGGTGCCTTTCAGAATATAGAGGAGGAAGTGTAGAGGGCGCATCCATGGTGGCGCTTCATCAGTGACATGCCCTTGTAGTCGCCCCAAAAAGAAGACAAACCAGACGACAAAGAACAAAGACACGAGCAAGCTGACGATGATAATGAGCCAAAATCCAACGGACCACTTGGTGCTAGCTCGCTGCAGACCACTCGATTGTTTCTTGAGCGCAAGCGCCTGGATAAGAGACGTCTTTGGTTGATACGCACTATTGCCAAACCACTTTGGCCACTTTCTGTAGAGGAGACCTCCTTCGGCTTGCCTGGAAATTCGTTTGGACCATGCGAGCATTTTTTTGAGCATATCTTGTAGTTGTGCTTGTTGAAGTTGATAGCTCTCAAATTCCAACTTTTCGTCTTTATGCCGTAATTCGTACAGCCTGACCCTTAATCTCGCCTTGTGGAACTGCAGGATCTTATATCGAAAGTCGAGCAGATGGTGTTTTGTCGGCTGTGAAGTCGGTCGAGAAGTGGTCTGTCCTTGCTCGTTGCGCATAAGGACACGACGCAGTGTACTAAATGTTCTCTGCGCTTTCTCCAGGCTCTCTCTGCTCTTTTGTAGAGTCTGTTCATCTTGTTTGGCCTGCGAGTCGAGTGTCTTCTTTTGTTTTTGAAGTTTGTCGGTGTGTTGTCGCAGTGAAATAATTTGCGAGGGTGGATAACGTGTTTGTAGCAATTTCCTCATTTGGTTGAGCGTTTCGAGATAGCTCTCGAGGACCCCTTGTAACTTTCTACGACTTTGCTCACGTGAGCTACGCGCGACTTGTAACCCCATCAATAGATCCACACATGTGTCGGCGACACGACCCAAGCGGTGGTACATAAGTTGTTTGTTCGTGGAGTGCTTTGCCCGGCGGGCTTGTGTGCGATATCCCAAGGCTTGTTTTCGATAGTAACGGATCTCCTGTTGAAGAGATTGTTCAAGGGAGGCTCTTTGTTTCAACTCCAATTCGCTCTCAGCACGCAGCTGTGAGAGTCGTTCTTGCAAGGCTGTGCGTTTCTTCTGCTCCGCGGACTGGAAGGTGCCTCCTTTGCCCATGTCCATGAGGAACATTTTGAGCAGAGATGCTTGTGCATGTGCAGGTTGCATTGGGTATACACATTGTGTTGTGATGACAAATAGAAGTGCACAAAGATATCGTTTTAATAGCATAAATGAAGCTCCAGCGTCGTTTTTTCAGTGTATGTGCTTCGTGATTTCACGGTTCTCTTGTGATGTCTGTATGGCATCACTCAAATCTACAAACACATATGCAAAGTCAGCATAGAAGACTGAGGTCTCGTTTTTTTTTCGTAGGGTTGGGGGTTGTGTCCAACCCATTCTGTTGGACACCGCTCGAAAGAGGGACCACTGAGTGGTGTTTTCGTGAGATAAGGCTACTGCAAGAAAAAAGTATACGGAAAAGAGATGTTCGCTTGGCTGCCCTGTGACTTTAGGAGTGTGCGTCCAAACTGGACAGTTCAATGATTTTGTTCAACAGCTTCTTCTCGTTTTTTTGCAGGTTTGGCGCGAGAATATCTGACAGCTCAAGAGATATTTCTAGAATCTCTTCGAGTAGATCTTTTGAATCTGAGACTGTTTGCTCCACACTTGGAGGATGTTTTTCGAGCTCTTGTGCGAGTTGCGAGCACTCAATGGACGACTGTCTGGTGCGCAAGAGCATACGTATCCTTCCTACCAATTCGGCCTTAGAGACGGGCATTGTGACGACAGTGTCGACGACTTCCCAAACGTGTGGTGAGAGATGAGGGTACTCTTTTTGTTCGCAAAGCAACAAAAACGGCAAGAAGAGCGGGGCTGTCTTTGATTTCCAGGCAAAGAGCATTGGAGACAGTTGCAAAAATTGCTTGTAATCCAACACACACAAATCAAATGAGTGAGCGTCTTCTGCAGAAGCATGTGTTGCCCTTATTACGCTGTATTCAGAAGGAAGCGCGCCCTCCAAGAGGGCTGCATTTTTGGCGTGTGCCATGTGTATGCGTATGGTGAAAGACAACGGACTCTCCTTTGCACGTCGGTATCAACGTTGGCCATGACAAGAATGAAAATCTACCTTATGATGGCTCAATAATCTCTGCTGTACCTGAAAGTATGCCTTGAATATGGGTGATCTCCTCACCCACTTTGAGACCATATTGAGTGAGCTCAAATGAATGAATGCTGTGTTCAAAACTGCTCAGTCGTTTCTTGAGGATGCCGATCGCACGTTCGAGCTGTCCTCTCTGCTCGGTATACTGCAAGAACACGATGTTATCTGCGAGATAGCTGACACCTAAGCTGGTCGCCTTGAAGCGGCCGATGACGTGCTCCATCTCGTTGATCAGTATGACAGTGACGCCTACATTTTGTAAGTATTTACACAGTGCGTGTAGGTGCTCTGTCGCGGTCATCGCTTCGTCTTCGCCAAGAAGGGACAGCTGATATCCCGCGATGCTATCGATCATCACAATCTTGACATCCTTATCTTCGATGTCTTTTTTTACTCTCTGTGCAAATTGATCTGCGTACACATCGAGCGGCTCGATACGTGCCAGAGAGAGATTGCCATTTTTGATCATGGTGCGGACTGGTATATTCATCGCCTCGCAGCGACGTAGGAGGATCTCTGGCTGCTCTTCAAAGGTGTAGATCGCTGAGTTCTCGCCACGACCAGCGGCTTCCTTCATGAATTGTACCCCCAACGTGGTCTTTCCGACGCCCGTTGGACCGGAAATAATCGAGATCGTACCTCGCTCAATTCCACCATGAAGCAGCTCGTCAAGAGAGGGGATGCCCGAACTCATCGCCTTGTAGTCAGGTTGTTTGAGGTGCGCTTTGGGTTCGAGTCTGCGATAGACTTCGATACCCTTTTGGGTAATGCTCATGGGATGGTACCCACCTCGAAACCCCGAACCTCTGTACTTGCTCACGCGAATATAGCGCGTGCGTGCTGTCGATTTGAGATGGATGATACCATCCACTAGATGTTGGATGTCCATATCCTCGTTGGAACCTTCGAGGCATTCGGAGAGAAAGAGGACAGTGATCCCTTTTTGCCGCAAGCACTTTTGTAGCGCGATGACTTGGCGGCGAAAGTGAAAAGGGCGCTCTGACAGGTAACGCAAGTGACTGAGCGAATCGATCACGAGCCTTGAAGGCTGAAACTCTTCGATGTGATCGAGGATTCTTTGGGTTGTGTCGACACCTTCGACCTCTGCAGCAGAGAAGATGGTGTAACTTTCATTTTTGGAGAGCAGATCGGCTGACGGACTCAGATCGAGATAGTGAATGTTTTCCAACACAAACCCAAAACGCTCTGCGTTCTTTTGTATATTCTCGGGGGGTTCGTGCAAGGAGATAAAGGAGACACTCTCACCCCGACGACATCCCTGTTGGAGAAAGTGAAGCGCTGTTGTCGTTTTCCCTGTCCCTGGACCACCACGCAGCAGATACGAGTGATTTGGTATCAGTCCACCACCCAGGATCTCATCGAGTCCTGTCACGCCTGTGGGCAATTTGTCTGCTTGTGTGGGGTATGTCTGCTCGAGCATCAAAAGTCTCCGTCTGTGCAAGTTCAATGCATGCCTTTATCAAGCAATATGTATACCAGATTGAATCATTTTGGGGAAGGTTCGTGTGGACGTCGTCTTGGAGAAAAAGGGCGGAAGCTTGGTGAGTTTCAACCTGAATAGCCCTTGTTTCATGCGAAACATGAAACATGAAACAAGCTGCACTGATCGTTACAGTTTGGCACCGATGTTGAGTTTCAGTGAGGCCTTGATTTGTGTCTCAACATCAGGTCTGCGACCTGTGACATCTGTCGTAAACGAGAAGCTGTCGGCCTTGATATATGGGGCAAGATCTAGATCGATGATGTCCATATCGACAGTCGTCAGGCCCTTTGCAAAATCTTTCGTCGCGACGAGTTTTTTCTCCAGGCCGGGAGCTTCGATGTAGAAAGAGAGTTTGTCGAGGAAGTCGAAGTTTTGCCCACTGGGTGAGACAATTGTGAGCGTGAGCTTCGCGATCTTGGCGTCGACGACCTGGTTCTTTTGCGTGTTGTTGTTTTGGAACTCTTGTGTACTCGAAACATCAAACGTCGTGAAGTTGGAGAATCCAAAGTTGGAAGAGAGCTGGTCGAGGATGCTTCCTTTTTCGACTGTTGTTGTCGCGTCAACGTCGATGTCAAAGCGAACGGGGACAGCATCACAGGCTGTGAAAAAGAAGAGCGCGCCAACAAAAAAGAGACTCAATAAACGATTCATGTGCTTTGCCTTTCATTTTCAAGGAAGGGGGTCATGTGGGCATAATGTGTACGAGTACACCGGATGTAAAGTCTCCTGGAAAGAAAGTCATGTGTGTAGAGATACTTGTCACAGCGATGTGGGGTCGTACGATCCGTCCAAAAAAGGTGGGGGAGAGCTGCTTCAAGAAGGGGGAGAAGGGAGCTGTGAGAGGTACTCGCCGAGGGTCGAGCAAAAATAGGTCAGGATACTCTTTTCGCCCTCTGTGAAGGGGTGATTTTTGGTACGGTACAACACAAACATCCCGTATAGACGCTGCTCGTGCTGGATCGGGAGCGCGAGAAGAGGTCCCATCAACGGGACGATTTGAAGGATATTCTCGTGCTCAGCGCGTTCATGGTCGTGAATATTGGCGAGGTGGAGACTGCTGCCTTGTTTGGCCGCGTATCCGATGAGCCCCTGACCTGGAGAGAGTTGGATATTTGCAAGCTCTTCAGCGTGTGCACCTCTGATATCCTCAAACCACAACACCCCCGAAGGGTCGTTTAAGTTGGTCAACAGTACGCCATGTCCATCGGCCTTTAGGCCTTCTGAGAGCGTATCCAAGAGGAAGGCGATCGCGTCTTTGTATTGTGTTCCGTAGTTTGCAGACAGCTCGGACAGCTTCATGAACGAGTTCGTGAGGATGTCCGTCGTCATACCTGGCATATATTGCTCCTGATCGACGAGCGCGTCGTTATTCTTGGGCGGAGGAGGGAGCAATTCGGGAGGGTCAAACTCCAACTCATCTGTCATGCTCAGCGAGCGCAGAGATGGTTTGATATCGAAGTGTTTGGAGTGGTCTGGGGCGATCGCCTCACCAACATCACTATCGACTTCTTTGGTATGGAGTTCTTCGAGGGTGTAGGGAAGTCCCCACTTATCGAGCGCCTGCTCTAGCGCAAGCATCCAGTTGTTGGATTCGATCGTGAGTGGGGAGAGGCTGTTGTCTCGGGTTGTGATTAAGTATGCCATGGACAATCCTTCGTTCATGAGAAGCAGGCTACCCTATACTGTGGTCGTTTTTGTCAAAACGTTCACAGTGTATGACGGACATCCAAGCAAGTCATTCAATACAAACTGTAGGGAGTGTCTGGTTTACTTCGGAGAGAGGGGGGAGGAGGTCTTTTTTCGTTGGGGACTCAGTCGAGGACATCCACCATGGAGATGGGTGGGATCTTAAAGAAGGTGACCTCTGGTGAGGGGCAAGTGTCTTTTGCCATATCGAGGGCTTCGGGGAAGCTGTTGGCGGTCTCGTAGCCAAGGACTTCTGGGACGTAGGTGTTGTCTGCGCCGACGACGATCACACGGCCGAGGTGTTGACGCCCTGGTTCGCCCCAGTACCACATGTAGAATGGGTGCACTGGGTGGTACGCGTTTCCACGTCTGTACATCTCGATGTAGTGTGGGTTGGAGGCGAACTCCGACTCGTACTTCTTGTGCAGCTGCATTGCGTCGCGTGTCTCGGGCAAGAGTCTGTGGAAGAACTCGATGTACGAGGGGTGGTGGTCTTGATCAAATTGATCTGTACAGGGGTGGAAGAAGATGATCGTGCCACCTTTTTTGACCAGCGCTTTGTTGCGGTACAGACTAAAGATGTAACCCTGGATCATCACCTGTACGAGGAGTGGGTTGAGATAGGAGTGTACGTTGTACGGGCTGATGAAGGGGAGCCCTACGACGAGGACGTCAGCTTGTCCCTTGACGGGGACGAGGTATTGGTCGTGGCACTTTTTAAGCGCAGGTTGGTGGGCTCCTTCTGTGTTTCCTGCGAAGATACCTGTGACTTCGTATGGTGCAGGGACACGCTCAAAGACACCCTGACGTGCTTTTTGTGGGAGCTTGTCGAGGGTGTAGATCAGACTCTTGCACGCCAATTGTTCGAGCTTTGTGTACTTGTCCTCGTTTTTGGCGAGGAAGGACAATGGCTTGTCGAACATCCGGTTGTTGATCGTCGATTCGATGTGGAAGACGTCGAGGTTCTTTCCGACAACCTCGTTCATCCGTGCGAAGCTTTCATATAGCGCTGAGCGACCGGGACGGGGGTCCATGTAGCTGTCGCACTTTCTGAGTGTGTGGGGGTTGTGGTGAGCTTTCAGACTTCTGTAGCCAGAGAGACCGACAGAGACGGACTTCACACCACCGTTCATCGGGACGATGTTGAGGTTGACGTAGATCAAAAGATCCGACTGCGCCGCGCGCTTGTTGATCTCGACGACCTCTCCAGCTTCTGTTGTTCCGAGGACTTCGAGATTGCTGTGGTCTTCTGCGTCGTGGTTGTACAGCCGCTCTGGATAGTGACGATCGAAGATCTTGTCACCCACAATGTGGCGGAGCTCATCTTCTGTCATGCGTCTGTGGAACGCTGTCGCGATACACATCTCGAAGTCATCCACGCCGTAATCCGCGAGTAGCTCCAGGACGATGGTCAAGATCCGCTCTCGAACGTCTGGACGCTTCATCGGTGGCAAGGGCATGCTGATGTCATCGATCGCGATAAAGACCTTCATCCCCGGACGAAGCTTCGAGTAGAGTGGCTCTGCGCCCTCTGGGTGGTTGATCGCATAACGGATCGCCGCGTCCACGTCTTTGAGACCTTCTTGCGGCGGATTTGGGTTGATCACGCGTGTGCCGACGGGTAGATCTACCTCTACAAGACGAGTCCCTGAAAACAAAACACGTGGGGCGGAGTGATTGTCGATATATGTGACAGAAGGATGGTTCATGATCTGTTCCACTTTCTATGTACGCTTGATGGTTACCAGCGATGCCGAGGGCGTTTGCGGCTCCTACTGTGAGTCGCTGGCCTTTCATTCGATCGCCAGAGAGTAGTAGGAGAGACCCCCAAAGTCAAGCCTCTTCGCCCCCAAGTCACACCCTGTACTATTCCCTACTCAGAAAATAGGTTATTGCATTTTGTGTGTAAGTGTTCGTAAGTAAATAGTAAAGTGTCTATTTGTTGCGTTTTGTGTCTATTGACTTTCTGGATCTGAACTGCTAGCTTGCATGCTCGATTTGTATCGAGCACAGATCATGCAATGTTCGTCGATAAAGAGCGACATCGGCGACACACCTATGGAGAAAGTCTGTCATGAGTGACAAACCCCCCCTCCATCTCGACTCGATTGATCAGTGGGTGAATGAGCACACGCTGTCCAATCTACGTCAGTTGGAATCCGAAAGTATTCATATTATCCGAGAAGTAGCTGCAGAGTTCGAAAATCCCGTGATGTTGTATTCGATCGGGAAAGACTCGTCTGTCATGGTGCGTTTGGCGATGAAAGCCTTCCATCCTGCTCCGCTGCCCTTTCCACTCCTCCACATCGACACCACCTGGAAGCCCAAAGAGATGATTCAGTTTCGCGATACATTTTGCGAAGAGAATGATCTGAACTTGCTCGTTCATATCAACGAGCAGGGCGTTCGGGACGGTGTCAATCCATTCTCCTCTGGTTCTCAAAAACACACCAACGTGATGAAGACAGAAGGTCTCTTGCAGGCACTTGCAGCCGGAAAATATGACGCTGCTTTTGGTGGGGCACGTCGGGACGAGGAGAAGTCCCGCGCAAAAGAGCGCATGTACTCATTTCGCGATCGTTACAACCAGTGGGATCCGAAAAACCAGCGCCCTGAGCTATGGAACCTTTACAACGGAAAACTCGATCGAGGCGAAAGTATCCGTGTCTTCCCGCTCTCAAACTGGACAGAGCTCGATATCTGGCTCTACATCCACCTCGAAAATATCCCTGTTGTCCCTCTTTATTTTGCCGATAAACGACCCGTCGTCGAGCGCGATGGTGTGTTGATCCTCGTCGATGATGATCGAATGCCTCTTGAAGATGGAGAAGAGCCTGAGATGGTGATGTCTCGCTTCAGGACATTGGGTTGTTATCCTCTGACAGGGGCGATTCGTTCGGAAGCAACGACTGTCCCTGAGATCATTCGGGAGATGCTTGAGATGCGTCACTCCGAACGACAGAACCGTGTGATCGACCACGACGAAGCTGGTTCGATGGAGATGAAGAAGCGCGAAGGTTACTTTTAACGAACGCCTTACGCAGCTCTTCTTGACAGGACAGCTGCGTCTTGTGGCTTACATATAAAGAGAACAATCCTATGACAACAACGGAGTTGTACACAAAAGATATCCACACGTTTTTGGATCAACACGAGCGCAAAGAGATGTTGCGGTTTGTCGCGGTCGGCTCGGTCGATGATGGTAAGTCTACATTGATCGGACGTTTGCTCTACGATACAGGGCAAGTGTATGCTGACCAGCTCGAAGACGCGCGCAAAAACACAGCCGGAGATGATATCGACTTCTCCCTCCTGACAGACGGCCTTAACGCTGAACGTGAGCAGGGGATTACGATCGATGTCGCCTACCGCTACTTTGCGACCGCCAAGAGAAAATTCATCATCGCGGATACACCGGGTCACGTCCAGTACACGCGGAATATGGTGACAGGTGCGTCAACAGCCAACGCGGCTCTGATCCTGATCGACGCGCGACTCGGCGTGTTGCAACAGTCCAAACGCCACGCTTATATCGCTTCGATGCTCGGTATCCCCCACCTGATCGTATGTGTCAATAAGATGGATCTCGTCGACTTCGACAAGAAGATCTTCGATGAGATCAAAGCTGAGACGCTCTCGTTTACAGAGAAGCTGCGCTTCAAAGATGTGAACTTCTTTCCGATCAGCGCGCTCAAAGGTGACAATGTCGTCAACAAGAGCGAGCACACACCCTGGTTTGATGGTGGCACCATCCTCGAATTTCTTGAAGATGTCCCCATCGTCACTGACCGCAACTTCAAGAACTTTCGCTTCCCTGTCCAATATGTCCTGCGTCCACACCTCGATTACAGAGCATTTGCTGGACAGGTCAGCTCAGGTGTTGTGAAAAAGGGTGATCCCGTGCAGGTCTTGCCCTCAGGAAAGACTTCGAAGATCAAGGCCATTGATGTCTTCGAAGGTGAACTTGATGAGGCCTTCACGCCGATGTCTGTTGCGATCCGTCTCGAAGATGAGATCGACGTCAGTCGCGGTGATATGCTCTGCCATCCCGATGACGCACCTCACGCGACGAGACATTTTCAGGCACAGCTCGTATGGATGAGTGAACAGCCGCTTGATCTTCGTCGCTCCTTCCTGATCAAACACACCAGCCACATTGTCCGCGCCAATGTTAAAAAGGTCCACTCCAAGATCGATCCTGATACACTTGATTCGATCGAGACAAAGACCTTTGCGCTGAATGAGATTGGTTCTGTCTCGATCACGACACACCGGCCGCTGTTTTTCGACGATTACCAAAAGAATCGTGAGACTGGTGCCTTCATCCTGATCGACAGTATGACCAACGCGACACTCGCGGCCGGGATGATTACTGGACCAGAGGACTCTTCAAAGCTCTCCTCTTCGGAGCGGGCTCGTTTACATCGTTCGAAGATCAAGGCCGAGGAGCGACAGGCGCGCTTAAAGCAGCGGGGCGGAACGATCTGGTTCGCTGGTTTGCCTCACGGTGGACAGGCTGCGCTCGCGTATGCTCTTGAGAAGAGATTGTTTGACGATGGCTACCTACCACAAGTCCTCGATGCCGAAGACTTTATGCAGGATCTGGACGCCGATGTGACGGACAACTTTGTCTGGGCACCGACCTCACTGGGTGTCTTCTCTCGCGTCGCAAGACGAGGGAACGCGACAGGGCTGATGACCATCTGTACATTCCCAATCTCTCGACCACAACAGCGTGAGACGATCCGCTCATTGATGGGTGATCAGGCGTTCTTTGAGATCCACCTCGATACGCCACTCGCCGTCTGTCAACAGCGTCTTCAAGAAGAAGGTGGTGAGGATCTCGAACAAGATCTCAACGAGTTGACCTTCTTTGCAAGCTCATACACTCCGCCGACAGCGGCCAACCTGTCCCTCTCACATTCATTGTCCGTCGAAGAAGCTGTCGACGCAGTTGTGAATGCTTTGCGAGAGCACGGTTGGTTGGAGTAGGCGTTTTTGCTCCCTCACTCATCTCACTTCTCAGCGATGGATACATGGTGAACAGATGTTTCCATCGTCGACACTCCATTGAGGCCAGCTCCCTTCCTTTTTTCCCTCCAAAATAAACTGATTATGCGTTTGTTATTTTTTTTTCAAAAAAGAATGCGACCGCTCGATCAAGGTCTCGTCCGTTCCAGTTGTGGTTTCATACGTCAGGGTTTTGCAAAAGCATTCTTCCCTAAAGCGTATGACGTTCATCTCGAATGATGTTGTGGCGAATGTTCGCGACAATCGAAGGAAAAGGATTAGATCATGCCATCCAAAAACGTCAAATTGTACGGGTCGATATCGTGTTTGTGCATGTTTATGGCACTGTTTTTGTTTGCGACTGCTTGTAGTGATGGAGGCATTGGCTCTGCCTGTAAGCGCGACGCTGATTGTCAAAACAATTACTACTGCAGTAAGGACAAGACATGCACAAGGGATTGTGCTTCGAATACTGACTGTAGCGATAAAGAGATTTGTAGTCCTCGTGGGAAGTGTATCGAGGATGATGGAAATGGGAAGCTGCCTGATGGCACGACCGGTCAAGAGCCGAACACACAAGTGGACAGCGGCCCTGTCGAGAAAGATCCAAAGCCTGAGTGCGAAAATGACATCGACTGTGGGGCTGCCGATAAGGTCTGTGTTGGAGGTCGATGCCTGAAAAAGGGTGGAAATTGTACTCCAGAGTGTAACGTCGGCGACGTACAGTGTTTTGGCAGCGCGCTTCAAAAGTGTGTGGATCAGGATGGTTGTGGAAAATGGGGACCTTCTGCTGCTTGTAACCCCGGACAGGCTTGTGTGGACGGTGCGTGTAAATCGACCTGCTCCAAGGACACAGATTGTCCTGACGGAGAGAGTTGTTCATCGAAGGTCTGTAAAGCCTGCCCCAGTACTTGCTCCAAAGGCAGCACCAAGTGCTCAGGGAGTCAGGTCATCACGTGTGAAATCGTTCGCGGTTGTAGTCAGTGGGGGGCAGCGGCTGATTGTCCTCTCGGCAAGACTTGCAATGGCAACGCGTGTGTCAATGGATGCGCTGATACATCTGGATGTCCAAGCGGTCAAGTCTGCAAAAGTGGCGCGTGTGTCTCTGGTTGCCGTACCAGCTCTGAATGCTCTGGAGGCTATATCTGCCGAAATGGTTCATGTTTGAACTCTTGCTCGGTTGGATCGGATTGTCGCAGTGGATACAAGTGTATCTCTGGACAATGTAAATCGGTACAAAGTTGTTCACGTGATAGCTCATGTCCCGGTGGATTTGGGTGTACTTCACAAGGGTATTGTGCTGAGTCATGTACAGGCAACGCCGACTGTAAACAATTTTATGTCTGTTCGGGTGGTCGCTGTGTCTCTTCGAACAAGACGTGTAACGATGCGTCTGCCTGCGGCGGTGCCTACGAATGTTACAAATCACAACAAAAGTGTTATGTGCATTGTGATGCCAACAACGGAAATCGAGAGTGCACGGAGAACTACTCCTGTCAAAGTGGAGCTTGTCAGCCCAAAAAATGTGGGACCAACGCGGAGTGTTCTTTTGGGTACGCTTGTCTCTCAGGTACTTGTAAGGTCTCGTGTGGAACGGATACTGATTGTCAGGATGGTTATATCTGCACGAGTGGAAAGTGTGAGCTTGGTTGTCGTACGGATGCCAGATGTGGTGGATATGCTTGCTCGCTTGGAGGCACAAAACCACGCTGTTACACGAGCTGTTCGTATAACTCTTCTTGCGCAAAAGGCTACTTGTGTATGGCTGATCAGTGTATGAAGCCATGCTCTTCGGATGCTTCCTGTCCAACAGGTGTTGCCTGTTTCAATGGCTTTTGTCATCCCAGTTGTCTGAATACCTCGATGTGCCGACCTGGCTATACTTGCGCGAGTCTTGGTGGTGGTAACAGGCAATGTGTGCCTTCATCACAAACAACATGTCGCTTTGAAGGTGACTGTGGTGGAGGTTTTGCGTGTGGTTCTAATGCTCAGTGTAAGACATCCTGTAGCGCTGATTCTGATTGTTATCGTGGGGCTGTCTGTCAATCCGGAAAATGTGTTGGCGTGACTTGCAGACGTAGCAGCTCAACGTCTTCTTCTTACTACTGTACTTGGAAGGGGTCTCGTTGTTACTCAAGTGGTTGTCGTATCTCTTGTTCATCGGACTCCACATGTCCTTATGGGTACAAATGTTCGAGCAGTTACTGCAAAACAAACTGTGCTTCTACTGCGGATTGTAAGGCAGGCTATATGTGTACAGGCGGTGTGTGTGTGGGCAAGGCACCGACAACATGCACGACATACCGCGATTGTAACTCTGGATACAAGTGTACCAATAACACTTGTGTGTTAGGGAAAAAATGTGGTTCAGACGCGGACTGCACACCTACAACGGAGAAGTGCAGCAACGGATTTTGTGAGTCCAACACGGGCTCGACATCTTCTTATAAGTCTTGCAGCACAAGTTGTACAGGTGGAGAGTCCTGTGTCGATATTGACGACCAGTCTGGCCCTGCCAAAGCCTGTCTTGCGAAATGCTCAACGAGTAATCCATGTGCCAATGATTACAGTTGTCGTCCATATGAGTCCTCTAGTTCTTCGTCCTCTTCGGGTTATTGCTTCAAAAAATGCACCTCTGTATCGACTTGTCAGAACATCAACTCAAGCTTTGGTTGGGTTTGTGTTCGAGGAATCTGCCTGGATCAATAATCCTTCATTGAGTCACTCCAAACAACAAACAGACATTGCTTAGATGGTGTTCTCTGGGGAGCTTGTCGCGAGCTGCGTAAGATACCTGCGCCCAGAGAATCCCTTCGTTTGTGTTTGTAGTGCGCTCATCCAAACGATCTTTCTGATACGCTCATACTGATAGGAGATAATGATGGGCAATCTATCCCGATATATACGGATCTTTTTGAGTGTTCCTGTGTGCATGCTGTTGTTTGTAACGCTCTCTCACGCGACCCCTGCGAGAATGGATGGATTGAATAACTCTCCATTTTTTCGAGATGATACGGATGTCTTTGCCTATCCAGGTGTGCTCACACAGCATAGCAACAAGTTGATTTTAAACGCCGATCCTTCACAGACAACAGGGAGCGCAGGTGTGCTCTTTGGGAAGCGGTTGGGGCTTGGTGTGTTCTTTAACCGAGCGGCGACCAACAACGATCTGGGTGAGGTTGTGAGACTGTTTGATCTTGCGCCATCGATTGGTCAGGCGCGTCGCTTGGTCGATGTTGTTGGCTCTTTTCGACTTGGTAAGGGCCAAGCTTTTGGTGTTGGTTTGGGCTTCTCATCGACGTTGAGCAGCGCGACAAACGCAACAACTGACACACGGAGCAATCGAACGTCTGGTGTGACAGCTTCTGTGTTTGAGCTGTACTTTGGCTACTCGATGAAGCAACGCAATCTTCGCCTGGATATTGGTGGAGAGGTGACATTCAATACGTTTAGTGTTGTGCGTTCGAGTGAGATTCAATATGAGGGTTCACTTGTGCCTTCCTTTTCTTTGAAGGGGCGTGGGTTTCTCTTGTTGCGCGAACGTGTTGATCTGGCTTTTGAGTTGATCGCAGCTCGTCGTAGTTATCAGGTCAATGTTCCTGTGCATTCGAGTGTTGCAGATTACAGTCGATTGAATGTCCAGGCGATGGTCGGTCCAGCGTTCCAGATCTTGCGCGCAGCAGATGTCCAAAAGGACGGAGACAAGAAGGCTGTGCAGCTTCCACCACTCGCGGCGCGCTTTGTCGGTGGTGTGTTGATCGGGTATGAAGTTGTCGGTGGTGCGACCTCCTTTGGTCCGAGTGGACTGGGAGAGGCGCGCTTTGAACAGTCTGTCGGTGCGTTCTTGTTTCCTGGTTTTCACGCCGCTTTGGAGGCTTCTCTTGGTAAACACTTCTCCGTTCGGATGGGTGTGACTGCGCGGTATTTTTTCACAAACGCTTCGGGTGTTTTCCCAAGGCTTCGCGAGCCGATCAACTCGTCTGAGCCGAGCAACACGGATCCTGCTGAGACTGCATCGACACAGCAGACATACAGTTGGGGGGCAGGGTTGACCTTTTCTCTCGCTGGGTTCTCGTTTGATGCGTCCTTTGAAGCGCCATTTTTTACGGATGGCCCGAACTTTCTGGGTGGGAAATCGCCCGGTTTATTTGCGACCGCTTCGTTGAGTTATGTGTGGAAATAAGTTGAGCAGAAGAGGAGATAAAGTGATGAAGTTATTCGTCAAAAATATGATCGTGTTGTTGTCTTTGGGAGCGGTCTTGGGTGGTGTTGTGATGACGGGTTGTTTGGCTGGTCGTGCGCCAAGTACGGCTGATTACTGCCTTGTGTACAAGGATTGTTTGTGTCGTGACACCTTTGGGACGCAGAGTGACGATTGTATCAAGGCCGCCGACGCCAACGTGAAGAATCGTCCCAATGGAAAGACCGAAGAAGATCATTGTCAGGATCTCTTCGAGAAGAGCGCGTGTTATCAGCCATTTCCCGTGACCAAAGGGAAGACCGTGGCTTTTCAGGGAGGTGCTGGTGGGAAGTTTGTTGCTCCTTCACCTTCCTGGATTCGTGGAGATTGTGCTCGTGCGATCGCGTGTTGCTCGCAGATCAAGGCGACCTCAGATCGGAACAAGTGCATCGAGGATGTTGAGGACAGTGGTTCGGAGTCGAGCTGTCGTAAGGTGGCTGGAAAGTATGGACTCAGCCTTGGTTCTTGTGATTTGACGACACCTGGTACGAGCAGCGGGGGTGTTGTGGTGACACCAGATCCCGAACCAAAGCCTGAGGAGCCTTCAACTGGTGTTGATGGTGGGGCTGGTGAGTGAGGTTGTGTTCTTTGAGTCGGTGACCTGAAGCTGGCGTGTGGGGGTTTATTGGAGTCCAGGTTCTTTGAGGTGGAAGGTACCGACTTCGGCGTGGAACATTTCGCCGGTGTCGAGTCTCATTTCATAGCTTCCGTGCATGGTGCCTGTGGGGGTGGGGAGTGGGCAGTAACTCGTGTATTCGAATGACTCACCAGGGGTGAGATAGGGTTGTTCACCGATCACACCGGGGCCTTTGACTTCTTCGACTTTATCCCATCCATCCGTGATGATCCAGTGTCGGTTGATCAACTGTGCGGGTTCTTCTCCCACGTTTTCGATGGTGACATGATAGGAGAAGAGCCAGACGCCTTCGTCTGTTTTGGAGTGTTCATCCAGAAATTGAGAGGCTACTTGGATACGAATCCCACGTGTGGTGACATCAGACATGAAGTTTCCTGTGCTCCATATACGAACAGTTACGTCGTAATTGTCGTGTCTTTCTCTGCAAAGAGAAGGTCATGATTGAAAAAGGGCCATCGTAGGTGTTGGCCTACCTGATCTCATCTATACACTATTTTGACGCTGTGTGGGGGAAAATGATCAGGTGCTTCTTGGTTTTGCTTGGAGAGGAAGAGGTTCAGGATTGTGGAGGAAGAAGTAAGGAAGAAGAGAGGGGGATTTGAGAGAGGAAGTCAGGTAGGCTTATTCGTCATCATCATCATCGAAGTCTTCTTCGAAGACATCATCGTCGTCAGCGAAGACTCCTGTGGTGCGGACGAACTTCTCAAGCTGTTTGACCTTGCGGTGAGCAAAGATGACGTTTTTCAACTTGATCTTTCTCTTTCCGACAAGCAGGAGGACAGTACCAGCACCGAGCAACAAGCGCTCAAATACATCGACTGTACGTACCTGGAAGCGAAGACCACGTCCCGGGAAGTTGGCAGTGTGACCTGCAAACGCCTGGATGTGTTTGACCTCGTTCGCTGAGAACTCCCAACGGTTGAGGTGCGACCAGATAACATCCCCGAGGATGAGCATGCCAAAGAAGGCTGCATACACAAAGTATGCATGGCTGTTCATCGTGGGATTGACTTGGGCCAGCGAGGAGGAGAGAAATCCTACCCAGCCAAAGTGCCAGATGGTCAATCCTATCAGGGAAAAGACCAGCGTGAGAAACAGTGTCCTCAGCGAGTTGAAGTCAAACAAGACAACAACTGTGTTGAGGAAGAAAATCGAGAGGAACGCGCTTGACCAACCGCTACTCCCGTTAGGAGCTTGCAAGCCGAAGAAGATGGCCGCCAATACAGTTGGAACATAGTAAATCACTTTCGTGTGTGAGCGGACCGTGATTTTTTTCAGGTCCTTATTCACGTCAAGCTGTTCCCGCTTGGTGGCATCCGCTTCTTCTGGAAGTTTCGATACGTTCTGTAGCATCATTCTGTTTGCTTCTGCCATGATGTTTCTCCCTTTCAAATGAGAATAAAAAAGCAACGCTTTTGGGAAACTCCCTTGTCTTCCCGGCGTTGCCCAAACACAAAGGCAGATTTTGTACCAGCTCCCCAAAAATGACTCTTCGACCCCCCTCCAAGTTCTCTAGCTTCCCTGTTTTCATAGCTTCTTTTTGTTTCACATACATCATTATCTTTTCCCTCGTAGGTTGTGTGACTCATAATGCCGTGTTGAGATATTCGACTGGCCATGTTGAATCATGTGTGCACGTGTTGTTTTTTTGTTCTTTGTGTGAGATGTCTGCTTTGGCAAACGTTACACCTGCGTCCAAGGAACGCTAATTAGGATACAAACCTATGTACGCACCTATATTGGGATACGAATGGTCCCAAAAACAGCCAAACCGTATTTACGGGGGATACTTGAATGTTGATCCGGCGGACGTTGCACTTGCGTCCAAAGCAAAGCGTCCTATGAGGACGTTTGCTCCGTACGCTTTGCAACATACGCCTCAA
>PCBK01000029.1 GCA_002731275.1 Deltaproteobacteria bacterium | reverse complement strand
GTCCCTCCTCTCGAAAGGCTTGAGAGGAGGGAAGAGCCGAAGGCTCAGGGTGGAGAGTTTGTTGAGGCATATGTTGCAAAGCGTACGAGGCAAATCAGCCACGAAGAAAAGCCTCTGCAAGAAGAGCATTGTAGGTGGTAAAGCCCCAACCCCGAAGGGGTTCAACCGGGGTCCAGCGGCCGCCCGCTGGTGCAACGTCCGCCGGATCAGATTTCAAGTATCCCCCGTATATATCGGATAAAACCCCCCTTTTTCTCCCAATGCTGGAGAGAAAGGGGTTGGGGGATTGTGAGGTTTGTTGAGGAGGATGATTGCAAGCGGACAAGCAAACAAGTCACAGTGTCCGTTTGTGTGGGGAGGGGATTAGTTGACGATGGGTGGTGCGATCTCTTCGACTTCATCTTCGTCAGATTCGAGCATCTCGCTGTTTTCGTTGATAGTGATGTCAACAGCGTTGTAGAGGTCGAGTCCTGTACCGGCGGGAATGAGACGTCCCATGATGACGTTCTCTTTCAAGCCGCGAAGGTGGTCGATCTTTCCGGAAACAGCAGCCTCAGTGAGGACCTTTGTGGTTTCCTGGAAGGAGGACGCGCTGATGAAACTCTCTGTCGAGAGAGACGCTTTGGTGATACCGAGGAGAAGGGGTTCCCAAGTGGCGGGAACACCATCTTCGTGGGACATCGCCACGTTGTTGGCCTCTTCAACGCGATATTTTTCCACGTGGTCATCGACAACGAGGTGTGTAGTACCGACGTCCTGAATACGAACACGACGCAACATCTGACGTACGATGACCTCGATGTGTTTGTCGTTGATCTTCACACCCTGGAGTCGGTAAACTTCTTGGATCTCATCGACGAGATACTTCGCGAGTTCGTGAACACCGAGGACACGCAAGATATCGTGTGGGTTGATCGAACCATCCATGAGTGGTTCACCTGCTTTGACGCGGTCACCTTCGTGGACGGTAATGTGTTTCCCTTTGGGGATGAGATAACTCGTGCTATCACCAGCGCCTTCGGGGTGGACTTCGATCTTGCGTTTCCCTTTGGTCTCTTTTCCGAAGCGAACGATACCATCAATCTCGGAGATGATGGCCTGTTCTTTCGGCTTACGAGCCTCAAACAATTCGACAACACGTGGAAGACCACCGGTGATGTCTTTTGTTTTTGTCGTCTCACGGGGGACCTTCGCGAGAACATCACCAGGGAGGACATCTTGTTTGTCTTCCACCATGATGTTTGCACCGATGGGGAGCGTAATGGGGAAGCTCTTCATCTTCCCGTCCATCATCTCAGCGCGAATCACAAGTGAAGCACGCGTCGAAGAGTCACGGGATTCGATGACAACCTTTTGGCTCAGACCAGTGACGGAGACCTGCTCCTCCATGGTGATCCCTTCTTTGATATCCTTAAAGCTGACGACACCAGAGGTGCTGCCGGGGATATCCGCGAGGATCGGGTTGGAGTAGGGGTCCCATGAAGAAATGATGGTTCCGGCTTTGACAAACTCACCTTCAGGAAAGTGGATGTGTGCACCGAATGTCGCACGATAACGCTCACGCTCACGACCGTTTGCATCACGGATGACGAGGTCACCGTTTCGGTTCATGACAACCCAAACAGTTTGCTCTGTACCAGTGTGGTCGGAGATTTTGCGCTCAACAGTGACGACACCGTCGTAATGAAGATGTCCATCGTTGCGGTTATCGAGTGTAGACTGTTCAGCAGCCCGTGTCGCAGCACCACCGATGTGGAAGGTACGCATTGTGAGCTGTGTACCAGGTTCACCAATACTCTGTGCAGCGATAACACCAACCGCTTCACCGATGTTGATCATGGTACCACGTGCGAGGTCACGACCGTAACACTGGACACAAACACCATGTCTTGCTTCGCAGGAGAGAACGGAGCGAATGTAAACGCTCTCGATACCTGCGTTCATGATGCGTTCGACCTTCTCTTCATCGATGACTTCGTTGTACTCAACGATGACTTCTTTGGAGTAGGGGTCGACGATATCATCAATCGCGACACGACCGAGGATACGGTCACCCAAGGATTCGATGACCTCACCACCTTCGAGGAGCGCGGTCATGTTGATACCTTCGGTCGTTCCACAATCGTACTCTGTGATAATCGCGTCCTGCGCAACGTCGACGAGACGACGTGTCAGATAACCGGCGTTGGCGGTCTTGAGAGCGGTATCCGCAAGACCTTTCCGCGCACCGTGTGTCGATGTAAAGTACTGAAGGACTGTCAGACCTTCGCGGAAGTTCGCAGTAATAGGTGTTTCGATGATCTCACCGGAGGGTTTGGCCATCAAACCACGCATCCCTGCGAGCTGACGAATCTGCTGTTGCGAACCACGAGCACCCGAGTCCGCCATCATGTAAATGGAGTTAAAGGACTCGTGGATGATCTCTTCGTTATCAACCGTTGTGAGCGTGTCCTCTTTCAATTCTTCCATCATACGCGAGGCGACTTCGTCGGTGATACCCGACCAAACGTCGACAACCTTGTTGTAACGCTCTCCCTGGGTGATCTCCGCACGTTGGTATTGTGATTCGATCTCCTTGAGTTCGTTGGTTGCCTTGTCGAGCAGGACCTGCTTAGCTTGTGGAATCGCCATGTCACCGACACAGATCGAAATCCCTGCAGCCGTCGAAGCAGCAAAACCGAGTGAGCGCAGACGGTCGGCGAGAATAACAGTCGCCTTGTTTCCTGCGAGACGGTAACACTGGTCGATCAACTGTTGCAGAGCCTTTTTGTCCATGACGCGGTTGATGTACTCAAATGGAAGTTGCTTGGGCAACACTTCATTCAAGATCAC
This sequence comes from Deltaproteobacteria bacterium, assembly GCA_002731275.1. Lineage (GTDB taxonomy): Bacteria > Myxococcota_C > UBA6777 > UBA6777 > UBA6777 > UBA6777. The sequence goes on along the minus strand of PCBK01000029.1, from coordinate 229,329 downwards.
ACGACCAACAGTTGTCTCAACAAGCTCAAATTTCTCGGTCAAAGTCGTCGTACCAGGCTCAAAGCGGACATGGTTCATGCGCACTTTGATCTTGGCCTGAACGTCCATCTCTCCAGAGTCGTAAGCCATACGTACTTCAGCAGTGTTACTGAAGATACGATCTTCCCCTTCAACACGAGGACGTTCACGGGTGATGTAATACAGCCCGAGGACGATATCTTGTGTGGGGTTGATGATTGGCTTCCCGTGTGCAGGTGAGAGGATGTTGTTGGTACTCATCATCAAGACACGAGCTTCCATCTGGGCTTCGATGCTCAGAGGAACGTGGACAGCCATCTGGTCACCGTCGAAGTCAGCGTTGAACGCAGTACAAACGAGAGGGTGAAGTCGGATCGCCTTTCCTTCGATCAGAAGTGGTTCGAAGGCCTGGATACCGAGACGGTGAAGTGTTGGTGCCCGGTTGAGCATAATGGGGTGCTCGCGGATAACCTCTTCGAGAATATCCCACACTTCGGGCTTCTCTTTCTCCACCATCTTCTTGGCGCTTTTGATGGTCGTAACGTACCCTTTTTCTTCAAGACGATTGTAGATAAAGGGTTTGAACAGCTCGAGCGCCATCTTTTTGGGCAGACCACATTGGTGGAGCTTGAGACTGGGACCGACAACGATAACAGAACGACCGGAGTAGTCGACCCGTTTACCGAGAAGGTTTTGACGAAAACGCCCTTGCTTCCCTTTCAACATATCGGAGAGGGATTTGAGGGGGCGTTTGTTGGGACCGGTGATGGTTTTTCCGCGACGACCGTTATCAAACAAAGCGTCAACAGCTTCTTGCAGCATGCGCTTTTCGTTACGCACGATGATCTCAGGAGCGATCAACGTCTGAAGTCGGATAAGACGGTTGTTACGGTTAATCACACGACGATAGAGGTCGTTGAGGTCCGACGTCGCAAAGCGTCCACCTTCAAGGGGGACGAGAGGACGAAGGTCGGGAGGCAACACGGGGATGACTTCGAGCATCATCCACTCGGGTTGGTTTCCAGACTCACGGAAGGCTTCGACGACACGAAGGCGTTTGGCCAACTTCTTACGTTTGGCTTCTGAAGTCGCTTCACGCATATCCTTCCGCAAGGAAATACCGAGCGTGTGCAGATCCATCCCAAGCAGCAATTGCTTGATGGCTTCTGCGCCCATCCCAGCATCGAATGCGATCCCCATTTCATCTGCTTGCCCTTCAAATTCGAGCAGTGCATTTTCGTACTGCTCTTCGTTGAGCAGCTCACCACGTTCGAGGGTGGTGTTACGGGGGTTGATAACGACGTAAGCCTCGCAGTAAAGGACCTTTTCAAGATCCTTCAGGGTCATATCGAGCAAGTTACCGATACGACTGGGCAAACTCTTCAAGAACCAGATGTGCGCGACAGGTGTCGCGAGACCAATGTGTCCAAGACGCTCGCGCCGGACTTTTGACTGGATGACTTCAACACCACACTTTTCGCAGACGACACCGCGGTGTTTCATCCGTTTGTATTTCCCACAAAGACACTCATAATCTTTGATGGGGCCAAAGATCTTGGCGCAAAACAGACCATCTCGTTCGGGTTTAAACGTACGATAGTTGATGGTCTCAGGGCGCTTAACCTCTCCATGGGAGAGTTCGTAGATCTTGGTGGGTGAAGCCAATGAGATCCGAATCGCACGAAAGCTCAAGGGATCTTTAGGTTTTTCGAAAAAGCTGAAAATATCTTTCAAGGCTACTTCCCTCACAAGTCAAAGTTGAAGGATGTGATTGGATGAACTACTCGACGAAGAATCGACGATCTATCTATTGATTTTGTTGCTCGTAGGGATCTTCGACATCTTCGAGGAGCTCGACATCCAGCGCGAGACTTTGAAGTTCTTTGATCAGAACGTTAAACGATTCGGGAAGACCTGACTCGAGGACGTTGTCGCCTTTGACGATCGCTTCGTACATGCGAGTACGTCCGACAACATCATCACTCTTCACCGTAAGAAATTCCTGCAAGCCATATGCACAACCATAGGCCTCCATCGCCCACACTTCCATCTCTCCGAGACGCTGACCACCAAACTGGGCCTTACCACCGAGAGGTTGCTGTGTAACGAGCGAGTACGGTCCAATGGAGCGTGCGTGAATCTTGTCGTCGACGAGGTGGTGCAGCTTCAGAATGTACATGACACCAACAGTGACGTTGTGTGCAAAGACTTCACCATTTCGTCCATCGATCAGGACAGTCTGTCCGGCCTCTGGATAACGACAGAACGCAAGCTTGTTGCGGATCTCTTCTTCGGAAGCACCATCGAAAACGGGGCTTGCCACGTGTACACCACGTCTCAACTTGTAACCAAAGAAACGCAGCTCATCGCCCTCAATACTATCGAGCAATTCGTGGATGTTAACACGTCCACCGTGCAGCTCAACAGTTGCATGAGGCTCGTACACTGACTTGAGATCTTCGCGTACTTTTTCGTCGGAGTAGATCCCCTTGACCAACTCGTTGATATCCGAGCCGATACCGAGCGCAGCCCATCCGAGGTGTGTTTCGAGGATCTGACCGACGTTCATACGTGAAGGAACACCGAGTGGGTTGAGCAACACGTCAACGGGCGTACCGTCTGCGAGGTATGGCATATCTTCCTCAGGAAGAATACGACTGACAACCCCTTTGTTACCGTGTCGACCAGCCATCTTGTCACCAACCTGAAGCTTGCGTTTGATAGCGATGTAAACCTTCACCATCTTCAACACACCAGGGGGCAACTCGTCGCCTTTTTTCAGACGATCGATACGTGCTTCGTAGTTTTTGGTGACCAACTTTTGTTGTTCAGCAACAGCACGCTCAATACGGTGGATACGGAATTGAATGTTATCATCTGCGATAGGAATCTCAGTCCACATTGTGCGGGGTACGTCTTGCAACAGCTCAGGTGTGAGCTTCTTCCCTTTGGGGATCAAGACTTCGCCGTTGTGGACGACTTTGTTGGAGGTCGTCTGACCATCGAGCAACCCGGCGATCTTTTCGTTCGCGGCGCGACGAAGGATCTGCAACTCGGAGTTCATATCCTTGCGGAACCTGGCCTCTTCGATGGCTTCGATCTGTTTTGTGCGAGAGTCTACATCTTCGTTTTTGCGTCGACAGAAGACCTGTGCGTCAATAACAGTTCCGACAACACCGGGGGGAACACGCAGTGAGGTGTCACGGACATCACCGGCTTTTTCACCAAAGATCGCGCGCAACAACTTCTCTTCAGGGGAGAGTTGTGTTTCGCCTTTTGGTGTAATTTTACCGACGAGGATATCCTGTGGTTTAACTTCCGCACCGATACGAATGATACCACTCTCATCGAGATCTTTGAGTGCTTCTTCACCGACGTTGGGGATATCACGAGTGATCTCTTCTTTCCCCAGCTTGGTATCACGAGCGATACACTCAAACTCTTCGATGTGAATCGACGTGTAGACGTCCTCTTTGACCATCCGCTCGCTGAGCAGGATGGAGTCCTCAAAGTTGTATCCGTTCCAGGGCATAAACGCGACAACAGCGTTTTGTCCAAGCGCGAGTTCACCACACTCTGTAGCAGGACCATCAGCGATGATGTCCCCACGTGAGACCCTATCACCAGCTTTGACGATGGGTTTTTGGTTCATACAGGTGTTTTGGTTGGAGCGTTGGTACTTGACCAATTTGTAGATGTCGACTTGCGTGCCGAGATCGTTCTGTGGGTCATCTGTATCAACACGCACGACGATACGGGATGCATCGACAGAGTCGACGATACCGTCTCGTTTTGCGACCTGCGTAACACCAGAGTCACGGGCGACGATGCGTTCGATACCGGTCCCTACAAGAGGAGCACGAGTACGAAGCAATGGCACCGCTTGACGTTGCATGTTTGATCCCATGAGTGCGCGGTTTGCGTCATCGTGCTCCAAGAATGGAATCAATGAGGCCGCGATAGAGACCAATTGGTTTGGCGAAACGTCGATCAATTGGACCTCTTCTTTGGGGACCATGATCGTCTCACCAGCCTGACGAACGGTGACGATGTCATCGAGCAACTCGTCATTTTCACCGAGATTAACGTTCGCCTGTGCGATCGCATATTTCTCTTCGTCAAGTGCTGAGTAGTAACGGACGTCACCGGTCAATTTCTCATCTTTGATGGATTGGTAAGGCGTCTCGATAAAGCCAAACTCATTGACGCGGGCATATGTCGCCAAACTCGCGATAAGTCCAATGTTTGGACCTTCAGGAGTTTCAATTGGACAGATACGACCGTAGTGCGTGGTGTGAACGTCACGGACTTCGAAGCCTGCACGATCACGGGTCAGACCACCAGGTCCAAGAGCCGAAAGTCGACGTTTGTGCGTGACTTCGGACAATGGGTTGGTCTGGTCCATAAACTGACTGAGCTGTGAGGAGCCAAAGAATTCTTTGACGACAGCAGTGACAGGTTTGGAGTTGAGCAGGTCGTGGGGCATCATCGATTCCACTTCCTGGATGACCATACGCTCTTTGATCGCGCGCTCCATACGAACCAAACCAATACGGTATTGATTCTCCAAGAGCTCACCAACGGCACGAACACGACGGTTACCGAGGTGGTCGATATCGTCTGTTTTGTAGCCGTCTTTACCGTTACGCAAATTGATCAGGTAACGGACAACTTCCATCAAGTCGACAGGTGTCAGGACTGTTTTGGAGAGTGGCGTTTCGAGATCAAACTTGTGGTTCAATTTGAGTCGACCAACGTTGGAGAGGTCGTAGCGCTCAGGGTTGAAGAACAAGTTATTGAAGAGGTTGGTAGCCGTTTCCATTGTTGGGGGCTCACCGGGACGGAGACGTCTGTAGATCTCCATAATGGCCTCTTCAGGCGTGTTGATCTTGTCGAGGTTCAGGGTATCACGCAAAAAGGAACCGACATTCACGTTGTCAATGTACAGAACCTTGAAGGATGTGATACCACGTTCGACGATCTCTTTGAGGACTTCAGGCGTGATCTCTTCGTTGACTTCGGCGAGGACGTCACCTTCGATTGGGTCGAAGATGTCTTCGGCTGCAACTTTCCCGATCACATAATCTTCGTTGATAGGAATGCTTGTGATACCGTTATCACGCATTTTACGAAGACGTGGGGAGGTGATCTTGGTTCCAAACTTCTGGCCAACTTTCACCAGTCGTGAACCATCGGGAAGGTAAACTTCTCGTGTTGCGCGTTGACCGATCAACAACTCGAAATTGACTTTTTTGGCGTAATCAGTGGGGAGTTTCACTTTCCCCATGAGTCGGATAACGCCATTTTCATGAAGCTTTTCGAGAGAGGCACGATCAAGGACAGTGTCTTTGGGGATACAAAGCTCACCATCACTGTCATATGCATCTTCAACGGCAACAGCACCGATCAGGTTCTCACCACGAACGTAGACAGGTTCTTCACCGGCTTTGATCATCTCTCCGACAACCCAAGGGGTCAACGTGTCACGTAGAGATTCGCCTTTTGCAGCGATCAATTCGTCGCCGAGTTTGACGTCTTTGTCTGCGATCGCATCGAGACACCAGACAAACTCAACCTCACTGCGCGAAGGTGGTACGAGCTCGATCTCTTCGCTGTCATAAAACTCATTGAGCAGCTCGGCAGTCGTGTAACCGAGTGCACGGAGCAAGACAGTCGCGGGAAGCTTTCGGCGTCGGTCGATACGGACATAGAGGATGTCTTTTGCATCGAATTCAAAGTCAACCCAGCTACCACGGTAGGGGATAACACGTGCCGAATAAAGGATTTTCCCGGAGGAGTGCGATTTTCCTTTGTCGTGTTCGTAGAAAACACCAGGTGAACGGTGCAACTGACTGACCACGACGCGTTCAGTACCATTGATGATGAAAGTTCCCTGCTCAGTCATCAGAGGGATCTCACCAAAATAGACTTCTTGTTCGGTGAAGTCGAGAACTTGTTTGTCTCCACTTTCTTCGTTGACATCCCATATCACGAGCCGGATCACGACACGAATGGAGGCAGCGTAGGTCATCCCCCGCTGTCGGCATTCGAGAACGTCATACTTTGGTGGCTCAAGGTGGTACTTCACGAAGTCGAGCTGACATGTCTCGTTGAAGTCCTTGATGGGGAAAACACTTTTAAAGACCGCTTGCAAGCCGATATTTTCGCGCTCGTGTGGGAGCTTATCGGATTGCAAAAACTTCTCGTATGAAGATCGTTGGATCTCGATCAAGTTAGGGATATCGATGACATCTGGGATTTTACCGAAGCTTCTTCGGGCCCGGAAATTTTTCTGGATTTGGGTCGCCATCAACCCTCCTTCAGGCGCTCTGATTCGAGTCAGTAGAGGTAAGCCAAACAAGCTCTTGCGTCCGCGAGTGTGCGACGACCTTGCGGACCAACCATGACTTTACATTCTTCAATGAACTGAACAGGAAAACACAAAGAGAAGTATTTGTTTTCTTTATGTTATCAGGAAAAGTAAGGGGCAAAAGTTGGGAGTTATGACGTCCATCTCGGCACATCACTTCAAAACACAAAGCATTGATTTCAAAAACTTTTTCAAACATTCAGAAAAAGCTCCTTACGCACCACGCAAGAAAGCCAGGCATATCTTTTTTTGTTTTTTCGCTGAAAGTGTCCAAAAGAAACACGTTCAACAGACAGGAAAAGATACGCACTGGCAATCAAGCTATCATTTCGATGTCACATGGTCTTGGATTGTCTTAAAGACCATCTTGATGCATACGTTGATATAATCGTCAGCCTCATGTTTGGAGGATGTGCAGAGGCGTCACACCTCTTTACGTTTGAGTGGAGCAGAGAGAGAACTCATCCTCCACCCAACATCTCTCAATCATTGAAAATCATTTAAGTTTTTCAAATTCGGAGAGTAGAGACACGAAAACCCCAACCGAGCCAGATGTGATCTGTTCGGATCGGGGTAGTGTAGCACAAGCCGGGATACTATCCCTTTTTGTGACAAGAAGCAAGGAAAACCTTACTTGATTTCAACTGCAGCACCAACTCCTTCGAGTTGTTTTTTGACTGCTTCAGCTTCGTCTTTCTCGACGCCTTCTTTGATCGCCTTGGGTACACCTTCGACGAGTGCTTTGGCTTCTTTGAGTCCGAGACCAGTGATACCGCGGATCTCTTTGATGACTTTGATTTTGGAGTCACCGAAGCTTGTCAAGATGACATCGAATTCAGTTTTTTCAGCAGCAGCTTCGCCACCACCACCAGCACCAGGAGCAGCTGCAACAGCAACAGCTGCTTGTGCGGAGACGCCCCATTTTTCTTCGAGATCGGACACGAGCTCTGCGATTTGGAGGACAGTGAGGTTGCTGAGTTGTTCGATCAATTCTTCTTTTTGGAAACTCATGATTTGGCTCCTATGAATTCTTTCAAGTTACGCTTGTTATTCGTTTGTTTGTATAGGAAAGAGAGAGATTTACTCTCCACCATCCATTTTGTCTTTGTATGCGGACAAGGCGAGTGCGAGTTTTTGTGGCACACCGTTCATCACGCGTACAAGGCCTGTTGCGGGTGCCATAAAGACGTTGAGCAGTTTTCCGCGCATTTCGTCTTTGCTTGGCAACTTCGCGAGCGAGTCAATGCCTGCGAGATCGAGGCGTGTGCCGTCGATGTAGCCTGCTTTGAGCTCAAACTTATCGTTGTCTTTTGCGCATTTGCTTGCAACACGAGCAGGCGCAATTGCATCTTCCTGGCTGTATGCCAAGGCAATTGGACCGACAAAATCTTCGGAGACGACACTCAAAGGAGTATCTTCTGATGCGATACGTGCCAACGTGTTTTTCAACACTTTGAACGTGACACCTTCGGCACGGAATGCTCTACGTACTTCGGTGATCTCCTTGACGGAGAGTCCCTGGTACTGAGCGATCACTGCGCCTTGGATCCCTGAAAATTCCTCGTGAAGTTCAGCAACGACTTGTTCTTTTTCTGATCTTTCCATCGTCACTCCTTCATGGACAAAAAGACGTCGATCTTTATCGCAGCCGCGAGTTATGCATCCAGTGGATACGTAAAACGAACATCCTGCGTTCCTTGTCTCGGTAGGACGACGGTGTCGATTAACCCAAAAAGGGACCTACGGTCTACGACAAAGAAAGAAGTCAGTATATAGATTATTTACCTTTTGCAGCAGCCTGCAAGTCGGAAGTATCGAGTCGAACACCAGGGGATTGTGTCATCGAGACAGCCGCTCGACGCATGTAAATCCCTTTGGCTGTTTGGGGCTTGAGTCGGATGAGAGTCCCGACCAACGCAAGCAAGTTGTCTTTGATTTGTTGTTCGGTAAAGTCAGCACGTCCGATGGCAGAGTGGACGATACCAGCTTTATCGACACGGAAAGAGACTTTACCAGCTTTTTGCTCTTTGACCGCGTTGGACACGTCAAAAGTGACGGTTCCATCTTTTGGACTGGGCATCAGGCCGCGAGGTCCAAGAAGCTTACCAATACGACCAACGTGACGCATCATATCAGGTGTTGCGATCGCTTTGTCGAAGTCCATCCAACCTTCTTTTTGGATTTTTTCGACGATATCCTCACCACCTACGATATCCGCACCTGCTTCTTCTGCTTCTTTGGCTTTTTCGCCCTTTGCGAAGACCAACAGGCGAACAGTCTTTCCTGTCCCGTGAGGAAGGACAACTGCACCACGGACCATCTGGTCGGATTTACGTGGGTCCACACCAAGGCGGACAGCCACTTCGACGGTCTGTGTAAATTTGGCTTTGTTAAACTCGGGGGATTTCAACAGCTCAACTGCTTCGTCTACAGTGTGGAGCTTTTGAGCGTCAAAGATTTTCTTTGCGTTAACGCTGTTTTTCCCACGACGTTTTTTGAGACGACGGCCGCTTTCGGCATTCTCTCGCTTCTTGGGGATTTTTGGCATTGTGTATGACTCCTACCAGTGGTTCGGCATCCAGTCTCATCCCAACAACGCTGGTTGGGGAGGTAGTCCAGACGTCCACACATTGTAATGGGTTCGTTTAGAAGACAAAAGGCCGACACAAACCGGCCTTTATTTCGCGGGGATAAGAAGTAGGACTATCGGACATCAACACCCATGGAGCGGGCTGTTCCTGCGATAATCTTTCTTGCGCCTTCCATATCCACGGCGTTCAGATCTTCCATCTTGATCTTTGCGATCTCTTCGAGTTGATCCCAGGTGATTGTACCAACTTTTTCCTTACCGGGTTTGTTGGCACCTGTACCAGGTTTTCCATCAGTGCGAAGACCGATAGCTTTTTTGATCAAAATCGAAGCTGGTGGGCTTTTGGTGATAAATGTGAATGAACGATCCGCATAGATCGTGATCACAACTGGAATCACCATGCCTTCTTGCTTGGCAGTTTTGGCGTTAAATTGCTTGACAAACTCCATAATATTCACACCGTGCTGACCCAATGCAGGACCAACTGGTGGAGAGGGGTTTGCCTTTCCAGCGGGACACTGGAGCTTGACCTCTGCCATCACTTTCTTCGCCATGATACCTTCCTTTTACATTGCACATCTTCACTCCGCTGGGACACAGCGGAGTTAGAGTTTTTCGACTTGCATAAAGTCGAGTTCGACAGGTGTTTCGCGACCAAAGATACTGACCATAACACGGACCTTGCCCTTGTCTGGTTTCACTTCTTCGATCACGCCATTGAAGTTGGTGAAAGGACCGTCGATAACGCGGACCTCTTCCCCATTCTCGAATTCGACCAATGGTTTGGGACGCTGGATCCCTTCTTCCATCTGACGTCTGATTCGGTTGACTTCGGCCTGGCTCACTGGCACTGGACGATCTTTGTTGCCCACAAAACCAGTGATCTTAGGCGTATCTTTCACCAAGTGCCATGTCTCTTCGTTCAAATGCATACGAATGAACATGTAACCCGGAAAAAATTTGCGTTCGGAGCTCTTCTTCTCACCTTTGCGAACTTCTTCGAGGGTCTCTACAGGGATCAAGATCTCAGTCTCAACATCCCCAAAGAACTGCTCAAGTTCTTCTGTTTCAATACGTTTTTGAAGACTTAGTTTTGCCTTCTTTTCATACCCAGAGTACGTGTTTACCACATACCATCTGAGCTTGATGTCGTCTGACATAGAGGCCTCCGAAGGTCAAAGGTGAGAATTCTCAGCCGGCACCACCACCGTAGATCAATCCAGTTGCCCAGGCCCAGACAAAGTCAAAGCCCCACAACAACGCGGACATAATAATAGTGGTGATGATCACAACGATGGTTGATGTTTGGGTATCTTTCCCATCGGGCCATGTCACTTTGCGCAACTCTTCGACAACCTCGTGAGAGGAGGTGTTGATGTTGTCGTTCTTCCACAACAGGAAACCTGCGACCGCAGTAATCACAACACCAAGCAAGCTTGCCAATGTAAACGCGCTGCCGAGAATCTCAACATCACGAACATTGTAGCGACGAAGCCAGAAGAAAAGAGTTTGAAGACCTTCACCCAAAACCCAGGCGGTCAACATTCCAATGGCAAGGAAACCCAAAAACACCCAACGTGTATTTGTATTCATATGAGAGAGCCTCGTTTTATTCACGAAAACCGCAGACGACTGAGCAAGAAAAATCCCAGGCGGTGTATCACCTGGGATGTTCTATCAAACTCGACGAATGCGGTCTTCACATTAACCAAACAGGCCAGAGAGGACTTGAACCCCCAACCTACGGATTTGGAATCCGTTGCTCTACCAATTGAGCTACTAGCCTACTGAAAATGTCACTCTCATGACACCTTCAAATCGAAATCTTATTCGACGATTTCACTCACAACACCGGCGCCGACTGTACGACCACCTTCGCGGATTGCGAAGCGAAGTTCTTTTTCGATCGCGACTGGAGTGATGAGCTCAACTTCCATTGCGATGTTGTCGCCAGGCATAACCATCTCAACACCTTCGGGAAGGTGGATAATGCCAGTCACGTCAGTTGTACGGAGGTAGAACTGGGGACGGTATCCTTTGAAGAAAGGAGTGTGACGTCCACCTTCGTCTTTGCTCAGGATGTAAACCTCAGACTTGAATTTGGTGTGAGGAGTGATGCTTCCGGGCTTCGCGAGGACTTGTCCACGCTCAACTTCATCACGCTTGATACCACGGAGAAGAATACCACAGTTATCACCTGCACGACCTTCGTCGAGAAGTTTACGGAACATTTCAACACCAGTGACGACGATCTTGCGAGTCTCTTGGAAACCAACGATCTCAACTTCGTCACCAACTTTAACGATACCACGCTCAACACGACCAGTCACAACAGTACCACGACCGGAGATGGTGAAGACGTCTTCGATTGGCATCAAGAAAGCTTTGTCAATTGCGCGCTCTGGCTCGGGGATGTAAGTGTCGAGTGCATCAACCAATTCCATGATGGGTTTGCAGTCATCACTTTGCCAGTCATCACTGTTCAATGCAGCGAGTGCACTACCTTGGATAACAGGAGTGTCATCTCCGGGGAACTCGTAGTCGGTAAGAAGTTCACGAACTTCCATATCGACAAGCTCAAGAAGTTCTTCATCATCAACGATGTCACACTTGTTCAAGAAGACAACGAGGTAAGGAACGTTAACCTGACGAGCGAGGAGAACGTGCTCACGTGTTTGGGGCATTGCACCATCAGCAGCAGAAACAACAAGAATCGCACCGTCCATCTGCGCCGCACCGGTAATCATGTTTTTGATATAGTCGGCGTGACCGGGGCAGTCAACGTGTGCATAGTGACGGTTATCAGATTCGTACTCGACGTGGGAAGTGTTAATAGTAACACCACGCTCACGCTCTTCGGGAGCTTTGTCAATTTGATCGAAGGGAACGAATTCAGCCGATCCTTTGCTTCCCAAAGTTTTGGTGATAGCCGCAGTAAGAGTTGTTTTGCCGTGGTCGACGTGACCGATGGTCCCAACGTTGACGTGAGGCTTGCTCCTTTCAAATTTTTCTTTTGACATCGTGCCCTGACTCCGTAATTGACAAGAGGGTATAAAATGGATATTTGTAAATATACAGAAATCCGCCAAACCACCTTACAACAAGGTAGCTTAACGGAACGAACTGTGATGGGCCAGGCAGGCTTGCACCTTGCTCTCTACCCCTATGTCACTATCTCAACCATATACATCATGATAAGGCGGAGGATGGTGAGATACCCTATATAAAGGATATATAGAAACTTGATTCGCTGCTGGGTCACCTACAAGAGGGAGGCGACCTTTTGCCGAAAGCCTATGACCGGATTTGAACCGGTGACCTCATCCTTACCAAGGATGTGCTCTACCACCTGAGCTACATAGGCAACAATTTTACCCCATCTCTCAAAAACGCAAAAGATGGGGCAAGGCAAAAAAAAGAGCGGGAAACGAGGTTCGAACTCGCGACATTCAGCTTGGAAGGCTGACGCTCTACCAACTGAGCTATTCCCGCATGTGGAGGAGGAAGGATTCGAACCTTCGAAGTCGTACGACGACAGATTTACAGTCTGTTCCCTTTGGCCACTCGGGAACTCCTCCGATTTCTTTTTTCAAAGAAACTTCTAAAACAAAGAAGTTAAAAGCTGGCAACAGGGGTCGAACCTGCGACCTGCTGATTACAAATCAGCTGCTCTACCAACTGAGCTATGCCAGCATTACATCCACTCGAAAAACACACTTGTTTTTGAATGAAGCTTCCAACGCTTTGAAAGTCTCGTTTGTGACTCTTCGTCGTTGGACGCCTGTTATTAGCGGATTCGATTCTCAAAGTCAAGACTTTTTTCTCAAGTTTTTCTTTCCCCTTAAAAACATTGTGTTTTTTTACCAGCCTCAGAATCGCTCTATTCATCGAGTAAAGCTTGCTCTGGGGTCGTTTTGGGGAGATCGACTGTCAGAAGGTATCCAGGACACCATCTCAGTGACAGAAGATCGAGCAAGAGATCGTTCTCCACAAGCCTTCATTAAGACGCAGCCCCATAAAAAAGGGTTCGCTCTCCACTGTCATTTCCTGTAATCGACTGTCCTGTCTAAGATTTCGCAAATCCAGTTTGTCGCGCCCATTCGTACAAAACCACCGCACCACAAGTCGCAACGTTCAAAGAATCCCACCCATCAGCCATGGGAATCTCCAATAAAGCGTCACAGTTCTTTTGTAATGAAGGCTTCAACCCCTTTCCTTCCTCTCCGAGCAAGAAGACAGCTGGACGATCGAGATCAAATTGGGCCAAAGGCGCGCCGCCAAGAGCCAGTCCAAGAATCCACCAACCAGCCTCTTTGAGCTGCTTCACGGCCTGGCTTGCGTTCCTCACAAGTGCGATCGGAAGAGATGCAGTCGCGCCAGCTGAAGCCCTGATCACAGTCCCATTCACGGGGCAACTATCTCGCTGACTTAACAAGATAGCGTGTGCACCAAAAGCACGAGCAGATCGAATCATTGCTCCGAGGTTTCCAGGATCTTGAATCCCCGTCAAAAAGACGATCGGACCTTGATCGAGCTGTCCGATCAAGTCATCAAACGCAGCATACGCAAACTGTCGACATCGGATCGCGATCCCCTGATGGTTTTTTTGGGGAAAGAGTCGGTCAAAATAGGTACGGGGTCGATGCCGGATCAACACGCCCTCGTCATTTGCCTGACGGATCATCCTCGCGACCACTTGATCCTTGCGCTCAGAAGAGAGAAACAACTCCTCGATCTTGTCAGCACGCTCGGACAACCACTCCTCGACAGGATGCACACCGTACACCCACTCCTTCTCATCGGTACGCTGCTCCTCTTTTTCGGCGGTGTCATGACGAGCAACATCCCTCCGTAGCGGATCATACGCGCGCTTTTTACGCCCACGCTCATCCCGCCCTCCCCTCTCCTTAGAAGGGGATGAACTCTTGGTCTGTGATGTTTCTTTCCTCTGTTTGTGACTGCGATGTCTTTTTGCCATCCATATGCCTCCACTGACACTTCGGGTTTTGATCAGCTTTCACTGATAACTTGAGGAGCGTCTACGTGTCAATTCACCGAAGCTAGAAAGACCTTGCATTCCAAAGACAAGACACCTATGATGGTCCGGTTTTTGAAAACTGGACCAGTATACACGACGAAAGAGATGCTAGATTCTTTCGGCATAACCGACACGCAAGGCGAGGGAACATACGATGAACACTCGAAAGGTTTTGATCACAGGGGGAAGTCGCGGCATAGGGAAAGCCATCGTCCAACGTATCGCACGAGAAGGCGCGCACGTGATCTTCAGTTACCGCTCCAACGAGGAAGCGGCCAATGCGCTGGTCGAAGAGTTATCCGACGCGCCAGGAAAGGTAGAGGCCATCCAATCGGATGTCTCCGACTTCGCGCAAGCAAAAGAGTTATTTGCAGAAGCCAAAGATCGCATGGATGGACTTGATACGCTGATCAACAACGCTGGTATCAACAAGGATCGCACATTGTTTATGATGCCTGAAGACTACTGGCACGATGTCATCCAAACAAACCTCAACGGCACATTCTACATGTGTCGTGCAGCCGTACCACACCTGCTCAAGCAAAAGCACGGCGCGGTGATCAATATGTCATCCGTATCAGGTGTCGTGGGTGTCGCAGGCCAAGTCAACTACTCAGCATCAAAAGCCGGTATTATCGGACTAAGCCGTTCTCTTGCCAAGGAATGTGCGCAGAGAAATGTCCGTGTAAACGTTGTCGCACCTGGATTTATCGACACAGACATGGTATCGAGTGTTCCCGAGAAAATGCGCGAACAAATCCTCGCGATGATCCCAATGAAGCGCTTTGGAAATGCAGACGAAGTCGCAGATATCACTGCCTTCCTTATGTCCGACAAGGCGTCTTATATCACGGGCCAGGTGTTTGTCATCGATGGTGGGATGACCTGTTAACAGCGTCTCCCCATACACCCAACAACACCTCCCCTCCAGACTCTTACATTTACACCGTGTAGAGAGGAAAACACCATGTCAGTCAAAGCTCGCCACGACGATGATTCGCGAATCGTGGTCACAGGACTTGGCGTCGTCAGCCCTATCGGCAACAACGTCCAAGAGACCTGGGATAGTCTCAAGACAGGCCATATCGGCATCCGCGAAGTCACGGCTTTCGATACATCTCAGCTCAACACCCACCGCGCAGGCTCCGTCGAGGGCTTTGTGCCCGAAGAACACATGTCCGCAGAGCTCGCTGCACGCGCAGGACGAGCCTCCCACCTCGCGATCGCAGCTGTCAAGCAAGCGATGGAGCAATCAGGTGTCGACACCTCGACGCTCAACCCCTACCGCGCAGGTGTGTCCTTCGGAACGACAATGGGAGAGCCCGGGATCTTCGATAAGATCCTCGACATCAGCGTTGAGCAGAGCCCCCAAGACGTCCCCCCTGACCTGTGGCTCAAACTGCCAAACCACAAAATCGCCAACAACATCGCATATGCACAGGGCTTCAAAGGTCCCAACTTCCAGATCCCCACAGCATGTGCAGCAGGCAACTACGCCATCGGTTACGCCGCTGACCTGCTTAGAAATGGTCGCGTCGATGTCATGGTCGCAGGCGGCAGTGACGCGCTCTCACGTATCGCGTTCGTCGGCTTTAACAAGCTGCGCGCGATGTCCCCCGATCACGTCCGTCCATTCGATCAAAACCGCCAGGGGATGATGATTGGCGAAGGTGCTGGTGCGCTCGTCCTCGAACGTTACACCGATGCCAAAAAACGTGGCGCACACATCATCGCCGAATTCCTCGGTTACGGGCTCGGCTGTGACGCGTTTAAAATGAGCATCCCACACCCAGATGGTGTGGGCGGAAAGATCGCACTCGTCAACGCTCTCAAGCACGCACGTGTCAACCCCAGCGAGATCGATTATGTCTGTGCACACGGGACAGGTACACAAGAAAACGACAAGATCGAAACACAAGTGATCAAAGAAGTCCTCGGTGACCAGGCCTACAAGTGCTCCGTCAACTCGATCAAAGCCATGATCGCACACTGTATGGGTGCCTCTAGCGCCATCGAAGCTGTCTCCACCTGCCTGACACTCCAGCACGGGATCATCCCTCCGACCCTCAATTACGAAACTCCAGATCCCCTCTGCGATCTCGACTACGTACCCAACGAAGCGCGCGAAAGAGATGTCCAAATCGCTGCATCAAACGCCTACGCGTTCGGTGGGAATGACTCGACGCTGATCTTCCAAAAATTCGCTTAAAGGTAACAAAAGGCACCCTCATGAAACAATCAATTGTTATCACCAAGTCCGCTGTCCTCTCGGCCTTGGGTATCGGATATGAGGCCTTTGGTCAGGGTCTCCAGGCAAGTGAACATCGCCTCAAAAAAGTCACTCTGTTTGACGAAGAAATCCACGGTGGAGAAGTTTGGGACTTTGCCCCCAAAGAGATCCTCGGACGAAAAGGACTGCGCACCCTCGATCGCAACACCCTACTCGTCCTCGCCTCTATCCAAAAAGATCTCGCCGAAACCATCGAAGCCATTGGTCCCGAAAAGTTTGGACTGACCATTGGGACGACATTCGGTAGCTTCACATCTCTCGCAGATTTTACCGCGCTGTATCTCACAGAAGGGTTCAAGTCGCTCAACCCCATGCACTTCCCGAACCTCGTGATCAACTCCCCACCGAGTCAAGGAAACAACCGCTTTGGCCTGACGCGCTCCAGTACGACGATCTCCAACGGCTTTGGTTCCGGTCTCGACGCAGTGATCTTCTCTGCAGACCAGATCCGCAGTGGTTACGAAGAGGTCATGCTCGCAGGTGGTTCAGAGGAGCTCTCTTACCATATCTGCGTGGGTTACGAAACCAACGAAATGGTCTCGAAGTCCCATAGTATGGCCCCATTTGATAAAGACAGCGATGGATTTCTGTTAGGAGAAGGGACCGCGCTGTTCATCATGGAGACAGCCGCACATGCTGCTGCACGTGATGCACAACCTCTCGCAGAGATCGTCAGCTACCACACCTGCTTTGATGGAACAGCCGAGCAACCGATCTCACCTGACGCCGAAGGCGCGACGTACGTCATCAAACAAACACTCGAAGAAGCAGGTGTCTCACCAAGTGAGATCGGCTTCATCGCTTCGAGCGCCAATGGTTATCCTGCAGCCGATCGACACGAAGCTCAGGCGCTCTCACAAGCATTTGGTGACGCGTTGTCATCGATTCCTGTTGTCGCACACAAAGCCTACTTTGGCGAATGTCTCGCGGCATCAAGCGCACTTCAGCTCGCCGCTGCGGTCCACGATTTGTCCACACAACAAGTCAGCGCAACTCCCTCTGTACACAACGTCACAGAAGATTTTCCGCTTTGGGTTCCACAACAACCCCTCAAAAGAGAATCTCAATACGCGCTTGTCCTTTCTTGCGGGATGACCGGCAACCATTCCGCGATGTTGCTCAAAGCCTCGACAAAAGACGCATAAATCTTGTTGACCTTTTCGTAGCAACTGTGCTATTCCCTCTCGCGCAACACACAAGTATATGCATGCTCAAAAGCCCGCACAAAGAGCTATACATTATGATTTAATAGGCCAGGATGAGCCCCTCCATAGAGAGAAATTCGTCCCTGAGCAAGGAGTTTAAAAATGGAAGTCAGTCGACAAGAGCTTATGGAAGAAATTCGTGAAGTGATCGCAGAAGTCGGTGAAATCGACGAAATGGATAGCATTCAACCAGAGGTCCACTTTATCAATGACCTCGGCCTCGACTCCATGATGCTTTTGGAAGTATTGTCCACCCTCGAACGACGATACAAGATCTCCATCCCTGAAGAAGAATTCCCCAACATGGTGACACTCAACTCCTGTGTGGACACTGTGGAAAAATTCGTTCAGTAATCCCCCACTCCATGACACCCCTACCTCCTCACCTCCGACAAACCAAACATTCTCTCCTTCCCTCTACCCAACAACGTCCGACCATTATGGAAGAGCAGAGCTGTGCAAAATCACAATGAATATCTCCCGTACTATCGCCAGTCCATCGAAAGTCCCGATACATTCTGGGATACACATGCGCAAACACTGCGATGGCAGCGCCCTTACGACAAAGTCCTTCAGGCAGACAATCCGATCCGCCCACGTTGGTTTGTCGGTGGTCAGCTCAATCTCTGTGACAACGCACTCGACCGACATGTAGAAGCTGGACTTGGCGACAAACCTGCGATCATTTGGGAATGCCCGGAACTTTCAGGCAGTGAGGTGTGGTCTTTCTCTGAGACACTCGATGAGGTCAAACGCCTCTCCTCATTGATGCATCATCAATTTGGCATCTCCAAAGGCGATCGTGTCGTCATCTACATGCCGATGATCCCACAAGCGCTGGTCGCGATGCTCGCGTGTGCTCGCCTTGGTGCCATCCATGTCGTCGTATTCTCAGGCTACCCATCAACGCCTCTCGCACAACGTATCGCCGACGCAGAACCGAGCCTCATACTGACAGCATGCAATACACAACGTGGTGGGCGCTTGATCCCCATCCATCAGGTCGTCGAACAAGCCTATACACAGCTCGATCGTACACTCCCGACACTCGTCTGGGATAGACAAATCGATCCAGATTTCCAACTCGACCAGGGACACCAACACAATTGGCGTGCACTTCTGACACAACACCAACCAGACTTCCCCTGCGCAACCATCGACGCTGAAGATCCTGCGTTTATTCTCTACACAGCGGGCAGTGATGGTCGCCCAGATGGTGTTGTCCACAAAGTAGGAAGTTACACCGTCGCGATCACATCGAGTATGGAGCACTTCTACAATTGTGGTCCCAACGATGTCTTTTGGTCCACCTCCGATATTGGTTGGATTGTCGGTCACAGCTACATCGCTTATGGTCCGATGCTACACGGAATTCCGACCCTTCTCTACGAAGGTACACCTCTCTTCCCTCACGCAGGTGTGTGGTGGGAGGTCGCGGAAAAACACAATGTGACGATCATGTTCTCCGCCCCCACAGCCATGAGGATCCTCAAACGCTATCCTCAAGATAGTATCGAGAAGGCTAAGCTCTCGTTGCGCTACATCTTCCTCGCAGGAGAACGCTGTGATGCTGCGATCCAGGAGTGGAGCACAGAGCGCTTTGGCATTCCTGTCATCGATCATTACTGGCAAACAGAGAGCGGATGGTCGATCACAGGTCTTCACATGGGGGTCGCCTCACAAACACCAACCGCCGGTAGTGCAGGACGCCCCTGTCTGGGATGGCAACTCCAAGTCGTCGATGAATCAGGCACTCCCCTCCCCCCAGAGACAGAAGGTCTGCTCATCGGAAAAGCGCCTCTGCCACCAGGGACATTCGCGGATATATGGGGTGCACCAGAGCGTTACGATGCCTATTTCTCGCACTTTGAAGGAATGTACTCAACCTTTGATCGTGCGATGATGCGAGAAGATGGAACGTATAAGCTGCTTGGGCGACATGACCGTATTGTCAACATTGCCGGACACCGGATCGCGCTCGCAAGTATTGAACATATCCTTCGCTCTCACCCTTCGGTCAAAGCCGTCGTAGGGCATCCCGCAGAAGACAAGATCAAAACGGAAGCGATCGCGTGTTCCATCGTCGTAGAAGACGGTATCAAACCCGATCTCAAGTTGAAAAAACAACTCAAAGCATTCATCAGAGAAAAAATCGGAGGCATCGCTGTACCTAGAGATCTCGACTTTGTCGAACAGCTCCCTACAGAATAACCTTCTGCCGACACAACGATATCACCTCCATCTCACAACCTTTTGGAGCGCCTCGTGCACTACACATCCATCCCCTTCCAGTTTCGCGGCCTCGATGTGCACGTCGAAACTACAGGTGAAGGCCCTTCTTTATTCGTTATCCACGGTGGTCCAGGACTCAGCAGTCGATATCTGACCCCCTTTATGCTCCCCCTTGCGGAATCCTACAAGGTGATCGCACACGATCAGACAGGTTGTGGTCGTTCTCAACCCCTCCCAGAGGGGGAAACATACACCATGCAACGTGAAGTCGATCTGCTCAAGGAGTTGGTGTTATGGGCCAAGGAGAACAATCCCAATCAGCCTGTCTACATCATGGGTCACTCATTCGGCGCAGTGGAGACGATGTGTTTTCTCAAGGAACACGCGGCGCTTGTTGACAAAGTGGTTCTGTTGACAGCGTCCCCCATCGCCAAAGTCGCCGAACACGATCCGTTAATGGGGCGACTGGCCAAGATGGACAAAGATCTCAAGTGGGATCTTATCCAGCTCAATAAGATCCGTCGCAAACGCCCCTGGACTCACGAAGAGCAAGTCCAAGCGGTCACACTTGGACTCTCCGGCGGATTGACGGATCTCGCGCTGCTACCTCAACTGCATTTCGACTATACTGTCGATATGGCCGATCAAATCTCCACAGAGATGAAGGCATACGATCTCCAACCCGCGATGAATCAGGTCGAAACCCCTGCGCTTGTGCTCGCAGGTAGACACGACTTCTTCGTCGTCGAAGCCCAAGAGAAGACACACAAAGCTTTTCCCAACAGCCGCCTCGAAATCCTCGAAGAGAGCGGGCACTTTCCCTTCCTCGAACAACCAGAAGCCTTCACACAGACTGTGCGGGCCTTTTTGGGTGTGTAAAGGCGCCTACTTCTTTTCAAAATCACCATGACGTCCGGCACCGTCTGCAAACAACGACGCCCCTTTATGAGTCTCCTCCTCAAGCGCCTGCCGCCCATGTCGCAACTCATTTTGAATCGCCTCATCGAACGAAAGATCGAACTGTTCATAGGCAGAGAGCCGATCCCCTCTCATGCACCGTTGCGGAAATGCAGCGATCTCAGCAGCGATCTCCTCGGCAGTCTCGCGCGCCTTCCCTTTCGGGACGACACGGTTCACCAATCCCATCAGGAGGGCCTCTTGCGCGTCAACAGGGCGCCCAGTCAGGATCAGATCGAGCGCTCTTCCAAGACCGATCACACGAGGTAAACGGATCGTCCCACCATCGATCAGTGGTACCCCCCAACGTCGTTCAAAGCAGCCCATGATTGCGTCCTCTTCGACAACACGCAGATCACACCACAACGCCAACTCCAACCCTCCTGCGACAGCGTAACCGGAGATCGCCGCGAGCACGGGCTTTTTTAAGAGCATACGAGACGGTCCCATCGGCCCATCACCTGTAGCTTCGAGTCGATTTGGCTCCCCCCTCGCCACGGCTTTCAGGTCCGCCCCTGCACAGAACGTCCCGTTCGCCCCCCAAAAGACACCCACGCGCGCCTCTTCGTCCTCATCGAAGGCGCGAAACGCATCCGCGAGCGCTTGTGCTGTTTGACGATCGACAGCATTGCGGACCTCTTTTCGATCCAAAATGACAGTCGTCACATACCCATTCTTTTCAACTCTGACAGGCATCTTTTCGCTCCCTTCTTACACAAAAACGATGAGGTAAAGTACCAACCGACCTACTTTGACAGTTGCAAACGATCTCCTATGATAGAAAAGCACTCTGCCAAAGGATATCATGGCGAAGAGATCACAGCAAAAGGAAGACAGGCTCTCCACTCCGCCCCCTTTCGCTGGTCATGCAGCTAGCGCTGGACAAAAACTGGAACCAAGAGGTGAGACAATTCACTCACAAAAAGGAAGTCTCATTGACACAACGAACGCAGTGATCCCATCATAAGGGATGGCCTTTGACCTCATTATCGAAGGCAGATATCTGCCTTTTTACAGGGAGCAGTGATGCGAACCTTACAGATGACATTATGTCTGGGATGTTTTGTTTTGGGGATGTGGTCGACCTCATCCCCTGTGATGGCTAAAAAGAAAAAGAATGTCCCAGCGCCTCCGATCGTTCAGCTTCCAGGCCTCAACCTGAAGCAGTTCAACGTGTACCCCAAAATCTTCATTCGCAAGAAGCCAGCCAAACGAAAAGGACGTTATCGACCACCGACAAGAGGCGGAGATACACCCAAAGCATTCCTGTCAGTGAAGACAACCTCTCCACAAACAGCCAACCCCAAAGGCAAAACGTTCAGAGAGCGTCGACGTGGGGGGACAAAACCACAGACAGCCGACGATGCCCCCGAGACGATCCGACTCGTCGTGTACACACGTAAGTGGGGACGACACGCATGGCGGAGGCAGTGGATGGGACATATTATGATCGGGCAAGGTTCCCTTCGGTACATCAGCGCGCGACCAACGCTCAAAAAGAAGCTGCGTCGTATTGTGGCAGCGCTTCAACGTAGTGGCATCAGGCACCCCAAAACGCGCAAAAGACTTCGCCCCAAAGACAATGGCTTTGCCTGGGCACTTCGCAAACAACTCGAACGCAAACACCGCTTCGAGATCGTCACACAAACAATCCTTCCAAAGGGCCAATGAGGTCATCTTTCAAACAAAGATTCTACACCTACGGAATCCGAAATCTTGGGTTTCGTCTTTCAAGCAAAAGGAATATACGTGCGACCACCACTTCAGCAAGCGACGATCTTACTTACGGGTGCATCTGCGGGTATCGGTTGGGCCATGGCTCACGAACTGGCCACAACAGCTCGTTGTCTGATCCTCGTCGCGAGACGACAAGAACGCCTTGAAGCGCTCAAAGCCGAGCTGCTCAAACGCAACGCCACCCTACAAGTCATCGTCGCACCTTGTGACCTTACAGATACAGACGCGATTGATGACCTCCTCACACAACTCAAGGCACAAGCGCCACAGATCGACATCTTGATCAACAACGCAGGTTTTGGGGATATTGGCGCGTTTGAGTTTGGTGATTGGGACAAGCTGCAACGCATGATCGCTCTGAACATCACAGGACTTACCTATCTCACCCACCGACTGATCAAGCCGATGAGAGAACGCCGAAGTGGTGGTATCCTCAACGTCAGTTCGGGGTTTGGACTCAGCTTTATGCCGGGCTTTGCAGTCTACGTCGGGACCAAGCACTACGTCACAGGTTTTACCGAATGTCTACGTTGTGAAGTCGCGGGCTTTGGTGTCACAGTCAGCCAAGTCTGTCCGGGACCCGTCACCACAGAATTTGAAGCCATCGCAGAAAACCCTTTGGAGCACTCTGTACCCTCTTTTTTGGAGATCTCAGCGGAACACTGTGCGAGAGAGTCATTGCGAGGCTTTGCTAAAGGAAAGGCTCTGATCGTACCGGGTTGGAGAGCCAAATTCCTTTTATGGTTCAGCCGTCTCTCTCCACGTCCCCTGACGCGCTTTGTCCTAAGCTTGGGAAGCAAAACCCTTTACAAACCCAACCTTTCGGACTCTTCTGACTGATCCTCCTCGTCCCCCTCTCCTCGACAAAGCTCCCCTACTTTTGCTCACTCTGGAAAAAAGTGCTTGCAAGTTACAGAGCAGAGCCTTAGTTTCTTCGGCCCTGCAAGGAAAGAATTCAGGGCAAGTCTATTGAAACTGAACCATTACAAGTGCTATGGTGATCGGTAGCAGAAGTTTGCAAAACGGGACAACGGGAGGCTGATTTTGATCCCGCTGGAGGTATTTACACTCAAGAAGCCCATAGGCCGAGGTGGGATGGCTGAAGTATGGGCGGGAGAGCACCGAGAACAGGGTGTGGATGTCGCGGTCAAGGTGTTGACCAGCGAGAAGACACGAGATCCCTTGTTTCTCTCGGCGTTCAGAAACGAAGTACGCGCGGTCGCAGGGCTTACACACCCTAACATCGTGATGGTCTTCGATTATGGACAGGTGTCAGAAACATCAGCCAACGCCTCCAACAACCGATTACGTCAACAGAGTCCATATCTTGTGATGGAGCGCGCAGACGGCGGTAGTCTGCGCTCGCTTTGTGGTCAGCTCAATTGGAGCGAGCTTCGTCATATCCTCTTATCCCTCCTCGATGCCCTCGCGCACGCCCACGCGAGAGGTGTGATCCACCGGGATCTTAAGCCCAGAAACGTGCTGTTTTGTCGCCAACGTGACGCGTGGATGATCACAGATTTTGGACTCGCACACGCGCTCGAACAAGAAGTGCTGTCTCCATGGGAAGAAGAGACGGTTATGGGGACACCGGCCTACATGGCGCCCGAGCAGTTTGAGTGTCGTTGGCGCGATTACGGACCTTGGACCGATTTATACGCATTTGGATGTCTGGCTTACGCGCTCGCGAGTGGCTCACCTCCTTTTAATGGCGCACAACCTGTCGCTAAGTTGATGTTTGCGCACACACGCCTAGCCCCTCCCAAACTAGAGACGCGAGTTCCAATGCCCGAAGGTTTCGAAGCATGGCTGCGTCGCCTGCTCGAAAAACATCCACAAAATCGCTTTCGGCGCGCTGCCGATGCAGCTTGGGCGCTGCTCAATCTCGACCCACCTCCTGTCAAACATTACCAACCTGTCGCAACGGTTCCCTCAACACAAAGCGATACCTCTATCCCTGCCGAGTTCTTCCAACTCCAAGAGCGCTTTGAATTGGAAGGTTATCACGATGACAGCCAGACAACTCCACTCGAGAGTTTTGGCTTCTCGCAACACGACGAGTCCTCCCAGACCATTCCGAATCTCGACGCACTCCCACACGACCAAGAGCTCAACTCAGAGACAATGCCTGGCTTTGGTGACTTGCTCTCACTCTCCGAAGAAGAATCACAGACCATCCCGGGCTTTGAGATTGATACGGTACAACTCGATACACCAAAAGAGTTTGATTCTTCTGAATTTGTCGTCCCAGGTTGGGTGTCTTTGCCTCCAATGCCGCTCACATGGCGACGCAACAAATATACTCCCCCAACCTCAAGTCAGATGTTCGGGGTCGGCCTCGGATTGTACGGGCTACGTTCGATCCCTCTCGTAGGCAGAGAGATCGAGCGTGATCTGTTGTGGCATACACTTCGAGAAGTTCGCGAGACAGGAAATATTCGCGCTGTTTTGCTCAAAGGACCAGCTGGGTGTGGGAAAAGTCGCCTCGCAGAGTGGCTCTGTGAGCGCGCCCACGAGGTAGGCACTGTCGACGTACTCAAGGCGATTCACAGTCCGGAATCGGGCTCTGCAGACGGGATCATCCCAATGCTCGCTCGCTATTTCCGATGTAGCCGACTCTCTCGCGAGGAGAGCTATGAACGCATCTCCGAAACGCTCCGAGAACAAGGCATCACAGATCAAGACGAAGGACATGCTCTCACAGAGTTGATCCGACCTGCCACACAAGAAGACTACGCACACGGCGCTCGACGCATCCACTTCAGTAGTCCAGCAGAACGACATGCGCTCCTCGAACGCTTCTTGCTCAGGGTCTCCGCAAGACGCCCGCTCCTCGTTTGGGTCGATGATGTGCAGTGGGGACTTGAAAGTCTCCAGTACATCCAGTCCATCCTCGAACACGCAAAGAAGATTCAAAATGCACCGATCCTGTTCGTCCTGACCGCCCGTGAAGAGTCCCTCGCAGAACGCCAAACAGAGCTTGAAGAGCTCGAAAAGATCGTCGAATATAGCCAAACGACATCGATGGATATTGGCCCCCTCGCCCCAGAAGATCGTTCACAATTGGTCCGCGAGCTCTTGGGGCTTGAAGGCGAACTTGCTGTGTTGGTCGAAGAAAAGACCAACGGAAACCCTCTCTTTGCGGTCCAGCTTGTGGGAGACTGGGTACAACGCGGATTGCTGGAGCTTGGTGAGTACGGATTCCGCCTGAAAAATGAAGCCCAAGCAGAGCTACCAGACGGCCTACACGAGTTTTGGACTGCTCGCATCGACAGGATTCTCGAAGGACGAGAAGAGAGTGACGGCTTTGCGCTCGAAGTGGCTGCGGTTTTAGGGCAAGAGGTCAACACCAAAGAGTGGAATGAAGTCTGTAACCGGGCGTTGATGGAAGCTCCACTCGATCTCGTCGAAGAGTTGATCGCACAACGACTCGCACGTAGCGAAGGAAACACCTATCACCAAGGTTGGTCCTTTGTACACAGTATGCTTCGCGAGAGTCTTGAGCGACGCGCACGAGAAGGCGGCCGTTGGGAACTCTACCAACACCTCTGTGCAAAAATGCTGTTAGAACAACCGACAGGACCGTGGACATCTGAGAGGTTGGGACGCCATCTGCTCGCCTCAGGTCATGAAGAGGAAGCACTCGAACACCTCCTCGACGGTGCTCGTAAACGCATCGAGCTGGGCGATATACAGATCGTCAAATCGCTGCTCAGTCAGTGGAAACAGACCATGGAAAACCTCAGCATTCCCCTCCACGACGAACGTTGGGGACATGGCTGGATCTTGTGGAGTAAATTCGCGCTCTCACAAGGCTCGTTGGATCAGGCCGATCACTGGGCAGCACGTGTCGAAAAAGATGCGAGACAATTTCACTGGAAAACAGTCCGCGCACACGCCTTGAGAGAGCGCGGACGTGTCGCACGTCAACAAGGCGAGATCGCACGAGCGTGGCGAAGATTACAAGAAGCAGAAGTCCTCGCCCAACGCATCGGAGATGAAGAACTGCTCGCCAATTGTCGCCATGACATGGGTCGTGTCCTGTTGGATCGAGGCGCGCTCTCACGAGCGACGGACTCCTTTCAGCGTGCACGCAGTGACTTCGACGCCATCAACGACACCATCGGCGCAGGGACGAGCTGCCTTGGACTCGGCTCCGTCGCGACGAGAGCTGGCGAGTACGCACAAGCGGCAGCCCACCTCGAACAAGCACTGCACTACTTCGAAGAATCTGGTTCCCGCGCCGGCGTCGCTAATTGTCTGAACGTGCTCGGTGAGGTCGCGCGACTTCGTGGACAACTTGAAGAAGCTGAAAACAGCTACCGAAAATCCCTCGATATCTATCGCATGATTGGAACGGGTCTAGACGCTGTCCCAAAAGTCAATCTCGGCCTCGTACTTGTCGAACGAGAGCGATACCAAGAAGCATTCTCCATGCTCGAAGAGGGACTGGAGATCTTTGAAGAGCAAGGACGAAAAGGCTTTATCGGCGCTGTCCACGCCTTCTTACTCCCCTGTCTCGCGTACCATCGCTACTGGCAGTCCTTTGATGAACACCAACTCCAAGCCAAAGAGATCCTCAAACAAACCTCCCTTCTCGACGCAGATATCGCACGTCTGACCTCTATCGCAGGTGACCTCGCCTGTGAAGCCAAACAATTCAAACGCGCCAAAGAAGCCTACCAACTATCCCTCAGCCAATGGCAAGAACTTGATCAACAAGAAGAAGTCGATAAAGTACGCGCTGCGCTCCAAGAACTAGGAAAGTTTCTCGAACGAAACCCCACCCTCTACTGACAAAACGTACACCTCCCAGACCTCCCGTCCACACAGTCCCAACAGAATCCCCCCTGCTCACGTAAACACCCTTGTTCCCATACAAAAATCGTCTCCAATCTTGACAACCACGATATAGACGAGACATCCTATAGACATGATGTCACCTGTTCAGAAGGTATTGTTTTGCGTGTGCCTCATCAAAGAGGCCGTATTTTCGGGAAAAAATGATGTTTGAGACGCTTTTACAAACCCACATCGTACGTGGAGTCGTCCTTTTTCTAGGTCTCGCAGTGAGTCTCTCAGCGGGGTGTTCGAGTGAAACACCGTGTGTTTCCAAAGAAGAATGTCCTCCTGGCGCTCGTTGTGACCTATATAAAGGATACTGTATCGATGGCTGCACCAGTGATCGAGATTGCAGCACAGGACAAAGCTGCGACATCTCGACAGGACAATGCAAAACAGGTGGACAGTGCCAGCTCAATGCCAAAAAAGCCTGTGAAGGCAATATCCTATATTGGTTTGATAGCTGCGGATACAAGGGAGATCTCATCATTGACTGTGCCGGCGCAGGTTGTTCAAATGGTGCGTGTAACCAAGTCCAAGCCAAGTGCGGAAACAGCGCATGTGAACCTTCTGGTGGAGAAAACTGCTCAACCTGTCCTAACGACTGTGGCTGCCAAGTCGGACAAATTTGCCAAAACAACAAGTGCACCCTCTCAACCCCACAAACATGTGGAAACCAAGTCTGCGACACAGCAAATGGCGAAAATTGTGCAAACTGCCCCAACGAATGCTTCTGCCAAACAGGCGAAACATGCAGTCCTACAGGCGTATGTGAAGCCCCCCACTGCCCCAACAATACATGCGAACCCACCAAAGGCGAAAACTGCGCCACCTGCCCACAAGATTGCAAATGTCCAGCCGGAAAGATCTGTCAGGGTACACAGTGCATCAACGACCCAAGCTGCGGTAATGGCCAATGTGAAGCCACCAAAAACGAAAACTGCAACTCATGTCCCGCTGACTGCAAATGTCAAAGTGGATACATCTGCAACGCGAGTGGACAATGTAGTGTAGATAAGTCTTGTGGGGATGGAAGCTGCAATCCGGCGACAGAGAATTGCTCATCGTGCCCAAAGGACTGCGCTTGTATCACAGGACAAACCTGCCAAAACGGGAGCTGCGTCGCTGATTGCGGAAATGGTGTTTGTGAGCCCGCGAAAAATGAAACGTGTGATATATGCCCCAAAGATTGTGGCTGTCCCAACACACAAAGCTGTAAAGGTGGCAAGTGTATCAACGCTTGCGGGGATGGAACCTGTGATCCCGCAAAAAATGAGAACTGCTCCTCATGTCCGCAAGATTGCACCTGCCTCGCAAGCCAAACCTGCCAAAATGGAAGCTGTGGTGCGGCTTGTGGTGATGGGACTTGTGATCCCAAAAAAGGCGAGCACTGTGGCACCTGCGCCAAAGATTGTGCCTGCGCCAGTAACCAACGATGTGCAACCAACAAGTGCGTCTCATGTGCCTGTACTGCCAATCAAAAGCGCTGCAACAACAATACACTGCAACAGTGCAAAGCCGACTGTAGTGGCTGGCGGACACAGACCACTTGCGATCCCCAAAAAAACCAATACTGCGACACCACGACAAAGGCCTGTGCATGCCAAAGCACAAACGCCTGTACAAGCGCAGGGAGCTTTCAGTGTGTGGGAAACACAAGACAAAAATGTATAAACAACACCTGCCTCTACTGGCAAAGTGACCCTTGCCCCAGCACTGCACCAGTATGTCTCGGTGGAAAATGTGTGACTTGTTATCCTGGAGATACACGATGTAGAGGACTCTACGAGCAAGAGACTTGTTCATCTGACGGAACCAAGTGGCTCAAGATATCGTGTCCTGGAGGACGCTTCTGTTGTAGCGACGCAACCGGTGCATCATGTCGAACAAACTGCTAAATCGATTCCACACAAACGCCACCTCCTAACACAACTGCTCCAGCCTCGCCCCCTGTCCTCTCTTCACACGAAAGGCTCCTATCGCCTCCGCCCCCTCCAGAATATGTGCCAGACACAAAAAGTGGGTCTTTGTCTCATCTTCCCACTCCCAAGAAGCCTTATAGCGGGTATGCATGTGCCCACAAAAGACCCACTTAGGCTTGAGCTCTTCGACCAACATTCTGGCGTACGGATTCCCACGTTCTCGTCGCGCCAAGCGACCTCGTGCCGCGACCTCCCCTCCCTCTTCAAACAACCCCTCTGGCCAATCATGAAGCAACAAAATATCAACCTGCTCCAGCTCCATCAAGGCCATGACATCGCGATCATCGAAGAAGATAAAGTCTTTATTGGACTGTCCCGATCTCGCCCCCCACACGGGTCGCTCCTGCTCAAATCGCTCCTCCGCGTAAATTCCAGTCAACCCTGCGATCTCCAATCCACCGATCTCTTGACTCTGTGAACGGCCGAGATAATGACAGTGAGGCAGCAAGCAACCGCCCTCCACATAAGACTCTAAAAACCCATAAGGTTCGTGATTTCCGCCGATAAAGTATATCGGCCAAGGGTAACGCACACGTCCAGACCAATACTGATGAAAATCCCCTAGCTGCTTGTACTTTGAAGGCGCTGACATCGTGCGCAGATCATCTTCGTCACGGTGCGCCTCAAAATCCCCAACTTGCAAGACAAAGTCGAATGTCCGACCAAGTCTCTTTTCACACTTTTTGAGCTGTGCCACCATCCTGTTGTGATAGCCGTGCACATCACCCACAACCGCAAAATACAGTTCATCCATCAATGGACCTCTCTGAATATCATTCAACAAGATCGAGCCACGAGCGTCCACAACAGAGAGAACAAGAAGAACAGCCAACCAAGTCCGGCAAACCATCTCGACCAGCGCACAGGACGCCTTCTTTGGGAAGGGGCGACATCGCGAAACGCAGCATCTTGCTCGCTCAGCAGGATGTACTCAATCATCTGTGTTGTCAGCTCAGGAGGTTGCTCACCCATCCAGGTCAGGCAATCACGCAGCCGCTTTCCACGTAACAAATCGCCAGGCAAGTGGCCTCTTTGTTCCCAGAGCGCCATACTCCACTCGATCTCTTGTAGTAAAGAATGCTCTACAGAGTGTTCTCTCGTCCAAGACGACAAAAGCGACCACTCCGAAGCGAGCACTGGATGAGAGAGTGAGGCGTCCAGACCTGTAAGTCCATCAGCGCGCACCCGAAGCTCAACCAATCGCTCCTCCACAAGACGCTCAAAGACTCGCAAATGTTCGGCGTCACTTTGCTCAAAGAGGTTCTCCTTTGCGATCCAACGACGTTGTGCATGTCCTGTAACGAAACGAGACAACAAACGCAATGCGAGCTGTTTGTCTGTGGGAGAAAATCGATGCAACACCTCATTGGCATGTGTCACGATGAGCCCCGCAACCCCCCTCACGTCTTCAAGTGATTTGTACGTCAGCGTCAGCTCACGAGTGCGATTCTCCCATAAACGCTGTCCCACGATCTGAAGGAACGAAAACGCATGTCCGTTCTCACCAATATCCCGACACAAACGCGAGGAAAAATCGAGCGGTGACATCACACCACCAACTTGCGTGAGCATATGCCGCAAACACATTTCAAGCACGTGAGCTGTAGGCGCAGAGAGATACAAAGAGCGTACAAAAAAAGCCTTCACGCCTTCGATTTGCGTGCACTCAGAGAGCCGATCTTCCCGTACACTAAGAACACAACGATGAGCGCTTCCCTGCAAAGAAGAGAACAGCGCAATCAACAACCGCTGCTCCTCAAGAGGCGAAGAGACAATGTCTTCGAACGCATCAAGCACAAACAAGACACCTTCCTTCTCGTGGCAAGTCGCGAGCCTGTCGAATGCTGCACGTAAGAGACCTGGATCGGACTGAATATCCGACAAAAACGAACTATTTACCGCGTCGTCGCTTTCTACTTCCGCAAACGACGCACGCATCGTGGAGACAAGATCACGAAGAGGATGCTCTCCACAACGCATCGACAAAGGCTCCCACCTGCCTTCCTCCAGAACTGCAGGCAACAAGCAGGCCTGTAAAAAGGAAGACTTCCCAACACCTGCAGCCCCCACGATGGAGACGAATGTGGACTCTGCAAGCTCCGTGAGCACGTCTTCTCTTAGAGACTCCCGCCCAGTGAACAGGAAGGACTGCTCCAAAGACATCGGCACAAGACCCACAAAAGGACCTGCCCCCGAAGCATCAGCGTCCTTCTCTTCGGAGACAAAAGAGCGCAACACACCCAGGATATGTTCAACGGAGGGGCGCACAGCAGCATCGTATTGAAGACAAGACAAGAGCAACTCTTCGAGGACAGGAGGAACGTCAGCGCCAGTGGATGAAAGCGAGACATCTGGCTGTTCTTGACACACTCGCGTGCGCAGCTCCAACAACGTCTCGCTCTTGAATGGGTGCTCTCCAGTCAAGAGTTCCCACAACAACACCCCCAACGCCCACACGTCTGTCCCCGTCGACAAGACGCCCCCTTCTTTCCACTGCTCAGGCGCCATATATCCGGGTGTCCCTCGGATCTGTGTGACAAGTGGTGTGGAGAGCTCCTGTAACTCAATCGCCTCTAGACTTTCCTTTCCTTCGCGTCCGGTCGTCGAGCGAAGACGTCGCGAGAGTCCAAAGTCGAGAACACGTAGACGCTTATCTTGCGGGATGATGATATTTTCGGGCTTGAGATCGCAGTGTAACACTTGATGACGATGTGCTTCGAGGAGCGCTTCGCAGATCGCGACGGAGAATGAAAGCTTCTCTTGAAAAGAGAGCACTCGCTGAAACAAATACGCCCGCAGATTGAGACCTTCGAGATATTCGAGGACGACATATGGCGCCCCCTGAAATTCTCCCACTGCGTAAATTTGGATGATATGTGGGTGATTGAAACGAGCTGTCGCGCGTGCCTCTTGCAAAAATCGAGTCAACATATCCCAATGACCGATGTGTTTGGGATGGATCATTTTAAGCGCGACTTTACGCGCGAGTCGCATATCTTGGGCAAGATAGACCTGACTCATCCCACCGTGACCGAGTCGTTTTTGCACCTTAAAGTGCTGTACGAGCTCCCCCGCTGTTAAAAGATCGACAGGAGCCTCCTTGGAATCGACGTTTTCGACAAGGTCACGTTTGGATTCTTCGCGCTCAGTGGGGATAGGTTGATCAAAAAAAAGTCCTCCATCAGAAGAGAGAAGGTCCCGGACTGAAGAGGGATTTTGCGTATCAGAGGCAGCCTCATCTTCTTGCGGTGGATGGGATACGGACTTACTCTTGGAAGATGCAGTCATCTTATGGTATCTTTCAGGGTATGATTCTTGATCAGAGAAACACTTCGTATTTGTCGGGACTGATGGTGTACGTTAAGTCCACAAGATAGCACAAAGCAAGAGAAAGACAAGCGACACGAAGGCGAACGAGCAAAAGGAGCGAGTATGCAAGTGCCCCAAAGAGTCGAAGAAATCCTCGATCACTTGCGAGATCCCTCATTCGAGATACGACAGGACGCAGCGCGCAAATTGAAAGGCACGTACGAAGATGAAGCCCTGCCGCTCCTTCTACATGCTGCAACAGACGAAGATATGGACGTCCGACTCGCAGTGGTGGACTCGCTCAACAATTTTAAGTCACAGGAGGCAGAGGAAGCATTGATCCAAGCCCTCTTCGATGAGGAGTGGGAGGTCAAGTGGGCAGCACTCCGAGGCCTCGGTTCGCTGTGGGGTGAGACACACATTCGTAAAATGGGTGATAAGCTCCTGGAAAAGCGGGTCTCAGGCATCGAAGCGATTGAAAAAAAACCCAACCCCAAGTACATCAAGCCCCTGCTCGCCATGCTCGACGACGAGGAAGAGGTCCAAGTCGCAGCAGCGCGGACACTGACTCGGTTGCGCGATCCAGACGCGATCCCACATCTCAAAGACATCCAAAACGAAGGCTCCAAAGAGCTGCGCGCGATCGTCGAAGAGACGTTGATCAACCTTGGGGATATTGACACGATCCGTGCACAGTCGAATGGTTCAGGTGCACAGATCGCGTGTGATGTGTGTCAACAAATGCTCCCTCTATCCTTTTTAAAGAAGGTCGGCAGTTGGCGCGAAGATGACATACTCTACCTTTGCCAATTCCACTACGAAGAACACGTCGAGAAGATCCAACCCTTCGAAGGAAAACTCAAGACCTGCAAGGTTTGCAAAACGAACTGGCCAAAGACCGACGTCAACGAAGGGATGTGCCCGAATTGTCGAGAAAAGCGTTACTACTCAATGGACCCCGCTCCAGAGGGACAGTTTCGATGCTTTTTGTCCCACAAAGTCCGCTATGAAAGAGACAAGAGCCCTATCGACTTCAAAGGGTTTCCAGTCTCCCACCGCAGCATCTACCAATTGATCCAACAATCCGCCAAAGCTCCCTTTTTGACCTCACAGGCGATCAAAATCATGCAAGGTGCCTTCGACAAAGGATACTTGATGTGTGAACAATGCCGAACCTTCCAGCCACTGAAAAAGATCGTCAAAGGAGAGGATTTTCGAGAAGAATGTGTGTGTGACAATTGCGATCAACGAGGTGCAAGTTAACCCCCCTCCTCTTCCCCTCAAAGCTCAACCCCATACTCCTTGATTTTGTAAAGCAGCGCTCTATGACTCAGCTCCAAGAGCTTGGCAGCAGCGGTTCGGTTGCCACCTGTCTCACGTAGTGCTTTGTGAATGAGACGTATTTCGAGCTCTTTGGTCGCTTTTTTGATCGAAAAGGTGTCCATGGAAACAGCATCGACATCCGAGATATGTGTCGTGTCAGCGCTTTGTGTACGCAGCTCATCGGAAAGAGAGGAGACTGTCAAACAATGTGAATCAGAGAGGATTATCGCGCTCTCAATCGTGTGTTTGAGTTGTCGGACATTACCATCCCAAGAGAATTGCATAAACAGCCGCATGACGTCAGGCTCCACTTCTTCGATGCTTGTGCCAAAACGAGCGTTAAATTGTTCAATGTAGAACTCAACGAGCGCGGGGATATCCTCTTTTCTCTCACGTAGAGGTGGGATGGAGAGCATGAAGACTTTGAGTCGGTAGTAGAGATCCTCACGAAACCGTCCGGCTTCGACCTCCTGCTTGAGGTCTCTGTTGGTCGCGGCGATGATGCGGACATCGACATTGCGCTCGACATTTTCGCCGAGACGTCTGATGCGGTTTTCCTGAAGCACCCGCAAGAGTTTGACTTGCAAGGGTTGTGGAAGTTCAGCGATCTCATCGAGGAAGAGAGTCCCACCGTCAGCTTCTTCGAAGAGTCCGATATGTTCTTCATGTGCACCGGTAAAGGCGCCACGTTTGTGTCCGAACAGTTGGGATTCAAAGAGCTCGCCAGGGATGGAGCCACAGTTCACAGGGATAAAGGGTGCATCAGCGCGTGGGGAGCGTCGGTAAATGAAGCGGGCGAGGAGCTCTTTCCCGGTGCCATTTTCTCCTTGGATGAGGACGGTGGTGGGGAACGTCGCGACTTTTCGGGCATCATTCAGGATCTCGCTCATACCTTTTGAGGAGGCGACGATACCATCTTCGTAGTGTGTTTGGTCGAGGGCAGCGCGCAGGCGTCGATTTTCGCGCCGGAGCCTTTCACGTTCGAAGAGTTTGTGGAGGGTGAGGATGAGATCTTCGCGGTCGATCGGCTTGGAGATGTAATCGTATGCGCCGCGCTGTACGGCTTTGAGCGCGAGATCGCGGCTACCATATGCGCTCATCATGATGACTTCGCAGCGTTCGGCGCGTTGTTGGAGCAGATCGAGCAGGCCGAGACCATCCATATCCCCTGGCATGCGGACATCACAGAGGAGGAGATCGGGATCGAATGAGTCGATCTTTTTGATGGCATCGTCGGCGTGGGGTGCGACCTCAATACAATAGCCTTCTCGTTTGAGGAGGAGTTGCAGGTAGTGGCGCACATTTTCTTCGTCATCGACGATGAGGATACGTGGCAAAGAGGAGTCCATGTTTCGAGGTAACTTTGTATGTTTTTGGGCCACTTAAGACGCTTAAGTTATATAAAGTTATATAAAGTTATATACTTTATACCTAAGTGATAGAAAATATTCTTGACAATGTTTCAAAAAAAGTCCACGATGGGACATTCAGTTGGGAAGAAAACGTGTACAGTTTGTGTTGTGTTTCCTGGCAGGTAACATACACCAACAGAGCACGTAAAAACAACAACCGAAGCGAAACGCGTCGCAAGGACAAGTAGGCAATGTTTGGAACGAGAAGAGAGAGCAATCATCTTCTGTTTGGCTTGCATAGCCGAAGCGTCGAACATCGCGCGGTATACATGGTAGGAAAAGATGTACCTGTTTGTGCAGGGGAGATCAAATGCCGAAAAACAATGTACAAAAACTTCGAGAAGCGTTATTAATGAGTAAAGCTGAGCTTGCCAGGAAAGCAGGATTGTCAGCATTGACAATTGATAGAGTCGAGCGAGGCAATCGTTGTCGTATGGATACCAAGCGCAAGATTTTGTTGGCCCTGGGGCTAAAGTTATCGGATCGCAACAAGGTATTTTTCGACGACGAAGAAGTAGAATCCTGATGAGTGAGAGGATGGTGTTGTCTGACAAGATCGTCCTTAAAAGCGCACAGGAGATCAAGCGAGAACCAGTCAGAGTGATGCTCACCTAGCACGAAAGGAAAGGTGTATGGCCAAAGGGAAGCTCCTGATCGGGCTGGACATAGGAACCAGCGGGATCAAGTTTTGCCAGTTAAAGGAGGGCAAGCGCAACTTTCAGCTCGTCAACTTTGGTTTGGCGTTGTTGCCACCAGAGACGATCGTCGACGGTGCGCTGATCGCCTCCAACACCATTGTCGATACATTGCGGGAGTTGTTCGATGCTCACCGCGTACGTGGTCGAGAGGTCGGTATTTCCGTCAGCGGCCACTCCGTCATCATCCGAAAAATCGTCCTCCCTCCGATGACCCAGGAAGAGTTGCAAGAGTCCATTCAATGGGAAGCAGAGCAATACATTCCTTTTGATATGAATGACGTTTACCTGGACGTTGAGATCCTCAACACGCAATCAGTCGAACACAACCAGATGGATGTGTTGTTGGTCGCTGCGAAGAAAGACATGGTCAGTGATTATGTCGATGTCGTCAGGGAAGCCGGTCTGATCCCTCGCGTAGTGGATGTGGACTGTTTCTCCGTCCAAAACCAATTTGAGGTAAACTACGAGCTCCCCTTGACCGAAACGGTCGTCTTGATTAACATCGGGGCAAGTGTCACCAACATCAACATTGTGTCACGTGGCATTACGACGTTTACAAGGGACATTTCCCCCCTTGGGGGCAACCTCTACACAGAAGAGATCCAAAAGCAATTGGATGTCTCCTATGAAGAAGCAGAGATTTTGAAAGCCGGCGGAGAGCTTGGTGCTGATGCCGATGCTGTTGTCCCACAAGAGGTTGAGCGTGTGATTCACGCGGTCTCTGAAGGCGTCGCGTCGGAGATTCAACGCTCGTTGGATTTTTACACTGCGACAAGCGCAGACAGCCACATCTCCCGTATTTACCTGAGCGGCGGTACAGCCAAGATCCCCTCCCTGTATCGCATCATCGAACAGAAATTGGGTGTTCCTGTCGAGATTATCAACCCCTTCAAAAACATTGAAGTGGATGGCAGCCGATTTGATCTTGAGTATCTTCGCGACGTGGCACCGATGGCGGCGGTCGCGACAGGTCTCGCATTGAGAAGGGTAGGCGAACGACGATGATTCGTATCAACTTAATAGGTAAGCAAGGAACTGACACAGGCGGTGATGGTCCAAACATTGTCGAGTTTGTCATCTTTGTGTTGATGGTGCTCGTGGGCTTGGGAATTGTGTTTTCGGTTTGGTACGCCAACGAAGAAAAGATCGCTTTTGCGCAACACAAGCTCAAGCAGGAGCAACGAGAAGTCCAGCGTCTGCAAGTCGCGATCAAGATGGTCAAAAAATACAAGGCGACCAAAAAGCTGCTTAAGCGACAACTGAAGGTCATCCAAAACCTCGAGCGCGCCAAGACAGGTCCGGTCCGTGTCCTCGATGAAGTGAGCATCCGTATCCCCAAACAGATCTGGATCAAATCAGTGGTCCAGCGGGGGAACAAGCTCACCATCAGTGGCGACGCGGAGAGCAACGAATGGGTCGCCTTGTTTCATAAAAAACTCGAAGACTCACCCTACTTTCAGTCCGTGGATCTCAAGTTTACTTTCAAGGTCAGAGGTGCGGTTTTTGGCACGGAAAAAGACTTGGAGCGTCAACGTTTCAGGCTAGAATGTATCGTGTCTTTCGCGTCTTGAGCATGCGCATCCCAGGACAAACAATGGAGAAATGCAACCATTTTCTTGCCCTGGGCGTGCTTTTTTGGCAGACTGCGGACATCAAAACATGTCCTTGAACATATTGTTTGGATGGAACCATGGATGAATTTTGGGATCAGTGGAACAAGTTTCCTCTCGCGGGAAAGTTCCTTCTCGTTATTTTGATTTGGGGTGCGCTCGGTGTGGGATACTACTTCACCTTCTACGAAGAGCAAAACGCCAAATACAAAAGTCTCGCGAATCGCTTTCGCAAGACACGTAACACACGAATCAAACACCAAACGATTGCCAACAACCTCCCTCGTTGGGAGGCAGAGGTAGCTCGTCTGCGTGGAGAACTCGCAAAGGCTCAAACTTTGCTCCCCACGTCAAAAGAGATTCCAAACCTGTTGCGCAAAATTGATGACTTGAGCAAAAAGTCAGGCCTCTCTGTTGTACGTTTTAGCCCTAAAAACGAAAAGAAAAAGAACTTTTACAATGAAGTCCCCATGGAGATGGAGGTCAACGGAACATTTTACGAAATTATGTTCTTTTTTGACTCCATCAGCAAACTCGACCGCATTGTAAACGTGCAGAGAATCCGTCTGGAATCCCCCAAGCTCAAGAACCAGAAGCTTCGTTTGGTTGCGCGTTTCCGATTGCTGACGTACCGATTCACAATTGGCGCTAAAAAACGCAAAAAGAAACGCTAGGGAGATAAGATATGAAGCAACTGATGAGTGCAAGGTGGTCCTGGATTTGTCTAGCCGCTCTCACGGTACTCACAGCAGGGTGTGAAGAAGATCCGATCTTTACCAAAAAGTTTCGATCACCACCAATCCGACTCCGCCCGAAAGAGAGATTGACGGTCAAAAAAACTGCGATCAAGTTTGTCTACGAAAAAGGCAACAAGCGTGATCCATTTCGCCCCAACTGGCTGACCAAAGCCGTCAGAGGCGCACAGATCACAAAGGTCAAAGATTCGACGCCCATCATCCCACAACGCCCCAAGACACCACTCGAAGAGTTTGAGCTCGACCAGCTCAAGGTCGTCGCTATCGTCACTGGTGTCGCCAACCCCGTCGCCATGGTCGAAGACCCAAAAGGCAAGGGACACATGGTCCGTCGTGGGACGTTAATCGGACGAAATGGTGGTCGTGTCACACGGATCAATCCAGATGGTTTGATCATCTCCCTTGTGTACCGAGATGTCACAGGGAAACGCGTCACCAACCGCGTGATGCTTCGTTTGCAACAAAGTCAGAAACAAGAGGCCGGCTCCGTCGTGATCGGTGGACGAAAAGTGATCTTCGACGGAGGTCGCATCCGCTACTCACAGCAAAGCTCTGGCCTCAAATCTCGCACCAACCGTCTCTTCAAAAAAAGAGGCGTTGGTTCTCCATAACCAGTCATTAGACATAGAGCCAGTGCGAAAAAGCCAGGAAAGGGAGCAAAGGCTTGAGACACCATAATCTCGACAGGGAGCAAAACACGGTCCTCTGTGAGGACACCCTATCTTCGATAACGAAAGGGGTCAGGTTGATTGACAGCGCGGACCTTTCCTCGAGAAGGAACCATGACATGAAGATGCTGATGCGATTGGTTGTTATTTATCTGTTCTGTGGCGGCTTGTTTTTGATGCCGCTTTTTCACGTTGATGCGAATGCTTCATCTACACACACCAAGAATACAATTGAAACACTTGGTCTCAAAGTCAAGGGCGAGTATACCCATATCACACTCAAAGCAAAAAAAGCTTTGCGTTTCTCGACCCTTCCACTTCAAAATCCACCTCGTCTTGTCTTGGATATCCAACAAGCGAGCTTGCGTGGTGTAAAAGCACCTGCCAGACCCGAAGAAGGTCCGGTTAGAGGCATCAGCGTACAACAATTTTCAAGCGCCAATGTCCACATTGGACGCCTGGTGATTCACCTCCATCACGGTGTCACCTGGAAAGTGAAACGTCTGTCCTCCAGACAACTTCGCTTCGAATTCAAAGGCAAAGCGCTTCGCCAACACACAAAACGCGCGCTCCGCAAAAAGCTCGCACCACAAAAGAGGTTTGCCGCGCAATGGACAGCCCGTCGCGTTGAAGACATTGGCTTCAGCGAGAACAACCAAACCTCTACGATCTCCATCCAATTGAGCCGCCCCGACGTTCGTCGCCGCATTCGTCGCAGAGGTCGAGTCCTCTCACTTGACCTGAAAAAAACGACCCTCAAGGCTGCACAACGTCAACTCAATACACGAGACTTCCAAGGCGCCATCAAGCACATCCAGGCCTTCCAAAGAGGCCGCGACGTTCGCCTGGTCGTCCAACTCCGAGATCGAGTCAAACATCGCATCAAACAACACGGAACGTTGTTACAGTGGTCTTTTGATCTGCCCTCCTTCGCAAAGACAAAGATCGCACTGCGTAAACAACCCACATACAACATTAAATACCACCAACAACAAGTTGGACAAGCTGACAACAACAGCGGAGGTGGCGGAAGTGGACGGACGTTCACAACTCCCAACACCAAGCAGATGCTCTCAGTCCTCGCGAGAAGACAACGTAAAAAGCGTTATCGCGGTCGACGCATCTCCATGTACTTCCGCAAGGTCGAGATCCACAACTTGCTCCGTCTCTTCTCCGAGATCAGCGGGCTCAACGTGATCACCTCCTCTAATGTCAAAGGACGCATCACACTCAAGCTACGAAACGTCCCTTGGGACCAAGCGCTTGACCTCGTCCTCAAGACACTCAAGCTGGGGATGGAGCGAGAAGGAAACATCATCCGCATCGCGACCCTCACCGAGCTCCAACAAGAGCAGGTCCAACGTCAGCGATTGTTGCAATCCAGGCTGCTTGAGCAACCTCAAAAAATCCGCCTCATCCCTGTCAACTACGCACAGGCCACGGCGCTCGCAGCGCAAGTCAAAACAGTCCTCAGCCCGCGCGGAAAAGTGACTGTAGACAACCGCACAAACGTCCTGATTGTCAAAGACTATGTCGCGTTTTTGATCCGTGCCGAAGGACTCGTCAAGAGCCTTGACACACAAACACCACAGGTCTTAATCGAGACACGTATCGTCGAAGCGAACGTCGACTTTGACCAACAATTTGGTATCCAATGGGGTGGACACTTGCTGTTCAGTCCTTTGACAGGTAACTCAACAGGTCTCGCCTTCCCTAACCCTGTCGGTGTCCGCGGTGGTGTACCTGATGGTGCAGCTGGTGGTGCTGGTGGTGGCGGTGGCGCAGCCGGTGGTGCGCAAGGCGGACAGGGGACCTTCGGGACACCAAACTACATCGTCAACTTCCCAGCTTCGGTTGGACAGGGACGTGGTTCGGCGCTCAGCTTCTTGTTTGGCTCACTCTCAGGGATCGCGAGCTTGCAGCTTCGTCTGAGTGCAGCAGAAAACACTGGACAGGTGAAGATTATCTCTGCACCCAAGATCGTCACCTTGCACAAACTCCCCGCGAGCATCCAACAAGGTCTCCAAATTCCGTTTACGAGCGCTTCAGCAGCAGGAACAAACACACAGTTTATCTCTGCAACTCTGAGCCTCAACGTCACACCACAAGTCACGACAGACGGTTCAGTGTTCCTCCAGTTGAACGTGACCAATAACGCTCCTGACGTCGCAAAAGGTAGCGCGGCAGGTCCAGCCATCACAACCAAAACGGCCCAAACCAACATGTTGATCAAAGATGGTGAGACCATGGTTATCGGTGGTGTTTACACACGTAACGTCGGTTGGAGTCGCAACCAAGTACCATTTTTCTCTCATATCCCCTTGCTTGGTGCGTTGTTCCAGAACTATACTCGTAATGACAACCGCGCAGAACTTCTCATCTTCGTCACACCACGTATCATCAACCGTGCACAAACGCTCGGAGGGAGACGACAATGAAAAAGCAAACTTCTTTGATTCGACAAACATCCAAACGCAATCGCATGCCGTTTCACGCGTTACTCCTTGGGCTCTTGCTCACAGGATGGGCGATGATTGCTTGTCTCCCCACTTCTTACTCCCTGCAAGTCAGTGGATTGAAAGACTGTGATGGTAGCAGCATCGCTGGTGGTAAAATCGACGTAAGCGTCCGACGAGAGTATTCTTTGACAGTCAGCCTCTCCAACTGGTTGGCCGTCTCAGGTAACCCCAACACCTTCGTCCCAGAGACAAACTACATCGAGATCAACGAGATGAAGGTATGGTACACATACCCAAAGACCTTCGGGATTCCTGAAACAGACGCGCTCTACTCAACCGAAGACAACGCACGTGTGCAAGAGTTTTACGCACGAGTTGAGCCCTCTGTCGTTGGTGGATTTGACTCGACAACAGCGAATGCAGGCCAGTCAGCCACGACAACTGTCAACAGTGTCGACATCAAAAACTTGCCTGTTGTCGCTGTGGAGACAGCTTCTCTCTGGACAACAGCGCCTGAGTTGAAAATCACTGCAGGCTCACAGGTCTTTCCCTACTTTACTGTCACGGCCAACATTCAATTCTTTGGTCTTTCAGGAACAGGTGCAAAGCTCTCCACACCCATCATCAAATACCCTATCCTCGTGTGTAATGGTTGTCTCGACAACTCAAAAGGGACCAACGCGAACTGTGCGTCAAGTGGTGCTTCCACCTCTTGTGTAGGACAGGACAACGCTTGTCTCGAACAAACCACCACCGAAGATCCCTGAGCATCCCCCCCTCCCCTTCTCTTGATCTCCCGACACATTCTCCCCTCCCGAGCTTTGCTGCCGAAGAGTTGACTTTTCGTTGACTTTGCGTTAAGCATGAATGAAGAGATTCACGTAACATTGTGATCCTCCCATCGCCCAATCCACGTGAACTCCCCAAAAGCTGCTTTGGGGACCATGCGAAAGTGAGGTAGTAGAATATCATGGGATTTCAAGAGAAGTTGAAGCACCTTGTCGAACGAATTGAAGGTGGTGTCGCGTGTGTACTGATGGGGTCCGACGGGATCCCGATCGACTCTTACAAAGCACCCAACGCCCACAGCAACTTCGATCCCATCACCTTTGGCATTGAAAACACGGGCCTTTTCCACCAACTCCGCCAGATATCATCCCAAACACAGTTTGGCGAACCCACAGAGTTTGTCATCCATTCAGAGGATCAAATCGCGATCTTCCGCTTTTTGACGGATGAATACTTTCTTTTGTTAAGCCTGACATCGGACGGAAACACAGGAAAAGGTAAGTACTACCTACGCTCAACAGCTGCGGGATTAGAGCAAGATCTCTTCTCCTAAGGCACCCCCTACCCGACCCATTCAAACGAGAATAAATGTCCCTCCCTTGTCCATCCTCGGAGGGCGCATGTGCATCGCGCTGATTGTGATTGGCGCTATATTTTGATTTGAGGAGAATCCTATTTATGTACTCGACGAACCAATTCCGCAGAGGATTGAAAATAGAAGTCGATGGCGATCCCTACAACATCGTCTACTTCCAACACGTGAAACCCGGAAAAGGCAACGCTTTTGTCCGTACAAAGCTCAAAAACCTGGTCACAGGCAACGTGCTGGAGAAGACCTTTAAGAGCGGCGAGAAAGTCGGAAAACCCGACCTCGAAAAAAACGCAATGCAGTACATGTACAGCGACGGCGAAGATTACAACTTCATGAACCTGACCACTTATGAGTCCATCATGATCCCCGCCGAAAACCTCGGCGATGCGACCAACTTTCTCAAAGAAAATATCGACGTCGAAGTCCTCTTCTACAAAGGTAGCGCGATCGACATTGAATTGCCCACCTTCCTCAATTTTGTCATCACCCAAACCGATCCAGGTGTTCGTGGTGACACTGTGAGCGGCTCAACAAAGCCTGCAACGATCGAAACTGGCGCAGTTGTACAGGTTCCACTGTTTGTCGAAGAGGGCGAAAAAATTCGCATCGACACACGCACTGGCGATTATGTAGAACGAGTCAAAGAGTAACGGACACCCAAACAAGTGTAGGATCTCCCTGCCAACACGGCAGGTCTTCGACCTACGACACGGAAAATCAGGAGATGGAGAGTGCCAAAGAAGCCTAGTTCTTCGATATTCGGTCGCGTTCGCGGGATCCTGGGAAAAGGTCAACTCCAGCGTGCTATCGAGGAAGTGCAAAGCGCACTGAAGAAAGATCCTACGGATATGCGCTTGTTGCACAAGCTCGGTGACCTTTACGCAAAATCGGACCAGCTCCCACAAGCTGTCGAAGCATACGTAAAGGTCGCTGAAACTTACTTCGAGCGGTCCTTTTTTCAAAAATCACTGGCTGTCTACAAAAAAGTCAGCAAACTCGTCCCCGAGCGCCTCGATCTACAACATCGACTCGCTGAAGTGTATGGCGCATTGGACCGACGCAGTGATGCTCTCAATCAATACCAAGAGCTCGCACAAGCCTACGAATCAAGGCAGCTCACAAGCAAGTGTATCGCTGTCTTTCGAGAGATGGTCCAGCTCGAACCAACCAACATCCCTATCCGTGTCAAACTCGCAGAGCTCTATCTTTCAACCTCTTCGCAAGAAGAGGCGATCGATGAGTTTCTCGATGCGCTCTCTCAACTCAAAGGCGAACAACGTTGGAGCGACTACATCAAGGTCGCTGAGAGATTGTTGTTTGTCGACCCCGAAAACCTGGACATCTTGAAAAACCTCGCGGAGCTTTATCTGCACGAAGACGACACCATGAAGGCCGTCGCCAAGCTGCAACAGGCTTTCAAGATCGATCGCCAGGATCCCGACACACTTGAACTTCTCGCTGAAGCGTTCATCAAACTCGGCCAACACAAAAAGATCCTCTCTGTCTTGCACGAGCTCGCGAAAGTCTACACCAGCAACAATGCAACAGACAAAGCACGCGAAGTCTACCAACAAATCCTCG
Organism: Deltaproteobacteria bacterium; assembly: GCA_002731275.1. GTDB lineage: Bacteria > Myxococcota_C > UBA6777 > UBA6777 > UBA6777 > UBA6777. Next base: position 184,872 of record PCBK01000029.1, on the reverse strand, counting down.
AATACGATCCAAACGACGCAGTCGCACACCAAGGTTTGCAAACACTGCCCCCCGAAAGTGTCGAGGAGATGGAGGCTGTCGCCGTCGAAGAGGTCAGCAATTTTGACGTCGAAGAAGTCGAAGAAGTCGATAACTTCGAGGTTGAAGAGGTCAGCGATTTCGAGGACAACACGACAGAAGCACCACTCTCTGCACCACAGAGCACGTCGGAGATCGATGAGCTTGTCGCAGAAGCCGAAGTCTATCTCAAATATGGCTTGCTTCACAAAGTCCAAGAAACACTCGACAATGTCCTGCCACAAGAGCCCAACCACTACCGCGCGAGAAAATTGCAAATCGATTTACTGCGCCAACAGGATGAGCATGAGCAGGCCGCCAGCCAACTCCTCCAACTCGCGAGAGAGTTAGGTAAAACCCCTGAAGGACTCGAATGCGTAGAAGCCATTCTCGAATTTGAAGAGCTCTCCGCAGAGCTACAAGAAGAAGCTTATCAACTGCACGTCAGCCTTCAAAATATCGCGACCCCCGCTCCCGCAAGCGAAGTGCAAGAGATCGAATACCACGACTTCGATGATGATGATGACACCACCTACCAACCCTCCTCCCAAGTGGAGATGATGGGCGTCAGTGAAGTCGTAGAGGAAGTCGAAGAGATCGAGGATATCGATATGCTCTCACATGAGAGTCTCGAAGCCATCCCCGCTGCACCTCCCGCGCAAGTCTACGACGACGCGTCCGAAACAACAGACATCCGAGAAGCTTTTGTTCCTCCAGTCTCCGATCCCACTCCTGCGGAGAGCTTCCCGGTCCCAGAACCACCAGCAGCTTCGACGCCTTACACCCCCCCCGCTTTTGCCCCCCCCGAAGAGGAAAAAGGGGACGACCCGTTCGCCCAATTTCTCAGCAGCCGCGACAAACAGGAGATCGAAGACGAAGATATCCACCAGGCTACGGGCAACTTTGAGAGCTTTTTGAGCGAACCGATTGAAGTCGAGCAGCCACAAACCCCCGGAGGTTCTGGCGCAGGTTGGGGAGACGAAGGTGTCTCCGATATGGAAGCTGCTGCCGCACGGCTCGAAGCGCTTATCCGTGCCAAAGAAGGTGATGAAGAAGAGAACGGTGGAGTTGACGCCGCACCTCCAACCCCACCCCCCCCAGCGCCTTTCTCCATCCCAGCGCCACCGACGCCGGCCACTGCACAGGAAGAAGTCCAAGAGGAAGCACCACCACCGCTGTCCTTTACACCTCCTCCACCGTCGCAGCCCGTCGAAGAGCCGATGTTGGATGAAGAACCCATGCTGGATGGCGACGCCACGCCTGCTGAAGGTGTTCCGAGCTTCTCTGAAGAGATTCCACAAGACACAACGACTTCATCTATGGAGGCGATCGACAGCATAGAGGAACCTCTCGCCACAGACCCAACACCCGCTGAAGGCGTCCCGAGCTTCTCCGACCAAGCGACCCAAGAGTCCTTCGAACTCGACGATGTCGATGGACTCCTCGATGGCTTTGATGATGGAGAAGAGCTTGTCGAAGATGCTGGCGATCTGATCATCGAAGAGTTCGACGAATTCTCCCAATATGCCGAAGAACTCGAAGAAGCGATCCTCTACATGGAACAAGAAGAGTACGAGTACGCCCTCGAACTCTACCAACAAGTTCTTGAGCAAGATCCCGAAAACAAAGAAGCGCGAGAGGGACATGACAAAGCCCTCATCGGCATCGAACGACAAAACAAAGCACGCGAACAACAACGTGCAGAAGCCATCGAATTCGATCTGGACTCTGCGCTCGGCACAACGACACCTGGAAGCTCTCGCTCCAGAGCCCGTGCTGTCGAAGCGATCAATGAGTTTACAAAGGCTGTCCAGGAGCAGGTCGGCGAAGAAGAAGGTGAAACGCACTTTGAGCTCGGTATCGCTTACCGAGAGATGGGTCTCTTCTCACAGGCTGTCGAGGCATTTGAGCTGTGTCGTCGTGGACGCTATCGCGAGATCGATAGCTTGAAGATGATCGGGCACTGTCAAATCGCACAAGGACGCATCGATGAAGCCATCCAAAGCTATCAACTTGCGCTCGAACACCCAAATCTCAGGCCTGCTGAGCGTGTAGACTTGCTCTTCGAATCAGGTAGCGCGTATGAGCTTGGCAACATGGCCGAACAAGCGCTTCAGTGCTTTGAAGAGGTCAGCCAAATCGACGCCGACTACCGTGGTGTTCAAGAAAAGATCCAAAACTTGCGGTCTCTCTAGCTTCGATACGCAGCGTACGGAGCGAAAGAGCAGCTCGCCGCTCTTTTCACATACAAGGATGACAAACCCTCATGATCGTCCGATGCGAAGAATGCGAAACCCGTTTTCGCGTTCCAGATGACAAAATCCCACCGCAAGGCACACTCGTCAAATGTTCGAAGTGTGCGTCCACATTCTGGGTCACCCCAGAAGCTCCCCAAACGCCAGCTGCTCCAAGGAAAGGACCAAGCTCTCCTAAAGATAGCTGGTTTGGGACCACCCCTCTCGAAGCCCCATCCCCCACCACAAAAGCCCCCACAAGCAAAGGAGTCGATCCAGGACGAGACAGCTGGTTTGATGTCCCCAAATTCACAGAGAACGGCGTCCAAAGTGCAGCCCTCTCCGACGATCCTTTCCAACTCCAACAAGGAAGCCCCTTCGTCGCGCAAGGCCCCGGCGCAAACATGCCTATCCCTGCGGACTCAGATGGCCCCTCCGCCCTCTCTCTCGCGCTCGACGTCATGGAGACACAATCAGGTCCCTCTGCCAATGTCGACCCAGCCCCACACTCCGCCCAACACAAAACATCCTCACCTTCTTCTTACCAACAAACAGGTGTCATCGACGAAGATCTCGCCTTCGACTTTGAAGAGAGCGAGCCATCCCCTGCCGTCCAACCAACCGCAGCGACAAGCATCCCTGCCACATCCGCACCAAGCAGCCAATACCAACCAAGCTCCCCTGCGGAGTTTGGTACCGCCCCACGCATCGAGCTGTTCCTCACGGACAAAAAACAACAACGTCGACAACTTCTCTACACAGCCGGTCCAATCGGCGTGAGAAGTGTGATGCTGCTCTTGATGTTTATGTTCTCGGTTTGGCTATGGAGCTCACTCAGCAGAGGCTCTTTCTCCTTATCCAATCTCTCCGTCACTGCCGTCAAACGTGTCTTCCTTGCAACAGACGGTCCATGGGCCCTGCGCGATGTGCATCTCCACACCATCCCCACAAAAAACAAACGCAAGAGACTTCTCGTCATCAGGGGGAAGCTCAAAAACACAGACAAAACAAGACACAAAGAGCCAGATCTCCAGCTCAAAACACTTGAAGCTCGACCCAAAACGCTCATCAAACGCACACGCTGTTGCGCGCTCTTTACAACGCTTCAGCTGAGCCGGGTCAAAAACAAAGGACACGTCAAACGATTGTACCGTCTCTTCCAGAGCAAACAATCTTATCGGCGCTGGATCGAGAGCGGTGAGCAACGTGAATTTCACATCATCTACATGCTCAACTCTCCCATTCAACGCATCGAACTCCAACCCATCGCCCCTAAACAAACGAAAACCGCAAGCCTCTAGTATCTTCAACACATGACAAACCACACCCCACCGCACAAAGAAAACGACCCCCCAACCCCCCAAAGCACAACCCCTACGGACATCCCCGAACCCAACACCGAAGAACACACCACACCAGAGGAACCGACAAACGCCGACATCACTGAAGAAATCCACGAAGAAGACGACACTCTCCAACAAGAACGTGAACGCGCTCTGACGCTGTTTCGAACCCTCAAAAAACGCATCTCACATCTACCCGAACGTGGGATGAAGAGAGAGATCGTTGGGGAACTTCTTTGCCAACTTGAAACAGGTGTACAGGTCGAGCTCCTTCAACTGATCGTCGAACACAGCGCAAGCCATACGTCCAACGCCCCCCTCCTCGTCGCTGTACAAGACCAAAAAAACGCAAAACACCAACTCTCATACGAACAAACACGCACACTTTACCAGGAAGCCCGTGAGAGAGACTATCCAGGTGTGCAACGTCTGTTTCTGAGCTTTAACCCCGTTCGTGGAAATACAGATGTCCCTCCTCCAGGACACCACCAGCTCTCGGGGCTGACCCTCGGTGAACGCAAATCACTCGCACGAAAACACAACATCTATCTGCTCGAAAAATTGCTCCTTGACCCCGATCGTTCCGTGATCCGCAACCTTCTGCTCAATCCACGCATCACAGAGAAAGAGGCGCTGTTTATCACCACAAGACGCCCCAACCAAGCCGACATCCTCGAAGAGGTCTCCGAACACCAACGCTGGTTTTCCCGCTACAACATCAAACTCGCCCTCTGCAAAAACCCATACACACCTATCCCCGTGATCCTGCGCGCCCTCCCCTTTCTCACCACACACGATCTCGAAGAGCTCCTGCACGAGCACGCACACTTTCACCCACAAGCGATCGCAATGGCCGAAGAAATCATCCATATCCGAACCGCACCAGAAGACGCAGAACCTCTCCCACCACTCCCTCCCGAGGCCGAACTACCCGAAGAATTCCCAGCCCCACCGAAACAAAACCATCGTAGCTATATTCATACGCTTCCCACAGAACCAGATAAACAATAATCCCACCTGTGTAGACACCACACCCCAAAAACTCCCCACCCACATAACGAGCATCGTAAGCTTTTCCCTAGATGAATGAGCATTCATCTCTCAATATATCTCCATTTTTTATTTTATTGGTTGACCAACCAATAAACAATTCATATACTGTCAAACAACAAGCTTTCTTGCATCTCTATGTTAATTGGTCATGTGACCAATTTTCATCATAAAGGAAATGAGTATGGGTCGAGCATCAAAAGGAGAAGAGCGAAGAGCACAGATCATCCTGGCATTGCAAGATGTGATGGCAGAGAAGGGTTATGAGCGTGCATCGATCAAGTCCATCGCACAAGCGGCTTCGATCAATCCGGGGCTTGTGCACCACTACTTTGGAAACAAGCAGGAGATTTTGGTGTCACTGGTCGAAGATCTGGGCCAGCGCTTACACACGCGATACATCCAACAGATTGAAGAGAGCGAAGATGCTCCTCGTGCGAGATTATTCGCGTTCATCGACGCGTATGTAGGCTTGGGTCCTGGAGCCGACCCAAAAGCCGTTGCGTGTTGGGTCTCGATCGGCGCTGAAGCCATCAGACAGCCTGAGGTTCGCGAGACGTTTATGCGGTTTATGCGAGATACACTCGAACAAATCAAGCTTCGTCTTACAGAAGTCCTCGCAGATGAAGGGCGTCAGATTACCAACATTGAGGCGCTCGCATCTGTTCTGCTCGCATCGATTGAAGGCTCATATACACTCGCGATGGCTGTCCCAGGGCTGACACCTCAAGGGTACGCCTCTCCAACACTTAAACAGATGATCGTCGGATTGATCGAGCAGCAACCCCTGCGTGAGGGGAAGGAATCATCCACGTAGAAGCCTCTCTACGCTGCTAACAACACAACCTCCATAAGGCGCGAAATCACGGCAGAAGTCGTCACGGCATCCGTGCGTCTTCGCAAGGATGAGGAGCACAAGCAATGAAAACATCAACAAAATTCATCGTCTTAACGAGTTTGTACCTCAGCCAGGGGTTGCCTTTTGGGTTCTTTACACAGGCACTTCCGGTCTTGATGCACAAAGAAGGGATCTCCCTGCAGTTGATCGGGCTAACATCCCTTCTTGCGCTCCCCTGGGCGTGTAAGTTCTTGTGGGCGCCGCTGATCGACAACAGCAAAACCACCAAATGGGGGAAGTATCGAAGATGGATCATCCCGTTACAATCGATGACAGCGTTCATGATGTTCTTGTTATCCTTTTTGGATATCCACGAAGGTCTATGGATCGTGTGTGGTGGATTTTTGTTAGCCAACGCGCTCGCAGCCACACAAGATATCGCGACGGATGGTCTCGCTGTCACGTTGCTCTCCCATGAAGAGCGAGGGCTCGGAAATGGTCTTCAGGTCGCAGGGTACAGGGTTGGTATGATCCTCGGTGGTGGACCGCTCTTGCTCGTCTTTCACTACATGGGGTGGCGGGTCACCTTTATGGGGATCGCGTTGCTTTTGCTCATCGCGACGTTGCCGATCATTTGGACACAAGAGCCCGAGGCTACGAAGACTTGGGATGAGGCAAAAGAGACGTCGTACTTTGCGGGATTGTATGCATTCATCAAGCGCCCAGGGATGCTCGTCTGGCTGCTCGTGTTGTTCCTCTACAAAGGCGGTGACGCGTTTGCGACAGGGATGCTCCGCCCTTTTCTGTCAAGTCAGGGATTGGACCTAAAAGATATTGGCTGGTTACTCGGTACGGCTGGTTTTACAGCGGGTTTGCTGGGTGCACTTGTCGGCGGCTGGGGTGTTCACCTCTTAGGAAGAAAGCGCTCTCTGATCGCCTTTGGATTGTTTCAAGCCGCAAGTGTCGGTGCGTACATACTGCTCACACTCTCCTCCTCGACTTGGCTCTTGTACACGGTCTGTAGCGTCGAACACTTTGCTGGTGGGATGGCGACAGTCGCGCTCTTCACGGCGATGATGGATCGTTGTCATCCAGATCAGGCAGCGACAGACTACACACTACAAGCGAGCATCGTTGTGATCGCGACAGGTTCGGCAGCAGCGGTGAGTGGTTTCTCCGCAGCCTCACTTGGATACGCCCATCACTTCCTCCTCGCGACAGGTCTTTGCATCACCGGCGTGATCGCATCAGCTTACTTTCTTCGGGGGACCGCTGACCGCGTGACACAACACCCCGACACTCTGACTCACTCAACACCATCATCACAGGAGAGAAGACCATGCAATGGACACTCATCACTTTGATTGCGCTCTTTCTTTTACTCGCTTTTGCGGTCTTTTGGTGGCAGAGTCGCTACCAAACGGCCGAACCGAACCAATGGCTTATCAGGCTTCGCGATGGCAAACCTGTGCAGGCAGGGATTGGCATTCAGGTATGGCTGTGGCCAGGTGAGAGCATCGCGCGCTTTACAAGCACCATGCAGCGAGTGACCTTCGAGACAGAGATCCACACACAAGATAAACAGCAGATCCGTGTTCACGGCTTCCTCTTGTGGTCCATCTCCCCCAAAGAAGGACACCCTTTCCAGGCGTTCTCCAAGCTCGGGATCGCCAATCGGACCCAAGAAGATGGCCAACGTCCAGAAGCTCACCATGCGCTGAGTCGCCCTCAACATCACGCATTCAGGAGAAGTGTCGAGGCGCTCGCGCGGACCGCCGCAGCAGAGTACCCACTGCGACAAATCCTCTCGGAGCCCAAACTACTCAGCCAGAGCATCCAGCAATACCTCGATGAGACCACATCATCTTGGGGAATACTCATCGAATCGACCGAAATTACCGACATACATGTCACACAAAAAGAACTCTTTCACCAATTACAATCTCCGTACATCGAGCAAAGCCGTATCGAAGCCGAACAGATCAAACTGCAAGCTTCCAAAGAGATCGAAGAACTACGCCTCGAACAACAGCGACAGCTTCACCTTCAACGCTCTGAGACAGAGCGAAAACAAGAAGTCGAGCTCGCACAGATGGCGCTCGACAAGGAGCAAGAGAAGTCCCGCTTGTTTACGGAACAGTTGGAGTTGCAACAACGCCGCATCGAGCAAGAAGCGGCCCTCAAAACGCTCCAAGAAGAGCGCCAACACAAAATGAAGCTCGCCTCCCTCGCGAGAAGAAAAGAAGAAGCCTTACAAGAGGAAGCGGTCCAAACAGCGATCACCGTCGCACAAGAAGAGCGCAAAGATCTCGCGTTGAAGAAAGAACTGCAACGTCGCCGAGACGAATACGAAATCATGCACACACAACAACAACAACAACTCGAACTAGAGAGCCAAAAACCACAAGCCGTCCGAGACGCAGAGATCGCCAGTCTCTCCATCGAAAAAGCCTCTGCAGCGCTGCAACAGATGCCAATCCGCGATATCCGCTGGATGTCCTCTTCACAAGAAGGCCCCTCTGCTCTCCTCCTTCAGCTCCTCGACAGCCTCCAAACGTTCTCATCCAAACTCCACCCCACACAAGACACACAAGACACACAACACACATCCTAGCGAACACAAAAAAGCAAAAGACACATTTGGTTTCTGCAAACACTCTGTTACAATCGTACTTCCATCAATCGCAACGTGTGCGGTGTCCTCCCCATATAAATCTTTTATCAGGAGGCAACGTGCATATACGAAAAGGCAAAAGCACAGGGACAAAGTGGTTTGTCTCAAGGAGAGGTGCCTTTGCTCGGACCCGTACAATGGAGAATCCTCTATGCGTATCTTTGTGTTGTTCCTTTCAGTCACCTTGTTCGTGTTTGCACCGAGCACATATGCAAGCTCCAAAAAAAAGCCGACCATCAAACCCTCCCTCCTTGTCAACAATCTTAAGCCAACAAGACCATGTCCAACCTTCAAAAGACTTCGCTGCCCCAAAGGGATGAAGCGTGTATGGGGTAACGTAAGAGGCTGTCCATCGCCAGGCCCATGTGTCCCCAAAAAACGCGGAAAAAAGAACTGCATTTGCCCCATGATCTTTGCCCCCGTGTGTGGCACAGATGGCAAGACCTACCCGAACAATTGTGCAGCTCGTTGCAAGCGAGTAGGTGTCCTTTACAAAGGTAAATGCAGTAAGCTCAAGACACTTCGCAAGAGATGGAAACGCAAGCCGAAACTCCGCAAGAAGCCGTGTATCTGTCCGACGATTTACGCGCCTGTTTGTGGTGCAGATGGCAAAACCTATTCGAACAAATGCCGCGCAGCCTGTAAGCATGTCCGCGTCGTCCACAAAGGCAAATGTAAGCGACGGAAAACGATGAGGAGACCTCTCAGATGCCCCGATTACAGAATGATGCCATGCCCAAGAGGTACAAAACGAACATGGCGAAACGTCGGTGGATGTAAAACGCCTGGAAAATGTATCCCCATCCCCAACCATCGCTTCGCGCCTCCCCCTCCAAGATCCAAACGACGCACTTGTAAACAAATGCTTTGCCCAAAAGGTCGGATGTGCAAGATGGTCAAAGGTGCGCCAAAGTGCGTATGTGGGCCTGTGTGTTTGCTCTATTGCAAACATGGCCTCGTCGAAAAAAAATGGCTGTCTGATCTGTCAATGTCGAACTGTCAAAGGCCGCCTGTAGGCTCCATTCTCCCTCCCCCCGCCTCCCACCATGCGCCTGTGTGTAGATTTTTGTCCCCAAAGAGAGTATATTGATCAAGATTTTGGACATGATCTTCACATCATCCCCTCAGCGTGGATGGATAGGGCGACCCTACAAGCGAACATGCGTACACACAGTACCTCAACGCTCCTCCCCCCGCAGATCGCCACGTCGTAGCTACCTCAGGTGGCATCGAAGATCCCCACAGTCCCCCCAATGCTTAAGATTTGTATATTTGAAAGGTATTGTCTGATGGAATATCGCTCGACATCTGAAACAGCACGCTCTGCGCGCAATCTGTGGTCTGTTGTGAGTGGAATGGGGTTGCTCACCATTCTCTTCGTCTTTGCCTTCACAGGCCCAGGCTGTTCAAATGGAAACAACAACAATCCCGACGGTGGCACCAAAGACGGCGGCACCATCAAAGAAACCGAGAGCAACAAGCTCACGATCAAACGCAAGTGGACTCACCGCGTGATCGCCGGTGTCTCCATGGGCGGCGGGATGGCGTCATACATCGGGATGAATAACCCCGATAAGTTTGACTTCATCGGTTCTTTGGGTGCTCCCAATAACTTGACCTACCTCCTCGATTATATCTATCGTTCGATGCTCAGCGGCTTTTGTGACATCGAAAAGCTCGAAGCAGCAGCCAAAGCGGGTGACCTTAACAAAGCCTCTTCGTACTGTGTGTCTTCAGACCTCAAGGGACGCTGGCCCTTTGAGTTCACCTCCCACTTCAACGAGTGGCATTATGACGACGCCGGCGGCAACTGGAACCGCACAGCCATCCTACGTGTGCTCCAAGATCTGATCCTCGCCTTTGGTAACCCAGGCTTTGAGAACCCAAAGAGCACTTACTGGCCCTTGCCAGACTTTCCCATGGACTACCACAAACAATCCAATGTCTGCAAAACCCCCCTGCGCTTCAAAGGTATCAAACACTGGAAGTACAACCCTGAAGGCAAGTACGACCTGATCACATTTTGTGACGGAAACACCGAAAGAAGCGGAAAGTACTACCCAGACAAACCCGCAGGACACACTTGGCCCGCACAGATCATCCTCGCCGTCGACATCAATGGCAACGGAAAACGCGACTACGGCGAACCTGTCATCGCAACACCACACGAACCATTCGAAGATGTCGGCATCGATGGATGTAAAGACGATAGAGAAGATGGGAAAGGTGGTTGTGTCGCAGAAGGCCAAACAGGCGCAGGTGGCGAAGATCCCAACGGAGATAACTACGATCCCATCAAAAATCCCAAGGGTACTGAAGGTAACATGGAGTACGATGACAAAGAACCATTTAATGACAATGGTATCGATGGCGTCGCAGGCACAAAGGACAAAGGCGAAGGTGATGGCAAGTGGACCATGACCTCTGGACTCGAATACATCTACAGTCGAGACCCATTCAAAATCACCAAGACAATCAAACGAGAGCAGCTCGATCGTGTGAATATTTACATCGATGGCGGTATCCGCGACCTCTTCAACTTCCATGTTGGGGCCTTGCACTGGTACGCAGCGCTCAAAAATCGCTATGACAATCCCAACCGCGTACAAATGTTCGAGAAATTTATCTCACTCATGCCAAAAGGCTCAGAGAACTTCAACTATCAGGACATCGATTGGTCTACCAAAGGACAGCACGTCTATGTCCAATATGGCGATCCCAAAGCGACCCCCAAACAAATCGCAGATGGAGATGGAGACCACGTACACGGCGCCAAGATCATTTGGCGTGTGCAGGCTTTCTTTGGTTTTGTGACACACCACATGCCCAACCCCGACCTCGAAGAAGAAGAACTCGACACCTCCGCAGGAGAAGGCGTCGCCAAACACTACACCTACGACTCCAAAGCGCTCGGACGCAAGCACATGTACACCGTCGTCGTCCCTCCAGGGTTCCACCAATATCCAGACAAGCGCTACCCTGTCGTCTACTTTGGCCACGGCTACGGTATGTCTGGTCCCGATATGGGACAGATCTTCTCCTTGTTGATGCCCGACATGAAGAACGGAAAGGCCGCCAAATTCATCCTCGTCGCCGTCCACGGCGCGTGTGAACAGTGGCTCCCCGTTGAAGGGAAATCATCCTTCAAACGCACGAAGTTTGAATACTGCCATAAAGGTACGTTCTACGTCGATGGCAAGGGGATTAACAATAACGGTCCGGCGATGGAAAAAGCCTTCTTTGAGGTGGTCGACGAGGTCGAGAAAAAATTCAAGGGACGCATCCGCCAACCAGAAGAGACACAATACACCATCCCCGTCGCCCAATAATTGCCGCTCTACCCCTTCTTGTTCTCTCTCAACACACCCCCTCCTTTCCAGACAATTTGACATTGTAGTGAACTTTTTGTCGAGTTGTTCGTAGTGACCTACACCTTTTGATGCCTCTTTGTATGGAGAAAACGACCGTAGGATGAGCGTCAAAGGCATGTTTTGTTTGACTTCGCTGTTGCGAAATGAATTGGAGATCGTGTATATTGACTTCGTCTGAAGCGTGCGTTTGGGCTGCTCTGTGCAGAGATGACTGGATAAACCCGGCCCCTTCGCCCTTTCGTTAAGTACAAAAAAAGACTCCCCTCTCTCCACAAAAGAATACAGAGAGGGACATAGACAGGTCCCTTCAGATCGGCTTAAAAGAAGCCTTTAGGGAGTGACTTGAAAGACGAGGTTGAAATATGGCTGGACATAGTAAGTGGAAGAACATTCAACACAGAAAAGGCGCACAAGATGCGAAGCGCGGAAAGATCTTTACCAAGCTGATCAAAGAGATCGTCGTCGCTGTCAAAACAGGTGGGCCTGATGCTGACTCCAATCCACGCCTGCGACTTGCGCTTCAGAACGCCAAGGGCGCGAACATGCCCAAGGACAATATCGAGCGTGCGATCAAAAAAGCATCGGGTGATGACGACGCGGATTATGTAGAAGTCACCTTTGAAGGTTACGGCCCTGATGGGATCGCGATCTTCGTCGAAGCCACAACAGACAACAACATGCGAACGGTCGCCAATGTGCGCTCCTACTTCAACAAATTCAACGGTAGCCTCGGAAAAGATGGTTGTTTGCAATTCATCTTTGATCGCAAAGGTGTCTTCACACTCAACGCAGAAGGACTCGACGAAGAAGAGTTCATGCTTGAGATGATCGACGCAGGTGCCGAAGATGTCGAGTTTGAAGATGGCATCGTGACCATCACGACAGAGATGGAAGACTTTGGGAATGTTCAAAAAGCGCTCAGTGACATGGACATTGAGCCCACAGAATCCGGTCTTCAGCGGATCCCAACCACAAACAAAAAGACCGACGCCAAAAACTTCCAGACTGTGATGAAGTTGATCGACAAACTCGAAGATGACGATGATGTCCAAAAGGTCTACCACAACATCGAGTTCGATGAAGCGCTCTTCTCAGAAGCAGGCTAAATCCCCCAAACACCTTTCCTCTCCCCTCTTCAACACTTTCCCCCACACACCTTGACTTGTCTTAACGCATCCTCACAAAGATCTGTGTCCAATAGTAACGGTATTGGTCAGAACAACCGCTCTCCAAACCGATACCGATATGTGTATACGTGGTACTCAGGATATTTGCACGGTGTCCTGGAGAGTTCATCCATCCATTCATCACAGCAGCAGCGCTACGTTGTCCTGCAGCGACATTTTCTCCAGCAGCGGTGTAACTCAATCCCGTAGCACGCACACGTGATGACATGTTGTCGTGACTGATACGTCTCTGACGACACTGTTCTTTAGACCATGAGCGCGAAGCTTGAAGCAGCTTTTCGTTGCACTTCAGGGCAGACGCGCCAACCTTCGCGCGCTCTTGGTTGACGAGCACAAGGACGTCTTTCTCTTCTTGCGTCATCCCACAATCGCTCGTCGGCGTCGTGTTGTTTTTCTCACAAGCCGGACCTGACGTACCTGTCTTGCAAGTCTCGTCACTTTTGCACTGCTGGATTTTCACCCACGAAGTACAGCCATTGCTTCCTTTGTTACACAGAACAATGTCTGAACCTGTGCACTTTTTCTGCCCTTGTGTACAGGCATTCTGGCAGCTGATTTGGCATTTATCTCCAACACATGTCTGTCCGCTGGGACAAGAGAGCAGCTCTCCCCAAGCAGTGCATCCGTCTTGCTGTCTTTTGCACGATTGCTGCTTACCTGAGACACATCGCCGTTCATTCTCAAGACAGGCATCCTTGCAACCGCTGCTCGATTCACAGGCGTTGTTGGCACACGTCGAGTTGGCTGGACACTCTTTGGCTGGAGACCAGGCCCAACATCCCGTTTGAGGATCGCGGACACAATAGGAGATCCACCCAGAGGCTGTGCACTTGGATTGATTCTGAGTACAAGTATTTTGGCAGGTAGGCTTGTCAGGAGGCGGTGTCACAGAGCGATCAACAGGCGCAGGTTCTGGACCAACGTTATCATCAGGCTCGATGATGATCACCGCCGCATCAGGTAGCGAGACAGGGATGCAAATGGAGAGATCGGGAACACAGACGTACTGCCGGGGGCATTCGTTGGTAAATTGACACCGTTGGGCTTTGGGCTTGGTGCAGGCCTCCGCAAAAAGAAGCGCAAAGAAGAGGACGAAACAACCAACCCAGATTTTGTATGTTGTAAATGTTCGCATAAACCAGATCCCGAAAATACTTGTGTTGAGAAGAACATATACGATCGTAGTCGAACAACAGTGTACAGAAAAAGCGCAAAAATGCCAACCTGCTTATTTCTTGATCACCCGGAAACGGAAGATCGTTTTGGTCCCACGCCTCCGACGTCGAGCCCGATATCCACGGAACTGTATCCGATCGATCGCCACCCCTTCCTTCATAAGAAACTTACGAATCGCTCGTGCACGTCGACGAGACAATCGCGCAACCCATTTACGTCGACTACGTGAATACGTCGTCGCATCTACACGAATCGCCAGTGTCGGCCGGTTGCGCATAAGCTCTGCGAGCTGGCGCAGGATACGCCTTGTGCGTCTCGTCATACGTGTGCCGCGGTAAAACCTCACGGCTTTTCTCATATAGATCCGACGCTTGCGCAAGCTGAGCGTCACATATTTACGGTAAGGGCACCCTCTCCGACGACGACTTCCTGTGAGATAGGGGCATCGATCTCTGCGGTTGGGGATCTTGTCACCATCCCAGTCGTTCGGATTTCGATCGCCAACTTTGGGGGGCGTCCCACCTGGAGCGGGAGGTTGTGTTGTGCTCCCTGTTTGTGCAGGGCAGCCTGCGTTTTCAGCGACACCTGGTGTACGAGGGCAATTATCTTTATTATCGGGTATACCGTCTTTGTCGGTGTCTTGCATAGGACACCCACGATTCATCACTTCGCCGCGTACTTTCGGGCATTGATCTTCCTTGTCAGGCACACCATCACCATCGGAGTCCGCTGCTGGACAACCTTGCAGTGCTTTTGCACCAGCTTGATCAGGGCATTGGTCTTCACTGTCAGGGATACCATCGCCATCGGTATCTTTCGGAGCTGCGGAGCTTCCTTTGGCAAGCTCTGGCGCGATCGTCACGCCAGCAAAGATACGAATGGGCGCGCTACCAAAACCACCAATCACACCAACAGCCGCACCCATATTGATCGCAAACTCCGGTTTTCCAGTCGGAAAGATGCGCACGCCTGCGAGTAAACTCGCAGGTGAATTCGAACTCTCGACTTTCCCTGCGACGCCAATAATCCCACTGTACTCGGCGATTAAGGATACGTATTTAGGCGATACTCCAAAAGACGCACCAAAGCTGTACGGGATATCCGATCCAATCGTCACATCAAACAATGTTGTATCTGGCTGGTAGCGAAACCCAATGTTCCCAAACAGGCGAACGTCGACATTTGGAATCGGCAACGGAACGCTTAAAGACAGCATCCCACCGGCAGAGATCCCCCCCTCTCCGTTCATCGTCCTGTCATCCCCTGTCGGGAATGCAATATACGGTGCCAGCGCGAGATTCACGAAGTGTGACTTCTCGTTGAGGAGCTGCAACTTGAGCTGTAGACGGATGTCTTGTGCATGAAATCCAGACATGTCGCGGCCAGACGCCGTCCCCAAACTGGAGTGCTTGACCAACGTCCCCAATTGGTAGATCGTGACAGGCGCAAACAACATCACATCCAGCCACGGCAAGAGCCCCACACCGATCGCGAGATCCGCACCGACCATGTGCTCCATCACACTGATCGCCAGCTCATCGTTGTATTCGAGGACAAGAGGCTCGTAGGTGTAGTGGAGGGTCAATTGAAAAGACAGCCTCCACTGACCGAGCGCCTTCCCACTCAGCGACTGAAAGAGCCCTGAAGGATCGCCATTTGGGCGAAGCTGCTGAAGATGAAAAGCCGTAGGCTCTGCTGATTGTGCATGTACATAGGAACTCTCTCCCACACACATCCACACACACAAGAACACAAACAAATACCGATGCCAGGGAGTCAATTGTTCGCTCATCTATATCCCATCAAAAAGAAAGAACTACATCAACACATTGGGCCTTTGTAGCATAATTGCTCGTCCAATCAAAAAGAATGTTTACGTCGAAAAGACAGCAGCAGACTCCAGAGCAAGAACAGGAGCCCTACTGAAGGTGGAGGGACGTCCGATTGGACACTACAACCAAATCCTCGTACGTGCCAACCGCCAACAACACCTGTTTTCTGTCCACAGTTGTCGATGGTGCCATCGCAATCGTTATCGATCCCATCACTACAGAGTTCATTTTGAGGGAGAAGTTGTCCCCGACATTCTCCCCACTGACCATCGAGACATTGTTGTGTGCCAGCCTGACAAGGAGCGTGCGCGATCGCCTCTCCCGGTCCGTCAAAGCACTGTCGCTGCGTGCCCGCAGCACAAGAGGTCGCAGCGCAGCCTTCATCGATGGTACCGTCACAGTCATTGTCCAATTGATCACCACAGATATCGCCGGGCCTTGGCGTCACATCACCAACACAAGCGCCCCACTTTCCTTGTGTGCATGTACGCACACCAGACTTACAGGTGCCTTTGTTCCAGGAAGCCTGAGGGCCTGTGTAGCAAGGATCTGTGGTGCCTTCGACACAACACAGGTCGTCGACTTGACCGTTACAATCGTTGTCCACTTGGTCACCACACGTCTCACTCGAAGGCTTCACTTCGCCAGTACACACACCCCATTGTCCGCTCGTGCAAGTCTGTGTTCCGGCTCGACAAGCACCTTGTCCTTGTGTCCCTGCGGGGCCAGTGTAGCAAGAGCGTTGTTGGCCATCTGTACACTGACAGCCCTCATCCGTCTGACCATCACAATCATTATCAAGACTATCACATCGCTCTGTTGCAGGCTTCACAGCGCCAACACACGCTCCCCAACTGCCGCCACTGCATACCTGTGTCCCATCCTTACACGCTCCTTTTGCGCGCGTATTTGCGGGACCATCGTAGCAAGCTCGCTGTTGACCAGAGGTGCAACTTGGTGTGCCTAGATACTGTGCAAGAAATCCATTGTAATGGACATCAACGCGACAATCGATCGCACCACCATCACAAAACGTCGGTGGGTTGTTGTTGGGATTCTTTGTCGCCTGGAACGCAACGGAGGTGACGCCGAGAATCGTCCAGGCGCCGTCTAACAACATCAACGCAGGTCCGCCTGAGTCGCCATGACAGGCGCTCTTCGCGGTCTGTTGGTCAAAATGTACAAAGAAGTCCGCGCCGACCTGATAGATCGGTATACTCGTCGAATACTTATGATTGGTCAACACAGCCTGTGGGCGCGTCTGGATCAGACCATACCCCATCTTCAACACGATCTTTCCCACCCAACTTGCGTCCATTGGAGCTGAGGCATTTATCTTCACAGGTGTCACCCCCGTCACAGTCTGCCCCAACTCAAGGAGCGCGATATCCACGCCAGGGATCGGATTTTGAAGATAGGAGGGATGACGAATTTTTCGCTTTATCGGTACATACAAACTCGTAAAGCCACCTGTACCAGTGGGACGATCCATGCGAAAGTAAATGGTCTGCCCTTGTCCCTCATACTTGAGCACAGCGTCCACACAGTGCGCGGCCGTTAATGCCCATGTTGGCGCGACCAACGTCGCAGTACAGAAGGGATATGCTTGTTTCTGTGCGAGCGCCCCCACTGCCGGGTATGATAAGTCCTTCTGCCCGTTGATGATCGCTGAACGCACAACGCCAGAGTGGGGTCCCTCTTCGACCACACAACCCGACCAGCACAACAACAAACACACCAACCACGCAAAACGTATTACCATTTAGTCTCTCCAATGCAAAATACTGTAACATGGAGACCCAAGAGACACAAGAAGGGCGTTCATTGTCTACACATGGGATATTGGGAGGAGTTGACGACGAGGCAGAAGACAAAAGCAGTCGACGGAGGGTGTGTTCGGCTCAGATTTCGACGAATTCGGAGGGATAGGTGAGCCGGTCATTTTCGAGATAGATCGCGATCCCTTTGGCCAAAAGTCGCGCGACCTTGTGGGCATTTTCTTCTTTGGGAGCAATGGGGTAACGACAGGCTTTGTCAGCAAACTCCCACACATAGTCTTTTCGCACCTCGATCCCAAGTGAGCTGGGTCGTTGCACAGAGCGACGATACTCCTTCACGAGGCGGGAGTCATCTCGGTCCATAAACCGGCGAATATCTCGGTACGCCTCCGCTGCGTCCTCAAAGGACTTCTCCTCTCCCCGTGGTGCCCGGCGGAACATATGCAGATAGCTACGTAAGTTCTCGCTCTCGGTGGAGCGCAAGTTGGTATCGAGCACCATACGCCAAACCTTTTTATAGGATATGTTCTCGATGGTTTCGGGGTATTCTTGCTCAAAACAACGCTTGAGATAGTCGAAAAAGAACCAGACCTGTGAACGCACTTCAATGCTCCCATCAGGCAGGCAGTACGGATAGTTGTGTGCGATCGGCACGCCCTCTTTTTCGAGCATCAAGGAGAGGCGATACGTCAGACGTCGATCCGCTGTATATTCGCTCAACACTGCAGGATACATTGGATCAAAGAAGTCCACAGGCATCGCGGACTTTGTCTGGTACCCGATGGGGCGCGTGATGATGCTCATCAAAGGACGCTGTGTTCCAGCTTCGTTGTAGGTGTCATAGGTGTGGATCGCGATCTTAAAGCGCCGCTGTGTGATCACACGTTCGTATTGCGCAGAGATCTTATCGTAGTAATCTTCGAGCAAGACCTTTTTGTGTTCATAGCCGAGCAGATGCGAGAAGGGATAGTTGATCGCAAAGCGGTGCAAGTGTTCGGCCTTGGGGGGCGTGTTACCAGGGAAGCGACCAAAGTCCATCAAGATCCGCGCGACGGTCACACGATGATGACCAAAACACTGTACGCCCGTCTTATTAAGCTCTGAGGCGAGATGGTGAGCGACGAGATCCGCGCCCCAATCTCTCTCAAGCGTGTAGCTCTGGTCAAATTTACGAAGTCCCCTTTTGTGGGCATGGGAAGTCCCTTGTATCGCATCCATGAAGATCTTGGGGATACACGTACCATCGTGGATAGTGTCGATCATGAAGTCACCAGGCAGGTGACTCTCCCTCTCCTCTCTTGTCAAATCCACCCCATCCGAAGGGACAAACTCAACCAAATCAAAAGGCTCTTCGCGTATGTCGTAACTTTGTCGCCAATCCTTCACAGAGACTCCTCCCATCGTGTCCGAATGCTCAAGAACAACCTGAGCAATTGCAGTGCACTCGAATCTAGTTTGGATGATGGAGCTTTGTCAACAGATTCGAAAGATGTGTGTTTTGATACACCCTCCAACAAAACACACATCGAATCCATTGGGCATAGACGCGACCCCGTAGAGGTGTTATGTTTTGCATCGCGAGCTGCTGTTATCAGCACCCGTCCGGAACACCTGTCTCTACACACAGCAAAAGAAGGAGGTACATAGATGTCCCAAGAACCCAGCGAGAAGTCACTCAAGAAGATGTGGAAGTTTTCCGAGAAATACGCAGAGAAAACAGGTACATCCTTTCACCCTGTAGATGGTGTCACCGAGAGCGTCGTGAAAGGCCTCGCAGCCAACATCGATGAGATCGGTCGCCCATTGTGCCCGTGTCGCTTCTACCCCGACAAACAAGAAGAGATCAAACACCGCACCTGGGTCTGCGCCTGTGAAGACATGAAAGTCTACAAATATTGTCACTGCCTGCTCTTCGTAAACGAAGAAGGTATGCCGATCACCGAATATCTCCCAGAAGGTCACGAAGGTCTCGCAACCTACGGTGTCGTCAAAGATCCCACTCCTGATAAGGGTCGCGAATCCAAACACAAAGCCGAAGAGCGCGAAAAAGAACGTCTCGAACGACCTTCTTAATCCAAAAAAACCAAACGCATCATCCCCTGATGCGCTCACTCCACCACACTCCAGACTCCACACGACGGTCCATACACCCACACACATCGAAGTTCCCGTCGGTACGTACATCGAAAAAAGGAGTTTCGCTCATGTACGCTCAACGAAAACACACCCACACATGGCTCCCGTTGGCGCTCTCATCGCTACTTTTGTGCTTTGTGATGACACACACCAACACAGCAAGCGCCAAAAAACCAGCACCACAGAAGAAACGCGCAGCCAAAAAGAAAAAGAAGAAAAAAAAGAAAGTCGCGCGCTTCAACAAAACCCTCGATGAGTGGTTTCGCCTCGGCCCTGCGTCCAGTCCCATGCCTATCTTCCATAAAGACAAAGAAGGTGGTGTCAAGCTGCGCAAATGGTTCGCCTTCCCACACACCGACGTCTCCAGCCTCCACCCAAAAGCTGGCACCTCCCACACATGGCTCCCCTACAAAACGCTGACATGGCGCAAAGGCAAGGCCACCTTCAAGATCGACGGTGACCAGCCACAGATCGCCTACCTCTCGACCTACATCACCGTTGACCAGTACACAAAACTCTCACTCAAGCTTCGCTCCCATCAAAGACTTCGTGTCTTCATCGATGGAAAGGCAGTCGCGACCAAGTGGGGTTGTACAAAGGCGCCCAAAGGCAAAAAAAGCCATCAACACAAGAAGGCTTCCAACACCAAGAAGGCCACCAAAACCTTTGCAGCACCGACAAGCCGACCAGCAGCCAAAGGACAACAAGCGCTTCTCCTTCAGCTCACAGAGCTGCTCAAGCAACAAAACAAGGTCCTGCTCGAACAGGCCCGTACACTTCGCGCACAGAGTAAGCTGCTCAAAAAACAACAACCTACACACAAAGCCGCCCCCAAACGCGGCACACTCCGTGCGAAGCTGACACTGGTTCCAGGGATTCATCACATCGTGATCAAGACGATGTACACGTCCAAATGTCTCCACTCATGGGATCTCAAAGCGTCCCTCAAAGGCAAGACCTCCTCGAAACCTCAGCTTCACTTGACGCGTAAGGAGCGTCACTCGACGACCTTCTTGCTCAACCGCACCAAACTCGCAGGCAGCTCCATCTCCCCTGATGGACGCGAAGCGATCGTCTGGTACAAGCGCACAAAGACCAATGGCAAGAGTGACTACTGGCACGAAGTTCGTCGCCTCAAAGATGGGCACATTCTCCACTCCTCCCAACCGCGCTCACTCATCCGTGGGTTCCGCTGGTCACCTGATAGTACGTCCTACACCTTTACAACTCGCGCAGGCAAAACAGCTTCGATCTGGCGTGTGGACAGAGCCACCCATAAAGTCACGTTGCTGCGCAAAGGGATCCACAAACTCCAATACTACACATGGTCGCCTGATAGCCGATTTATCCTCTACGCAGCATCGATCAAGATCAAACTCACCAAATCGGGCAAAGCTGGCGTCAAACGCCTTCGTGGGATGGAAGATCGCTGGCCCTGGTATCGCAACCGTAGCCACCTCTATGCTCTGAGCGCCGACGGAAAGACGCAAACACGTCTGACCTCTGGAGAGTGGACCACCTCCGGCCCCTCCTTGCGACGAGACGGGAAAAAGATCCTCTTTGTTCGCTCACGCCCCGATCATAGTAAACGTCCCTTCCGTACCAATGACCTCTATGAGTTGGATCTTCAGACGTTCAAGTTGAAGAAAATCCTCTCCGGTCTGCGTTGGCTCAATGGCGCGATGTATTCGCCCAAAGGCGACAAGCTGCTCCTGCTCGGCGCGGCGACGTTGTTCGGTTCAATCGGACGTGCCAAGTCACTGCCCGCCAAGGTGATCCCAAACGCCTACGACACACAAGCTTATATCTACGACCTCAAACGCAAAGAGGTCAAAGCGATCAGTCGTGACTTCTCGCCGACCATTAGGAGCGCGTACTGGCATCCGATCGATGGACAGATCTACTTAAACGTCCTCGATCGCACATACTACCGCATCTTCCGTTATGACATGAAGACTGGAACGTACACACAGATCGAGACCGGTGTCGATCAAGCTCTGCGCGTCAGCTTCGCGAGCAACAGCACTCGGATTACTTACATCGGCAGCGGCATCGATCACCCCGGTCGCTTGTTCACACTCGCGCTGCACGACCCCAAACCACAGATGCTCTATGCGCCTAACGCCAAATGGCTTGGTCGTATGCAGCTCGCCAAGGTCAAACCCTGGTCCTTCAGGCTCAAGAGCGGTCGCCAAATCGACGGACGGGTCTACTATCCACCGGGCTTTGATCCACGCAAAAAATATCCCGTGATCGTCTATTACTATGGCGGGACATACCCAACCACGCGCAGCTTTGATGGTCGCTACCCCGCGCAGCTATGGGCCGCACACAATTACCTCGTGTACATCCTCCAACCAAGCGGCGCGATCGGCTTTGGCCAGGGCTTCGCCTCCTTCCACGTTGGAGAGTGGGGGACACGTGTCGCCGATGAGATCATCGAAGGCACCAAGCGCTTCCTCAAAGCTCACAGCTTTGCAGATGCCAAGAGAGTCGGCTGTATCGGCGCGAGTTACGGTGGCTTTATGACGATGTATCTGACCACACGGACCAACATCTTCGCCGCCGCGATTAGCCACGCCGGGATCAGCAACATCACGAGTTATTGGGGAGGTGGATTCTGGGGCTTCCTCTACAACTCCGTCTCAGCCGCCAATCTCTATCCCTGGAGTCATCCCGAATTCTACGTCAACCAGAGCCCCTTGTACGCGGCTGATAAAGTCAAAACGCCTCTGCTTTTGTTGCACGGTTCTGTTGACACAAACGTCCCTCCGCACGAAAGTTACCAGATGTATGCAGCGCTGCGTCTGTTGAAGCGTCCAGTCGAGCTGGTCGTCGTCAAAAAAGCCGACCACTGGGTCTTGCGATACAAAAAACGCCTGATCTGGACGCGCACGATCATCGCGTGGTTTGACCGCTATCTCAAAAAACAGGGATTGTGGTGGAAAGACCTTCATGGTAGCAAACAACACTGAGGCCACCTGACCAACGTGTGGCCAGATCGAATGACCCTCCCACCCATATCACCTTGGGTGGGTGTCCCTTTTGGAGTTCATCTTGACCACACACCTTCAACCTGTGTCCCTCACCATCCGCGAAAATGAATCCCTCCTCTACGACCCCAAGCGACAACATTGGCTTCACTTTCAAGCGCCCATCGCCATCAAACAGGCCCACACACCACAAAACCTTCATACGCTCCTTCACGACGTCGAACACCTCGTCGAAAACGAAGGCTATCATGCCGCCGGGTTTGTCACCTATGAAGCGGCGAAGGCTTTCGACGAAGCCTTCGCCGTCCACCCATCCACCCACCTGCCTCTCGCGTGGTTTGGTCTCTACCCTCCTCCCACACCTTGCCTGCCCAAGTGGCCTGCGCCCTCAACACCTTCAACAACATGGACGCCTTCGATCTCAAGGGAACACTATGACCACGCGATCCAAAAGGTCAAAGCACACATCCAGGCAGGTGATACATATCAGGTCAATTACACATTCAGGATGAGAAGCACCCTGCACGAAGATCCCTGGCACCTGTTCGCCAGGATGATCCAATCGCAAGGACACGAACATTACGGCGCATTCATCCACACCAAAGAATGGGCGCTGTGCAGCGCATCACCTGAGATGTTCTTCGTGCGTGATGGTGAGACCATCCACAGTGAACCAATGAAGGGTACGGTCCAACGGGGAACAACATTGGAAGATGATCGAGCCCACGCCGATTGGCTTCATCACTCCGAAAAGAATCGCGCGGAGAACACCATGATCGTCGACATGGTGCGCAACGATCTCACACGTATCGCCGAGAGAGGGAGTGTTCACGCGACGAGGCTCTTCGACATCAAGAAGTACGCGACACTGTGGCAGATGACGAGCCTCGTCGAGGCCAAAACGCAGGCCTCTTTGCACGAGATCTTTCGCGCGCTGTTCCCTGCGGCCTCGATCACAGGTGCACCAAAGATCCGCACGATGGAGCTGATCAAAGACCTCGAACCTTCTCCCCGTGGAATCTACACTGGCGCGATTGGGATGCTTGCGCCTGACAAACAGGCCCAATTCAACGTGGCGATCCGCACTGTCAGCGTCGACAAGACGAACAAACAAGCGGAGTACGGTGTAGGAGGTGGGATCGTATGGGATTCCCAGGATCATGCGGAGTTTGAAGAGTGTCAGACCAAGACCCGTGTGCTGATCCAAACACCACGCACCTTCTCTCTCTTGGAGACGCTTCTGTGGACGTCAGGAGAAGGCTATCCACGTCTGCATTTTCACCTTGAACGCCTACAACAATCGGCGACATACTTTTCGTATCCGCTCCCATTGAGCGCCCTGACAGCCCAACTCAAAGCCCTACCTCAAACATTCTCACAAAACCCTCATAAACTCCGTCTACTCGTGGCACAAGATGGTTCCTTCCACATCGAATCGACCCCTTTGCCCTCCCCCCAACAACATCCACGACGTATCGCTCTCGACACACAACCGCTCCACAGTGACGAGACGTTCTTGTATCACAAGACGACACAACGAGATCTCTACCAACAGGCCCGGCACAGACACCCAAAGGCAGACGACGTCCTTCTCTACAATGAACGTGGCGAGGTGACGGAGACGACGATCGCCAACATCGCGATCGCACAAGACGGTCAGCTCTGGACACCGCCAGTCTCATCGGGTCTGCTTCCAGGGACATATCGAGCGTACTTACTGGACAAGGGCACACTACAAGAGCGCGTTATCCGCAAAGATGAGCTTTGTGACGGAGCTGAGATCTACTTGATGAATGGTGTTCGTGGGTTGTGGAAGGCGACACTCTACAAGACCGCTTTGTGAGCCTCATTGAGTTCATATCGAGCGCTATCTTCGAGGATACGGACGACCAAATCGAAGGACTCTTCATCGAGCATGAAGCGGGGATTGTGGTGGGGTGCGGCTTTCATAGCGTCGGCCTCGCTCTTTTCAAAAGCCGAGCCGACAAAGAAGAAGCAGCCTGGGATTTGTTCGAGAAAG
Source organism: Deltaproteobacteria bacterium (assembly GCA_002731275.1). Taxonomy (GTDB): domain Bacteria; phylum Myxococcota_C; class UBA6777; order UBA6777; family UBA6777; genus UBA6777. Next base: position 160,183 of record PCBK01000029.1, on the reverse strand, counting down.
GCCGAGAAGTCCTCACCTGCGAGCATTTTTGTGGGGAGGATGCGCTCATCGGGCAGATACGCTTGCGCGACCTTGCGGACGACTTCGGTCTCTCGTTCGTGATTGATCAGAGGACGCAAGGAGCGCGTGAGGGTAAGCTTTGCTTCGCAGCCGTGTGCCGCGACAGCCTGGTGTACGATGGTCTCAAGGAGGGCGGGGATCTGCTCCCAGGCTTCCCGTTCAAGGGTACGCACAGTCCCTGTAAGTTTCGCCGTTTCGGGGATCACGTTAAAGGCTGTACCAGCCTCAAATTGGCCGATGGAGACGACGACAGAGTGCATCGGATCGATACGGCGGCTGACGAGTGTTTGGAGGGACATTACGAGGTTGGCACCTGCGACGATAGGATCGATCGCGGTATGAGGGACAGCGCCGTGTCCGCCACGTCCAGTGATCTCAATCTCCAGATGATCGACAGAACCCATTGTGGGTCCGGCGTTGACACCAACATAGCCAGAGGGCATTTGGGACCAGACGTGTGCGCCATAGATCGCGATGGGTTCGGGATCGGCGAGGACACCTTCACGGATCATCATGTCAGCACCATCCGTGTCCTCTTCGGCGGGCTGAAAGATCAGACGGACACGTCCATAAGAAGGAGGGTTGGCGACAAGTCTCTTCGCGACAACCATCAAACAGGCGGTGTGAGCGTCGTGTCCACAAGCGTGCATCACACCCTGGTGTTCGGATGCAAAGGGGAGATCTGTCGCCTCTTGAATGGGCAGCGCGTCGAGATCGGCGCGGAGAGCGACGACAGGACCTTCCTGACTTCCGACCTCAGCGACCACACCAGTCTTGGCCATGCGGCGGGGTGTGAGACCGAGCGCTTCGAGACGCTCAAAGACGCGCCTTGAGGTCTCAAATTCTTGCCATGAGAGTTCGGGGTGCTGGTGTAATTCGCGTCGGAATGAGATGAGTTCGTTTCGTTCTTCTTCGGGCAGTCGCCATGAAACCAAGAGATCCTCCTTTGGGGTGGGGTGGAAAGAAAACAGACACTATATCATGTGTGTTGATGAAAGAGTATCTCACAAAGTTGGTGGTGTTGTGGAAAAAATGCAAGAGGAGGAGCTAAAAGGGGAACGTAACCTCATATGAGCCCCTCTCTTCCTCAAAAGAATCCCATCCCCCCACTTAACCAAGCACCCATTGTCGATCGACTGTGCCTCGGCTCAGCGCTATCCAAGTTCGACTTGCTGGGGAAGTGAACAGGTGAATGTAGAGCCTTTGCCCACTTCACTTTGCAAGGTGATGCTACCATGCATCAGCTCGCAAAGTTGCATGCAAATATACAGCCCCAGTCCAGTCCCACCATGCTGAATGACGATATTCTCGTGCGCTTGGCGAAAAGGCTGAAAGAGTTTTTCCTGTTGTTCCTCGGAGATCCCGCACCCCGTATCGTGGACATGAAAGAGAAACATCCCTTCGATCTCTTCAAGCCTTAGCGTAATCGTTCCGTTTTCCGTAAATTTACAGGCGTTGGAGAGCAAGTTCAATAAGATCTGACGTACTCTCAATTGATCGGCGAGCATCGTCTTTTTGGTGACATCTGTGACCAACAGCAACGTATTTCCACCCTTTTGCGCGAGCGGCTCGCTCAACAAAATGGCCTCTTCAAGCAGTGTATGGAGCTCAAATGTCCCGATAGAGAGGTCGAGCTTGCCGGCTTCAATTTTTGAGATGTCGAGCAAGTCGTTGATCACGTCAAGCAAATGTTCGGCTGAGCGATGAATACGACGCAATCCATCAAGAGACTCATCCTCCTCATCTACAATATCTTCTTGTAAGATCTCGGAGTAACCGATAATCGAGCTAAGTGGTGTACGCAACTCATGGCTGATACTCGCCAAAAAGCTGGACTTGGAACGATTCGCTTGTTCAGCCTCTTCCCTCGCCAACACAAGGTCTCCAAGAACGTCCCCCGCAAAGTGATAAAAAGCCCGACGCTGTCGCTCCACAAAATCCATCACAAAACCACAAAAGAAGAAGACACTCACGATCGTCATCGCACAGATCGTCACGAAGTTACTCCCACGAGGGTGTGGGGGAAAGCTCCCCACAAAATGCATCCACCACAACGACATGATCGACAAGGAACAAAGGCCAACTGTCAACCACCCAAGGATAGAATAGCGTCCAATCAAAAAGCTGACCATCACAACCAAAAATAAACCAGAAACGAGCGGCGAGAAAATCCCCCCATCAAACAAAGTTATCAACCAAAAAAACGCAACAGACGCAAACACAAACAAAGAACTGATACGAAAAAGATCTCCTCCAACCCGAACCAACACAACAAACAAAACGTTGAGCACGCAACACATCAGGTAGATTGAGACACCTCCGACTGGAAAGATCTGCATTAAGAAACGCAGCGCCATCAACACAAGCGTCGCAGTTGTCGCAAAAACACAAGTCATTAAGATCAGGCGTGCCTGACGAAAGTCTTCACTATCCCACCCCGTTGTATCGCGTGGTAGGAACACATTCACCAACACCTCACCTGGAAGTAAAGTATGCACATCTGAATCAAGTCTATTGACCTTGGAAGGGTTTCGCCGGACACCCATTTTCATCAACCTCGCCTTGTGAATAAGAATCTATCCTCAGAAGGATAGATAATTTCCCACAACAGTCAACGCCCCGAGACCTCCAACCTTTCAACAATTCCTACTCCCACGCACCCCTCACCGCTTACCGTCCCCCCACGCACATCAACCCTATGAACCTCATCGGTTACGACGCCCCCCCGCACACATCAACCCCACACACAAAGCAAACATAGAGAACCAGGGTGTCGACGAACTAGGCCCACCAACAGCCGAACATGTGAAGCCCGCTTGTGGTGGAAACGCTTCATTCTGTGTCACAGCTTGCGTGTGTGTACCCACGCCCTTCTTCGGAGGTTGACGAGTGAAACCTCTTGCGCTGGTCTCTTCTTTCGCAGGTACAAAAGTCGGCTTTGGCTCGCTCTTTCCAATCACATCGATAGGTTTTCTATGTTGGACATAAGGCATCTTGTTTGCGGAGGCGTTGTAACCGATCGACTCCGTGTTCTTAGGTGGGTTGTAGAAAAAGTTTTTCTTCGCAAAAGAGACCAATGTGCGACAAAATGGATGATGGATAGAGACACTTCTCATCATCGGTGTTTTGCAGAATGTCACTTCATCTTCGCCGCCAATATCCTTACAAAAAGTGCGCAAGCGTATAGATGACGCGCTAAACATCAAGCTGCAATGGCCAGCATCCCGATCCTTCTTCATCAACTCTATCCCCCTCACACAGTCTCCATTGTTGCCACGACAATACACCACCAAGAAACCCTTCTTGGGTGCATCGAGCTCCCCAGGCTGACTCCAGAAAAAGTCAGGAGAGCCCGCAAAAAACCCATCGATACGATAGATTGTATCACCTTGCTTGTTGGTCCCTATTTCATCCACCCTCTCCACAAGCGCCAAACGAAGCTGCGCGTGTGCATACCCCATCCCTGACACCATCGCCAACACCATCACAAACAAACACATGCTCTTTTTCATCATCTTTTCCTTTCTTCTTTTTCTGGGACTGGCCTTGTTCACGACCAGTGTCATCGTCATCTGCTTGGTTAGATCTCCGCTCCACATGTTTTGGGGGATTTTTTTCAAATTTTTTCCAGATGAGAGAAATCAGACACGTGCCCCATTTCCCCTCACCCTCTTCACAAGACATAGCCTCCTCCTTCGTTCTATTGACCTTCATAGATGAACGATGTACCTTTTTGTCGAGAAGGCAGTCCAGACACAACACCAGCAAAGAGAAGCTCTGTGAAGACACATCCTCCAACCACCACACGACATACGCGATGGAGACCTTTCATCTTCGGGCTCTTTGTGTTTGTGGTGATGTTGTGTCTTGCGTTCCAGACGAGTTGTGTCCCCCAATTGTGTGGAATCGACTTCGAATGTACTGTCCCCACACCACATTGCGTCGTTGGAAAGTGCGTGGAGTGCTTGGGTTCAAAAGACTGCGCGCTCGATCAACGCTGTGTCGATTACGCATGCCGCCCCCTCAGCGAATCCCCAGCCACAGAGCCACACACTGAACCAACGCTCCTTCCAGAGGAGTCGATATCACAAGAGCAAGACGCATCGACAGAGCAGCTCCCTGATGCGCAAGAGCGACACACAGAACAAGCCACACCTCCAGAGAGACCACCAGAGCCTCCACCAACAGAAGCGCCTACAGACAAAGCCTCCCCTACAGAGCAACCCTTGTGTCGGACTGGCGTGACACGTCCCTGCTATGATGGTCCCGCAAATACCCGATCAAAAGGCACATGTAAGGATGGTGTACAGACCTGTGTCGCGGAGAAATGGGGCAAGTGTATCGGCAGCGTGCGACCTGCAACAGAGACATGTGATGGCAAGGACAACAACTGTGATGGACGCATCGATGAAGGCAAGCCAGGCGCGGGGAAAAGCTGCACAAGCACACAAAAGGGAGAGTGCAAAGCGGGTAAAACAACGTGCTTTCAGGGTGCGATCAACTGCAACCCCATCAACACCCCAACAAAAGAGACCTGCGACAACAAAGATAACGACTGCGATGGGCGTGTCGATGAAGATCTCTCCGGCCAAAAATGTTACGTATACACCGATAGCAATTGCTATACGGGCAGTAGCCTATGTGCAAATGGTAAGTTGACATGCTCCAAAGGAAGTCTCCACCGTTGTTCAGGCGCTTCGGACTGTGATGTATGCCCAGCAGGTCCAGGGTCTTACTCATGCATCGCACGGTTACGTCGTTGTGTTTTACGCTGATCTCCCAAACAAAGGTCAAAAGAATTGATGAGTGTCCGAATCAAAGGGCTTGTCCGCGCCCTCAAACACATCCGTACAATGCTCCAACATGGGCTCACATCTGAAGAGATTGCACCCTTCCAAGAAAATGTCCGCACACTCCTCACGCAAGTTGAAACGATCTGTACAGCCCATCATTGCTCTCCCAACGATCTCCCCACGCCCTCGCGAAACGCATACAACTTCTTGCGCGCGCTTGATCTCAACAACCTCCCTCTGCGTGACGCCACAGAAGAAACACCACAGCAACCTGTACGGATCAAAAACCTCGTCAAGCAAGGACAACAGCTCGCAGATTGGATGTGGCGTAAAGCCGACAGCCTAATGTCTTCCGAATCCTCAAGACAACGCATCCTCACAGATCTTCAGCGCCATATCCAGCAAGTCGAAACGATCTGTGCGCGCCAAAACAGCGTCCCTGCCATGCTCGAAAAGCCTTCAAGGCAGGTGTACAGTTGGATGCGTTTGCTCGCAGAGGATGAACACCTACAAGCCCACCTCAACGCGCTCTTGCGCGCACAACACATCCTCGAAGAGACCGGCTACCTGGAAGGACGACAGATCAAACTGTATCTCACGCACATGGACTCTCTGTGGCGTATGCGACAACGCAAAGATGTCGTGACGTTTAAATGCAACCAAGGCTTCCTCTACGCCGAAGACGACGTCTGGCGTGCGCTCCTCGGCGCGTCACTCCAACGACGCACCAAGTCGAGACAGGAGGTTATCGCCTCCTTCACAGAACAAGAGTCATTCAGTGATGTCTTGTTTGCGCTCGCCTCGTTTGTTCCTCCACCAGAGAGCCACATGAAGGGACACCATCACGACCTGCAAGAGAGCTTTCAGCGCGTCAATGAGACGTACTTTGCCAATGAGCTAAAAGCTCCCCTACTGCGATGGAATAAAGCCCCTACAACGCGCAAGTTTGGTCACTATCAATTCAGCGATGATACGTTGATGCTCTCTATGACACTCGACACACCCAACGTCCCTGAATTTGTTTTTGACTTTGTCATGTACCACGAGTTGCTGCACAAAAAGCACGGGGTGACCGTCGTCAACGGGAGGCGAGTCGCCCACACGCCCGCCTTTCGACGAGAGGAACGTCTTTACCCTCGTTACCAAGAAGCCGAAGAATTCCTTCAAGACCTCTGTAGACAACACATTTGACACCAAAAAGAATATCTGCTTGACCCCACCCATCGTTGGCGCGTAACATCCCATCCTTCTGTACAACGTTGAACCTATCGATTCACAAGACAATCTATCTTTTAAGTCGAAGTAAAGGGAGTTTTATGAGTCAGTCAAACTCATCCACAAACCAAGCAGGCCTCTTTCAACAGCTTCAGGGACTCGATACTCGTTACTGGATCGTCAACATCATGGAGATGTTTGAACGACTCGCCTATTACGGTGTCCGCGCAGTCATCGCCATCTACATGGTTCTCCCAAGAGAAGCCGGTGGTCCACAATTTACCCACGTAGAGAAAGGTCAGATCTTTGCGTGGTGGGCGGGTCTCCAGAGTGTCCTACCGATGTTCACAGGTGGATACGCCGACCGTTACGGGCACAAAAAGACGATCGCGTTTGCCATCGTGTTAAAGATCATCGGATACATTATGATGGCGAAATTCCTCAGCTTCTGGGGGTTTTTCGCAGGCTGTATGTTCCTCGCGACAGGGACAGCGATCTTTAAGCCCGGTGTCCAGGGAACACTCGCAGCGACCCTGAAGGACTCCAACGCCTCTGTTGGTTGGGGGGTCTTCTACCAACTCGTCAACGTCGGCGGGTTCCTCGGTCCAGTGCTCGCAGGTTTGTTGCGGTTAATGAGTTGGGAGTACGTGTTCTACGCATGTGCAGTGATCGTCGCGATCAACTTTTTGTGGCTTCCATTTTACAAAGACCCCTCCGAAGATTTTGAAGTCACAGAGGACATGTCGAGCCCGTTGAAGGTCTTTGTCACCTCCGTGCTCGGTCTCTTTCGTCCAAGAATCTTCTTCTTCTGTATTGTCTTCTCCGGCTTTTGGGTCATGTTTAACCAAGTCTTTGACTTGCTGCCCAACTACATCGATGACTGGGTCAACTCGTCGGGCATCATCGCGACTGTCGGTCAATCCTTCTCAACACCAGCCTTTCCGACGTTCCTCGCGGCTGCGCTTGCGTTGATCTTTGGTGGGATCTGCGCGGTCGGTGTCCTGCTCGCGATGCGGCCTGACCACCGCCCCGCAGAAGAGGTCGGATACCCCGCATACATCGTCGTAGCGATCGCACTGACAGCGGCCTTCTACGTCCCCTTGCTTCGTCTCAATCAAGGCATCGCGCTGCTCACCGCCCCCTTCCTCGGTCTGCTCGTCAGCGCCATCGCGTTTGACCTCTATCGCGTCCCCGCGAAGGTGCTCGCGTGGGTCGCATTTATTCCTGCTACGTTAGGCACTTTCTTCTTCTTGCGAGAGAACTTTTTGGCCTACTCACCTATCTTGATCGAGATGGCCAAAAACGGCGCGCAGGTCAACCCCGAATGGATGCTCAACATCAACCCTGGCTTGATCGTCTTTACGATGATCTTCTTCGCGTACATCTCCTCCTACATGAAGCCACTGACCTCGATCATGGTGGGTATGGCGATCGCAACGGCAGGCTCTGTCCTCGCAGGAACGGCGACCTTTGGTTGGCTGTGTCTGGCAGGTATCACCGTCTTCTCGATCGGGGAGATGCTCTCAAGTCCCAAAAAGATGGAATATCTCGCGACACTCTCCCCCAAGGGACAAGAAGGGCTCTACATGGGATACGCCAACATCCCCGTCGCGATTGGCTGGATCTCAGGTTCAATCATCGCCGGTAGCCTCTACGAAGAGCATGGTGATAAAGTCAATCTCGCCAAACAATTCTTGGAGACGACGATTGGTATGAGCAAAGAAGCCATCACCGTCCTCCCCAAATCGGAAGTGGTCCCAACACTCGCGGCCAAGCTCAACATGACCGCACTTGAAACACAACAGATGTTGTTTGAACTCTACCGACCAGACGCGATCTGGATCCGTATCGGACTGATCGGCCTCGCGTCGATTATCGGGATGTTCATCTACGACCGCGTGCTCAAAGCCGTCGACAAAAAAGCATAAGGCCTCAGCTTCGTAGCCGCTCACCTACATTGACAACTGTCCATTACGTCTTACCTTTTTTCCGGTACAGAGACCCTCTCCATCAACCTTTTGGGACACCACTCCCTTTTGAAAGAGACCACAACAGGAGTCACACGATGCCTATCTATCTATATGAGATCCTCGGTGATGGCGAACACGCCGGGGAGACTTTTGAATACATGCAAAAGATCAGCGACCCCGCGCTCGAACAACACCCAGAGACCGGCGAACCTGTGCGCAAAATCATCACCCCTCCTGCCCTCGTCCTCAAACACGGCGAGGCCCAACATCGTGCACTTCTGAGCGATAAAAACATCGCCGCGAAGGGCTTTACACGGTACGAAAAGACAGGCGATGGGACATACGAACGTACAGCGGGAAGTGGTGGTCCCAAAAAACTCCAACGCTGACCTCTCCTCATCAACACAGCCTCCCTTTCCATCTCTCGTGGATACAAAAAAGGACTACAACGCGATCGCAAATCGATGTAGAGTACACACGGCAATCAAAATCGACTCAATACAGATAGTAGAAACGAAAGGCCCTAATTGATGAAAAAGCTGATTCTTTTCGTAAGCCTGAGCTTGTGTTTGGCCGCGCTAACAGGGTGCCAGAAACGCACAAACAAGAAGAAGGTCACCAAAAAACTGACCAAGGCCCAAAGACAACAGCTCGCCTGGGAGTCCAAGATCAAAGGCGCAGGACTCAAACTCAACAAAGTGCGTCACGCTAAACTCGCCCAGCTCGCCAAAGGAATGACACGCGGTAAAGTCGAAGTCCTCATCCGCAAAGCCCGTTATGGAAGCCTCTCCGACTTCTCCTGGCGGACACAGCGCTTTCAGCATAAACTCTACTATATTCGAAAAGATCACGGTCTGCTGCTGTCTTTCAACGCACAACAGCAGCTCACCATGCGTCGCTTTGTTCGTTGCAATCGCAAAGGAAAGGTCTCCTTTGACGAACTTCGTGCGTCAGCGAGAGGGGCTGCTTTTGCCGACCTGAAGTGGCTCCATAACGCTTCCAAGATCGACGCGTGGACATTCAACCCCACGACGCAAGTCAAGATCGCCAACAAACTTCACAAAAAAGGCAAGCAGCAGATCCTCGCCCTCTTTCGTGCATACTACCAACTCACAAAGACCAATATGTACTGCCGTCACCGCTACGATCTCGATGAACAGCGTGTGTTGCTGTTGATGCAGATGTTGTTTGTCGGCCCCAACAAAAAACCCATCAGCCCCCTGCTGATCGGGACTCCAGATGTCCACCTGCCAGGCAAACAGAGAAGCGCATGGCCTTACTTCCCGATGGCCGTAAAAGGAGGTGTTCCCTTCTTGCTCGTTCAGGGATACACACCAGAGAACGCCACACGCAATACACTCGACTACATCCAATATTGCACCAAACACTGTACACTGCGAAAAAATGCGTTCAGCCCAAAGATGTCGCCCCCACAAGCGCTCTCAGCGTTGGTCTCCTCCAAAAGATGGAAGACATTGTTCTCAGCACCTTCACAAAATGTGTTTGGCAAATCAGGAGGTATCCGCCTGTGGGGACACAAAAAGGGCAAGTCGATCAAAGTCCCCAAAAAGCCCAAGAAAGTGAAGACCACCTTGATCGTAAAACGAGGCGTGAAGTTCCCACAATTTGAAGTGTACCACAGAGCGCTGTTGCGGGGTCAGACCTTGCGCGCGATGAAGCATATCTTCCAACACGTCAAACACAGCGGGACGAAACAGCCGATCTACTTGACGCTCAAAAACAACGCGACCTGGACCCACATTCAAGCTCGCATCCAGCGCCATAAACCCCGTTGGGACGCAAGCACCCAACAGTGGAAAAAGACACGCTAAGGAGTCACGATGGAAGCGTTGTTACAATCTCTCGTCCCTTGGGGACTGAGTGTCATACGATGGGTACAGAGCATCCACCATCCGATCCTCGATCAGGTCTTTCTGGCGATCACAGCGTTCGGTAGTGAGCTGGGATACATCTTGCTGTTGCCGCTCTTCTACTGGTGTATCGATGCACAAAAAGGCCGTCGTATCGGCGTCCTTATTTTCTTCTCGCTGGGACTCAACTCCTTCCTCAAGGTGCTCTTCCACTTCCCTCGCCCGGCCGCAGATCAGGTCCGACAGCTGTACAAAGCATCGGGGCTCTCGTTTCCAAGTGGACACGCACAAGGCTCAGCGACGCTTTGGGGCCACGTCTTTGCGCTGTGGAACAAGACCTGGGTACGTGTACTCGCGGTCTTTTTGATCTTCTCGATTGGCTTTTCGAGGATTTACCTGGGCGTACACTATCCACAAGACGTTATCGTGGGATGGTCCCTTGGGATATTGGGGGTTGTGCTCTTTGTGCTCCTCGAACCCAAAATCACGCCACTGCTCACACGCACTCATTTTACCAACCAGCTCATCATCGCGACTGTGTTCTCCGTCGGTTTCTTCTTGCTGTCACCGGATAGACATCATGTGCCTCCTTGTGCGGGTTTGCTGGGTTTTTTGGTGGGTATCATTTTGGAGCGGCGGTTCTTACGCTTCTCAAGCAACGGGACAACACGTCAAAGGCTGATGCGGTTTTTCGCGGTGGTGCCCGTGGCGTTGTTGCTGCTTGCGCTCAAAGGGCTCTTTCCACAAGGTACGTTTTGGCGCTTTCTGCGCTATGCCTTCGCGAGTTTTGGCGCAGCCTTCCTCGCGCCCTGGCTCTTTTTGCAATTAAAATGGGCACAAACAGAATCTCCTTCCAACGAAATCGCGTCCAAAGAGTAATGTCTTCATAGGCATGCTCGACTTTTCCATAAAAGTAAGGTAGAACCCCTTTACAAAGTGAAGAAGCACAAGCACTATGCCGTCCTTTATGGCATGGTGCCCTTCGTACATCCCAAATAGCCTGGAGTGCCGAACATACTCGGGCATCCGGCTGCGAATACATATTGAGGTGTTTTCAATGCATACCTCACGCTCACATATCCCCATCTCCCCAATACGTGCGCGTTCGAGAAAGAAATGGTTTTGGCTTCTCTTTCTCGCGGCGATCGGGTTGGGCCTCTCCTACATCTATCTCAACATCCAGTTGATGATGGTAAAAGCCCGACTCTCCGATGCGCTCACACATAAAGTCATCGACACAACGCAGTACGCACGGCTCACACAGACAGCAGTCAAACAAAGAGTCTCAAGCGTCCTCGCCTCGGAGAAAATCGACGAACAACAGGTCAAGCTCTCCATCGCGATCTTGCCAAAAGACACGTACAAAGCGCTCCAAGATTACACACAACAACCCTCTCTTCGAGGATACAAGAGCGCCCGCCGAGAACGTCCAACCGCGACGGCTGGCTGCAGCACAACAGACGCGCTGCCTCCAGGGACAACCATCCAGGACATCGCAGGAAAAGGCACCGGCAAGGGCAGTATGACCAATCGCCTCAAAGGAATCGTCGCCAAAGATGGGAAAGCCATCGTCTCCGGTGAGACTCCCAGGACGAGCACCCCCGATAACAGCGTGATCCTCGCAGTTGACGTGCTCATCAACTACAAATTCTGGTTTTTCACGCGCAAGCTGTGGTTCCACCAACGCTGCTTCTTCTACGCCAAACGCCGCCCCTACGAAGAGAGCAAGCTCTCAAAAGATTTCCTCCAAGAGTAACTTCTTTGCCTCCGCCCCATTCGTATGACATAACATCACAATAACAGCTTTGACCTCTCGCCCTCGGAGTATGCCATCATGCAAAAGGAAGACGCCCAAGAAGCTCTTCAACTGATCCGTCAGATCGTCGGTAAGGTCCATGACGATACCATCCTTCAGCAGTGGGGGGTTGTCATGATCGCCGTCGCGATCCTCAACGTGATCGCGTTGTTTTTGACGCAGTATTTCATCCTGCAAAAGAACTTCTCCCCCTGGCCTTACATTACGATCTGGTCGCTTTATTTGGGCATCAAGCTGCTCATCAATTTGTGGTCTCGTCGCCAAATGGGCGGGACGATGACGTACGTCGAAAAGCACATCTGGGGAAATGGTATCACTTACGTCCTCGCGAGCTTCGGGATCTTGATGCTCGATCTGATGACACTCCCGCTCGACCTCGCGCTCAAAGTCATTCCAGCCCACCAGGCCATTATCAGCGCGGTCTCTTTCGCGATCATCTCCTTGATCAACACCCGCTTCTTCCTCAACACAGCGATCTTTTTCCTCACCGCCGCTCTCGTCGGCATATGGCCCACATATGGCTATGCCATCCTCGGAATCATGTGGTTCTTTGGTTTGCTCATCCCAGGGATCTTGTTTTACCGCGAGCGAAAACGTACACTCTCAGAAAAACAGTACGCACAAACCACCTGAGTCCGCAGCAAACGCTCCCAAACATCGTCCCCTCCCGCCAAAGGAGCTAAGACATGGGCACCCTTTCAACGCTTACAGGTCCACCTCTTGCCGTGCTCACATGCGCCATGACACAGGTAGGGATCTCTTCGCAGATGATGGCCATGCTCTGCCCTCTCACCCACAAACAAGCCGAACAACACGCACAAGACCTCCAACAACAGGGGCTCCTCACAAGACACCATAGAGGTGGATGGCGCTGCACGCTCAAAGGTGTGGAGTGCTTTTATCACACACTCCACGAAATACGAGATGTGCTCTCCCCCGAACAACAAGCTCCCACGCTCCCCTTCAGTATGACGACCAATTGGCGCGAGTGTCTGTGCCTCAACTACCGCGTCGATCCAGACCTTTTACAGACACAACTCTCTCCAGTCTTTGAGCCTGTCATCATCGATGGCTACGGAATTGTGAGCGTCACACTCTCTTCAATCGTCAGCATGCGCCCACAGGGTCTTCCCGAATTGCTCGGCCAAAACTTCTGCAACATCAGCTGTCGTGCGGTCGTACAATTCCGCAACAAGGCAAATGAGCAAAAGATCGGGTATGAGTTTATCCAGAGCGCGACAAACAGCGATATATTCACGCGTATTGGCAACACAATCACAGAATATCGCTTCCACGACTTCGCGACAGGACCGATCCACTTTATCCGCCACGGTCGCCATCTTCTCGTAGGCGTTGACGTCCCAAGTCGTCAGCTCGATCTCGTGGCGCTCATCGATACGAAGTCAGGCACACACCAACCTCCCTCGTCGAGTATCTTCTCTAGCAGAGCACAACTTGATCGACTTGTCATCGACCACACAGACGCTTTTGGCTACGAAAAGGACAACCCATTCGTTTATATCCTACGTATCAATCGGGATCGCTGGCATTACACGTTCATCGAACCCATCGGCTTGTACGCACAATTTTTCCAGGAAGGCACCCCCTTTGGTCCCGAGAACGCCGAATTGGACAGCGTGTTGTACTGCCAGAATATTCGCTACGCGTGGGAACCTCTGATCAAAGAGACGCTTTTACACGGAGGAAGGATTGGCAAAGCGTAGGAGAGACGATTCACTTACTTGGAGAGGCATTTTTGTATAGGGGAGCAAAGAGAGGGAAGAGAGTCGTTTATCGGCGGCGTCGGAGGAGACCAAAGAAGAAGAGGAAGAAGATGCTGAAGAAGAGGACTTCAACAGGTGCTCTGTTGTTCACAGCACAAGCACATCCGCCTGGGTCCTGGCGTCTTGGAGTGTTGGTCGTTGAACCCTCATTCCCAGTGTTGTTCGCCTCATAAGTCAGGACATCAGGGTTGGTCGTACCGTTACCATCAGGGTTGGTTGTGGTGCTTCCATCGGGGTTGGTCGTGGTGTTACCGTCAGGGCTGGTCGTACTGCCGTCAGGATTGGTTGTCCCACCATCGGGGTTGGTGACTCCATCAGCGCTGCTACCGTCAGGTTTGGGTGGTGGGTTACCAACACATTGACCATTGTCACAGAATTCACCAGTGGGGCATGTCACATTGAGGCATGGGTCGTGTTCACATTTTCCGTCTACACAGGCGCGACCTTTGGGACATGTGACACCTTTACAGGGACCAGCAACACACTTTCCGCTGACACATTGCTCATCATGGGCACAGGTGACATTTGCACAATCACCGGTTTTTGTAGGATCTGCAACACACTTACCATCTTTACAAGATTCTCCGGTTGCACATTTGACGTTTGTACAGGAGCCAACGCAGAAACCGGCACGACAGAATTCGCCACTGGGGCAATTTTTGTTGGCACATGGGTCAGCAGTACAGACACCGTACTCACAGATTTCGCCGTTAGGACAGCCCTTGATGTAACAGTCTTGCTTCACACATTTGCCACTGTCACAGGTGTAATCTTTGTCACATTTGATCAGCTCACAAGGCGAGAAGCAGCGACCGGCGACACATGATTTTCCGGCAGGACAGTTCACAGTTGCGCAAGCATCACCTTCACAGAAGCCGTTGACACACTTGAGTCCTTTTGCGCACTCGCCGTTGTTACAGGCAGGCAGACATTTTCCAGACTGACAAACGAATGTGCCAGGACAAGATGCCTGATTATCGATTTGTCCGTCACAGTCGTTGTCTTTTCCATCACAGACCTCTGGTTGAGGTTGAGGGGCGAGACATGCAGTCCATTGACCAAAGCGACAGAGTTTTTTACCACTTCCACACTTGCTGCGACAGTTTTGCTCCTGACCATCGTCAATTTGGCCGTTACAGTCGTTGTCCTTCCCATCACATGTCTCAGCGGTCGGTTGGGGTGCGTTACAACCCGTCCATTTTCCGTTGGTGCAGAGGTCTTCACCCTTCCCACATTGGTTGGAGCAGTCTTTACGAAGACCTTCGTCGACGGAACCGTTACAGTCATCATCTTTACCGTTACAGGTCTCCGTACCGGGTTTGACGGTGCCTTGACATGCGCCCCACTGTCCCTTTGAACACGTTGATGTACCGGCCTTACAGATCCCTTTACAGGTGTAGCTGTTGCCATTTTTGGTACAACCAGCGCCGGAGTAGCAGGCTTTCTTGAGACCTTCGTCAACTTGACCATCGCAGTCGTCATCTTTGTTGTTACAAGTCTCGGCGATGGGGTTGGTTGCGGAGCAGGCTCCCCACTTACCAGCGCTACATACTTGTTGTCCGGGTCCACACTTGGAGGAGCAGGCTTTCTTGAGACCTTCGTCAACTTGACCATCACAGTCATCGTCGAGGTTGTTACAAACTTCAGCGGAGCTTGCGTCGGCGATGGCCTTCATCGCCTTGTTGAGATCGCTGCTGTTGTCGGCTTGGTAATATTTACGGGAGGCTGAGAGCGCAGTTTTACCAGCCGCAGCCATGTTGTTCAGGCAATTTGCATCGACGCCACTACCGAAGCCGATGACGAAGGTTTTGGCGCCGACCTGACTAAACAACGAGCTGACTTGTGAGTTGGCACAAGAAGCCTGACCGTCCGTGATAAACATGACGCTGCGTTTACGGGCTTTGACATTGTCTGCGTTCTTGATCGACTTGAGGTGTGTTGTCGCGGTGTTCATCGCGGCGACAAGGTTGGTTCCACCTGACGCTCCGAGTGCATTGAGTTTGTTCTGGAGTTTTGGCACACACTGTGTCGTCACGCCGTCGGCGATGCAGTTGTTGATACCGTAGTTAACGCTGGCACCCGAGTTAAACGTCGCGAGTCCAAAGCGCAGCTTGCCTTTGTATTGGTTGGTGATGGTCTTGATTGCTGCGACAGCGCTGTTCCACTTTCCCCCTCCCATACTGCAAGAGCGGTCCAACACGATCAAAACATCGGGCGTCGCGCAAACAGCTTCTGCTGTTTGGATCGCACCAAAGAACCCGATACACACAATAAGGACGCTCCATACATAACGTCCGTAGGGGACTTGTTTCATCACCTTCAACCTCCCAAATGACAAAAAAGATAGCTGCACTTTCAGATGCTTACTATATTCAATATCGGCAAAATTGACCAGAGGTTTCCGAGAAAAATTTATGTGACAAGTTAGGGGTGAGGCACACGTTGGACGACGACCTCACAAAAATCATCCCCACAAGAGATGCACTTTGTCTCCTCTGCAGACCAGCGGTGGGGGAGCGCCGAGATGCGGTCGTACTCCATAGAGAAGTCGTGCGCGGATTGCCAATGGACTTCGTGAGCGAGCTGTGCGATCGCTTGTGCAGCGCCCTGAAAAAAGAAGCACTGCCCTTCTCTCGCGACCTCTCGACGCAGCACGTGATAATTGCTCTCATACGAGCTTGGTGTGCGCAAAATCAGATGGCTGTAAGGTTCAAAGTCATGAATACACCAATGACCATAGCCCAACGCGCGACCAATCGAACAGCCGCTCAGGATGACCTCCTCAGGAGCGCCTCCAAAACCCTCAAACCACTCTTGCCATGCCTTGGACTCCATGAGATGACCAAACAAGTGCATCGCTCCGATCACGCCAGCTTCTCGCAGTAAAGAACGCAGTGTTTTTTGTGCTTCGGGACGATCGGAGAGAAGGTCCAGGGTGCGATACGTGATACGGCTCAGGTAGGTCGCCATCTGCCGGGATAACAGCAAATCAAAACGTGAGAGTAAGCCCCGTCCGTCAGGCATAATCTTCTCAAAACGGCGATTGATCCGCTCCGCAAATCGCGCAACATCCCGCTCGCGAATGCTTGAAAAAGAGGGCTTCACCACACGCTCGCACTCTCGTTTTCCGATGTGCCTCATCCGCACAGCAGGTGTCCCAGGATGGAATGTAAAGGCACACTCCCTCGCTCCCATCGCGACACACGCGCTCTCCTGTCCGAGCACAGATTCACGAGGGAAATCGAACATCACCTCCGTCGCCGCCGCCGCGTAACCAAGTGAGAGCGCATCCATAGGATGGTGACGCTTGAGCGCGGCGCTGTACTTGTCGAGCCAACCAACACCCTGAAATGATGAAGGACTCGATGAGGCCATATCATGACGACCTGACGGCAACTTGAGCAGCCCCAATCCCATCACTGCAAAGAGCTGCTCGGACAATAACTGCCGACTCTCTACGCTTGTCAGCCCCCTCTTTTCCGCCATGCCAGACAACAACACAGACGCGACCTCACGCGCAGCCAAAAAACGCTCCTGGAAAGAGACCTCCCAACCAAGCGCGTCTTCGAGCACATGCTCCAAAAACAACGTGTAATGGTGGCTGTGATATACGATCGGCACATCCGACAAAAATGTCAGCTCATGTTGAGGGATATAGTGGAGTTCGTACTTCATCATGACGCTAGCTCGATATGTTCGACACCAAGAATATCACACACAGCCCCCTCAAGGAGCTCGGTCTCCTTTTCGCTGAGAAGCGCGGGCTGATGGAGGGTGTCCATGGGGATACCTGTCCGGAGAGAGAGGCGACGTACAACCGTTGACGGTTCGGGAAGATGACCAAGCGCATAGTCAAGAAGAACACCTCCACGTGAACCAGCTTGGCGCGCGATGTCTTCCAGCTGACTCGTGATATGCCCTGCGATCTGACTGGCAAACACACGGACCAAACCGAGCGGAACGTCCGGCTCATAGATGATCCCAAGCGCAAACTGGAAGGGCAACGGGCGAATACAAAACAGCATCTCTTGGTGTTCAACGAGCAGCTGCGCATGTGGCTGCTGCGCGCCGAGTAACTGGAGTGTACGTTGGTTGGTTTGTAGCAATTCACCAAATAACATCGCGACCTCTTCGACGGACTTCGTGTCTTGGTGTTCTTCGGAGAGCAAGGCATCAAACAGGAGGCATTCAGGCAACGCAGTCACAAACACACCACGTAGAGAAGGTATCCCCTGGATCGCGAGCGCCAGATCGAGTGAAGACATCACATCATTGTCCCTTCGTTTCTTTGAGAATCGTCATCAAGATCACGTACAACGTGTGGAGCTGTGCACCACTTAACGCCTCCGGTAACACCAACCCCAACGTCATTGGACCGAGTGATGTCGTCATCCAAAAGAGCTGCAAAAAATACTCCTCGTTGAGCTGAAAAGAGAGCTGATGAAGGAGTACGGACTCCTGGTACTGTTCGGGGAAAAACATCTTCAGTGGGAAGAGGATTTGTGGAGGTAACAGACTCCCAAGCGCCAAGTATTCATCCGTCGCAAAGACACTCGCGAGGGGAAGTCCCTCACCATCGGCAATATACGCCATATAGCTCCCGGTCGACGGCATCAACCAAGTCAAGAATGCGTCCAAACGCTCTTGTAGATCCCCCGTCCGAAGACTCGAAGGCAATGGCAAGGCGTTCACGCCCTCCCGATCCGTATTCCCCGTAAAGATCGGCATCGTCTCAGGCTCAGGGAGCTCCTCTGTCGCGACTTCGTGATCTTCTGTCGGGGGGAGCGACCACTCAATATCGTCCTGGACATCAAAACCAATCGCGAGCTCCAACTCTTTGGACAGAGACAACGCAACTTCAGCCGGCGCAGCCTTCCATCGAGAATGTGACAGAGGTCGCGAGAGCGCAGCGTGTAGAGAATGAAAAGACGCAGAGGAACGCTCCTCTGCGTCTTTCTTTACGAATGCGCTGTGAGCCTCACCAACGCCCTCTTCAGGTTGGGCAGGACGACGTTGTTTAAATGGGCTCTCAAATCTCTCCTGTAACAAGGGCTCTTTGTGGGGGGGTGATGTTTCGACAGTGGGTGGCCGTGGGGGAGAGAGATGTGTGCGTAACTGTGCCTGAAGCTCTTCTTGGGGAAGCAAGACAAAGTCATCGTAGGTCGCGGTAGGCGCGTCAACTCGTTCAGAATGGGGGGTTGCCTCAACCTGTGAGAAGAGGTCTTTAAGATCGTCAGCTTCGATCCACAAGATATCGCGGCTCATGATTCGGTTCCTCAGTAGTCATCTGCATACGGCGTTCAACTTCCACACAGAGCTGCTCAAACAACATCGCAACAGCGGGAGGGGGGGTGCGCAACATACCAACAGGCATTCCGAGTTCGTTGGCGTCGACAAAGGCTTCATCATGGGAGATGATCGTGTAAAACAAAAACGACTCGGGAAACCGCGTACGGATCTCCTGCACGACCTTCGTGGATTGGGCATCAGCGGCCTGCCACATCGTCAACACAAAACCCAAAAAGAGAGAGGGCGCGCCAGCCTTCTGGCATTGCGAAACAAACGATAAAACGTGTGGCACGACACGCGCCGAGAGCGGCTCTGCAGCGAGCGGCGCGATCAGAAAGTCGGCCTTATCGATCATCCCTGCAGCCCGCAAGTCCAATCCGGTTTGCAGATCCACGATGCAAAGATCGTACAGATCACCAAGCTCATCGCGTAGACGCTGTAGCGCATGACCGGACTGCATCGCTCTCTCAAAGGCAACAAGCTCGGAGAAGACAACTTGGCCGTGGGGCAAGATATGCAAAAGAGACTGATTCGTCGACACGATCAGTGATTGCGCGTTGACCTCCTGTGTGGCGTATTCAAACCATCCCCCTCGCTGTGAGAGACCACGACTCAACGACAGCGCGATCCCACCCTGCATATCAGTATCAAGGAGCAATGTGCGCTTCCCCTGCCGGGCAAATGCATACGCCATATTGAGCGCAAGTGTCGTCTTCCCAACACCGCCTTTTGCGCCAGTCAAAACGATTACCTTCAAGACTCTTCTATCCTCCGCTGCAACAACGCAATCCCCTCTGCCAGACGTGACGCTGTAGGGCAGGCCTGTAGACCTTGTGTCAGTAATAACGACGCCTGCTCACGATCCTTTCGCAAAAAAGACGCCATCGCGAGCAGGATATATTCGATCACCCGTACAGCGTCCTCGTCGAGTGCGCCCCACTCATACGCCGCATCAGGACGCGCAGCCAATCCATACTCCTGTAAAATGTGCGAGCGATCTTCGACAAATGTCTCCACAAAATCCTGAAAGACATGCAAAAACGTGGCGTTTCCGTGCTTCAACAGACGATCGGCCCGCTCCAAAAAGATCCCCAAATGAAAATAGATATCGGACACTTCGTCATGCCTAACGCCAACAGAGGACGCGACGACTTTTTCCCCGCCTCCTCTTTTGAGCGCCTCTTCCTCGACAACGACGTCCTCAACATCGGTCTCTTCAGACAACTGCTCCGCGAGCGTCAGCAGACGCTCAACCGTTCCCTCTTCATCACTCTCCAGGGAAGGCTGCGTAGGCTGGTGGAAGGTCTCATAACCAAGTGTAGGCGTATGTGGGACGTCAGCACCAAGATCGTGAGCAGGCCACATCGCCTTCTCCTCTCCAGGGATATCTTTGACATCAAAAGAATCGTACTCAAGGGTCAATGAAGGAGGAGTATAGGACGCCGACATCGTCTGTACAGAGAGCTTGGCTCCTGCGTCATGCTCCTTCTGAGGTGATACAGATGAACTTTTCACAGAGGACAAAGGCTCCTCGACAAACGAAGCATGTAAGAAGGATGACTCCAGTGGGAGCTGATCTTGCGACGCGACTTTGGCCGGTCTCTCAACGAGGAGACCGTCATTGGACCAATCAGCCTGATCATCCCACCCCTCCGTGGCAGTTGCGCCCATTGTAGGCACCAACGAATCATCATCCGAAAGGCGTTCGAACCGACCTTTGAGCGACACAGGCGCGGACAATGGAGAGAGTCGCTTAGAGGGATTCCACACCAACCACTGCATCGCGACCGACTGTCCTATCGGCCGAAGACTGCTGCGACGCACATCTGTCGGACCGATCCCCTCGCGAGAGATCCGAGCTGGTGCGACCTCTTTGTCTACCGCATCGAGAGAGGACGTGTGTGAAAGCACTGCACAGCGATTCTCCAAAGAGAGCGCCCTTTGGAAACGACGCCATTTTTTCGGTGCCTGCTTCGTTCCATTGGGATACACATTCACAGAGCGCCCGGATGTAGGGGAGTATGAAGATGTGGAGTGCTCATGGTTTTGTGTTTCTGGAGCGTGGACACTTGGCAGCCTCGGTCTGGAGTGGGCTGTCTCAACAGTCCACGGTCCAGGAGCTTGTGTTTGTTTTTTGATCTTGGGAACTTCTGGCAAAGTGAGTTCGCGAATTTGCCAGGCATCTAGCGAGCCGCCTGTCTCTCCGACATGAAGTCGTTCACTACTTGTATGAAGCGACTTTACAGGTTGTCTTTTGGGGATGTGGTGTTTCTTGGACAGGGACGTTGACCATTGCTCCTTGCTTTGGCGTTGCAGTGCGAGCTGTTCAACCGCCTGCGCCAACAAGGCATCGACCTCTTCAGGTGCGTGAGAATCGGAGAGCAGTCTCTGTACGATCCTCTCCGTTTTTGGGAGCGTGTCCTTCTTTTGTATCTGTGCAGGTTCTGTCTCATCAGTGAGGGCTGCGAGTAACCAGCGCCCATCTTCCCCCATCGCCATCGTCTGTTCATGTCGAAATTCGCGAACGGACTTGATCAACGGCGAGGTGTGATCGTCGTGCTCGTACTCAAGAGGCAATTCATCTTCATCGGCCTCCCAAGAGCGAAGGTAATGCTCAATAGGTTTGATATGAGGCGCCTCTAAAACAGTTTCCTGTGGACGCTTTCGCACCTCCGCCTCTTGTGCCTTGCCTGCATGCTTTGTTTGCTGATGTTTGGTGACGTCCTGTCCGGCCACAAATCACTCCTCACAGTCACTTCGAAAATGCTTTGACGCATACACCAACGGACCTCGCGACATCATATCATCAACTGGACTTTTAGAGCAAGAAGAAGGGTAGCTCTCCCCGAACACAACAGGGATACAGGAGGGACTTGGAATCAGGAACAAGAGAGAAACTTTGCGGCTTAATGGCACCGACGCCATGCACAACAACCACTACAGAAGATGCTGCTGCTCTTTTGATAGCAGTAGGAGGTAAAGCCACACTTGCAGCTGATAGAGGGGGCGGTGGAGGTACAAAACAGATCGAAGTTGGAGCACTTCGAAGAAGGCTGTGAACAGGTACGACAAGAGCCAGAAGAGCAAGCAGTACCGCGAGGACATGGAGCGTTATCGTCAACACGACCATCACAATCATCATCACGTCCATTGCACGATTCGGTTGTAGGAGAGCCCGCCTTGGCAGTACATTCGATGGCTTTTTGCGAAGCACTACAGACATAACGACCGGACTTGCGACAAGATCCGACACCTGCGTAACAGGTCGTGCCTTTTTTGGGGTACAGTTCATCGACGAGACCATCGCAGTCGTTATCTTTCCCATCACACAAAGTCTCATCGCTCTCGTACAGCGCGCTGACTTGTTTGTAATTTGCGTCTGTACAGGCTTTCCACCCGTTCTGCCCATCACACGTTTTCACAGCCCCCACACACACACCGACGTTACGATTACATTTTTGTGGTGTCAGACCGTTGTCCACCTGACCATCACAGTCGTTATCGATCCCATCACACAAGGTCTCTTTGACCTCAAACTCACTGAATGTCTTGCGGTAATCAGCCTCTTCGCAAGAGAGCCAACCCTTTGTCCCACCGCATCGAGCGACTGTTCCTTTACACTGTCCGACCTGATTTGCGCAGGGCTTGGGAGTCAGATTGTCATCGATCTTTCCGTTACAATCATCATCCAAACCGTTGCATGTCTCGATGACAGGCAGCACGACCCCAACACAGTCTCCCCACTTCGTCCCATCATCTGCGCAGACATGTTCTCCGGCTCGACAAATACCGACCCCTTTGGTGTTCTCGGGGCCTCCATAACAGACCTCTTTTTCACCAGGCTCACAGAGCGAACAACGATTGAGCGAGTCTCGACATGTCTCGTCCTCTTTGCACTTTTGTTTGTCGCTCCACTTTAGACAACCATTCTTATCTTTGATACATGCGCGGTACTCGTCTTTGTTGGCACATTGCGTCTCGTCGAGTTGACATTCAGCCTTGGGGCAGGTGAATGGGATACAGCTGCCCTTGTCGCAAAACTCTCTGGCCCCACACTGTTTGATGTCGCTGAGCTCAAAACAACCCTTTGCGCTCTTCGTGCATTCTTTGTATTCACCGGGAAGATCATCGATATTGGAGGAGCAGATTTTTCCAACCTCGGTGCAAGGTGGAGGCTCAGGGCAGTCAGGAACACATTGCTCGTTCACACACTTCTCGCCACTTTTGCACAACGTATACCCCTGACATTCTCCCCATGTTCCTGTGTTTTGGCAGATCTGCTCTCCTTTCGCACACGCTGTACTGCCTTCTGGCTCACAGACACGCTTGGCTTTTGGCGCACATGCCACACATTCGTTGTAGGAGCAGACAGGAAAGTCCTCATTCCCACAGTCGTTATTTGTCAGGCACTCCACACAGCCACCCTTTCCTTTGTCAGGGCTGCCACAGACGAGTCCAGCAGGACAATCCTTGTTTGAACCGCACACACAAGCGTTGTCGAGACACTTTCGGGTCAAGCTGCCGTTGGATTGGCAGTGTTTGTCTTCGATACAATCGACACACGAGCCTGAGCTACCTTCCGTCGAACGGATACAACGTTCGGGACAATCCTCACAGCCGCTGACTTGTGTGACAGTCACCTCACCACATCCGCTCCAGAGCGTCATCAAGGAGAATACACCCAGATAGAGGCTCCATCGTGTTCGCCGCAAAAGTTGTCCAACAAAAAACGGAGGATGTTGAGGGGATGTTGAGGTATGCATGACAATTCTTCCTATCGCGACAAAGAGAAACAAGCAGACAATGGATACACAATGATGACCCACCAAAGAAGAAATGTGTCTCGTCATCATCACCAACAAAAGAAACAGGCACGGGCATATCTTCTTTACACTTTTCCACGCTTTGGCGACAAACGCAAGCTCGTGTCCAGACAAATGAAGCTCTATCGATACAAGATAGGAATTCCAATCCAAAAAGAAAGAGAAGCGCGACAGGGCTTTCATTCCAGCACAGAATGCAGTACAACGACGAACGAACGTCATGGATGAGTAGATCATCCCGAGTGTTTTTGTCAGAAAAGTGCCTTCAAATATCACCTGTTGAAGGCCATGAGGAGAACAATATGTCCAATCGATCTTTGTTTGCCCCCCAGGATACTTTTTTGCACCGCCATATCGCCCCGAGCCCACAAGAAGTGGAAGATATGCTCAAAAGTTTGGGGTTGGATAGCCTCGACGCGTTGGCTGATAAAGTCATCCCCAAGAGCATCCGTATGGAGCAAGACCTGGCGCTGGGTGGCCCACGTGGTGAGCACGAGCTCCTACAAGAGCTTCGCCAAATGGCCAACCAAAACAAAGTCTATCGTTCATATATAGGGATGGGTTACTACGGCTGCATCACACCACCTGTCATTCAGCGCAACATCCTCGAAAATCCAGGCTGGTACACACAGTACACACCCTACCAAGCAGAGATCTCGCAAGGTCGTATGGAAGCGCTGCTCAACTTCCAGACCATGACAAGCGATCTCACGGGCTTGCCACTGTCCAACGCCTCACTCCTCGACGAAGCGACCGCCGCTGCAGAAGCGATGTCTCTCGCTTACAACGTCGCCCGACAAAAGAAGAAAGACTTCTTCATCGCCGAAGACTGCCACCCACAGACCCTCGCGGTTGTACAGACAAGAGCCGAACCCATCGGGATCAACGTCCACGTCGGCGATCCACAGACGTTCGATTTTTCCTCCCTCAATCTGTTCGGCGTGCTCGTACAGTACCCCAACACAGAAGGACTCGTCCACGACTACACAGAGGTCATGGAGCGCACACACAAAGCAGGCGCGTTGGGGATCTTCTCTGCCGATCTGCTCGCGCTGACAGTGTTAAAAGCTCCTGGTGAATTTGGTGCGGATATCGCGATCGGTTCGACACAACGCTTCGGTATCCCCATGGGCTTTGGTGGTCCTCACGCAGCGTACATGTCCGTAAAAGACAAGTTCAAACGCCAAATGCCCGGTCGCCTCATCGGCGTCTCCAAAGACAGAAAAGGCCGCATGGGATATCGCCTGACGTTGCAAACCCGCGAGCAGCACATCCGCCGCGACCGCGCGACGAGTAACATCTGTACGGCCCAAGCGCTGCTCGCGATCATGGCGAGCATGTACGCGGTCTACCACGGCCCAGACGGACTTCGCGCGATCGCAAGCGCAGTCCACGGCAAAACAAAGCTCCTCGCACTCGGCCTTAGCAAGCTCGGCATCCCCGTCGCAGAAGGCACATTCTTTGACACATTGAAGCTCAACCTCGACGAAGGCGCGACGCAAAAAGCGATGGCGGCAGCGCTACAAAAGCAAATCAACCTGCGCGCATTCGAAGGTGGAGGCATCGGCATCTCCCTCGACGAGACCGTGACCCAACAAGACATCGAAGACCTGCTCGACGTCTTCAACGATGCAGACACGCTCCCATTCAGCATTGCATCGCTCGAAGCAGAGAGCAGTACAGACTTTGGTGCGTTTACAAGAGAGAGTGAATATCTCGACCACCCCGTCTTCCATAGCTATCAAGCCGAGCACGAGATGTTGCGCTACCTCACCCGCCTACAGAGCCGAGACCTCTCGCTCAACACATCGATGATCCCACTGGGTTCCTGCACAATGAAGCTCAACGCGACGTCCGAGATGTTACCTGTGACTTGGCCGGAGTTTGCGCTGCTGCACCCCTTTGTCCCCGCAGAGCAGAGCAAAGGATACAGTCAACTCTTCGAGACACTTGAGAGCTGGCTCGCCGAGATCACAGGCTTCACAGCCGCATCTCTTCAGCCCAACGCTGGCTCACAAGGTGAATATGCAGGTCTGTTGTCCATCAGACAATATCACCTCGCCAACGACAGCGCACATCGCAACATCTGCCTGATCCCAGTCTCAGCACACGGGACCAACCCCGCGAGCGCGGTCATGGCAGGGATGAAGGTCGTCACAGTCTCATGTAACGAACGCGGCGACATCGACGTCGCCGATCTGGAGAAAAAAGCCGATCAACACGTCGACAATCTCGGCGCGCTCATGATCACCTACCCCTCCACACATGGCGTCTTCGAAGATGCCGTGAAGCGCGTGTGTGAGATCATCCACGAACGCGGTGGACTCGTCTACATGGACGGTGCCAACATGAACGCACAGGTCGGCCTCTGTCGCCCTGGTGACATTGGCGCAGATGTCTGTCACCTCAACCTACACAAGACCTTCTGTATCCCCCACGGTGGCGGTGGTCCTGGTATGGGTCCGATCGCGGTAAATGACAAGCTCGCCCCCTACCTCCCAGGTCACCCCGTCACTGGATTGGGCGGCGAGACCGCACACGGCCCCATCTCGGCAGCACCTTATGGTAGCCCCAGCATCCTCCCTGTCTCCTGGGTCTACATCGCGTTGATGGGTGCAGAGGGCCTCAAACAAGCCTCACAGGTCGCGATCCTCAACGCCAACTATATGGCCAACAAGCTCAAAGACCACTTCAACCTGCTCTACACAGGCAACGAAGGACTCGTCGCGCACGAATTCATCCTCGACATGCGCCCCTTCAAACACAGCGCAGGCATCGAAGTCGCAGACATCGCGAAACGACTTATGGATTATGGATTCCACGCACCTACAATGTCATGGCCTGTCCCTGGAACCCTGATGATCGAACCGACAGAGAGCGAGTCCAAAGCCGAGCTGGATCGATTCTGTGACGCCATGATCTCCATACGCCAAGAAATCCAAGCGGTCATCGATGGCAAGATCGACAAAGACGACAACCCACTCAAAAATGCTCCTCACACCATGGATGACGTCGTCTCCACAGAGTGGCCACACCCATACACCCGAGAACAAGCCGCGTTCCCTGCGTCCTGGCTGAAGCAACATAAGTTCTGGCCTGCTGTCGGCCGTGTCGACGATGCGTATGGTGACCGCAATTTGATGTGTACCTGCCCCCCCCTCTCCTCCTACGAAGAAGCGTAACCTCAAAGCCCCCCCCCCTCCCAAAAAAGATCCCAACGCTCCGAATCCCCACCCCCCAAATACTCATCCTATCCTTTGGTATCAATGGATATATTTTGCAAATCTTCAAAAAAAAGACTGTTGCTTTTCACATACCAACCGTTATCATCTATTGGATGAAGATTTTCGCAACATGAGTGATAGTTTGGTGTTTAGGAAAGTCAACAATATTCCATCATAAGAAGACATCAACAACAATATTCCGGCAACAACACTCACAAGAGGCATTCAATGGATAAGGTCGATCCCAAAGTGGTCGTGCCCAAACATACAAAGGTATGTTCACTACAAACGCTCGAACAATACGTCAACCAAGAAGCCCTTCGTGTGTTTGTCTTGATCGATGGTACAACCAACCTGGAACATCTCATGCATCTGACAAGTGTGGATATTGACACACTTTACGAGCACATCACCACACTGCTCAAGATCAATGCCATCGAGCTCTTCCAGCGTGTTCGCTCCAGTCAGAAGGGACAAAGATACACACTTGCTCCTTACAAGTGGCCTCTACTGGACACACAGATCCCGACCCACACACACATCTATCCATTCCAGCCCCCTGTCCCTCAACAAAAAGAATCCTGGGCTCCAGACCACTCTCTCGCTGCCGATGATTTGTTCCTACAAGAAGACGAGCAAGGCCCACCAACGCAACAAGATCTCCCTGCGACAATCCCACCAGAAGCGCACCACTCTCCCTTGCCCACACAACGAGAGCGAGCCGCAGCTGAGAGCTCAGATCGTCTACCTGCGTACAGACGCCCTCCCAGACACACCCCTTCGGCGATCCCAATTGCGAAAAAGCCTGCCAACACAAAAGAAACGCCCTCAGGAGAGCACCCAGCGACGTCATCGACACAGCTCCCCTCTGCTCGCCTTCAAGCTCACCTCAAAGACGCACAAAAACGCTCAGAGTCCTACGAAGCGCACCCACAAGTGCACACCAACCACTCCTCCATCGAGCTCGATGAATACTCTTCTTTCCAGTCATCCGGTGAGTGGCGAGAAGTACGCCCTACCCCCTCCTACATCTCCACACTCTCATGGCCAGACCGACCTCGTAAAAAGAAAAAAGACGAGGAGTGACCCTCTCTCAGCTTTCGACCTCTTCCCGCTCCGAACGATAATACAAGAACAAACAACCGGTCATACACGCTGCAAGAAGATGCCAAATCGCGTGTCCTTGGATCAGGCTGTGTGGCCAACACCAGATCTTCTTGATATCCAATATCCACACAAAAAACGCCATCGCGATACACCCCGCCGCAGCCCCTAACCAAGACAACTTGATCTTCGACGTCCCCTGCTTGCGGTACACAAACTCCAACACCAACGCAAGCAACACGACGACACCTACCATATGTCTGCGGACCGCAGGGTGTGCATACTGTACATATCCTAAAAGTGCGTTGGCACCGACAAATCCTGTCAAAAAGAGTCCAACTCCCCATCCCATCAAGCGCTTGAGATTGTAAAGCAACATAAAGCAGCCGAGCAAGTAGATCGACTGCACATCAAACCATTGCCCCCAAAAGGTCAACGAGGCATGAAAGTAGAGGCTCATCAACCCCATCAATATGACTGTCACTGCATATACATAAGCGATAGACCGGTGATTGTTGATCGGATTGGAAGGCGGTGAGAGCGTCTCCTCATCCCGATCTCGTGCGACCACACCAAAGATCAATAGACCCACCAAGACAAATCCCATATTGGACCATGTATTCGCTGGTTGGCGAATATTTCCAGCGCGCACATGCTCACAAAAACAATGATGGGGTAAACAGGTCGCAGGTCTTTGTGCTGTCCATTCGTGCTGGCCCAATACGAGAATCCACACACACACCAAGGTCAACACACAAAACCACAACAATGGGATGGTAAAAAAACGCACGTCTCTCATCATCACTCCTCGACATCAGTCCAAACACAAATGGTCTTCAAAAGAGAGAGCATGATGGGAAAAAAGGGGAAGAAAAGCAAGCGAGAAAGGAGGCAGAAGATGAGTAAGCGATGTCGCCGCGGGGAGCGTGGAGGGAGGTCGCGCTAGAGCGCCCCGAAGAGGTGGCCGAGCAAAGACCAAAGATGCCCAAGGCCCATCATTTCAGACGTCCAGCTGATCAAACAGGCCCAACCGATCCCCATCGACCAATTCGCCTGTGGGAGCCAGTCTTCACCAGTGTTTCGAGCCTTGACCAGATCGTGTGTAAGGAGGCCCTTCCAGATCGCCATCACAGGAAAGAGTAACATCGGGTACAAGAGCCACCCAAGCGCCGGAAAGGACTGCAACAAGTAGGGGCTCAGGATCACGTGAAACAACGCGGCGATCCCCCAGCCCATCGCACGTCCACTCTCCTCGACAATCTCGACCTGAAGTGCCTTCTCCTCGGCATCGGCCTCCACAGCAAGGGAGAGCTCTTTGTGGGCCTTCTTGTGGACCTTCTCATCATCATATGCGCCAATATCGATCTTCGTGGCCTGCTCGCCTTCCACAAAGTGACAAGCGACGTGGTGCCCCGATGAGATCGTACGTAGAGAAGGTTTATGCTCACGACACTCCTGCACAGCGAGTGGGCAGCGTGTGTGAAAAGGACAACCTGTCGGCAACTCGATAGGACTGGGAACATCCCCTTCGAGCAATTGGCGCTCGACCCTGTTAAACGGATCGTCGACAGGGATCGCGCTCAAGAGCGCCTTGGTGTAAGGGTGGGAGGCATCCTCATAGAGCGCCTCTGAAGACAAGATCTCGACGATGTGGCCGAGATACATGACGATAATCTCTTCACAAAAGTGGTGGACGACCTTGAGATCGTGGGAGATAAACAGGAAGGCGACCTCCTGATCGTCACGAAGCTTGTCGAGCAAGTTGACGATCTGCGCCTGGACAGACACATCGAGCGCAGAGACAGGTTCGTCAGCGATGATCAGCTCGGGCTGTGTCGCGATCGCGCGGGCGATCCCAATACGTTGACGCTGCCCACCACTGAACTCATGAGGATACTTATCGATCGAGTCGGCCGGAAGGCCGACTGTTTCCAAAAGATCGGCGATCAGCTTGCGCTGCTCTTCGCGTGAGTTGGAGACCAGATTGTGGACTTTGTAGGGCTCGATCAACGTCGAAAAGACCGTCATCTTTGGGTTAAGACTGCCATATGGATCCTGAAAGATAAATTGGATCTCTTTGCGATACGGCAACATCGCGGCGTCGGAGAACTTCGAGATCTCCACGTTTTTGTAGCGAATGCTACCGGAGGTTGGCTCCCACAGCCGCGCGAGCGTCTTGCCAAGGGTCGACTTACCACACCCTGATTCACCAACAAGTCCGACCTTTTGACCGGCTTCAACGGTAAAGCTCACATCATTGACAGCGTGCACATGTCCTACCACCCGGTTGAAAAACCCACGACGGACAGGGAACTTTTTGACCAAATTTCGAATTTCCAAAAGGGCCATCGGATTCTCTTTTTTGTATTGGACACATCAGCTCATGAGAAGGGAAAGCTCCTTCTTCACGTTGTGTCCGGGAATGTTCAGGATTTGTCTTCACCTTGTGGATAGAGACATCGGACGCTACGTCCTTCTCCGCGCTCTTTAAGTGGGATATCCCCTTTGCGACAATCATCGGTGACAAAGGGACATCGCGCCTGGAAACTGCATCCCTGTGGGATCTCAAACAAGGAAGGGACGATCCCTTCGATCGTGTCGAGTTTTTTATGCAGGCGCTCTTGTCGGAGTTTGGGAATGGAGCTTAAGAGTCCTTGTGTATAGGGATGTTTGGGATTGGAGAAGATCTCTTGAACAGTCCCAGATTCGACAATCTGCCCGAGATACATCACGAGCACGCGGTCACAAGTCTCGGCCACAACGCCAAGATCGTGTGTAATCAGCAGGATCGCTGTGCCAATATCCCGTTTAAGCTCCTGCATCAGCTCAAGGATCTGTGCCTGGACCGTCACGTCGAGAGCCGTCGTCGGCTCATCGGCGATCAGAAGAGAGGGACGACAGCTGAGCGCCATCGCGATCATGACACGTTGCTTCATCCCACCACTGAGTTGGTGGGGATATTCGCGAAGTCGCTGTGCAGGCGAAGGGATCTTCACGCGCTTCATCATGTCGAGACAGATCTGGTAGCGCTCTTTTTTGGAAAGCTCGGGACGGTGGAGTTTGAGCACCTCTTCGAGCTGTGTACCAATGCGTATAACGGGATTGAGCGAGGTCATCGGATCTTGGAAGATCATACTGATCTTGTTGCCTCGCAACTTGCGTAACTCTCGGGTGGAGAGTTTGAGGACATCTTTTCCATCAAAGAGGATCTCTCCTTCGGAAATTTCGCCGGGAGGATCGGGGATGAGGCGCATCAGGGAGCGCGCGGTCACGCTCTTTCCGCAGCCGGACTCACCGACGAGTCCAACAGTCTCACCTGCTTTGATGGAGAAGGAGACGTTCCGAACAGCGCGGGCGAGACCGCGATCCGTCCGAAACTGTGTAACCATTTGTTTAACTTCTAGCAGTGCCATGGGCTCTCACTTCAGGTTTAGGGCTTGTGGATGCCACAAAGATGATGTTGTGGATGAAGACTCACTGCGTATGTTTGGGATCGAGCGCGTCCTGAAGTGCGTCCGTAAAGATGTTGAACGCATAGACGAGGACAAACAGCGCGAGTGACGCGCCGATCATCTGCCACCAAAACCCTGCAATGATCTCATGACTTGCGGACTTGATCATCAACCCCCAGCTGGGCATATCTTTGACACCCAAACCGAGGAATGTCAGGATGACCTCGGACTTAATCGCGCCGATAAATACGAGCGAAAAGTACACAAACACAAGGTGGAGCGTGTTGGGCAAGACGTGCTTAAACAGGATCGTCAAACGATCCAGCCCAATCGCACGTGCAGCCTGGACGTACTCCAACTCTTTGAGTTTGAGGATCTCTCCCCGCACGACACGACACGGACCGATCCAAAAGGTCGCCCCAAACGCCACATACACCCCAAGCAATCCTTCGGACTTGCGAAACATCGCTGAGATCAACAACACCAACAAAATGTAGGGGATCGACGCAAACACCGAATATATCCACGTGATCACAAGATCGACCCAGCCCCCGAAGAAGCCCGCCAATCCTCCCATCACCAGACCGATCAGACACGCAAAGAACGCTGTCACAAGACCGATCTTAAACGCGACGTGGATGCTCACAAGCACACGCTTGAAGATATCACGCCCGAGACGGTCCGTGCCCAACCAGTACTTACCAGAAGGTGCCGCGTACATCGTCCCTGTGTCTTCGTTAAATTTTTGCAGCCAGACACGCTGCTCCGGTTTCAACGTGTTGACGTGCTCCACAGAGACGTTAAACACGATCGTCCCGATAAACACCACCGAGTACAATCCAATCACAAATAGACTGAACAAGGCCATACGATCTCTCGTAAACTTGCGAAATGCGCGGGATTCCCGCATACGACTCGTCATACCAGCCATTAGTTCAACCTCACACGTGGATCAAACACGGCATACATAATATCCGTGATCACATTCAAAAGCAGATAGAGCGTACAGAGGATCGTCGTCGCGCCGATAATCAGCGGAGGATCGGTCTTTCCTGTCAAAGACGTCAACAAGATACTCCCCAGCCCCGGGACACCGAAAAAGACCTCCAACAAAAACGAACCCATAAACACAAACGGCAGGGAGATGAAGAAGCGCGTAATGATCGGAATCATCGCATTTCTCAACATGTGCACAAAGATCACATGAAATCTCGACACGCCCTTTGCGTAGGCTGTTACGATGTAGTTTTGTGTGCTCTCTTCGACCATCACCGCGCGGTAAAAGCGCGTGTTGTATCCCATACTCACCAACACCTGGATCATGATCGGCAAAATCAGGTACTGCACACTCTTCAGGACGTTGTCGTCAAAGCCGTATATGTGGAACCATTGCAGCTTAAACGCCAACAAAAATTGTAGCACGATGATGTACACCAGAAAGCTGACGGACATCCCCAACGTCGCCATGACGATCAAGAAGCGGTCAAATGGACGCCCCCGGAAAACGGCCGATAAGAGACCTATGATCACGGCAAAGATCGTCGACAAAATCAACGCAGGCAGCGTCAAAAAGACCGACACCCAGCTGCGCTGAATCAAGATCTCACTCACAGGCTGACGGTGTGCCAGTGAGTTGCCAAAGTCAAACTGAATCGAGCGGATCGCCTTTCGATAATTGCGGGCCAACACATTCCCTGTCAGACCGAGTTCTTTCATCTTCTCGGCGCGCGCAGTCGGGGTTGCGTTCTTCGGCAACCAGGCGTCCACGACATCCATATGCTCCCAAGCGATGAACGTGATAAACGAGACCACCACCAAGTACACCGGAATGAAGGACAGTGTGCGTTTGATTGCGTAACTCCACATTAGACGCTCACTCCCTCACAAGACATCACCAACAAAATCGTGACGTGTTGCATCTATATCTCCTTTGATATGCCGATTAACGACGTTTTGAACGAAACTTCGGCACACGTAGATACTTCCAAAATGTCGACATCGTTTCGTTGGGTTTGAGATTCTTCAATCGTTTATTTGCAAGATACGATCTTGTCCGAGCCATCGAGCCAAGGACGACAGCGTCGTCGATCAAGATCTGGTTCATCCTGCGGTACAACTTCGCCCGCTGCGGTGAAGGCATCATCACACGGGCTTTTTCGTACAGTTTGTTGTAGACGGGGTTGTTGTAATTCCAGGAGTTGGACCCTGGCGCGCTGTTGGGTCCCCAAAACAACGCGAGGTTGTTTTCAGCGTCGGGATAATCAGAGCCCCACGCGAGCGAAAAGATCTGCGTTTGGGCAGAGCGCAGCTTGCGCGAAAGCTGTGGAAAGGTCATAAACTCGAAGCGGACGCGGACACCGATACGGGCCATTTGACGGATAAACAGCTCAGATTGCTCCTTCGCGTTTGACGAAGAGCTCGTCGACACCGTCAGCGGAGGCAACCCTTTCCCTTCGGGGTATCCGGCCTTGACAAGATACTCACGCGCCTTCTTCAGGTCGGGCTTGGGGCGAGGTCCACCGTAGCCACTGAGTCCGGGCGGGATGACGCCCTGGTAGACGACGTTTTTACTGTTGTAAAAGCGTCTGTTGCGCTCGTACAGGTCGAGGGCATGTGCCATCGCCAGACGCAGGTAACGTGCGCGTTTACCATATCCCCCGACGATCGGATCTTTGAAGTTGAATCCGTGATAGATAAAGTCGAGCAGAGGGACGGGATAAGCGCGCAGACCTTCCTTCTTGATGTGGTCGCGTAGCTGGCCTTTTTTCGGACCACTTACATTGAACACGCCAGGCCAATACTCCGCCGCAACCTGGACGTAGTCGAGATCGCCAACGCGGAACTTCAACCACGCAGGTTGGTCCATCTGGAAGATGTTGACTTCGAGGATATCGGACATAGGCAACGGCTTCCCTGCGTCGAGATGGCGACCTTCTTGTTTGTCCTTGGCGTTCGCGCTCTTTGCAGGGGGATAAAACGAATGTTTGTACTTGGGGTTGCGGCGAAAGACCAAGCGCAGACCTTTGCGCCACTCTTTCAACGTGTAGGGTCCAGTCCCAACGGGGTGTTGAGAGAAAGAGCCGCGCCCCTGCTTTCCGTAATATTCAACGGCTTCACGTGGGACAATTCCGGTCTTTTGGAACGCCAGCAAAAACAGGAGTTGGGGGAAAGGCTTCACCAGCTTGATCTGAAAACGATAACGATCGAGCAGCTTAAAGCCTTCGACAGGCGCGTCTATATCAAAAGGAAGCTTCTTTTTGGAGACGCGCTCATATTGCTCACTGCGGTACTTGTCGAAGCCGACGATTCGTTTGGAGAAGACCCACCACCCTCTCGGCCTGACAGCTCGGTTCGCCATCCGTTTGAAGGAGTAGAAGACATCTTTGGCGACCAACTCACGTCCTTTTCCCTTGGGAAAACAGGGATCGTCGTGAAAGTAGATCCCCTTCTTGAGTTGGAAGGTGTACGTAAGGCCTTTGTTGGAGACGTCTGGCATCTTTTGCAACAAGAGCGGTCGGAGCGAAAGTGGGCGTTTCAGATAGTCATATTCGAGGAGGGGTTCGATCACTTGCGCGCTGGTCGCGGAGTCGTACTGTGAGTCGAGAAAGATCGGGTCCATCCCGCCGACATCAGCACGAACGATCACGCGAAGAACACGTTTGCCGATGTACTCCTTTTTGATGCGTTTGCATCCAGAAACAGACATAAGCAGAAAACAAGCGAGCAGGAGCAAACACCATTTACATCGCAAAACAACATGGGTTGGGGACATACGGTTTTCCTTGGGTCAACAGGCAACACATGGGAGGTTGGTGTCGGGACGACACCTAGAAATCCAGGTCCAACTTGGAGAGGATATCCATATCAGGGAGCTTCTTCTTGCCGTCATCGCCTTGTTCACCTTGCTGTGCAGGTGTGGATGACGGACGATCGCCAAATCCACCGAGCAGAGATGAAGGAGGTCCACTCCGAGGATCCGAAGAAGGCGGCGCAGAAGACGGTGGGAGTGAAGATGGTGGGATCGAAGACGGCGGCGCAGAGCGGGGAGCTGTGGACGGTGGCATCGCCGAATGGGGGGAAGGTGTCGAATATGAAGGTGTATAATTATTGGTCGGCGTGGGAGAGTTACCGCTTGGTGATTGAGCTGGAGGTGGTGCATATGAGGGGGCTCCACCGGTTGGTGGGGCCTGAAAGTTCCCACCTCCCATACCACTTTGCAGCAAGCGCATCGCGTTTTCGAGGGCGCGCTGTGCGGTCTCACGTTGTGATTGTTGTTCGGCAATCTGCGCCTGGATATACTTCTCCGCTTCGACTCTCTCTTGGGCAGCGCGTTCAAGCTCATGAATGTGTCCTTCAAGCTGTCGAATACGCTCCTCCTTTTCGCGGTGAACGCGCTCAATTTCGTTGCGCTCATGTCGACGCAGAGCTTCCAAATCGGCGACTCGCCCTTTGAGGGTTTGGTTCTCTTCTTCCATCTGCTGGAGGACATCGCGTGCGTTACCGACAAAGGAAGATTGTTCTTCGAGTTTGGCACGCAATGCACCTGTTTTCTCTTCAAACTGGGCCTTAAAGGAGTTGGCTTGCTCTTCGAGGCGGGCCTTGAGCGCGCTGGTCTCTTCGTCGAGTTGTGTACGTAGCGCGCGGACTTTTTGGTCGTGTTGTTCGCGCAGCTGTTTGAGCTGTTCTTCGAGTTCTTTTTCGCGCTGTTCGTGTCCACTGAGCACAGCCTGGTTTCGCAGCTCGGTGGTTTGGGTCAATTCATTGATCCGCCTCTCGTAATGCGCGCGAAGTTCATCTTCCTGTGCCTTCATCTGAGCGTTGAGTTCTTCTTCTTGCTCATGCAGCTCCTGGCGAAGTCGCGCGGCCTCTTCTTGCGCAGAGGAGACGATTTGACCGTGATGCTGGTGCAGATCTCGTTGTAATTTTTCGAGCTCTTCCTGGTGATCTGCCGCTTGTTGCTCGTGGATTTTATCGAAATCGCTCTGGATCTCCTGGATCTCTTTTTGGCGCTCTTGTCGGATGATATCGAGTTTCTCTGCGAGCTTGCTCTTGTACTCTTTCTCGCGGTCATCCCAGCGCTGTTGCCAGTCGCTCTGCGTTTGCTCAAGCTGTGTGCTCAACTCGGTCTGTATGCGTTCGAGTTTGAGAATAAGTTCGTTCTCACGCTCTTCAGCCATCGCACGTTGCTGGGCGAGCTCTTGATGGTTCTCATCGTTTAATTGCGCTTCGCGTATCGCCGCATTTTGCTGAAACTCCTCAAGCCTCTGTTGGGCGAGCTGTTCAGCTTCTGCGAGCTTTCGCTCTGATTCTTTTTGGACTTCTTGAATGTGGACGAGCAGCTCATCGTATTGTTTGGTCAACTGCGCGAATTGACTGGACTCACGCTCTAGATTCTGCTCGACGACCTGTAGCTCAAAGCGTCCCTCTTCGATCACGCTGTTGAGATCTTCTCGTTCGTTTTCGAGGTTACCGATCTGCACGCGTAAGTTTTCGATCTGTTCGCGAAGTTCTTGTTTGCTTCGGCGCTCCGATTCGAGCTGGTAGGTGAGATCTTCGTGCTCGCGTTTGAGTCTCTGTGTGGACTCTTGCAGGTCAAAGAGTTCCTGCTCAGAGGCTGCATTTTGCCGACGCAAGCTCACGAGTTCTTCTTCGAGGCCGTCGACGTTACGACCGATATTTTGGAGTTTGTTTTGCTCGCTCTCCAGTTCACTTTCGAGTCGAGAATGCTCCCGCTCCATCTCGTGCAAACGAGAGCGTAATTGCTCTTCGCTGTCTTGCAGGCCGCGACTATCTTCGCGTGCGGCGTCGAGATCGTTGTTGAGGGCGAGCACCTCATCGCGGAACTTGTTGCGCTCTTCGGAGATCGATTGAAGATCTTCGTTGAGTCCTTCGATTTCGTTCTCTTGAAGCTTGGTCTGCTCTCGAAGTTCGGAAAGCTCGCTTGTGAGCTTCTCCTTCTCCTCGATCAGCGCATCTCGCTCGGAGATGACGTTAAAGAGCGCCTTGCTGTTGCTCTCCAATGCCTCGTTGCTTTGTGCATTCTCCGAGACCGCCGCATCGTATTTGGATTCGAGGACATCGTACTCTTCGCCGAGATGATTGAGTTCTTCGCGAAGATGTTGGATCTCTTTGGCCCGCTCACGGAGTTGTACCAGCAGTTCATCATCATCGAATGTTTGCGCTTGGACTTGTGCGCTAAAACCGGCGAGTTCACTACGAAGCTCTCGCGCTTCGACATCGCGCTCTTTGAATTGCTCATCGAGTTTTTTGTACTGCGCTTCGAGCTCATCAAAGTCGCTCTCTCTGTCGTTGTAGAGGCGCTGAAGGGCTTGATGCTCCTGCTGAAGTTCGAGCAGATCTTCTTCCATCGCGGACAGTCGTGCGACTTGCTCTTGTGCTGCTTGCTCGCTTTGGTCGAGGTTGTCGTTGAGAGAGGAGAGTTGTTCTTCGTTGCGTTGGAGGAGATTGTTGTATTTTTCGTTGGCGAGAGCGATCTCGCTGTGGAGTTGGGAGACGATTTGGTTGAGCTCTTCGCGCTCTTTCTCGCTCTCTTCAAACTTGGCGACGAGGTCGTTGTATTGTTCTTGGAGTGCGGCATTTGGTTCACCGTCTCCAGAGGGCTCGGACTCCATCGAGAGATTGTCGAAGGCCATGTCGATGTCATCGTCACTTTGACCTTCGGAGAGTTTGGACTGCAAGTCCGTGTATCGTTCGCTTAACTCATCGAGTTCTTTCAGCACAGCGTCATGTTCGGCCTGAAGCGCTTCGAGTTGTGCAAAAGGATCTTGTACACGCTCATCAATCTCATCCAGATCAGCGTTCCCTCGACGGAGTTGAATGACCTGCCTCTCCAACCACGCTTTGTCCGCACGCAGGCGTTTGATCTCGCTCTCAAGCTGTTCGGCAAAACGATCAGCGCCATCCTCTTGGAGCTCTTCGCCCTCTTCTGTCTGCGAGGAGGACAACCCCATCCCGTCCATCGCGGGCAGCGAGGTCGAAAATACGAGCTCTTCTTGGGAGGGTTCTGGTTGGTTGATTTGAACTTCGGGTTTGGCGTTCTCATCACCACTAAATTCGCTCTTTGTTTCGAGTCCGTCAGCAGCGACATCACCATAGGAAGGGGGTTCGGAAGGTCCAGCAGACTCCCACTGCACGTCATCGACGTGGGAGTCTGTCGTTTCATCGAGATGTTCGACGAGCGCATCGACCTCATGGGTCCCAAAGCTCTCACCTGGAGCGTCGAGATTCACAGGTTCAGGTAATGAGGGTTGTGCAGTAGGCGCAGGGGGGGCATCGGCATAATCGGGCTGTGAGGTCGCTCCGCTTTGGAAGGGAGACTTACCACCGATCATCGTCGGTTCACTGTCATCGTCCATAAACGCCTGATCCCAACGAGGGGCATCGGAAGAGATCGCGTCGCCCTGTGAGGTTGGTGGGCTTGCGCTATCGGCGTAAGTAAAGGGAGAGGCGTTGTCGTGTACTTGGTGGGTATGGAAGGGAATGGGTGTATCGTCATCGTCGTCGACTTCGATGAGCATCGCGTCTGCATCGTCCAGCTCGATGATCTCGTCATCATCGTGCATATCGGGCGCATTTTGCGTATAGGGAGAGGGCGCGATCGTCGTGCGCTCCTCGCGCTCTTCATGCAGGTCAATTGGGTTCGCCGTTTCTTCGTCTTGCCATTCGATCGGTTGGAGGTCATCGGATGTCCCTCCGTCGGCGTGGTGATGCTCATCCAGCAGAGAGCCACCTGTTGGAACCCCTGCATG
The DNA here is from genome assembly GCA_002731275.1 of Deltaproteobacteria bacterium. Taxonomy (GTDB): domain Bacteria; phylum Myxococcota_C; class UBA6777; order UBA6777; family UBA6777; genus UBA6777. The sequence continues at coordinate 121,013 of PCBK01000029.1, read as the reverse complement.
CTCCGCGATCATACTGAACAGATCGTCTTCGTTGTAGGGGATCATCATGTAGCCTTCGGCACGTGTACGCAATCGCTTGTGTTGCGCGAAGGTCTCAGGAGAAGCTTGTGATGAGAGCAGGATGAGGGGGATGTGACGCAGCGTCTCTTTCCGCTTAATCCGTTTACACACAGAGTACCCGCTCATCCGGGGGATCTCAACCCGAAGAAGAATCAACGCAGGGGACTGTGTTTGTTTTTCGAGCTCAGCAAGAGCCACGAGGCCGTCAGGCGCGACCTCGACATGATACCCTGTTTCCAACAAGGTCCGCCTGAGTGAATCAGCGGCGGTTGCATCTGACTCTATCAATAAGATTCGCGGATGATCAGGCATGCTTAGAACCCTCTCCCAGGTGACATGGCTTGTGGCCGTTTGGGATGAATGATTGACTCGACGACAGCTCTTTACAATGCATCCGATGTAAAGAGTTTCTGCACACGTTTGATAATGCTTTCAAATACTACCAAACTCCCTCCACTCTATCAAGGACGCTTTTGCAAACATCTCGATTGGGCAGAGGCATCCAATGCACTTTCTTTGTGTTTTTTACCCAAATAGGTCACGATACACACATACAAACGTTTGAGAGCGGGAAGCCATCATGCCGTCTATCAACTTCCAAACAAACGAAGTCAACTTCAAGATCGTCTACTATGGGCCGATGCTTAGTGGCAAAACAATAAACATCCAACATATCTACACGCGCGCACAGAAAAGAACGTCCGGAACGAATACGCAGACTCCAGACAGTTCTGCAGAGATAATGCTGCCTCCGATTGAGCTATTTACCACCACAAGAGCCTTCCACTGCACCTTGGACACGTTTCCTCAAGAAAATGGTCTTCGTCCCAGGTTTCACTTCCACAAGACGGTGGGCAACATTGCTTATCACGAATCACTGCACCTCGTCTTGGAAGACGTTGACGGTATCATCTTTGTCGCGGACTCACAGTTCGAACGCATGGAAGCCAATGTCGAGATGATGGCGTGTCTGAAAATGTATCTCAGAGCGATGGGGCAAGACCTCTCCGAAATTCCCATGGTCATCCAATATGCGAAACGCGACTTACCCAACGCCACACCCATTGATGTCCTGGAAAAAGAACTCAACCCACAAGGTGTACTTTCATTCCCCTCGATCCCGATACAAGGTGTGGGAGTCTTTGAGAGCCTCGAAGCCTGCGCACAACAAATCCTCACCAAGTACAAACAGGGAGGATTATACGCCGCAGAAAAAGAAGCGATTAACGCCTACCTGTCCTTACAAAACAACCAAGAGCAGATCACCCCCGAAGAGACCTTTGCGCTTCTGCGGGTACTACTGGGGCAAGCTCCCAGCCGAGGACATTGGAACGCGTTGTGCGCATTTCTGGATCTCTGGCCACACAATGACACTCTCTCCCACGCCATCCAGTATACGAAACAACATACCAGCGACTGGCCCACAGACATCAAACGTCTCCCAAAACAGTGGTTGCTCCATTACAAAACGCCGCGAACAAAACAATGCCTTCAACTCGTCGAACGAATCGACATCAAAAACTTCACGTGTGGAGAAAAGCCATGCATTCACAGAGAATGGATGGCGACAGAATCCCTTCGGGATGTGAAAGTCCTCCGCTTGTATGACGAGACATTCGGAGACGGCGGGTTACAAGCTTTTGTCGACACAACGATCGCACAAAAGCCTGTCGAGTTGGCGCTAGGAGAAGGCATCACAGGAAAAGGCGCAGCCGCATTGGCAGCATCACCAAAACTGCGCTCTGTAAGAACACTCGATCTCAACCGAAATCGTATAGGCTTGAGAGGGTTGCGCACACTCCTACAATCACCACACCTCAAACACTTGAAGGCCTTACATCTCGGCCGAAACAGATTGTCATACAAACATATGTCGCTGTTCACCGAAGAGATCGCGATAGAGGCACTTGAACGGCTCGATTTGGACCACAACAAGCTCAGTCCTGGGGCCATCAGAGCGCTAGCAAAGGCACCGATGTTATCGACCCTACAAGAACTCAACCTGAGTCACAACCCCATCAAAAAAGGTGGCTGCGACGCCCTCGCTGATTGCGAACAGCTCGCGCACCTGAAGGTCTTGGTTCTAGACGAGTGCCGACTCAAAGACGACGATATCGCCAGCTTGATACGCTCCCCCTATTTGATGAACTTGAAGCGCCTGATCCTCAGTCGTAACCAACTGACATTGAAAAGTATCGAACAAATAGCGAACTCACCGACATTCTCTCAACTCGAAGAACTGGACATTCACTGGAACAACCTTACAAAAGAGGAAGTTGATGGTATCTTATGTGCATCGCCTCATTTGAAGAATGCCAAGTGCTTTTGTTGTTGAGTCTATCTTTGCACTCCTTCCAACCAAAGGGTCCAAGCCTCAACACCCGACGTAAGGCAGAGAATGATGCACACCTGAATATACCCTCAAATATCATCCATACTTGAGAGCGGGGAGTCACCATGTCATTTATCAACTCCGATGCAAGCGAAATCAACTTCAAAGTCGTCTACTACGGACCAGGTCTCTCCGGCAAGACGTCAAGTATGCAACATATTTACACAAACACTCCTAGTGACTTGAAGGGACGTATGATCTCGTTGGCGACAGAGACAGATCGTTTCCTCTTTTTCGATTTTATCTCAGACGGATTTCCAAAGACCGAGGGACTTCGCCCTCGATTCCATCTTTACACTGTCCCTGGCCCCGTTTTTTACAACAACTCACGTCGTCTCATCCTCAAAGGTGTCGATGGCATCATCTTCGTCGCAGACTCGCAGCTTGAGCGTATGGAGGCCAACCACGAGAGCATGGCAGGTCTAGAGTCAGACCTCGCAACCCATGGCTACGAACTGAACAACGTCCCATTGGTCATTCAATACGCAAAGCGCGATCTCCCTAACGCCCTAGATATAGAGACCTTGGAAGCCGAATTAAATCCCTTCCGTGTACCGTCATTTCCCGCAGTATCCATGACAGGAGAAGGTGTCTTTGAGAGCTTCGAATCCTGCGCAAGGCAAATTCTCACGAAGAACGAGCCCGGAGGGCTCTTCGAATCCTGCACAAGGCAAATGACCGCGAAGAACGAGCCAGGAGGACTCTTCAACGCCAACAAAACAGCGCTTGATGTCTACTACCTATCCTTACAAAAGAGTCAGGAGCAGATGACATTCGAGGAGAGATTTGCGCTCCTACACACGATATTAGAACAGCCGGCATCCCGAGGGAATTGGATGGTACTGTGCGCGTTTATGGACCTCTGGCCCAATGACAACACGCTCGCAGATGCCGTCGAATACGCAAAACAACACATCAGAGACTGGCCAACCAAACTCAAACGCCTGACTGGCAAATGGCTGTTCGATCACGAAACGTATCGATCAGATGAGCGACTCAGACTCGTAGAGCATGTTGACATCATGTATTTTTCAGACAGAAAAAGACCTGTACGTGCCTACCAAGCCTGGCTGGAAGCTGAACCCCTTCGAGATGTGAAGATCCTCCGCCTGTACGACGAAACGTTCCGAGACAAAGACGTGAAATCCTTTGTCGATGGGCCGATCGCACAAAGTCCTGTCGAGTTGGGATTGGGAGCAAAGATCTCAAGGAGAGGTGTGGCCATGCTCGCAGAGTCCCCAAAGTTGCGCTCTGTAAGAATACTCGATCTCAACCGAAATCGCGTAGGCTTTAGAGGGTTACGTACACTTCTGCAATCACCACACCTCAAACACTTGAAGGCCTTACATCTCGGCCGAAACAGATTGTCATACAACCATATGTCGCTGTTCACCGAAGAGATCGCGATAGAGGCACTTGAACGGCTCGATTTGGACCACAACAAGCTCGGTCCTGAGGCCATCAGAGTGCTAGCAAATGCAACGATGTTATCGACTCTACAAGAACTCAACCTGAGTCACAACGCCATCAAGAAAGGTGGCTGCGACGCCCTCGCTGACTGCGAGCAGCTCCTGCATCTGGAGGTCTTGTACCTGCATGACTGCCAGCTCAATGACGATGACGTCGCCAAGCTGATACAAGCTCCACAATTTGCACGTCTCAAGAACCTAGCGCTCAGTGGCAACCAGCTGACACTGAAGAGTGTCGAGCTGCTCGCAAACTCACCACATCTATCCCAACTCGAAGAGCTCGATATTTGTGCAAATCGCTTTTCGGAGAACGAGGCCAACGAGCTGTTACATGCGTCCCCCTACCTGAAGAATGTCAAACGCTTTTGCTATTGAACTTTCCTTGTGTTTTTTCAGAGAATGGGGCACGATGGGCGCACAAAAAAGTCTGCGATGCTTGCACCTTGTCTTGTCACTCCCCCCATCCAAAGGGGACCTCCGCACAAGGTCAACATCCAGCACAAAGATCTCTTGCATGGAAGGTTTGTGATGATGAGAACGAGTCTTGCTCGCCTGTGTTTGTGTGGGCTTGGTTGTTTGTCCCTCTTTTTGCACGTCGGTGTCGTCAACGCCGCGCCCAACAAGGCGCTCAAACGCGCGCTCTCTCTGTACGATCAACTCCAATTTGACAAATCCCTGGCGCAGCTCAACAAGCTCTCCCAAAACCTCGACCTATCGAGAGAACAACGCGCCAAAGTGTATCTGTACAAAGGCTTCTGCCTCTTTTACCTGAAGGGACCAGCCCAAGCCTCAAGGATGCTCCGTATCGCGCTCAAACTCGCACCTGACAGTCAGGCTCCTCCCCAAACCCCTCCCCCACTTCAAAAGCTCCTGCAAACAGAATACAAAAAACTGTACCCCAAGGGACATAAACGACCCAAAAGACGTCCGCCTCCAGATCGCAGACATACGCGACGCCCACCACCTAAGCGCCGTGTCATCCCCGTCACCCTCAACGTCAAGGTCACCACTCCTGTCTATCCAGGCACCATGATCCAATTACGTGGGACGTGTACACCACATCCCCCCGGATCGACTGTAAAGGTCATGTTGCGCCAAAAAGGAAAAAAAGCCTTCCTCTCCTACCCTCTCGTTTGGATCGGCCAAAGATGTGAAGGTAACTTCAAAAACCCCTTCCCTGCGACGTATAAACAAAAAGGCACCATCGAATACTTTCTCATCGCGAAAGACGATCAACAACAAACACTAGGACGACAGTACTCCTCCAAAAAGCCAGGAAGCATACCACTCCAGATACGCACAGGTGGCGCTGGATGGGTTGTCCCTGTCGTCATCGGTGTTGTCGTTGTCGGGGCAGCCGCCGCGACAACCTACTTTCTCCTCCAAGAACCCCCAGGGATCGACGTCAGTATCAACATTAACGCGCTCTCTCCCCAACCACTTCGCACTGTTGGACATACAGGAGGGAACAGACGATGATGTCTACACTCCGAAGGTTTGGCTTCGCCCTCTTTTGCCTCGTCTCACTCTCACACTGTGGACAACCCTCGCACTCGGGACTTGGTGTCAACATTCATGGATTGACCGAATCCGAGATCAACTCGATCCGCTCCTTTCGGGTTATGGCTTTTGATACGGACAAAGGGATTTACAGATGCCTTCCCAACACAACCGCAGGCTCCAACGCAAAATATACCCCCTATGATACCCGGACTCCGTCGGGCTTCTACGTGATGCGCACCTTTGACTGGACATACGACAGCACTGCAACAAACAACATCCCTGGGATACGACTCTATCTCCCCGAATCAAGCGAAAAAGCATGGCTGATCGTCGTCGAAGCCTACGACGAATTTCGCGAACGACAGTACAATGCCAAACGCGTCGCTGTAGGCTGTCTTGAGAACGTCGTGAACCGCCCCGGTCCCACTAACCCATCGATCGATCTCTACAAACCACCTCAGTAACATCTCCCCCTGCAAATTTCACTTGTGCTCTCAAAAAAGAGATGGTATACAACTGATCCCTTCGGGCGATTAACTCAGTGGTAGAGTGCCACCTTCACACGGTGGAAGTCACTGGTTCAAGTCCAGTATCGCCCATATTCTCGTCTATACAAAAAAAGCCTCTGTGTACACACAGAGGCTTTTTTTGTATCTGAACACTTCCCCCCACCCCCACTCTCAAGGCTTCAGGTGTTCATCGACCTTTGACATTTAGCCTGCATTTGGACGCGAACGATCGGAGTTAGGCAAGATGGGATCACCCGTCGCCAGCGCGACGAGCGGCGCGGGTTCGTAGAGTCGGCCATTCTCGTCGAGCTGGTAGACGATCGGCTCCGGAGGTCCTTTGTCCGTGATCAGCTCAACGAGGATCTCTTCACGTCGAATCCAGTACTCAGCGTGCATCTTGTCAAGACTCGCGCCGGGTATAGAGACTTTAAATTCGCGCAGGTAGAAAGACAACAGATCCTCGATCTTGCCTCTAACGAGGCGAATACCGCACTTTCGAAGGAAAAGCACAAGAACCTTATCCATCACCTTGATCTGCTTCTCTGAGAGTCTCGTCTTCGAATCCTCCGAAGGTTCCTCGAACAAGTTAACTGCACCGACAAGCCAACCACCTTCCAACTCGATCCGTATACGAAGCTTGTACGACTCTTTGTCTTGGCCGATCAGCTCGACGAACAAATCCATATGGTTTTGTAGCAACTCCGGATGACCACACTTCAGCTCAGCGAAGTGGTCGGCGAGCTCTGGACGGAGACGAATCCCTGCGAGTAACTCACGTCGAATAAAGATCTCAATCGCCTCGGAGACGTGGTGGAGTTCTGCGTACAACTTGTGGATCTTTTTGTGATCAGGGAACACATATTCGCGCTGGTATTGCTTGTAGAGCTTGTCGTACAACTTGGGCAATGTACCAGAGTGAAATCCCCGACGCAGAAGAGCGTTCATCGTCTCGCCATGGGACCCGACTCGTACAGGCACAGGTTCTTTAGGTTGGTTGGCGCGAAACTGCTTCCAGTTTTCCTTAAACTCCCACACCAAAAAGCCACAAATACCGGGGATACCAAATTGGAAGATCAGCCCCACAACGGTCATCGAGGTGACGGAGTATCCAGCGTTCTTCATCCCTGTCGCGACGGCAAGTGCGACGGGGATAATCAGCTTGTGAGAGACGGTAACGACAGGAAAGTGTTTGAGTGGGTTGAGTTGTGGTTCGGCGACGAGATTGACAAAGAATCGAATGATGTAAGTGATGGTTCCCCAAATAACCTGCGCGACGGCCTTCAAGACGATCACGACCTGGTTTTCTCCCTGGTGAAAGCGCAACAAGTCGTCGACACGGTAGATAACGTAATCCAACGCCAGCAACATGCTGTGGAAGAAGTCGAGAATCCAACGGAAGAGTCCAATCACCCACTGGTCTCGGACTTTGTACCAGAGCGCGAGTAAGCGATACGCAACCCAGTCCCAGATCGCCCGACCAACCGTCACGTTGACAAAGAAATAGCCAACGATAAACCAGAAGACCAGCAGCTCCAACCACTTCACACTGTTGACACTGTACATGGAGACGATCACAGCCTTCACAGATGTCCACTCAGTGGACAACCACGTCCAGCCAATCGTCCCCATCGCTCGCAACATGAGAAATCCAATGTAGGAGAGCAAGGCGAGAAAGATCTTCGAGATCGTCGCAAAGATCGATGACAGGACGAGCGGCAAGACGATCTGGTTGTACAGCGGCAAGGCCCGAGGGTGCGATAAGAGTTTTTGGACCTCAGGCTGTTTGACAAACCAACGTGGTGCTTCTTGGAACAGAAAACGTATCCCACTCCATAATGCCGATAAGATCTGTTTGAAAATCGTCCAACCCGTCTCGGTGTGGATGATCAAGAACATAATCGATCCCACCGCAAGGACAGCGCGAGCGGAGAAGATCCCCACATCATGTGCGCCGACAGCATGCGCGATAGGATGGACAACCATATGATTGAGTCCTTCGAGTAAAATCGCCGCACCGAGATAGGGCACCAAGATGTAGAGACAGATCCAGCGCCCTGTCTTCGTACCAAACGCGACAGAGGTCGAACGCTGTAGCATCCGCAAGTAGACCTCTCCAGCGCGATAGATCTCACCAAAGCGACTCGCCAGCTCTTTGTTGAGATGGAGCAGCTGATCCCCTGCGACAAAATCTCGCACAGTCTGATCGTTGAGTCGCAGGTCATTTCGACTGATCACGTCACGCACATCCGAGAATGTAAAGAGCCCACGGTGCACGACAAAGTCGATCAACTCTTCACAGATCTTCGCGAGCGCGACGCGCTCAGGGTGCGTAATCGCGTGGAAGCCAGCCGCAGACATCGCCTCCATCAACTCCGGACGAAACTCCTCGCGCAGCTCATCCTCCAGGTGTTCAAGCGCCGCGTGCAGCGCATCTTCCCACTGTGTTTGTACTTCGTCGCTGAGTGGCAACAAGGACAGCTTTTGATGCGTGGACTGTAGATAACGCAGTGAACGAACAAGCCCATGTCGCTGTAGCTTTAACTGAATGGGTTGTTTTCCAAAGCTAAACAACCAGCGCATCAAACGCGTCGTAAAAAACTGCCTCTCTTTGTCCAGATAAGAGCGCTGAAAGACCTTCAAGATGGCGGCGGCCTGTCGACCAACGTGCTCAGACAGAGGGGTCGCGATCAGCTGCGTGAGCATCTCTCGAAGAGCCTGCTGGTGTTTTGCGCTCTTGATCCCGTGTGTCTCGACAAAATGTTCGTGTACATCGCCAAGATGGTCCTTGATCTCCCTCTTCAGGCGCGTAAAGAGCGGGTCGTCAGGATTGGCAAACACACGATAGAAGTTGAGCGCTTCGGTAAATTGAACCGCCGCTTCGACCGCATTGCCGCGTCGTTTTTCTCGCAACGCCCAATACAAATGGTGAGAAAATTCAAAGATCTGAATACCTTTTGCGTGCCTCGCGGTGAGCTTCTTGAGCCACGTCGCGCCCTCGAAGCGTCCGGGTAAACTAGAGACAAACTGCCCCCACAAACGCGCACGCAACCACCACACAAAACTCGTCAACAACAACCACGAAAACTCAAAGACAAAAGGACGGTTGGTCTCTTTCTCCGTTTGTTGGTCGTGGTTGCGGTACTGATCCTGACTGATGGCGACACATTTTTTACGTGCGCTCTCCCCGTCCTCTTCGGACAGAAAGCGCAACCAAGAGGGCGCCTCCCACTTGGGCAAAGATTCGGCCTCGGGGGGATCGAGTTGTACGGGGATTTCGTTGTAGACGTTGGGACGACTTTCGCGCATCGCTTTCTTGATATTGAGTCCCTGCTTTTTGACCCATATATCGAACTGACTCTCCTCCACAGAGGGAAATTGCGCGCGACGTTGCTGTGGCGCAAATTGTCCAAGCATCGCCCACCAACACACAAACTGCGCGACGACCTCTTCGTCATCACTCGGATCAAAGAGATACCGCTCTCGCTCCAAGAAGATACGAATCTCCTCAAAGGCAGAGTGGCCGATCTCACGCCTGACCTCGTCTGCTTTGATCTCGAGCGCGTCGAACTGCGTCAACAAATATCCGACCGTCAGCCACGACCAATATCGCCAAAAGACATGGTTGGGGTGTGCTCGACGTAAGAAACGGTTGGGCAACAGCTCCAAAATGTAAATGTACTCAGGCAGCTCGACGTTCGCGATCGTAATCGCCAGCTCGGGGTCCTCTTCAAACAAGATGCGACGAAAGTTTTCACCACGCATCCTGACGACAGGTGTGTCAGGTGGAGCCTGCATCCGGTGCAATCCCATGCGGTTGAGAAAAATCCGTCGTCGAGAGCGTTGGTGAAAGAGGAACACACCTTTTGTGGGGGACTGCATCACAAGGCGCAGATCCACGCTGTTGGAGATCAAATGGACGGGGATGTGAATGTCGACCTCTGGCTGATGTCGCCTGACCGCTGCTTCGATATTCAGGCCTTTTTCTTTCAGCCACGCCGACAACTTGACCTCATCGATATCGCGAAAGTTCTTCTTGCGCATGACCGGAGCAAAGACACCAAACATCGACCACCACGCAACAATATTGCGCACAACCTCTCGCTGATCGTTCGGATTAAAGAAGTACCGCGCCTCGGTATACGATTGGCTGATGCGCTGAAAGAGCCCCGAACCAATCTGGTCGATGAACTCAGTCGGTTCGATCGCAAGCTCTTCCCACTGCGCCATCAAATCACCGACCACACAAGAGGACCAAAAATGTCTGAAGATCCAGTCCGATGGCTCTCGCTCAGTCTCTCTCTTTGAGAACTGCTCCATCACGATCATCTTCTCGGGCAGCTCCAATGAGGACAACTCTTCGAATGTGTCAGGCTCCACTTTCGCGAGATGCTTCATCAACTCCTCAGTATCAAGCCACCACACAGTCGAACCGTCTGGAACCTGCTTGTTGTCATTGTCGAGCATACCGTGAAAGATTTTTCTCATCGAGCGATGACGCAACAACAACACACCATCTTCGGGATCTTGTAGGATGTCGTAGATTTCCTCACTTGAGAAAACCTTGGAGGCGCTCTTGGACCACTTCACCCGACCATATTCAGCGCTCACACCCTCTGCATATTCGAGGCGCTTGCCTGTCTGACGTGCGTCGAACTCAAAAGGACTCAGGTCATCCGTCGTAAAGCCTGGACCACGACGCTCAGCGCGCTTTAGGCGGACCTCCTCACTCTCCTCCCTCGCCTCCTCAACAGAAACTTCGACGCTTGGGAGCATGTCCTTGCTCTTTGTCTCCTTCTCTTTGGACAAAGAGACATCCATCATCTCCTCTAAATTGTCCACAAAGTCAGAGACACTCTTGTCCTTTTGCTCGACCTTCTGCGCATCTTTATCAGAAGACTTTGGCTCCTCCTTCTCCGAAGCATCGTCTTTTTCGAGCGATGCGTCATCCGACAGGACAGCGTTTTCACTAGATTTCTCGTCTTTTTCGGAGGAATCATCATCTCTCGCGGAGGAATCATCATCTCTCGCGGAGGAATCATCATCTCTCGCGGAGACAGCTTCCTTCTTGGGAGTATCCTCTTCTTTTTTGGAGGTCTCTTCCTTCTCGGAGACTTCCTCTTTGTCGGAAGCCTGTTCCTTTTCAGGAGTCTGCTTTGTGGAAGACGCTTCTTTTGTGGAGGGTTGTTGTGAAGCGTTTGTCTCTTGGGATGGATCTTTTATGTTGGCGCTCTCTTCGTCCTTTTTGGGGGACGAGGGCGTATGTGTATCTGTTGATTTGGAGTGTTCCTCTTCAGCCGTGGATGCTTTGGAGGAAGGGGATTTTCCTTCGTCATTCTGCATGGTTTTGAAGGTCTCCTCTATGTGTTTCACCTGTCGTCGACACCAAGTGATGAGCGAGGTATCGTTCTATCGGGATATTCATCATCGTTGGATGCGCTCTTTTTTTGGGAAGATATGAAACAGATCCATCTTTTGATAGTTCGATATCTACATATTTTCAAGGGGCGAAGGCTTATTCTCGTGGTTTGACCACCACAAAGACAGGGAGTAAGTCATGATGACTTCCCCGAAGAAAAGCGACAAAACGGTCATCTTTTGAACCAGAACATGCGTGAATTCATTCCACCAGCGAGATCATGCTCACTTGCTTGACATCTACGAATGGTTGATGACAATGATCATTGCGGTTGATGCGTAGTGTGTTGTGAAGCATCGCTACACAGAACAATTGACAAAGAGACCTTACGCTTCGTTCTCTTTTACAGAGCCTCTTTTTTAAGGACTTACCGAGACGTTCTGGCTCCGCGTGGGCGCTGTTGACGGTCCCACTTATCACTTTACAGAGATCTGCTTTGAAAGGTCCAGACTTATGAGCTCATCAAGTGTACAACATTGGTATTTAAATGGAGAACCGTATCCACTTTCTCCAGGTCATGAGCAACAGCGCTTGTTGGATGTATTGCGTGAGCAGATGGGGTTACAAGGGGCTAAAAGAGGCTGTGACACCGGAGAATGCGGTGCTTGTACAGTGTGGGTCAATGACACACCCGAGCACGCCTGCCAATTGACGATGGGTGAGCTCGTTGGCAAAGAGATCGTCACACTAGAAGGCCTCTCGGAAGAGGAGAGAGAGCGATACATCGACGTTTTCTCGCGCGCTGGTACAGCGTGTGGATTCTGTGTTCCAGGCTTGGTGATGCGTCTTCACGCACAATGTCGAGAAAATGAGACCTTCCCACGTAAGACCTTGCAGCGCATGCTTGGACAGCACACCTGCCGATGTACAGGCTATCTCGCATGGCAACATGTCATCGAAGAGCTGACCGCTTCGCAGCGAAAAGGCAAAGAGAAGGACGTTTATGAATTACTCGACAGCGAAGGTGAAGAGAAGCTCCCAAGGTTAAAAACGGAGAGCGTTCGCCTCCCTGAAGTCATCGATTTGCTCTCTGGCGAAGCGACCTTTCCGGATGATCTTCAGTTTCCCAATATGCTTTACGGCTCCTTGCTCTTTACACCCTTTACGAGAGCACACATCCTTGAGCTGGACTTCTCGATCGCACGAACCATCCCACATGTCTCAATGATCCTCGGCGCAAGTGATATCGAGAGCCCAGCATCTCCATTTCGGGGCCATGACCAACTCTCGAATAGACCCCTCGTGGGGCTGCTTGAAGAGACGATGTGCGCCTCGGATGTCATCGCATTGGTGGCGGCAGAGACGCCAGAGGCAGCGCTCGCAGGGCTCGCAAACATTCGCGTCGTCGCGGATCCAGTGGAACCCTTTACAAACACAGAATACCTCCGTCAGCGCGGCGACATGCACGTCCAGGCTCGCCATCACCTGACCCATGGACAGGTCACGACGGAGCTTAAAGACGCACATTTCGTCGTCTCGGGCACATGGTACACACCACACGTTGAGCCGGCATTCTTACCGTTGCCCTCTTGTGTCGTTGTCCCCCAAAAAGGAGACATCCTTCACGTCTATACCTCCCACCCACACCCCAAAGAGGTACAAAAAGAGATCGCACGTCATCTCTCGTTGCAAGAAGAGAAGATCGAAGTACGTCGTCAAGGAAGAAGCCACACAAGCTCATATCATCAACAACCTCGCCTTGAGATCTATGCTGCGTTAATGGCACATCGCAGCAAGCGCCCCGTCAAACTCGCCCTCAACCGAGAAGACGCGATGCGCTTTACACCAAAACATCCACCATTCCGTATGCATGTATCACTCGCAAGTGACGAGCATGGCAACTTTACAGCGTTACGTGTACGCGCCCTCCTCGACGGAGGCGGCCAATCCGCCTACATCAGACAGATGCTGCAAAACACGCTGCTACACGCCTGTGGCCCCTACCGTATCCCTTCTTACGACCTGCTCGCAGAAGCTGTCACGACCAACAATCCAAGCACCGCATACTACGAAGACACAGGGGTCACACAGATCACCTTCGCCCTTGAAGGTGCGATCGAATTACTCGCAGAACGCCTTCAAATCGACGGATGGGCCATTCGCTACCGCAACGCATTGCAACCAGGCGATACACTACCAAACGGCCAACAGGTGGGTTCAGATTGCAGCATCGTCCCAGCGCTCGAAGCGATACGCGAAACATATTACAGAAACATCGACCTCGCCGGGATCTCTTGTGCGATGTTTGGACACAGCTCACAAAACGTCGACCCCCACAACACGAGGCTTGATCTCGCAGTCGACGAGGAAGGCACCATCTTCGTCAAGCTCCCCCACAAAGAGGTCGATAAAGAATTCACCGAAGCGCTCCTACAGATCGTCTCACAAGAGAGCGGACTCCCCCGCAACCAATTTCACCTCTCCGTGGATGCCCAAGAGACGGCCCCCCAGCCCCCTTCTCCAGCACAGCGCATCTTGCTCACCGGTGCAGCAAGAGAAGCCGCGCTCCTGCTCAAAGGCACCATCGAACAAAACGAATCAATTCTTGAGCGCACGTTCCGCGGGATCTACCCACCGCCCTCCCCCCACCACAACACATCACTGCCACAATACGATGCGATCGACTACGCCGTTCAAGTCATCGTCCTCGATCCAGCAAGTGGTCGGATTCGCCGCTTTAGCGCAGTTCACGATGTCAGTCGCGCGAGCGATCCCATCAGCACACTCCACGAGATAGAGGGTGCCATTCACCGAGGGCTTGGGTTCGCTCTTACAGAGTACCACCCCATCAGCGAAGGATTTCCTCAACTCACCAGCTTAAGTCAGCTCGGCATGTTACCTCCTGCGCACATCCCACATCTCCAGATCAAGGCTTTGACTCGGCAGTCCAACGCCAAAAAAGAAAAGATGAGCGGCACCATTGGCATTATCGCAGTGCCCGCGGCCGTCGCAGCAGCGATCGCCAAGCGTGAGGGGACACGTCACTATCATCTACCGATGCAAGACACGATGACAGCCCTCGCGCACCGCCCACCTACAATCTACCCAAGTCGCCATAACCAAAAGTCCTGATCACCGCCACACAAAGGAACGACGATGCCTTATACACGCCACCCGCTCCCATCCTTTGTCGACCTCTCCAAAGTCGGCGAGCTCTGGCAAGAGCGCGCAGGATTGATCGCCGAACATGCCTCGACATGGAGGGCCGAACACGCTCCTGTGCCCGTCGAAGATGATCCACTGCGTATCGCATGTTTTGGCATCGACTGTCAGGTTGGCTTTGTCCATCCAGGTGCCGCGCTCGAAGTTCCAGGCGCCACCGATGATATGGTCCGTGCGGTTCGCTTTCTCTATCAACACATCGACCGCATCAGCCATCTCTCATTCTCTCTCGACACGCATTTTCCCCAACAGATCTTTCACCCCAGTTTTTGGCGAGATCGGACAGGTGCCCCACCTGCGCCCTTCACGATCATCACCCTTGAAGCCATCGAAGCCGGACAGTGGCAGCCAGCACACGCTCCTGAGAAGGCACAAGAGTACGTCCGACAGCTCGAAGCAAATGGAAAGTATCAGTTGATGATCTGGCCCTACCACTGCCTACTTGGCGGTCTATCCCACGCCCTCGTACCGCTCGTCATGGAGGCCGCGCTCTACCATAGCTTTGTGCGACAAACTCCTTTTCACATTGAGACCAAAGGCACGCACCCTCTTACAGAAAACTACTCAGTCCTCGAACCAGAGGTCAAAGAGATCGATGGCGAGCAGGTCGGTCATTTCAGAGAAGATCTCTTTCACAAGCTCCTCTCTTATGACCGCATTTACGTATGGGGAGAAGCCAGCTCACACTGTGTCAAAGCCACCCTCTCCTCTCTCGCGACACGGATTCTCCAAACCAACCCCCAAGATATCGGGAAAATCTACATCCTCAAAGACTGTATGAGTCCCGTCCCCGCTGCCCCTGGTGGCCCTGACTTCCCCGCAATCGCCGAAACCTTCCTCGCGGAGTGTGAGGCCCAAGGGATGCATCTCGTCAACAGCACAGACCCCATCCTCCCCTGACTCGTCCTGAAAAGACGACTTACGCAGGCTCGACGGTTGCCATAAATGGGTGCTCTTGCTTGCGGGCATATTGAATCACTTGATCGGCCTTCGTCTCGGCGATCTCCCTCGTGTACACGCCTGCCACACATGCACCTTTGTAATGTACATCGAACATCAGCTTCGTCGCCTCAGTGTGTGATTTGCGAAAGAGGTTCATCAGGATGTCGATCACAAACTCCATCGTCGTAAAGTCGTCGTTGTGCAAAATGACTTTGTACATGCGGGGCTTTTTCGCTTTGATCCGCTCCTCAGTCAAGGTATCCTCTCGGCGACGGATATCATTCTTTCGATCGCTCATCGTTTTACGTGCTCCGTAATGTCCCTACTTCGCTCTTTGCTCAGATGGGAGAAAAAGAAAACCAGACAAAAATATGCTACACTGCACACGATTTTTTTCAACCACTCAACCCTCGCGGAGAGAACACATTGGATCCACAAACACAAACAGAGATCGAAGCCGCCGCCTTTCGCCGACTCGTCAAACACTTGCAAGAACGCACAGATGTACAAAACATCGACCTCATGATCCTCGCAGACTTTTGTCGCAACTGTCTCTCCAAATGGATGGTCGCGGCCGCTGAAGAGAGAGCTGCTCCGCTCAACTACGATGAGGCCAGAGAGTACGTCTATGGGATGCCTTACAGCGAGTGGAAGCAAACTTACCAGACCGAGGCCTCCCCCGAAAAAATGGAAGCCTTTCAAAATCGCAAGCGCCAAAAAGACACATAAGGCCACCAAGCGACGTTTAAGCAACACACGACAAAACGCATCGCGTGATGACTCCCGTGACCTTCAGTCCACCATAGGAAACAAACATGTCGGGTCCAACAGGACAAACCTTTGGCAAATATCAGCTCCTTGACCGCCTCGCGATGGGCGGCATGGCCGAAATATTCCGCGCCAAACTTGTCGGAGCAGCAGGCTTCTCAAAAGATCTCGTGATCAAGCGTATTCACGCGGACTTATGCGAAGATCAAGAGTTTGTGCAGATGTTTATCAACGAAGCCAAGCTCGCGGCCATGCTCTCCCACCCCAATATCGTACAGGTCACGGACTTTGATCGCGTCGATGATATCTACTACCTCGCGATGGAGTGGGTCGAAGGAGTTGATCTCAAACGGCTCAACACACGCAGCCGCAACCACAAACGGCTGATCCCCTACGAGTTGTCTTTGTACATCATCGCACAGGCGCTCAAGGGACTCTCCTACGCCCACGAATACATTCATCAAGGGGAGAGTCTGCACATCGTCCACCGCGACATCTCCCCTCACAATATTCTGCTCTCACACAAAGGCGAGGTCAAAGTCGCTGACTTTGGGATCGCCAAAATGGCACAAAGCGCGAAAAGAACAGCCACCGGCGTCCTCAAAGGGAAGGTCTCCTATATGGCCCCCGAACAGACCCATACAAGCCAGGTAGACCAACGCGCCGACATCTTCGCGATGAGTATCGTCCTCTGGGAACTCCTCACACAACACCGACTGTTTGACGGAGACAACGATCTCATCGTCCTCGACAAGGTGCGTGAGTCAAAGGTGATCCCACCACACGAGCTCACCCCCGACCTGCCCAAAGAGATCTCTGACATCGTGATGAAAGGACTCGCAAAAGATCCATCTCATCGCTTTCAAAACGCAAGAGATTATTATCGAGCCCTCCTCCCATACATTCCTAGACACATCCACGAAGAGACCCTTCAACAATACATGGAAGAGGTCTCCACCAAACACACCCCCCAACCACTCTCGACGCCAGCCAAAGAGGGA
Source organism: Deltaproteobacteria bacterium (assembly GCA_002731275.1). Lineage (GTDB taxonomy): Bacteria > Myxococcota_C > UBA6777 > UBA6777 > UBA6777 > UBA6777. Next base: position 103,791 of record PCBK01000029.1, on the reverse strand, counting down.
ACCTCTCAACTCGATGGTTGGGCGCCTCCCAAGCCACAAGAAGTGTCCTCTGCACAAGCGCCGCGTCGAAGAGAGACCGCACAGCTTCAAGATTGGGCCCCACCTGCTCCGTCACAAAGCGCAGAGAGACATACAAAAGCCAATGTACAGGACGTCTCAGCAGCGCCAGTTGTATCGACCTCTGAGCCCTCACGCCAAACACAACAGAGACTGGCCCCCGATGCCGCTGTGTTACAAACCACACACCACCAACCAGAGTGGCTACTCGACACGACGTCGATGTCCATCGACGATTACAAGGCCGCTGAACCTTCTTCTCAGTACGGACAACACCGCGCACAAGAGCATGCACCTACAGAGTTCCAGACTCCTGATCCAGAGACACTCGCCACAGTCCAGATGAAGCCCTCGGACTACCTCGCAGCCGCTCCTGAGTATGCCCAACATGACAGCCCTCACGCACCAACAGAGTGGCACCACACTCCCCCCGCGCATAGCCTCCCCACATCGACACCACCTTCCTATGACATCGAACAGACCTCTCAAATGTCCCTTCAAGGGATAACAATGGGACCGATCTCGACAACGGACTCTGTGGATACAGTGGCTGTCAATCCCTCGCAGACACTCACCGCACACAGCAAAAAGCCAGCCATGCGCTCGACCTGGATGCTCTTCTTAATCCCAATCGTGATTGGGCTTCTTGCAGCCGGTGCGATCGTCTTCTTTGGCAGGTGAATGACCTCATCACACACAGGAAAACCAATGGATATCCTTCGACTCTCCCACACATTGACCTGGTTTGGACTTTGTTTTGCGTTCTTCGCCAACACCTCGGCACAAGCACGAACCAAGAAAGTCGACATTCACGTGTATCCTGGCTACTGCGCTGGGACAAGATGTGTCATCAAAGGACGCATTGTCCGCAAAAGTCGTTTTATCAAAGGCACCGCAAAGCAGGGACGGCTAGGCTCAATGATGGCGATGATTCGGCGTTTTACACGAAAGTATATCCCCTATGCGAGTGTCCGTGTCAGCTTTCAAAACAAACAAAAAGTCGTCCTCGCAGACAAAAAGGGCTACTTTTACGCGACCTTTGTGCAACCAACTCAGCTCCCTCCAAGCAGTCGCCCAGCAACGCGCACATCCCAGCCGACGACACCGAGTAAACACACCCTTGGTTACCGTACCTACCAAATGATGCCGGACAAAGCGCTCAAGAAGTGGGGAGTCTTACCAGTTGTCGCAGAGCTCGCCTGGCCCAAAAAGCAGAAGCTGCAAGGGACACCAACACACGCGTTTATGCTTCAGGGTTCCGATCTGCCTGGGATCAGCATCATCAGTGACATCGACGACACGTTGATCGAGACCTTCGTCTACAAAAAGAGCAAAATGCTCCGCAAGCTGCTGCTCTCCAACCCTTCACAAGTCCGCATCTTCCCCCACGCCCTTGATGCACTTCGCCAGCTACACAAAGGCCCCACGACGCTCCACTATCTCTCAGGTTCCCCTGTCCAACTGTTGGACCGCATGCTCGCGATCTTCCAACACCATAACTTTCCCGTCGGCTCGCTCAACATGAAGCGTCTGTCCGGCCAGGAAAAGTACAGCTTACTCCACCAGACGAAATACAAAGCGGACGCGATCCGAGAGATCTTCAAGGCTTATCCCAAACACCGGTTTGTCCTTGTTGGTGACAGTGGAGAAAAAGATCCCGAAATTTACGCCGCGATCCGGCGCCTCTACCCCAAGCAGGTCCTCGCCATTTACATCCACAACGTGACAAAAGCCAACGCCACACAAAAACGCTTCCGTGGTATCCGCCTCTTCACACACTACAAAGAGTTACTCTCCCCAAGCTCCAAACCCTCTCAATAATCCCACTCTTCTCCATCCACACAGACACCAAAAAACATTGACAATCCCCGCCATTTCTGGAAATCTTGGGGGATGTCAAAACACAACCTGATCGAAGATATCGAATTTCCCTACTGAGGACATGTAAAGATGCCACGAGTTGTCGTTCCTTCCCATTCAAAACGCCTTGTCTTTCAGCTATGTTCATCCTACATAGCCGCACTCTTCTTGCTGTGTGTTGCCCCTCCACTCTCCCAAGCAGAGAGTCACGCCACAAAGGTCGCCGCAGCGGACGCCAAAAAAGAAGCCAAAAAAACAACCAAAAAAGCTCGAAAACGCCCAATCAAGCGCGCGGCAGGAAACGCCCTAAAGGCCACAGGGCGCCTGAAAGAGAAGAAAAAGAAAGACCCAAATCGCCTTGAGATCGGGTTGCTACCTGCCGTCAACTACTCCATCGATACAGGTCTTGGCTTTGGTCTTCTCGGTACAGTCGTCCAATTCAAGGAAGGATACAAACCCTACCAATGGCGACTCGTCTTCTTGCTTTACGCGACGGTGCAATTCCTCCAGACAGGTCCAATCTTCCCCTACCACGATGATTACATCCGCCTCGATCTTCCAGGTCTTGCAGGTGGCTTACTCCGACTGGACTCTCGCGTCGGTTTCTCGCTCTTCTCCACATCGGGCTACTACGGACTCGGAAACAACTCCCCCTACAAAGAGCCCTGGGCAGCTCTCGATCCAGAGACCCAACGAGACGACTACATCAGCGCCCTGCGCTATCAACAATACAGTCGAATGTTTCCGTACCTTCAGAGCGCCGCACGTATCAAAATGTACCGCGACAAGAAGACCATCGTCGAGACCTTTGTCAGTCTTCGTTTCCAATACAACATCCCCGAGATTTACAAAGACAGCAAGCTCGAAGAAGATATCCAAGGCAACGGTCTCGAAAGCTCCAAGTATGTACAAAACACCCTCACAGGGACACAAAATCACGGCGTCGTGACAGGTACACTTGGGATCTTGTGGGATACCCGTGACAGTGAGTTTGTCCCGATGAAGGGACACTTTCTAGAAGTCTCCGCGCGTGTAGGACAGGGACTCGGGCTTCCCTTCACATACGGTGGTGTGTCCACCAACTTGCGCTTCTTCTTCTCCATTTGGAAAGACTATCTCGTCATCGCAACCCGATTGATTGGGGATGTACTGTTTGGCGATGTACCACTCTATGAATTGCCAACATTTGGTGGTTTGTTTCCAGGTGAAGGTCCAGGTGGTGGCTCAAGTACCCGTGGTGTTGCGTGGTTGCGCTACTACGGTAAAGCCAAAATCCTCGGAAACCTGGAGCTGCGCATCAAAGCGATCCCATTCAATATCGGAAGTCAGCGCTTTAACCTCGGCTTCATCGCGTTCCTCGATGCAGGTCGTGTCTGGGGTGATTATGGCTACGCCAACAACAACATCCAAAAAGACATCGACGGTGAAGGATTGGGTATCAAATACGGTGTAGGTGGTGGACTTCGTGTACAGTGGGGTTCGACCTTCGTGATCCGGCTTGATGTCGCGCAGTCCTTGTCTGATAACCGACTTGGATTCTACCTCAACGTCGACCACATCTTCTAATCATCCCCTCCACAACGCTCCTCTCCTTTTCGACACCAACTTCCCCTCGACCAACACACAAGTCATCCTCTCCCGCCATCGTAGGTCGGACACAAGGCCCGACCCTACGGGGAAAATGTCAATTCGAACGTGTACACTTACTTTGCAAGATAGCCACTTCGCCGTGTTCATGTTTCCCTATCACAGCAACCCCCCCCCCACAAACGCCAGAGAATATCCCCCAATTCATTTGGCATACTGTCTGAAACAACAGTTCCCTGGCTGCAAGGGTTGTGGCTTTGTATCCGACCTACGATAACGTGTGTACGATTTGGTAGAAAGAGCGGCTTACGATAAGACCCCGTAGGGTCGGGCTTTATATCCGAACTGTAACTGTGTGGGGACGATTTGGCAGAAAGAGCGGCTTACGATAAGATCCCGTAGGGTCGGGCTTAATGTCCGACCTATGGTCACGCGATGTGTGGCTTGGTGGAGGAAATATCGCGTCAGCAACGAAACGACCGTAGGTTCGGGCTTAATGTCCGACCTATGGTCACGCGATGTGTGGCTTGGTGGGGGATATATTGGGTTAGCGACGTCGGGAACGTGAGCGGGAAGATTTCTTCGCAATTTCGGCAGTGACACGGTGATCGCCAACAGGCTTCTCTTGGAAGAGTTCGATCACATGGCCGCTGACATCGTCGCGAATCATGATGAAGGAGTGATGGCGTTCCATCTGTACCGCACCCAACGTAGCGCGATCGATATCAGCCTCTCCAGAGACCATATCCCGAAGAGACTCTGCGTCGTATCCTTCGGAGGAACCGACACTCAAGTAGACCCTCACAAATTCAGCAGCCGTTGCTTCTTCGGACTCTTTTGCGTCGTCAGCAGAGGTCTCTTTCGCTTTGGGAGCCTCTTTTGCCTTGGGAGCTTCTTTTGCCTTGGGAGCTTCTTTTGCCTTGGGAGCCTCTTTCACTTCGGCCTCAGGCTGTTGTGCTTCGAGTTGTTCGGGTGCGTCGATATTTTTGAGGCTCTCTTGGAGTTGTTGCCAGTGACCTTCGTGGTATAGCTTCAGGAGATAGGCAGTGATAAAGCGTCCACGTTCGCTTCCGTTAATGGCGTCAGCGAGAGGTAAGAAGGGTTCGACGAGATGTTGCATTGCCTCTTCAAACATGCCGTTGATGTGGCGTGCAGCAGCGTGTTGCACGATCTCTTTGGGCGAAGGCAATGTGACGATACTGGGGCTGATCTTGTGGATGCGTTTGAGCTGCGCGACGAGGAAGGTGTCGGAGCCTGTCAGCAGAGAGATCGCCTGCCCTTCTTTCCCTTGACGTCCAGTTCGACCGACGCGGTGGAAGTAGAGGTCGAGAGAGGTGGGGAAGTTGTAGTTAAAGACGTGTGTCAAGCCGGAGATATCGATACCTCGTGCGGCCACGTCTGTCGCGATGAGGAATTGAACCTTTCCATCGCGGAGTTTTTGGATGACTTTTTCGCGGTCTCTTTGGTCCATATCTCCGCTGATCGATTCGGCGTGTTTGCCTTGTCGGATCAGGTAGGAAGACAAGAGCGCGACATCGTTTCGCGTGTTACAGAAGATGATGCTCTGTCCTGGACCCACGTGCTCGATGATGTAGAGCATGTTACGAGGTCTTGGAAGGCTCGGGTTCACGAAGTATACGAGGTGTTGAATCCCTTCAACTTTCCGATCTCCACCGCTGACCATGATACGCAAGGGACCGTCGAGGAATTGTCGAATGAGACCTTCGATATCGGGTGGCATGGTCGCTGAGTAGAGCATCAACTGCTCGCGCTCACGACAAGCGCCGAGGATATTTGCGACTTCCATGTAGAAGCCCATCGAGAGCATCTCATCGGCCTCATCAAGGACGACAAAGCGGATAAGTGTGGGATCGAGGTTTCCACGTCGGATGTGGTCGAGCACACGACCGGGAGTACCAACCGCAATTTCGACACCTTCTTCGAGGCGACGAGTTTGCTCGTTAATGCTGATACCACCGTAGATGGGGAGGATACGAACTCCTTTGGGTGTCGACAATTTTTCGAGTTCGTCAGCGACCTGCTTAGCGAGCTCGCGTGTGGGAGCGAGGATAAGCGCTTGTGGTCCTTGACGTCCCATCTCGACCATTTCGAGGAGTGGGATACCAAAGGCGGCGGTCTTTCCGGTCCCGGTTTTGGCTTGCACGACGAGATCGCGTTTGGTCAGCGCGTGTTCGATGGACGCGGCTTGGACGGGTGTGGGATCGGTATAGCCACGATCGAGAACACCTTTGAGGACTGCGTCGGAGAGGATGGTCCATTCGGAGTATGGACGTTGAGAGCTTTCGAGCTCAGCGCGGAGTTCCTCTTTTGAGAGGGTCTCTTCTTTGGCCTCGCTTTTGGCCTCTTGTTTGGGCGCGGCGGACTTGGTCGACTTTGTCTTGCTCGAAGAAGAACGCGAAGAGGGCTTTCGGCCGCGGGAGGATGATGAGCGCGTATTGGATTTAGAGGTCCCAGTTTTGCTGCTTCTGGAGCTGCTTTTGCGGCGGGATCCAGTGCTTTTCTTGGTTTGTTCTTCCTTCACGGATGACTCCTTTTTGGTTCAAGCCAGAGTGGCAGACACCTTCAACGCAGAACTTCCATATGGTAGATGAGTGCCCTGATTGTCAGGGATTCCCATGATGAGGACGAGCTTTCGTTTTCGTATGATTGATAGCAAAGCCATCCGCGTTGTGCTTGATGTAGAATGGATAGAGACTGAATCTGGCAACATCCCATTGGTGAAGATTGGATAGTTGTGAACTCCGCCCGCTACTATATCATGTTGACGCAGAGGTATCGAGCCATTCCGAAAGTTTTTCGAGATCTTTTGGTTGGCCGACAGGAAGTGAAGGTCGCTCTTTGGAGATGCGTCGAAGCAACCCGGATAAGACGCGTCCATGACCAAGTTCGAGATAATGGGTGATACCAGCTTCATTCATGGTGTGGATAGAGTCTACCCAGCGGACGGGCGAGGTAACTTGTGAGAACAGTCGTTGACGGACAACATCGGCAGATTGATAGGGTTGTGCGTCGACGTTGCTGACGACAGGGAATGTGGGGTCCTTGATGTCGATGGTGTCGAGGACCTTTGCCAATCCATCCGCAGCAGGTTGCATCAGGGGGCAATGGAAAGGTGCGCTGACTTCGAGGCTGATGGCACGTTTCCCATGCTCGCGCACAAGACTGCGTGCGCGTTCGACCGCAGCTTGATGACCTGAAATTACGATTTGTTGGGGAGAGTTGATATTGGCGGGGACGCAGATTTCGTCTTCAGCAGCTTGTTGACAAATCGTCTGAACGTCTTCGAGAGGGAGTCCAACAACAGCAGCCATTGCACCGACACCATCGGGCACGGCTTCTTGCATCAGGCGGCCACGTTCGCGGACGACTCGGACAGCGTCAGGAAGCGTCAACGCACCAGCCGCGACGAGCGCGGAGAACTCACCGAGGGAGTGTCCAGCGACCATCACAGGACGCAACGATCCGTATTGTTGGCGTAGGACACGCTCAACAGCAACACTGACAGTCAATACAGCCGGTTGTGTGTATTCCGTTTGGCGCAGTCTCTCTTTGGGTCCCTCAAAACAGAGCGTGGAGAGGGAATAACCAAGCGCGTCTTCCGCCTCAGCGAAAGTCTCTTGCGCGATGGGGAAGGCGTCTGCAAACGCCTGCCCCATCCCGATCGCCTGTGAGCCTTGACCAGGGAATAGAAAACCCCAACGCTTCATCCTAAGACTCAGCGATTAATCGATGGCTGTTTCGACGACAACTTGATCTTTGTAGAATCCGCAGCTTGGGCATACGCGGTGACGCAGCTTCAACTCTTGGCAGTTGGTGCAGGTCACAGTCCCCATGGCCTTCAAGCGGATGTGCGAACGGCGGGTGTTACGCTTGCGCGAAGAAGTTCGTTTCTTTGGATTTGCCATCTGTCTATCTCCTATCAATCAATCTATGTACAGGTGTTTATGGTTACGAGGACTTGGACGCATCTCGAATCGCACGGAGCGCTTCCCAACGTGGGTCGATCTTCTCTTCCTCACACTGGCAAGTTGTTTCATTGAGATTGGCGCCACAATCCGCACATAACCCCGCACAGTCTTCTTTACATACAGGGTTAAGGGGCAGTTGCAAGACGATGCTCTCTCGGATAACCGGAGAGAAATCGACCTCTTCATTGGCATACAAAAACACGGATGGATCTTCTGGTTCGTCAAATTCACCATCTGCGCGGGGACGAAACATGCCCGACATCTCTACGTGCAATGACTCTTTGGTCGGCGCGAGACACCGCGAGCATGAATATTCGTACTCACCCTTCAGATCGGCTCGAAAAAAGACCTCTGCCTCATTTCGATACAACCATGCTGACAAGTGCATCGGAGACAACGAACGGAACATCGGCTCACCGGTTTCGTCTTCTTCTTTGAAGACTTGATCCAACCATGCCTGTTCAATATCCCAATCGTATTCTTTCTCCTCACTTGTCGAAAGATCGAGGAGCCTGATCTTCATCTTATCTATCCTCACACACACCTCGTGATCATACATCGAGGGAAAACGAAGGTGCTTTCTGTGCTGTTGATATGTGCTGTTGACTTCGTTCCCCCAACACACTGACTGCGCTCAAATGTGATGCAATTTGGTGAGGTTGGGAGGGTGAATGGAAGGTCAAAACTTCGCAAAATAGAAGCCTTGTGTTCTGGGCTCCATTCATGTGAGGGGGTGATTATATAGACAAAACTCAAAAAGTCAATGTTTTCAGTAAAAAACCTGGAACTTCGCTCATTTGCTTATCTTGGCCCCTGACACCGCGAGAAAAGACATCCACAAAAAAGAAATCTCCCCACCCTTCTCACGATATCTTGTCAGGCACTACATCATATAGAGTGCACCTTGGCTCATCTCACACTCTCACAAAGATCGCCCTCACACACCAAGCACCGCGAGGTAACGCTCAGCATCGATCGCCGACATACACCCGGTTCCCGCTGCAGTGATCGCTTGACGATAGACATGGTCTGCGGCATCACCGGCGACAAAGACACCCGGTACGTTGGTGTGTGTCGAGCGCCCTTCCACCTGGATGTAACCGCTCTCATCCAAATCGAGCACACCTTTGAAGATATCCGTGTTGGGTTTGTGGCCGATCGCGACAAAGATCGCACCACAAGGAATCACAGTCTCTTCGGAAGTATTGCGGTTGCGCACACGTCCACCGACAACCTTCTTGTGGTGTCCTTCTTCTTCTCCGAGCACCTCGACGAGCTCACTGTCCCACACAAAGTTGATCTGTGGATGCTCCATCGCACGCTGTTGCATAATCTGAGATGCCCTCAACTCGGAACGTCTGTGGACGACATGAATCTTGGATGCAAAGCGCGTCAGGTAAAGCGCCTCCTCCATCGCCGTGTCTCCCCCACCGATCACGATCATATCCTCGCCCTTAAAGAAAGAACCATCACATGTCGCACATGAAGACACACCCCATCCACGGTACTTCGTCTCTGTCTCCAGCCCCAACCACTTGGCTGACGCTCCTGTCGACACGATCAACGCATCACAAGTTAATGTCTCTCCATTATCAAATACAATCTCTTTCTTATCCTCAGTCAGGTTGACCTCAACAGCCTCCCCAACCAACGTATGAATCCCAAAACGCTCCGCTTGTTTGCGAAACAGATCCATCATGTCCGGTCCCATAATCCCATCTGGAAACCCAGGGAAGTTCTCCACCTCTGTCGTCGTTGTGAGCTGTCCACCAGGCTCCCAACCGTTCACAACAAGTGGCTCAAGACCTGCACGGGCTGTATACAATGCTGCTGTTAATCCCGCAGGACCTGATCCCAAAATGATCACTTTCCAGTGTGTTTTTTGTTCCTCTGACATGTCTGACTCCTTTTGGATATCGGGTGATTTACATTCGTGTATGGTAATCTGTGTTATTCATTTATAATGGCAAGGAGAAATATCCGTGACGCAAAAAAAAGACTCTATCTCAGATGAGACACTGACCCCACAATTGGAAGCAAACCCCCCTCAAGGAACACTCACACATCTCGATAAAGACGGCGCTGCGCGGATGGTTGACATTGGACACAAGGTCATCACCAAACGCCACGCCATCGCCTCCGCCCTCGTCCTCATGCGACCCGACACACGCACACTCCTGATGGAACAAAAGCTGCCGAAAGGTGATGCCCTTCAGGTCGCACGAATCGCTGGGATCATGGGCGCCAAAAAGACCGCAGACTTGATCCCACTCTGTCATCCACTCGCCCTCACCAAAATCGAAGTCGACTTTATACCTGTCGGCGACAACGCGATCCGCGTCTCCGCAGAGGTCCACACACAAGGAAAAACAGGCGTCGAGATGGAAGCACTTACAGCCGCCTCCATCGCCAGCCTGACGCTCTACGACATGGCCAAAGCCGTCGATCCTTCGATGGTGATCGATGGTCTTCATCTGCAAGAAAAAACCGGCGGCAAACGCGGACACTGGACACATCCCACCACACAATCATCGTAAACAAACAACAGCATAGGGAGAGTAAGAGGAGCGGTCTAAGGGAGACGATCGGGGGAGGCTTTGTGCACAATCGACATGACGTTCGTCGAAACGAGGTCTCTACAAACAGATGGACTGGTAATCGACTGTGATAAAGGCACCTTGTGTCGGTGTTGAGGAGGCGGAGAACAAGATGGAGTTGGACACGGAGTCGTAAATCCAACCGTTGATATGGTGTTCTGCGATCTGTTTGCCGTTCACACGGACGACGATCGTTCGCGCATCGGGCTTACGGGTCAAGAAGAATTGACGGCGGAAACCAAAGGACACAGAGCCCAAGTCGTTGAGTGTTTGGCCCCAATCCTCGCGACAAATCGAAGTCTGCACACCACCCAGTCGTTTCGCAAAATCCCAGTAGCGAGGTGCGGCTGTCGCGCGCCCTGTTCCTGTATTGCGGCAACCTCTCGGTGGAGGACCTGCGACCACAGAACCACGTACCTGACTGACATTTCTCGTCCCCTTCAAGTTCTTGAAGAAGTCCACATAGAAGTTAAGCGGCTGAGGAGACTGATCCTTCTCGTCGGAGACGATGATGATCGAGAGCGAAGCATTTTTTCGGTAGAAGCCTTTGTTACAACGAGGATCGTCGATCACAGGCTGTGAGAGCGCCTGGAAAGCACCTTCCAGACCTTGCTCAATTGGGCTACCAGACGTCCCGACATTGACCGCAGCTGAAAAGATCGTCTCTTTGTTTCGCGTGTTGGGTGTCAAGAACCGACCATTCCCACCTCCCAATGAGCGCAGACAACCAGGCGTATTGCCTCCTCGTGTCGAGTTATCGGTCGTCGTGACCCCAATGTGGTAGTCGACGTTGAGCTTGATCGCCCACTTGATAAACGAAGAGAAGTTGCTCCCCAAACTGCGTTGCTCCTCACGCATAGAGCAGGAGTTATCGATCACAAACAGGATGTCAGCTTGTGGACGTTGCACTTGTTGGAAGACATCGCGCTGTTTTTGCGAAGAGACGCCATTTCCGGCGAGTGGAACGAGCAAAGGAGACTGAAGCGCGTAGCTGTTCTCGATCAACAACGTGCCTGCGTCTTTGCCGTAGTCTTTGGCTTTGTAAACGAGCTCAGCCACAAATGGCGTACCACCTGCGTTCAACGTGTAGGGGAGCTTCGGCAGATTGACGACCTCAAACTCCGAAGAGGTCGTCTTCGAGAGCAGCGCCTTGGTCACCTGTACAGACGATGGACAACCGGATAGCCCGAGGTGATATACGGTCACTTTTTGGGTGGGGGTTTTACAACCAAAGCGTGCGTTTCCAAAGTCGAGCTTTCCGGGGACAACTTCGAGACAACGGCGCCCTTGTGTTCCTTTCAGATCGACAGGCAACGTACCGTTTTTGGGATCGTTGCTCACGACCAACAGCTTGCCTTCGTAAACACTTCTCTTGCTCTTGGGCTGGTACATCACAGGCACATCGGCGCTTCCACCGGGTGCGATCCGAAGCGGTAATGGAGAACGTGGGTTCCCTTGCGAAAAGACTGTATTTCCAGGAGGATTGGTGCCGTCAAACCGGAGGCTTGTGATCACACAGGTCGCGTTCCCTTTGTTGGAGAGCGTGACAGGGAGTGTCTTTTGTCGCCCAACAGAGACCTCGTGAAAGAGCACGATGGGTGGCTCGGCTTCGAGCTCACAGCGAGGCGGATCTTCAGGCGGTGGGATCAACTTCACTTCGAGCAGAGGCTCGTCATCGTCATCGCTTTCGATCTGAATGTAATCGATCTCACGGCGCCCATAAGGATGGTAGGCGACGGTAAATGAGAGCGAACCGTTGGGTTCGATCTTGGCGTCAGGCTTGGGAAGAGACGCCATTTTGTACGGGTCGTCGAGCCCTGACTTCATGTAGATACTTGAGAGGATACAGGGGGCGTTACCGTAATTGGTCAAGTTCACAGGGTAGCTGTCTGGCTTGTTAGGATCGCTTGGGATGGGGAAGGTGATCTCAAGGGGCTTCACTTCCAGGTCACAGCCCGTCGGTGTGCCTTCCAGGAGAACATCAGCTTCGGGTTTTTCAACGTCATTACTGAAGACCCGCAAGGTCCCTTTATCCACAACTGCATCTTTTGGAGTGTATTGCAACGTGATGATGCGCTCTTTGCTCGGCTCTAACGTAAAGGGTTTCAAAAACTCCGGTGGGATCACAAACTCGCTTGATGTTGGAGCGACAAACTGGAGCGTGGAGACCTTGAGCGGGACCTCTCCAACAGAGCGAATGAGGAAGGAGCGAGTCGTGGCTTTTCCGCGTCTCGTGTAAGGAAATTTGAGCAGCGGTGTTTCGCCTTCTTTGACCTGACAGAGCGTTTGTTGACCGGCCTTGTCTTCCTGACAGAAGAGGCGCTCGTCGATATCCTGACAGGATTTGTCTTCTTTACAACCGGGGTACAACGGAATGATTTGTACGAGCGCGATCGCCATCTTACCGACCACTTTCAAACGTGGCTTGGAGGCTTGCTCGGTGATCGGCAGATTGCTCTCAAGGACAAAGGCGCCCTTGTCTTCGGCGGGAGGATAATCAGAGGGTGTATAGGCGATACGGATCGTCTTGCTCTCTGTGCGGTTAGGTGGGATGCGGATCGGGAAGGCAGGTCCGACCCATCGAAAATCGTTGTTTTTCCCACCCTCTTCGCGCTCGTATTGGAATCCCTGGATGATCAGCTCGGCAGTTCCCTGGTTGAGGATCTCACATTCGAGGATCTTGGTCTCACCTTTTTCGACCGCGCCGAAGTCGAGGACTTCGCCACATTGGAATTCGGGACCAATTTTGCGGTACGTCCCTTTGAGGGTGACGTAAAATTTATCACTCGCGTCCGTGTTGTTTGTATGAGGGGAGAAGAATGCGATGGAGCCTTCGAACTCACCAGCGTTATCTTTGGTAAACTCGACGGAGATCTTGACCCCATGCTTTTGCCCTGGCTTGAGGGTAAATGGAAGCTCTGGTGCTTTGACGATCTTGAAGGAGGTTTTGGTCTTCAAAACCTCATAGGAAGCGACAACAAGATCTTCTTTTCCGTCGTTGTAAAGCAAAAACTCCCTCGTACGCGCCCCCCTCACAAATTGTTCGGGAAATTGGAGCGTATCATCGGGAAGATCGGTGCTAAGAAGTCTTTTTCCCCAGTTATCAGGGGAGATGAGGTTTGATCCACATTGGCATGCAGGTGTGCCAATGGCAAACAACAAGACCACACCGCAAAGTAGATACCATCGTGCGTATAACATTCTTTGGTTTTGCATATCTCTTCCCAAACCTCTTGTCCCACAGAAGCCTGTGTGGGTGTACAGAGGAACGAAATCTTGAATCAATCATCTACAGAAAATGACACAGAGGTCATCGATAAAGATAGACAAAAGCAAAGACAAGGGCAAGCTCCCATTGGTAAATGGCGAGGTGATGAGTCGGGCTTTTGTCGTGGGATTGTGTTTCGCACAGTGAACGTGGAGTATGTTGACATCTACATGAATGCGTGCACAACAGCAGGAACGAGATTGTGTCCACAAACAAGGAAACACAACAGCGCACATAAAGTCTCCTTGGATGGATTCGTTTATCCAAAAAAACATCTTGTTTTCCAAACGCAGTGAGGAAGATCTTCATGGAGAAACAATTTACGGCGATGACATTGATCGCGCCGCGTACATTCGAAGTGCAAAAGCGAGCCTTCCAACCCCTTGGTCCTCATGAGGTCCGTGTAAGAGTCCATCTCGCCGGAGTATGTGGGACAGATCTCGCGATCTTCGAAGGACATTACCAAGTCCCCCTGCCACTCGTCCTCGGCCATGAATTTTGCGGCGTCGTCGAGGAAATAGGAAGTGAAGTCCCTCCAAGTTGGTTGCAGCGCCGTGTTGTCGTCGAGATCAACAACAGCTGTCTTGCGTACGAACGCGAAGACCTTTGCCCAGAATGCCAGCACAATCGTCCTCACCACTGTCGAGAACGAACAGTTATCGGGATCGAGCGGGCAGATGGAGCCTTCGCAGAAGTGATCAGCGTCCCAGCCCAGAATCTCCACCCACTCCCAGACAGCCTCTCCAACGAGGTCGCGATCTTCACGGAGCCAATGGCCGCTGCACTACAGACGTTTGTCCAACGCCCCATTGAGCACGGAGAAAATGTCGTCGTCCTCGGCGCAGGTAGGCTTGGATTGTTGATCATCGCTGCTGCTCGTGCAGCCGGCGCTCAAGTCATCGCAGTCTCTCGCTCCGAGATCCGAAGAAAGTTTGCGCTCCAATTTGGCGCACACTACGCGATGAGCCCTTCCCAAGACCTTCCCCAACATCTACGAGAGATCTGTGGACAACAACTCGCCGACGTCGTCGTCGACGCAACAGGCAACCCCGAAGGTCTCTCCGAAGCACTCGCGCTTGTCCGCCCACTCGGCACGATCTGTGTAAAAACAACTGTCGGACAACCTTCTTCTCTCGACCTCACAAAACTCGTCGTCGATGAGATCGACATCTCAAGCTCTCGCTGTGGTCCCTTCTCCCAAGCGATCCACTTCCTCGAACAACACGAGCTCCCCTTCTCACAGTGGATCACGGAGACATACCCTCTCACACAGCTCGTCCAAGCCATGAGCCAAGCCCAACAACCTGGTAAAGTGCTGATCGATCCCCTCCACAACACCTGAATCCCTCCGTCCTTTTATTTATAATGAAGGGACAAATCATTACAAAAAGCTCCTCCCAAAAATGTTTCTGTAACATTGCATTCCAAAGTGTGCGAATGTTTGGTATCTTCCCCTACTCCCGCTGCAAACCGTTGTAAAAAAACACACAACTTCTCACAAGCTCCACCCGAAAACAAATATACAAATCAACAAGACCTCTGTTTGAGGCACGACAAAAAAACTTCCCTCGCAAAAGCGAGGTCAGGCATATATTCCGCGAATCATTCGCACACAAAATTCGGACAGGAGACAGACAATGACTACAATCCAAGGAAACGCACAACAGTTTGGTGGCTTTTACGGCGCAGCTGTTAACACCGCAGCCAATCACATTCAACAAGCTCCCACTCAGCAGCTTGAGCAACTGAAAAATGCGATGAGCAACTTGTTCAAAACATTTTTCCAGGCGGCAGCCGCAAGCACCCTTCCCCAAGTCGGTCAGGGCTTCGCACAACAACCAGGCGCGCAGACTCCTGGCTTTGTCCCCTCTCCCACAGAGAGTGTCATGAATCCCGTCAACCCCATGAGCACACAAACGCTGGCAACGGGCATCAACAATCCAACAAACACACAAACCATGCCCTTCACAATCAACAACAACAACGCCTTCTTCGTGTTCGTCCCAGTGACAGGTAAACCCCCCGTACAAACAACACCAGCCCCCGCGAAACCCAACTTGACACAATTCCAACAAGATCCTCCGGGATACGAAACGCCCGGCGGTTACAAGATCGTCGCGGAAGGAAAA
Organism: Deltaproteobacteria bacterium; assembly: GCA_002731275.1. Lineage (GTDB taxonomy): Bacteria > Myxococcota_C > UBA6777 > UBA6777 > UBA6777 > UBA6777. Next base: position 88,304 of record PCBK01000029.1, on the reverse strand, counting down.
GACGCGGCTTGGAAGATCATCGATCCTGAAGGTGCAGAGACCCGTATCTGGGGCGACCCCCACGTTCACGAAAGTGATGGTGGTAAATGGGACTTCAAAAAACAAATGACCTTTGGTCTGCCCGATGGCACCAAAATCACTGTCAAAACCACTCCCCCACGCAAAAATGGTTACACCGTCAGCCAAAGCATCGACATCATGAACGGTGACCAACGTGCGACCATCTCCGGCATCGACAAAAACAAGCCAGAGACCACTGGCATCAAAAACGACCGCTGGGCCGTCGACGCAGCGACCAAAGATGGTGACGTCGCGATCCTCGGTGGAGACGGAAATGACTGGTACCTCAGCGGAAAAAGCGAGATCGTCGGCTCCGAAAAACAAGGCGAGATCCTCAAGACCAAATCCGGTGATCCCATCGCGATGACCCAAGAAGGTCTGAACACCATGCTCGAATTCCCTGCATCAGGCCCCGTCCCCGGAATGCCCGGCATGGGAATGCCACAAATGCCCGGCATCAACATGCCCACTGTTGGTACACCCCCCATCAACCCCAACAGCAACCCCAACACGACACAACAACCCATCTACGGCGGACAACAATTCATGATGCAAATGATGAACCAGCTCATGAGCTCCATGTTCCAATTGATGCAACAAAGCTTCTCGGGTATGCGTACATTCTAGTCATACCTCGAATGTCCTGTTCACACCTGTAACCAACAGGACGTTCTCCCCCTCCACCACGTTGACAAAACACATCAGTTCCTCCATCCTGTCCAACACCAGTGACTTTTTCCTACACCAGCAAAAGAGACACATTCACAGCAAGCCACAAGGGAAGTCCAGGGCACACATGGAGACCAATACGCGTTTTACACGGTCGAAAGAGACACTTAAACACGTCTGGAGATAACGAGCACATGGCAGACACAGAAAAGAAAACCTCACTTCTTTCATTGAGCCATCTTTCAGAAGGTCACACAGGTCCCAAGATGGGTCTTGGAGGTTGGGGACTCCCTGGCCTTGGTGACAACAACATTTCACCTGCGGCGGGTCCGATCCTTGGCTATTGCCTCGAAAAAATAACGTTGCAATTCGCCGCCCTGCGCACACTCAGTACAGAAGGGGACGCCCTCAAAAAAAACCTATTCGTCCCCACACAACCTCTCGGCACAGCCCTAAAATCGACAGGTCCATCGCGCAAAGAGAGACAAGCCATCGAGGCCAAAAAAGCGGTGTTGTCTCTCGTACAATCGTCAGAGACAACACCTCACGATATCCAGGCCGACCTCGAACGATTTCGCGATCTGCCCTTTGATGAACGCGTCTCTCTCCTGCAAGAACTTCCGCCCCTCAACACCCGCCCAGAGCTGCTCTCTCATGTTCTGCTGCACACCTTGCGCACAGCAGAGGATGATGCGACATTCAAACGCCTTTTGGAAGCGGCTGGTGGTCAGGCAACACTCGATCAAATGGCCCATGACATCCAATATGGGACGTTGCAATGCCTCCTCGAAAAACATGGCCTGCTGGAATGGCGTCCGCCTTTCCATCACCCTCTCTTCCAGGCGACATACGAAGGCGAAGCACCTCTCTCCCTCGAAGGACTCAAGTCACAACTCACACAAGACGCCCCCGATCTGATCCAAGAAGAGTTTATCAACCGCTTTCTCATCGGCGATATCAACGCAGCTGAGCTCGTTGGGCTGACAAGAGATGAACTCTATGCGATCGCGAAACGTGGATACGACGTCCTACAAGAGGGCAAGCTCGCGCTCGCACAGACGATCTTTGAGGGGCTCGTTTATCTCGACCCCTACGACGCCTACTTCTACACAACGCTCGGTTCAGTCCGCCAACGTATGGGGGATGAAGAAGGTGCGATCCTCACGTACAATCTCGCGATCACGCTCCAATCCTGGAACGTCACAGCCCTCGCCAATCGCGGCGAACTTTTTTACGACCGTGGGCAGCTCGCCGAAGCGATCGCCGACTTTCAGCGCGTGATGACCCTCGACCCTAATCACGAAAACCCCTCAACACTCCGCGTCAAAACGCTCCTCTTTGCGCTCAACGAAGCCATCCAACAACACTCAGAGTGAGAAGGCCTCTCCAGGCTCCCAAGAGCCTCCTCTTGGGACAAACCATGACGCAGTTTGGTGTCCCTGGGCCAACTTCGTGAGCCCCTCTGGGTCCTCACGGAAGAAGGAGAAAGAGAACCCAAATCCACGCTCACACCGCTTCTCAAGATACATCTTCACGACCACCTGATCTCCGGGCATCGCCTCGCGCAAGTGTTGGATCTCCGTCCCAGTACAACGCAACTCACCTTCGCCGAAAGGCACGTGAGCCTGCGCCCAAAGATCACGCACTTCTCCCATCCAATCAAAATAATTGGCCCAATACACGTTACCAACCATGTTGCCGTTGCGAGGTGTTGTACGGAAAGACTCTTCAGTCAAGAACATTCCTGGCTGTGGTCCCGGCGCAGCCTCCCACAAAACGGCCCCGACATCATCAGCGCTGGACCAGGACAGTCCACGCGTTCCTTGCGCATGTGATGGCAAAGACGCCGCAAGCCAGGGTTCCATATCATCGGGGTATGGTGTGGATTCGACGATACCATGTCCCAAAACGCGTGCCCACGTCGTCGTTTGAGCAGACTCTGCGAGGCGTCGACGTGTCCCCTCTGGAGAGACACTGTACCACTGGTAGATCATCTCTAAACTCGCGTCATCTGTTCCATACATCCGTTCATTCCAGCACTCAACCTCGATCAAGTCACCAGCGTTGGCGCTTCCGACAATGCGCAGCGCGGTCTCTTTTGTGACCCAGGCGTACTGACCAGAGGCGACGTGGTTGATCGCAGCTTGGTACAGACCTGACGGACGAATACCGATCTCACGGGTATGACCGATCCAATGGATCAGCTGCGCAAAGTGCACACCACCACTAGGATTGCCCGCCGCATCGAAGGTCATCGGGAAACGATACTTGAATATCGTCTCATCGCGCTCACCTCGTGCATGATCTTCAAAGGTGTAGAGTGATAACACATGATTGTTCGGTACAACTGAACTTTGGCTCTTTACAGGTGTAGCAACAGGACATGTCAAGGCGAGGATCCAATCCGACTGACAACAGGAAAATTGAAAGGTGAGGACTTGATGTCCTTCACTGGAAAACAGCGCGTCTGTTTCGCGTCCAGAGACAACCTCAAGTGAGGTCGGAACCTGACCTGACAACTTCGCCAGCGCTTCACGTGCCGCCCAAATATGTGCCCCAGGTGTCGAGAGCTGGGGAGCTTGCTTTGTCACGCTGTCGTACATCGCAGCGGTCATGTCTCGCCAAGGTTGGCCTGCAAGCTCGATGATATCGACACCAACAGGATGCTCTGCCTGTACAGAGAGCAACAGCGCACCGTCATGTGTAATGCTGACGTGGCCGCCGCTTTGTAAAGAAGGTTTGCCATCTTTATCCCACACGAGCGGCGCACCTACCAACTCCTGCGCCAGTTCGCGCCGCTGCTGTTTCCTGACATGTCCGACTCCCTCCATATGCAGGACCTTTAAGGGGGACAATGACAGCCCATACCCACGCGCGGTCTCCTCTACACATCGGTTGATCAAACCTGATACATACGATGAACGCTGACACAACTCTTCGACAGATGGCAACGTCGAGATGGTCTGAAGGACTTTGATCTGATACCCCTCGATCTTTTCGACAATATCACCTTCATCTCCCATACGTAGGACACGAGCCGTGACTTCTTCTGTTTGATCGTCCAAAATAACAACGTCGATAACATGGGCGGATGTTTCCTGGCGGACAGGGAACACCCAGCGGTCTACCGCCACAGGCAGACCTTGGCGAGGTGTGATCAGCAATTGACCCGACTGGAGCATCGCGTCACGTACATATGGCGATCCCAGCAACAACTGTTCATCCTGGATAAACCACGGCCCTTCAGCCTGGAGACCGTCGTGATCGACACGCAATGTACAATGCTCAGCCTCCAACGATCGGATCTCCTGAAGTCGCTGAAAACGTTCTCCCTGGAACAATAGAGAGCCGTACAGATCTTCTTGAGGAGCTGTCGCGGTCCTCAAAATAGGCAGGGTATGTACGTGCCGTTCTCTTGGTTGTGGCTGCTCGACCCATGCGTATCCCTCAAAGTGAGCGATCGAGAAGCCAGTGCTCTCGCAAAAGATCGCACATCGAAAACACTCGTCTCCAACACGCAGGACGTGAAGACGAACCTGAACACCTTCTTTGGGGTCGACAACAACTGGCCGAGAGAGCTTGAGATCTCTCAGCTCAAATGTCCCCAACTCATGACCAAAGACACGACGCACACCTTGCGCCATCCACTCGACAGCAAACACCGTCGGGAACAAGATCGTGCCTTCAAAGACGTGATCGTTGAGATATGCGTCTTTCTCGGCTGTTAGGTGGTATGAGAAGCAAGCTTCGACCTCAGGTGTCTCCTCCAGAACATTCTGGACCATGGGGCCTTGATAGGAAGGAACAGGTTGTCGCCATGTATCCAGCGCTTCACGTCCCAATCGAGCCGTCAAAAAGACCTGCGAAGGGCCTTCTGCTGCACACGCCCAAAGGTAGGAGAGGCGCGCACCTTCATCGGGAGGAATCGCTTCGATCCCACGTGTTTTAAGCTGCTCAACACTTCCCATTCGCGCGCCCATACCCACCTCTCCCCAAACAGAAGACGCGAGACAGCGCACGACGGCGTGGGGATATCTCTTGTTCCACAGCGCCAATAATCGGTGCAATGATTCATTTGAATAGGCATACCAAGCATTACCTTGCATCCCGACCTCACCGATGATCGATGTCAACGCCGTGATACGCTGGAGCTGCGTCCCTGGGATCGCGTCCAGCAAACACTCCATCCCTCGGAGTTTCGGTGCGATTTCTTTTCGCGCCTCTTCCTCAGACACAGTCGACGCACGACGAGGTTTGTTGATCCCTGCACCATGGAACAGCCAGGAGATCGGACCTTGTTTGCCTTCGACCTCTCTGACGAGACGTATGACCTCCTCCTGCCGACAAATATCAGCGCGGTAGTAATACGCTTCAGCGCCGGCTTCTTGCAATTGAGAGAGCGTCTCTTTCGCTTCATCACCAAGCGGTGAACGTCCAACCAACGCAAAACGTCCCCCCTGCTCTTGTGCGAGCTTGATGATACACCTTGCGGTGATCCCTCGCGCCCCACCTGTCGCAAGAACGACGCCTTCGGGCATGGGAAGCAGTGTTTTTGGCTCAACCACATAGTGCATCTGCAGTGTTTCGGGCGCTTCAACACCGTGTTGTTCGACATATCCGAAGGACTGTGTGGCATCCAAAGACGCAAACGCGGTCTCCACCAACTCCTCAACAGCACCAACAGCAGGGATACTCACGATGTACATACCAAGATCAGGACGTTCGAGGTGAAGACTCGAAGCAAAGGCCCGGACCCCATCCATACGCGTCGGCATTCCACCCTCGCAAGGTGAAGGAGAGGGATCCACAATGACAACCTGATCGTCTGTTGAGAGCGTGTGTGCGAGCTTGACGAGAGGCTCGATCAAACAGCCTACAGCGAAGTCTTCGGCGGGCATACACACGATCTTACGGACACTGTTCTGCGTCTGTTTGCAGTGGATGCTCTCAAGAAAAGTACCGATCTGTCTGGAGACACCAGAAGACAGGTCGATCAACTCCACATCATGTCCACGCCAAGCCTCCAGCAAAGAACACTCAGGGGCCGGCACAGAGACACGCTTGGATGCGAATGCCGCGACCCAAGAGTCGATATGTTCGACATGTCCAGAGCCATATGATTGTGCCTCTTCCAAAGCGAGCGCGATCTCGTCAAGACGAGCATTTGCGAGCTCAAGTGGATCAACCCGTCCGGCACAATCGAGCATTTGCGCGACCCGTGCGATCAACTCTCCAGACTTGATAGAGTCCAAGTGAAGATCATCGAGTAGACGATGTTCTGGACGTAATGTCGATGTGGGAAAACCTGTTTGTTGTTCGATCAGGGCGAACAATTGCTCCAGTACACTCTGGTGAGGAGACACGCGCTCTTGTGTGGGACTCTCGGTCACCTCAACAGGAGCCGACAGATCGGGAAGTGAGACAGGGCTATCATCAGCAAATGTCTCACAGGGATTGGTCAAAAAGACGCGCTCAGAGGCAGGGACAAAGGGACGGACAAATCGATGTGCAAAGAGCGCCTCACCACGGACAGGTGCGTTCATCACAAACAACGTCGCGACGGCCTGACAAGTGTACTCATCGGCACCGAAACGTCCTTCTAAAGGCAAACAAACAGGCCCCCCATGACGCTTACATAACCCACTTAACGTACGCCCCGGTCCGACCTCCAAGATGAGATCCATATCCGAGAATTGCTCCATCACTCCTGTAAAATCAACAGGAGCGGTGACTTGCTCAGTGAGATAGGTTTGTAAGTCCACAGAATCCCATGTACGAGTCGGTTCGACAGAGCTCACCCAATGACTCTGAAGCGTCGAAGTCGAAGGATAATCGACCGTCGACATCTTTTGGGCGGCGTCTTTCATCAACCCACTGTGGAAAGCCCGAGACACAGACAAACGCCGACACACAACGCCTTTTCGGTCCGCAGCAGACATCACCTGCTCCAACGCCGCGAGCTGCCCTGCGATCACAGTCTGCTGGTGACCATTTTTGTTCGCGATCAGAGCATAGTCCGGCCTCTCTGCGTCCTCTTCTTGTGTCTCCGCCTCTTTCAGAATCACTGCAGCGTCCTCAGCACCGCACTTGAGGACGAGCATTCCGTCGCGACCATCTCCGATCATCGCTGCACCACGCAACGCCGCGAGCTGGAACAACTGTGTTCGTTCGATCGCGCCGGCAGCATACAACGCCATCAGCTCACCGAGACTGTGGCCAGCGACCTTCTCAGGTTGAACGTCTAGCTCTTGCAACCAACTCCACCATGCGTAAGAAGCCCATGTAATCGCTGGTTGTGCAAGCTCTGTGCGGGCGAGTGTTTTTACATATTCAGTGTGATCGAGTTGATGTTCTTCTGGGTGGAGAGCTTCGCGGAGCGCTACTGCGTGGTGCTCACTCATCGCTTCAAACATCGACTGTAGGCTCTCACGAGCGTCAGGTGAGGACAACGTGCGACGCGCCATATTCGGTGCGTGACTCCCCTGACCAGGGAAGACCACACCCACACGAGGACGATCGCTGTTGCTACCGACAAAGGTGTCTTTTGGAAGGGACTGATTATCAGCGAGATGGGCCTCCAAGCCTTCCAGTTTTTGCAGCAGATCACGTGCGCTTGTCGCAACCACTGCAAAGCGCCATGTAGAGACCGCCTGCTTCCAGGTATGTGCTGAGAGATCGACAAGCTCGCCATCAGCCATACCAGCCGCAGAGAGACGAAGTTCTCTGACAGCCTCGATCAGCCCCTCTTTTGTATCGGCAGTTCCTACGATCACCTCTGCGCTTCGGGCTGTTCGCAAGAGAGTCTCTTCCATCGCACTCGCACGCAAAAGAGGCGAAGGTGCATCAGCAGACTCGACTGTGACGTGGGCATTGATCCCACCAAAGCCCATCGCGGAGACCCCTCCACGCAACGTAGTCGTCGGTTCGTATACCTTCCCGTACCTAACAGGGTACACTGTCCCGTCCAGCTCGGAGAACACTTGGTGAGGTCTTTCACAGCGGGCAGTAGGAGGAATAATACGTTGATTGACGCACAACACAGACTTGATAAATGCGCCAATCCCTGCGGCCGCTTTGGTGTGGCCAACGATCGATTTCAGCGAGGTCAAACCACAAGAGGGTGTGCGTTCGTCCTTCAGTGTGGCTTGGGCTTTCGAAATCCCCAAAATTTCGGTCGGGTCACCAAGCGCAGTCCCAGTCCCATGACCTTCGACGAAGTTGAGGTCTGACGCGGTGTATCCAGCGCGCTTCCAGGCTGTGGAGACCGCGATCGACTGACCTTCAGCTTTGGGTGCGGTGATAGCGCCCTTCCCATCAGAGGAGATCCCCCAACCACGGATCACGGCGTACACCATGTCCCTATCGCGTCGTGCGTCTTCCAATCGCTTTAACACGACAAAGCCGGCGCCCTCTCCGGGGATCATACCAGACGCCCGCTCGTCGTAGATGCGCAGCTCTTCACGACACAGCGCCCCAGCCTTCGCAAAGCCAACCAGCTCAAATGGATCGAGACTGATATCGACTCCACCAGCGAGAGCCATATCGATCTCTTTTGTCGCCAAACGTTCTACCGCCGTCGCAACAGCGAGCAGTGAAGAAGAACAGGCACCATCGACAGTGTACCCACCACCGCGAAAATCGAAGTGCCCACAAATCCGCCCTGCGATCGTGTTGGATAACCCACCTGCCAGCGTGTCTTCACTTGTCGGTGCAAAAGGAGCCTGATAAGCCTGCTGAAAATGCTGAAGCAACGCGTTTTGTTGCTCTTTGGGGACGTCATGTTGCTCCAACACACGTGCAAGCGTTCGCCCAACGTAAGGCCAACGCAATCGCATGGAGCGCGAGCGTGTAAACTCACCAGTCAGTGTATTTCCGACATACACGGCAGTTCGGCCATCGGAGAAGCGTTCCTTTCCACCTGCGTGACGAAGCGCATCATCGGCCAACTCCAACGCGAGCCAATGTGCCGGGTCTGTCGCATCCCACGTACTTTGTGGGATACGCCACGCGATCCGATCAAAGAGCCAACCATCCAAGAAAGCCGCTCTGTCCAGGTAACTCTTGTCTACCGCATCAACCTCCTCGGAAAAATAATGTTCAGAGGGCAGACGCTCTTTGGGATACGAACGAAATTGTGTCCGCTGTGCGAGAATGTTGTCCCAAAACGCCTGTAAAGAAGATGCTCCCGGATACCGACAAGAAAGACCGACGACCGCAATCGCTCCCTGGATATGACTCATAGTTGTAAACCTGTTTTGTTGTCAGCGATAGAAAAATGGCCAGATACTCAAAGTCTTCAACGGATAGATAAAGACCATTGTGGAAGAGTCCTGGCCACATAGAATTGTCGCCAACCACGGTAATACGGCGATAGCAGGCTTTCAACAGACGAATACGCAAAGCTACTTTGCAAAAAAAGAGAGCAACCACAACACACAAAGAAGTGATGAAACTTCAAAGACATACAACTCCACAAAGAGGAATCATCCCATCGTTTGTGGTCCACTTCCACACTTTCACGGAGACATTTTTTTCACATGTCGCGAATCGCGAAGCAAAAAGGCTAGTGTCAATGAAGCAATAAGGTTGGTATTTGTATGGCTGTGTAGTGTTTGGAGGGAAGCTTAATTGGGCTTAGAGTAGTCGGAGGGATTGTAAGGCTGGGACTTGGATGCGTCGAGATCGATATCTTCCTCTGTGGTGTTCTTTTCATCGGCTTCACTCGCTGCAGCGAGTGAAGCGAAGCTGCCCTTGGAGGAAGGATACAGTCGCTCCAAAAGTGCGAGGACATAGCGATCGCGGAAGTTTAATGTACACAGATAACGCGTCGTTCCTTCATCTTCGGTTCCTGTGTGGGGGCGCACAAGGATCAAGTTCTCTTCGCGCATTAACTCGATCCAACCGAGCCGTTCATCTTCTTCCTCGCCAAAGAATGGATCTTCTCGCAGGCGCGCTTCGAGTGTGTACAGCTCAGCGACACCGTTGCGATCCTGTACAGATTGAATGATATCGAGCAAACGCAGCACACGCTTTCTTGCAGCGACAGCATCGGGGTGATCGAGTTCAAGGTGTGCGCCACGTGCGGGATGTTGTCCGGGACGAGGATCGTGAGTGCGGATCTCAATAATCCCTTTTTCCCGTGCAGAGCGTACAACAGCGTTACAGAATGAGCGCTCCAGACTGCGCCCCATCACGTGGAATAGCGTGGACATTGGCATCCAACCAGCAACCACCGCGTCGTTGTTTGAGATGTGAAGATAGTGTTCAATCACGACGATCAAGCGGTAGTAGTCGAGTCTACGGAGTGTAAAATCCTTTTTGGGTCCGAGATCGTCGTCGTCGTGAACTTCTTCTTCAGGGACAACACTCTCCTCTTCTGTAATCTTTCCGAGGTGTTGTAACCAAGGATGCTCAGGGACGATACGTAGCAAGGTCGGTGGGTCACGTAGCTCTCCATCGACAACACGTGGCCGACCACGGAAAGCGTGTAGAAAACCGATCGCGACGAGAAAATTACACCAATCTTTGAGGCGCTGTCGATCGACCCAGATCTTCTGCTCGGCGTGACGGACACGTTCATCAAGCTCATCGAGGAGCTTACTGAATGAGACACCATGCCAATGTGGATGAAGTTCCAAAAGTCCACGCATCGTTTGTAAGATCAACAGAGGAAGCTCGCGGAACTTCTCACGCATCTCACCGACATCACCGAGGGTATATTTGTATTTTTTGCGAAAGAGTGGTGGACCACCTTCTTCGACGTTGAGTTTGTAAATGCCTTTCTCAACGGCCTCTTCAACCATCTGTTGAAGTTCATCGGAGCCTGTCACGAGAGACCATTTTTCGAGTTCTTCGCGAAGTCGGCTGAAGGTCACATACTCCCACCAGGGGTTGCGTGAGAGGATCATCTCTAGCGCCCAAATCAACTGTGCCCAGCGGAACTCTTCATCGAAGGACCAGACAGGATCATTTGCGCGCTCGACGATAGTGGGTTTAAGCAGGATACGCCGCCCTGTTGGCAGCTCCGTCTCAGAACGTTCGAGGAACCCCTCGCGGACGGCCTGGTTGATGTAGAATTGCGCCTCGACATCTTCTTCGCAGAGATTGCGCTCGACGAGCAGGCGCGCCAACATATGAAAGGACATCCCATGCCAAGAGCGACGACGCAGTTCCTCTTGCAGGACGCGTTGCATCCAGATATAAAATGCAGCCGGCTCCATCCCGTGGGGGGTTTGGAGTGGACTGAGCACCTCATCACTGTCGACAACATCTGCAAATTCGACGACATCGACTTCTTCGTTGGCGACAAAGGCTCCCTCTTTGGAGAGCAGGACGAGTGAGGTTGGGATATCGATTTGAGAGAGTAATTCGGGGAAGGTGTAATCACCACTGACCAGAATGATCTGTTTGAGATCATTGAGTCGAGGTTGTACTTTTTTGAGGATAGCCTGCTCTGTATATCCACGGTCTGATGGACGTAGTAAGTAGAGACAGTCAAATCCGAGCGCGGTCAAGATCGCCTGGGCGCTTTGCTCGTGTCGTTTGTTTGACTGGAACCGGTCCCACTCCGCCCACATAGTCGCTTGCTCGATCGCACCAAATTGACGCGCATACTGGAGCAACGCCTCTCCTATCTTTTGATGGCGCAGACGACAATACTCCCGACGTTGCAGAACGAAGGTCAGGTTCTCATAGTCTACAAATATCGCAACTCCAGCCATCCAAACGACTCCTTCTTACATGACAAACCCAGGTTTCCAAACATTCACATACGCAGCGTGCAAAGAAGACAATGGAATCTCGACACAGATGATTCGTATCTCCAAGCGGGAACCTATCGCAACAAACAACGCCTGGGGCAAATCGGGTTCGGCCTCTTCAAAGGTGTTCCCTTTTTGAAACATGACGCCACAACCAAACATTCCATCTTTCATCACATTGGCTGGCACCAATTCCTATTTATACATCCGAACGGAAAAGTCATCAAGGGCCATCTCCTCCCCTCTTACCCCCTAGAACCTCCACTTCACCACGGTAGATGCAGGGTTTGCTTCTCAAAGGAAAAAAAACTCGTCACAGGTGTTGAATCACAAAGAATGTTTTGGTATACTCCGCGTCCCAGATCTGAAATGTGATTCATTTCGATCCTGAAAAGATTCATCACGCAAGGCTCTTTTGGAGGTGATGACAGATCGCCTTGTGTAAAGAATCAGACAGGTTGTACGCCTGCGATTCGACAATATACAAACGAAATAATGATTTTGCTACAAACACAATGATTCTTGTTTCGGGAAGACCCGAACCATTCACGGAGGTGAAAAAACACATATGGCTGAAGTCAGAGTAAAAGAAGGCGAAACCTTCGAAAGAGCGATGAAACGTTTCCGACGTGCTGTTGATCGTGCTGGTATCCGTAAAGAGTGCCGTCGTCGTATGTTCTACGTCAAACCCAGCGAACAACGCCGCATCAAACGCCGTCAAGCCGAACGTCGTCGCCGTAAAGCTCTGCGTAGACAACGCCTGCGCGAAAGCGGGAACTAGAGCCTGCTTCCCCTCCCCCCTTTCCCTTCTCGATCTTCCCCACATTCACACCCACAAACAAAATCAATACACATCCTTATCTACAAGTACGTGTAAAATCCCCCCACAAGACGTCTCACTGCATACAAGAAGAGAAGAGTCCGAGGTTTCGGCACTTGGTGCGGCCTGTGCAGTTTGCACAATCTGTATCTGCCTTGCAGGTATTGGGACATTGCCCAGTGTTTCCACCGGGGGCACAACTCCCACCAAGACCTTGCACAACAACACACTTCGTTCGACCCGTACAATTCGCGCACTCAGTGTCAGTCGTGCAGCTCACAGGACATTGATTGGTCCCCCCTGCAGAGCAAATCCCACCCAATCCAGCGATAGACTGACACTTTGTACGTCCAGTACAATTCGCACAGTCCGTGTCTGCTTTACATGACGACGGGCACTGGTTCGCGCCGCCTTGCTGGCAAGCCCCATTTTGGCAAGTATAGCCCACACCACAGGGGATACACGCAAAGTCATTCGGACAAGATGAGGGACATTGGTTCCCACCGCCCTGCTGACAAGTTCCATTCTGACAGGTATATCCCTGCCCACAAGACGCACATTGAATGCTCACAAGACAGCTCGCGGGACACTGATTGGCACCGCCCTGCTGACAAGTCCCATTTTGACAGGCGTAACCCGTCCCACAAACATTGCAATCGGCGTTACTTGCACACGACGGAGGACATTGCCCAGCGTTCCCCTGCTTGCATTGGAACTGTTGGCAGGTATACCCCGTCCCACAAGGCTGACAAGCGTTGTTATCGAGACAGAATCCCGGACACTGGCTGGTTCCGCCTTGTTGGCAGGTCCCATTTTGGCAAGAATAACCCTGTCCACAAGGTCCACATTCGAAACTCGTCGTACAGCTCGCAGGACACTGACTTGCGCCGCCTTGCTTACATTGGAACTGTTGGCAAGTATACCCCGTCCCACAAGCTTTACATTGATCAGCAGAGACACAGAAGTTGGGACACTGATTAGTGCTGCCGCCCTGCTGGCAGGTCCCATTTTGACATGTATAGCCCTGCCCACAAGCGTTACATTGAATATCGACAGCGCAACTACTTGGGCATTGGTTCCCACTGCTCCCCTGCTTGCACTGAAATTGCTGACAGGTATAGCCAGTCCCACAAGGCTGGCAGGCTTTGTCATCAAGACAGAAGTTCGGACATTTTGGTGCCGCTCCCTTCGTACATTTACCGCTATCACAGGTAAAGCCTTGCCCACACGCATTGCACTGCGCATCCACAGCACATCCTCCTGGACAATTCGCGGGATTGGCGACTTTGCATTGCCCAGTCTGACAGGTGAAGTTGTTGCCACACGTTTTACACTGATCGTTGCTCAAGCAAAAGCTGGGACACTGGCCTCCACCAGACACACACTTACCATTCGTGCAAGTGAATTGGCTGCCACACGGGCCACAATCGGCATTGGCTTGGCAACTGTTAGGACAGGTTGGTGTTGTGTCCCGTGGTGAAGGTTCAGGTTGCACAGAGGGTTCGCCAGGCTGCGTGTCAGGTGTCGATGGCTCCGAAGAAGGCTCGTTCCCTGTTGGTTCTTGTGTCGATGTATCAGGTGTAGAAGGTTCGGGGCTGGCTTCGCGACCTGCGTCTGCGATTGTCCGCTCAGTCTGTCCCTCCTGACCGATTTGTTCGGTATTGGAACCACCTTCTGATGCCTTCTGGCAAGTGCCACCAATACAATCGAGTCCGTTAAGGCACTCGGCCTTTGTTTCGCAAGTCGACCCGACAACAGCGCGGCTACTGCACTGAAGAAACATTGCGCTGCTCATACACATAAAGCCCATGACCAACCACGAGCGAACAAACCAAGCATTCATCGATACTCTCTCCAAAAGAAAATGGCCTTCACGGACAAGGTGATGGCAAAAAAGAACGGGATGGACAGGAGTGTACATCATTTAAAGAGAGAGCGCGAGTGGGAAGTCTTTGTCGGGAGGCTATTTTTTGGTGCGTTGGGGGTTTTTGTCGGAGTTGTATGTTGTGACAATTTTGTATGTAGAGTGGCAACTGACACAGGTGTTCATGGAGGTCGTCAGCTCTGTGAGTAACTGTTTTCTGTTGATCTTTTTTTGGCTGAGCTGTGTGGAGAGTTTGTCCATCTTTTTGCGCAACCCCATCCCCATCATTTTGAATCCAATCGGGAGCCTCCTGTGGAGGGTATGTGATTCGTGGGCAGCCGCCTTCATTCCCATATTGGAGAGCGCCTTGGAGATATCCTTCATGTTGTCCTTGGACAGCCCCTCCATGATATCTCTGAGACCCTTGAGCAGACCGCGCATTTCATCGAGAATAAACTCTCTGTCACTCGATGAGAGGACGACAGCGACGCGTTTATCCACAGTGTTCTTTGTGGTCGTCCCAAAGATGAAGTAGTAGCCCGAGTAGCCAATCGTAAAGAGCCAAAGTCCAAGGGACAACCATGTCAGCCAGTGGATACGTTTCATTCAATTCTCCTCTTCAACAGCGAATCATCGTCTACATCGCAAAACAAAAAGATGTGCAAAATGCATGCTCCATGTACAAAGAGACACAAGGAGCACATTTGTGACAAAGATTTCCAAATAGACGGGAAAAATGGAGCAGGATGAGAACGTCTGCGATCTGGCAAGAGAGTACCTGGGGTCAGCTCGTGGGCTCAGTCTGTAGCTTTGTGTGGTTTGAAGGAGCGACGGCCTTATTTTTTGGTGCGCTTGTACTTTTTACTGGAGCCACCGCCCGTCACGATTTTGTAGGTCGCGTGGCAGGTGATACAGGTATTCAAAGAAGTCGTTAATTCTGTGAGCAACTGTTTTTTGCTGAGCTTTTTTTGACTGAGCTGTGCAGAGAGCACGTCCATCTTTCGGTGGAGTCCCATCCCCATCGTTTTCAGTCCGATCGGGAGTTTTCCCAGAAGCACAGGTGAATCGTCAGCAGCCATCTTCATCCCCATATTGGAGAGGGCTTTCGAGACATCCTTCATGTTGTCCTTGGACAAACCTTCCATGATATCTCGAAGGCCTTTGAGTAGACTGCGCATCTCATCAAGCACAAACTCCCTCTCTCCAGGAGAGAGGACAACGGCGATGCGTTTATCCACCGTATTTTTTGTCGTCGTCCCAAAGATGAAAAAATAACCAACATACAACACTGTAAAGAGCCAGAGTCCTAAGGATAACCATGTTAACCAGTGAGTGCGTTTCATCGCGTCCTCCTTTTTGAAGTAAATATTTACTTACATGACAAATCAAAAAAAAGATCGGTGCCTATTTCGACCGACGTAAGAGTTGTTCGAGTCCGCTCCACAGTGTTTCGATGTGTTGTTCAATGGACGATGTATCATCGTGTGTAAGTGTCGTGGCTTGGAGCGCGGCGCCACGGATCACACCGATGAAGGCTGAGAGAAAGATCTCAACGGGGATGTCATCTCCGATCATGCGTTCTTGTTGTGCATCGAGCAGACATTGCCGGATAAAGAGTTTGGTCTGTTGGACGATCGATTGGACGTGTTTGGCACCCTCTTCACTTGCGATCAAGCTGAGTTGACTGTTAAAGGCGATCGCGCGAAGTTCGGGGTATGCACAGAGGACACGAACACGTTGAAAAAACAGAGCCCGAAGCCGTTGAAGAGGATGTGCGTCGGTGGGCGGAAAGTCCTGCATGAGGAGCTCTTCGAAGCGCAGGATCGTCGCATCGATGATCTCCTTTTTGTTGGCGAAGTGCCGAAAGATCGCGCCATCAGAGAGTCCAACTTCTTTGGCGAGCATGGAGGTGGTCAGTTTGTGAAAACCTTTTGTGCCTGCAAGTCGCAGTGCGGCAGCTGCGATCTCTCGCTTTCTCTGTTCAGTATCACGTCGTTGCGCCATATGTCGAGATCTCCTCAGGGGCTTAAGTAAGAGTTTACTTACTTGGAATAGACAGGTTACACATTTGTTGTATGGATGTCAAAGAGGCGAGAAAAAAGAGATCACCTACTTGATCTTGTAGGGTCTCGCGATTTATAAAAGGACGCTAGGAAGACCCCTTGCAAAGGCCAAGCCGGCGACAAGGGAGAACGCACACAGATGGGTCAGGATGAGAGACAGAGAGCAACAACACGCCGAGATACAGAGGATTTGATGCTTTCATTGTCACTTGTTTTGCAATAGAGTTGGACAGGAGTTGTGGAGTGATACATGAGTGAGACCATCTTGGTAGCTGATGAGAACATCCAATTTTTGGATCGCACGCGCTCCATTTTGGAGCAACGTGGCTACCACTTTTTGCAAGCGACCAACGGCGAAGAAGCGAAGCTCAAGTTGGAGCTCGATCCGGTGGATATATTTCTTGTCAATGCGACGCTTCCAAAGCTCGATGGGCTCTCCCTGAGTCGCTTTATCCGCGAGGAATTACAGCGTCCCATCCCAGTCGCGTTGATGGTTGGTCACGGATCACCTTCCCCCACAGAGGACGCGCTCGCTCAAGTCGAAACGCTCTTGCAGCGGCCATTAAAGCGTAAAGAATTGCTCGCCTGTGTGAGAAGTTTGTTGACGATCCGAAAGCTCTTGGTCCAAAATACAGAACTACGTCGTCATATGGACGGACATGGACCCACACCAGCACCTCAAGAGACAGCGACACCTGTAGCAGCAGCAGAAACACCGACCCCCGCGACAACAGAGCAGACACCGAAAGTAGAGGAGGTAGACTCTTTACTCTACCCCATGTCGTGGTTTCGCAAGCTCGCGGCGCTGGAAGTCAAACGCGCAATTCGTTTCCACCAGCCCCTCTCCTTACTGCTACTTGCATTTGATTTTACAGAAGAATACCTGTCCCACCACGCTGAATCAGAGCTTAATTTGTTAGCAGAGCACCTCGCGTATGCGGTCAAACACTCCATTCGAGATATCGACATCCCCGTGCAATTCTCCCGGGATCATATCTTGATGTTGTTGCCCAACACAGGCATCGAAGGCGCGATCCAGGGCGCTTCGCGTATCCACAACGCGATCACCCAAAAACTGCAAGAGCAAGTACCACACGAGCTAGGGCCACCAAGTATCAGCATTGGCGCAACGACGTCCTCAACACAAGGCACCTTTAAATTCACGGATCTCCTCCGTGATGCAACAAGGGCACTGCGGGAAGTACGCTCCCAAGGTGGAGATGGCGTTTTTTATTGCTAAACATAAAGGAATGACCAGATGAGCCATCCAACCTCCCCCTCCTCCGAACCCAAGATCCTTGGCGGTCAATACCGCATTGTCAATGAGCTTGGTGCCGGTGGTATGGGAAAAATATTCTATGGTATCCACATTCTGACAGAGCAACCAGTGGCCATCAAAATGCTCCACTCAGAGCTGCTCTCGGACGAGGTCATCCGCGAACGCTTTCTGACAGAAGCCAAAACGCTCGCTCGACTCGAACACCAAAACATCGTCCAGTGGAAAAACTCCGTCGAGGACGAAACAGGCTGCTACTTGATCATGCAGTTTGTCGAAGGTGATAACGTCGAAGATCGCATCAGAGAGCACAAGAAACTTCCCCTCGAAGATGCCATCACAATCGCGATGGCATCGCTCGCTGGACTCTCTTATGTCCACAGCAAAGACGTCATCCACAGGGATCTCAAACCCTCCAACATCCTCCTGAGCAAAGACAACGAGGTCAAACTCGCAGACTTTGGGATCGCCCGAATCACAGGGACAAAACGACAAACACAGGCGGGTATGGCTGTCGGCACCTTCCTCTATATGTCTCCCGAGCAGATCCTCGCCGGTGAAATTGACCACCGCACAGATATCTACTCCATGGGGATCACCCTCTTCGAGATGTTGACTGGGATGCCTCCCTTTCAAGGTGACACTGAGTTCGAGGTCTGCAAAAAACACCTCGAAGAAAACCTCCCCTCACTGCGCAAACTCAACGCATCACTCCCCGTCAATATCGAAACCATCCTCAAAAAAGCGACCGCCAAAGATCCCAAAAAACGCTACCAGTCGGCAGATGAGTTCCTCGCAGCGTTGACAGAAGCCTTCCCAGAGTGTGCCGTGAAAGCATCTCATATGGGCGGCTTCTCCGCACCACATACGAACGTGCTCCTCTCTTCGCTACAAAGCCAACAGCCCGCTGGCAAAAAGAAAAAAGGTGGTTGCTTTGGGAAAATCTTGTGGACACTCGTGATCCTCGCGGCGATCTTTGGTGCCGGATACTGGCTCTACTTCAACGTCCTCGACACGTACGTCCCACCCAAACCGAAAAAAGAAAGCACCACCCCCAACGAGAACAACAAGCTCTCCAAGGTCAGCCTCCCCTACAACGAAACGTTTGAAGCGCAAAACGTCGGAGACTGGCCCACAGGCGAACAATTCAGCGCAGCCCTCTCTCTTCAAGCAGGTGCCTATCAGATCAAAACCAAAGACGGAAAGAAGATGACGACAGTTTGCCCCGGCAAACTCACGGCGGTCAAAGCACCACTCAGTCTCTCCTTCTCCTCCAAGGTCAACAGCAGCTCCAAGGAAAAGCGCGCCGTCCACGGAATCGCCTTGTTCTTCCACCTCAAAGAGAAGCGCTCACAAGGCTACTACATCGGAATCGACCCGCCCAAACAACAAGCGACCATCGCCCGACTCGTCGATGGGACATGGCATTACCTGCGTCCCTGGTCCAACGCACCGACCAAACCCACACAAAATGAGCTGTCCATGACGCTCAAGGAGAACACCCTTCAGGTGACACTCAACGGCACAAAACTCCCCGCCGTCAAACTCAAAGCCTTCGACGAAGGACGCACCTGTTTGTTTGTCCAACGTGGCGGAACGGACATCACGTTCAAACGCTTTACAGTCAAACGTCCGGCGCAGTAGAACCTCTCATTTCCATGCACGTATCGAGGTGGATCGGTCATGTCACCCTCTTCTCTCTTCCTCTCTTTGTGGAGCCTTGGCACCCTCCCCTTGTTACTTGCCCCGTGGATTCCCCAAGTCATCTCGTGGGTGATTGGGTATGATCTGCTCTTGTGCTTTTTGTTTTGGCTCGATGCCAGACAAACCCAGCAGCTCCCGTGGCCTGTCGTCCAACGCAAGCTACCCAATGCGCTCACACAAGCCCAACCCGCGACACTCACCCTACAAGTGACCAACCCCGCCCCCACATCACAGACGATCTGGCTGTACGACGCCTACCCGACAAACTTCGAAGCGTCCACACAAACGATAGAGGTCTCACTCGGCCCCCATGAACAAACAACCGTAAGCTACGAATGTACAGCCCCCTTACGTGGGCAATGGGACTTTGGCAACACCACGATCAGGACATCTTCGTCTCTTGGGTTGTTTCGTAGGCAACAACAGACAGACAACGCTTGTGAGATCGCCGTCTACCCAAATCTCACATCGATCAAAAAGTACGACGTGCTCGCAAGGAGTCACCTGCAAGCCAAGCTAGGACTCCGCCGCCAACGAAGACGAGGGAAAGGGTCCGAGTTTGACAGCCTACGCGAGTACACCCCTGATGATGAGTACAAACACATCAACTGGAAGGTCACAGCCAAACGACAATTCCCGGTCACACAGACGTTCCAGGCAGAGCGCAGCCAAAATGTCCTCGTGGTCCTCGATTTTGGACGGACGATGGGCGCGAGTGTAGGCGACAAGACCAAACTCGACGCCGCGATCGAAGCCACGCTTCTCCTTTGTCATGTCGCACAACAATTTGACGATCACTTTGGGCTTCTGCTCTTTAGTCACAAGGCCGAAACATTCATCCCCCCCAAAAAAGGAAAGCACCACTTTCGCAGAATCCTCAAGGCGCTCTACCCCCTCAAACCACTCGATTACGATATTCAATACAAAGAGTTGTTTCGCTTCATCAAAAGCCAACACAGAAAGCGCTCGCTGATCATCTTCTTCACCGATCTCGGCGACGAAGAGGCTGCCCAACGTATCCAACAGCATATGCCCATGCTCAAATCCAACCACCTCCCACTTTGTGTCTCATTCGCCGATCCACAACTCCAGCAACATATTGACACTCCTGTCGGGAGTGCATCAACGCTCTACAAACGAACAGCGTCGCTTGAGCTGCTTCAGGATCGCCAAAAAATCCTCGGCCATCTTCAACGACATGGGATCTTGTTCCTCGATACCACCCCTGACGACCTCTCCACAGAGACCCTCAACCAGTACCTTCAAATTAAAGCCAAAAAGCTACTTTAACTTACGAAGCTCCCATACAGAGACAAAGAACACCACGCACATGCCCCAAAGAATGCGCCCCCTTTGACTCCCCCTCCAACTTCGCAAAACATTTTGAAGAAACTTGTGTATAATACACAAGCTGGTAGACACTCACCCTTCCTCGAAGAAGCTACTTCTGGCTTTTGAGAAAAACAGTGAGACCATCTATCCACTCAACATATCTACCTTGTAGTGTCACAAACCATCTTGCTAGTTTGGTATATCGCATCATTGTCTCGATAGAGATATGCAAATCGTCAACTTCGGCGAATCGTTTTGCATCCAACAACGACGGAGAATTTGAACTGATGAACAGAAAGCGCGTTTTCAATGTATTCGCGTGGACAGCCCTGTGCTTATTGAGCCTGTCCATGCTCTTCACAGCCTGTGATGGGACCACCCCACAGGTCAAATGTGATACCGATGACCAATGCTCTGTGGGACAAAAATGTGTTGGCAATACCTGCCAAACCCAAGCACAAGGCGAAACCATCAGCAACAATGATGGTGGAACCAACACAGAAAACACCCCCGCACAATGCCCCGTGACCTGTACACTTGACGAACAATGTCTGATCCCTGCATGTGGCTCCAAGACCACTTGTGTTCAAGGTGCATGTAGCGAAGCAGTTGTCCCTGATACTGCCCCAACAGACAATCCAGGAACACCTGATAATCCAGGGACCCCCGACACTCCAGGGACTCCCGACACTCCAGGGACGCCTGATAACCCAGGGACGCCTGATAACCCAGGGACACCTGATAACCCAGGGACCCCCGACACTCCAGGGACTCCTGATACTCCCGGAACACCTGATACCCCAGGAACTCCCGACACTCCCGGAACACCTGATACTCCAGGAACACCTGACACACCTCCCCCAACATGTCCGGCAAAATGTGCAAATGCCAGCGACTGTGCAGTGTCTGCTTGTGGTAACAAAACAGCGTGTACAAACGGCGTTTGTGCGGTTCCTGCAACTGCATGTCCAGCCAAGTGTGCAGCTGATGCAGATTGTGCAATCGCTGCTTGTGGTAAAAATACCGTCTGTACAGGTGGTATCTGTTCACCTCCAGGCCAGATCTGTCCCACAACTTGCTTGACGGCTGCACAGTGTGCGGTCACAGCGTGTGGAACGAAGACCTACTGTAACGGACGTACTTGTACGACGCCTCCAACAACTTGCCCTGGAACTTGTCGCTACAACGATCAATGCGCCATCAAACCTTGCGGCACGAAAACCTACTGCAACGCAGGTCTCGGCCAAACAGGTCGCTGCGTCGATCAACCTGCACAGTGCCCCACACGCTGTACCTTCACAGACCAGTGTAATGTCACCGCTTGTGGAACCAAAACATACTGTCAAAATGGTCGCTGTGTCGTGCCTCCTACACAATGTCCCAACAGCTGCATAAGCTCAGCCGACTGTACAGCCGTCAAGGCCTGTGGCAGCAAAGTGACATGCTCAAACCGCCGTTGTGTCGACCTCAGCACTGTTTGTCCAAACAGCTGCACAAGCGACGCCAACTGTGCGGCCTCTGGTTGTGGACAAAACACCGAGTGTAGAAGTGGTCGTTGCCGCGTCCCTGCTTGCCCAAGCAAGTGTGCAGCTGACGCAGACTGCGCCCTCTCCACCTGTCAGGGCCGTAACAAGTGTGCCGGTGGTGTTTGTACAACAGCATGTATCAGCGACCGTCAATGCCAAACAGGCGAAGTCTGTTCAAGTGGAGTGTGTGTCTCTGGATGTCGCTCCAACTCCGATTGTGGAAACAACCAAACATGTGTCATCCCCACAGGAAAACAGATCGGTAGCTGTGAAGCCAACTGCCCCGGCTCCTGCCAGAGTGATCAAGATTGTGCGCGCACAACATGTGGAACGAAAACGTTGTGTGTTAACAACCGCTGTACCGCACCACAAGCCTGTACGACAGATCGACAGTGCTCCACTGGATTCATCTGTACCAACAGTGTCTGTGTCCGTGGTTGTCGTGCAAACTCTGACTGCCCCACAAGCAGCCCCTTCTGTGATGTGCCCACAGGACAACAAACAGGTAGCTGTGTTGCCGGATGTCCTTCATCTTGTACCAGCTCTACACAGTGCAACACCAAAGCATGTGCGACCAGAACCTACTGCAACACCAGCACACGTCGCTGTACAGCCCCCCCCAAGTGTACAGCTGACCGCGACTGCTCCAACGGGTTTATCTGTACAAACAATGTCTGTACAGCCGGATGCCGCGCCGATGCAGACTGTACACAGACACAGCGCAAGTGTGTCAAAGCCTCTGGCGCATCCACAGGACTTTGTGGGTGTACAGCCAATGCAGATTGTCCAACAGGCTACGGGTGTGTGACTGTCACAGGTTCAACCGTGAAACAATGTCAATCACAACAATGTCCAAGGACCTGCTCCACCAACGCAGATTGTGCAGTCCCCGACTGTGGAAGACGAACAAACTGCCGAGGCATTGGAGGCTTCAGATACTGTAGTCGTTAACCCCTCTCCATCCCCTTCTTCATCATCTCCCTCCCCATTCCAAGACCCCCACTCTCCTCTCCACCAGGGAGTTTTTTGCCTTTCTGCAAGGATCGGGATATCCTTATCCAAACATCCAACAGAACCGACAAGAGGCAAAATATGTTAAACGCGATTTGGATCATCCTGGTATTGCTCTCGATTCTCTGTGGCGCGTTCACAGGGAGAATGGACATGGTCGCACAACAGTCGATGAAGTCTGCCAAAGCAGCGGTGATGCTCGCGATCGGCCTTGTCGGCGTGATGGCGTTCTGGCTGGGAATGATGCGAGTTGTCCAAGATGCAGGCTTGTTGCGCGTTATCGCGCGCAAGCTGCGCCCATTGATGCAGCGCCTGTTTCCAGATGTCCCTCCCGATCATCCAGCCATGAGCGCCATGATCATGAACATCTCCTCCAACATGCTCGGTCTCGCCAACGCCGCAACACCGTTCGGCATCAAGGCCATGATCGAGCTCAACAAGCTCAACAAACACAAAGGTGTCGCGACCAACGCGATGGCCCTATTCCTCGCGATGAACACCTCTAACGTTGCGCTCCTGCCGACTGGTGTGATTGGTGTACGGACAGCTCTTGGCTCCAACAACCCCTCCGGCATCTTGTTTACGACCTTATTTGCCACGATCTGCTCGACAATTGTCGCGATCTTTGCCGCAAAGATGCTCGCCAACTCAGCACGCTACCGCGTCGAGAACTTTGTCCCAACAACTCCAGAAGGGGTCGCCATTCCCGATGAAGACTTAGAGTCCTCAGAGGACGAAGACTCCAAGGACAAACAATCCGATGGAACAGAAGAAGAGATCGCGCTCCCCTCCGAGAGTGAGCTGGGTCCTGAAGAGGTCCGCCCCACACCTCTATGGGCGAGGATTGTACAGTGGTGTTTTTGGCTGACGTTTCTAGTCGCAGCGCTCTTTCACGTTGCCCAACAGTGGTTGTACGAACACACAGCACATGTCGCGATGAGCATGAGCGGACCGACCGCGATGACGATCAGCGCGCATCTTCCGAACATCTCGACTTTCGGTTTGTTTCGGGATATCTTGTCGTACTGGGTGCTTCCTGCGTTGATCGCAATGCTCGCACTCTACGGCATGGCCAAAGGAGTCAAGGTCTACGAAGCCCTCGTTACAGGTGCAAGAGAAGGGTTTGATGTCGCGATTCGCATCATCCCCTTCTTGGTCGCGATCCTCGTCGCGATTGGGATGTTTCGCGCATCAGGTGGTCTCGACATCCTCGTCTACCTCCTCAGCCCCGTCACGACCTTGATCGGTATGCCTGCAGAAGCCCTCCCTATGGCGATCCTGCGACCACTCTCCGGCTCAGGCGCGTTCGGCGTCATGGCAGAGGCGATCAACTCCAACGGACCAGACAGCCTCGTCGGATACATGGTCAGTACTTTCCAAGGAAGCACAGAGACGACCTTCTACGTCATGGCCGTCTACTTCGGCGCAGTACAAGTCCGCACCACACGACACACAGTCATCGCCTGCCTTGCCGCCGATCTCACAGGGATCATCGCGGCAGTCTGGATCTGCCGCGCGCTCTTTGGTTAGCCCTCAACAAACTCTTTCATCGGAAAGGGTAAGACATCTTCGATACACGTCGTGTCGAGCTTGAGCATCAACAACCGATCCAACCCCACAGCGACCCCTGTACATTCACCCATCCCCCACGCGAGCGCATTGAGCAAACCACGCTCTCGTGTCACCTCTTCGCCCCTCTCACGACGGTACGCCCACTCCTCTTCCCAACGCGACCGCTGCATCTCCGGATCTGTTAACTCACTGTAACCGTTACACAACTCCAAACCACCAATGTACAACTCGACCCGCTCCGCCAAACGAGGTTCATCGGGTTTGGGCCGGGCCAATGCCGCCATTTCAATCGGATAATCCATTAAAAAGGTCGGCCTCGTCTTACCAAGCTCTGGCTCGACGTAGGTCAAAAAGATCTTGAAGAACAGATCATCCCAAGTGTCATCTTCAGCGACAGAGAGCCCCTTCTGTGTACACACAGCGCTCAACTCCTCATGTGAACATCCCGGCTGGAGAGAGGTCCCAGCGTAGCAATTCATCGCCTCGAAGACCGTTAGGCGCTCCCAAGGGACAGAGATGTCAAATGTGTTCCCCTGGTAATGGATCGAACCCTCCGGCCACAAGGAACGAACGAGATCTTCGGTCAGAGACATCACGGTGTGGTAATCCGCCCCCATGAGGTACCACTCCAGCCCTGTAAATTCGGGATTGTGGTGGGGGGAGATTTCACCATTGCGAAAAAACTTGCAGATTTGGAACAGTCGAGGGTACCCCAGCGCGACCATCCTCTTCATCGCGAACTCAGGGGAGGTGTGTAAAAACAACTCCGTCTCCTGTGCATTCATCGCAGTGTAGCGTGTCCGAAATGAGTTGAGATGAGGAGAGGGATCAGGAGCAGGGATCAAAAGAGGCGTCTCCACCTCCAAAAAATCGCGTTGATGAAAAAAATCGCGCACGTCGCGCAAAAAAGCAGAGCGAACACGCAACAAGTCACCGACCTCACCAGGCCGACAACGTTCATTTAAGATGGGGCGTTGGGGTGACATCAAGACCTCTCAGGCAGACAGCACAAGTATCTCTCAGGTGATCGGGTGCAAAAAAGAGTTGGAGACGTTGCTCGTACGCTTTTTTGCATCCAGTCAACCTACCAAATCGTGGGATCTCTTCCTCATCGAACTACATATGAAGTGGCAAGCAAAGTGTAAATGTCGTGCCCTCTCCGGGCTGACTCTCAACGTGTAGCTCACCTCCCATCATCAACCACAGACGTTGTGTGATCGCAAGCCCCAAACCTGTCCCCTGGACAAATGAATGCTTTTGGACCTCAACCGCACGCCAATATGGATCGAAGATATGGGTAAGCTGCTCTTCATTCATCCCCATCCCCGTATCGCGGATCTCAAAAGAGATCCCCTTCAGTCCTAAGCAGCTCCCTGGTACAACACGGAAAAAGACATCGCCTTTTTCTGTAAACTTGAAGGCGTTGCTCAACAAGTTGATCAAACACTGACGAACACGCAGTGGATCGCCAATCAATTCACACTGTTCACCTTCTACGTCGACATGAAACTGGTTGTTGTTTTTCTTTGCGAGAGGAGCGGCGATTGAAGAGACCTCCTGCATCACATGCCCCAACACAAACACCTCCTCGCGCAGCTCCATTTGCCCCGACTCGATCCTGGAAAGATCGAGTAATTCACTGATCACACCGACAAGGTGGTGACTGGCTTTGTTGATCTTTTTGACGTCCTCACAAAGCTCATCCATCCCCTCATCTTGAAGTTCCTCCTCCACCATCTCGGCATATCCAAGGATTGCGTTGAGAGGCGTACGCAGCTCATGGCTCATACTTGCGAGAAATAAACTCTTGGTTTCGTTGGAGCGTTCGGCTTCAATGCGCGCCTTTCTCAACTCTTCATTGCTCTCAAGGAGTTGTTTCTTCGCCTCTTCGCTCTCGGCCAACAGTGTATGAAAGGGTTGTGTAACCAGGCTGATAAGATACGTCACACCACCGAGCATCAGAGAAGGAACCACCAACAGCAGGATCTTCAACGCAGGCACAACGCTCACCCCCCTGCCAAAAAACATGAACACAAACGTCCAGATAAAATAGGTCAGCGCTGCGACACGCCCCCACAGACTGGCTCTCTCTGACTTCTCAAGGATCGCGGTGATGAGCGAAAAAAAGACCATCATCATGAAAAATGACAGGGGAAGTGTGAGAGGTCCACCTCTTCCCTCGAAGAAGGTGACGATCATGGAAAAAAAGAACAAGACGCTGCCACACCACCAGCCGATGACTTCGTGCAAAAGATCGCGTTTCGCATACCCTCGCGACCACCATAGAAATGCAAAAAAGAACAGCTGAATGAGACAAAGAACCCCATCTGACGTCTTGTGTTGCCACAAAAACAACCCTGCGCGCAGTGTAAACGTGCAACAGAGCAACACCATCAACAAACGTGTGATATGTAAAAAGCGTATCTGCCTTTGTTTTTGCAGACGACTCTCAAGCGTCTCACTGCCCATTATGCATCCTTTACGTATCACTTTCGCACGCTTTGAGCGTAACATATCGTTGACATGCTCGGTGAGCATCATCAACATTGTGTCTGCTTTGTGACCCTCACATGCTCAACACCATTTTGGTGCCCCATGTTGCGGCTTTTATGATCACATAGCACCTCTGCATCTACACTATGGAGATACAAATCTGACACATTCGATTCTTTATTCGTACATTTTTGATGTCCTCAGTCGACAAACAGAATAAGGCCTCTCTTCTTGCTTGAGCATCATCACTCCCAAAGGAATATCTTTTTGTTCGCTCACGTTGTGAAGAGCAAATGAAGGTGGAGTCGACAAAAGCAGTGAGCCTCTCACACAAAAACGAGCATTTGGTTGACAACAAGTCCCTTTCCGTTATAACTTTCCCTTCCTTATCAGATGTGGAGAGTCGCCCCCCCTGCAGAGCCGGAGCCACGTGTGAGCGAGCCAGAAACACTTCATCTTCCCCATTCACCGTTGCCGATGAGAGCCAATCTCGCCGAGAGAGAGCTTGAAACCATCGCCATGTGGGCGGAGTTGAGCCAGTCCGAAAAAAATATGTCCCACAGCGCTGATGCTCCCCATTATACCAGCCTGGATGCCCCCTTTTACCCAGACAAGCATGTCTCTTACAAAGCTGTCATTCATCGAATTTTGAAGGACTTTTCACAAAGAAGTCACGACATGATGGGATGGACAGCTCAACACATCCCTATCTCACTCGGACACTTTCACCAGCTAGAGCGCAAAGTCACACAATCCGATCAAGAGCTATCTGCCCCAGCGCTGCGCAAGAAATGTAGAGAGCAGCTCGCAAAAGACCAAGCCCAAAAAGCCGCGCTGCTCAGTCGATTGGGTCTCCAGACACCTCCAAACGACAAAAGTCTGGCGACCTCCTCCTTCTCCTACCAAGCAGAAGTGTACAGACAACTCGCAGACCTGATCGAAGCAGATGTCCTCAAGCGCCAAAAAGCCCCAGTTTACTGGTGTACAGAGCACCAAATAAGTCTGAGTCACGCAGAGGTCGTGCACCAAGAGGTCGAGACCCCATTGCTGTTTGTCGGGTTTCCCCTTATCAGCGACCCTGTCCACATCGATATCGCGCTGCGTGGTCGCGATGTCGAGTTGGCGACATGGACCACACAGCCCTGGACGCTGCTCGCGAACCAAGGGCTCGGACTTCATCCAGATGCCGAATACGTCGCGCTTCGCTACGAACGAAAAGTCTACTTGGTCTCCAAGGCTTGTTATCCAGAGCTGATCGAACGATGTCGTTGGAAAAAGGGAAGCGTTGAGCTCCTCCACACATTCCCAGGCAGGGCGCTGCAAGGACTCGTCGCACGACACCCACTGCTCCACCAACAAGCCCCCATCCTCTCCTCACCACGTGTCGACGCAACAACAGGAACAGGTTGTGTCCCACTAGCTCCAGGACACGA
The DNA here is from genome assembly GCA_002731275.1 of Deltaproteobacteria bacterium. Lineage (GTDB taxonomy): Bacteria > Myxococcota_C > UBA6777 > UBA6777 > UBA6777 > UBA6777. Next base: position 59,721 of record PCBK01000029.1, on the reverse strand, counting down.
CTTCAACGCATACCAAATCACCAGAGATCACAACATCGAGCCTAGATCGATCGTCGATGCTCAAGGGCGTTTCACACAATTTGCAGGGCGACTGGCGGGCCAAAAAGCGGTAGAGAGTACCCAGAGACTCCAAAAACGTCTCCAACATCTCGACAGCTTGCTGAGCCCCTTTAAACTCACGACCAAACAACTCTCCCCTCACAGCCCCTATAGCCAACAACCGCTGTTGATACGCGCGCTCCCACACTGGTTCCTCGATCTCGACAAAGACGCCCTGCGCAAACAAACGATCGCCACTCTGAGAGATATCGAGATCGCACCTGCAACATACAAACGCGCCATCGAGCAAGAGCTTCGACAGCGGCCAGATTGGTGCTTTACCAGACAAAAGACGTGGGGCATTCCCTTCCCGGCTTTTTACTGCAAACGCTGTCGTCACCCCCTGCTCGACCCCGAACACATCCGGACACTTGCACAGGAGCGCGTCACCAAAGAAGGCACGGACTTTTGGCATGACGAAGAGACTGAGAGCTTGCTCCCCCCCCACGAAGGTATCCTCTCGTGTATGCGTTGTGGACACTCATCCTTCAGGAAAGAGAAGCAGGTGCTCAGTGTCAACTTCGAAGCCGCGCTCGCCCCGCTCATCCTTCAGGAAGACCACCCACTCCCGCTCTCATTGAGCCTGGAGTCCAACGCACGTGGACACGCATGGCTACAACACACGCTCTTGCTCACGGTGCAGCTGCAAAAGACGTTTCCCTTCAGCAAATTTATCGCACATGCCTCCGCAGACATCGCAAAAGCATCGACATCATCGAATGCGCAGACCACACAAGAGCTCCCCAAAGAGCCCGAGACCTTTATCGCGCAATATGGCAGCGACATTCTCCGTCTGTGGGTCGCTTCACACGATGCCTGTAAGTCCTTTACGCTCACACAAAAACATCTACACAACGTCAACCAAAACTACAGACGTTTGCGTGTCACGCTTCAGTTTCTGCTGGGCAACTTACAAGACTTTCAACCACAAAAAGATCTCCAAGCGCTGTCTTCACTCAACCAAGAAGACGTCTATATGCTCGACGCTCTGGCAGCGCTTACTGAGGAGATCGGACAGCACTATCAAACACATGAGACACACAAAGCGCTCCAAGCGCTTCTGCGCTATTGCTCACGTGAGTTACGTGCTGGCTACTTTGAGAGACACAAAGAGCGACTGTATACAGCCCCGAATGAAGACCGCAAGACCATCCAAACGGTCCTTTACGCACATCTGCACGTCTTGTTGCGCGTGATGGCCCCGATCTTGTGCTTCACGGCAGAAGAATACTGGCAACATCTCCCCCACACAAAAGAGCAGACAAAGAGCGTGCACCTCGCGACCTTCCCGACGCGAAAAGAACTGGGGATGGATGGGACTCACCGAGCACAGTGGTCTGCGATCAGACACCTCCTCAAGACGATACGTTGGGCAAAAACACGTCACAGAAAGTCATCTCCAAAGATCGACTTCCACACACAAACGCTCCAACTTTACGCAACAACAGACGACGCCCCTGCTCCACTCAGTGAAGACCTCTGTGCCCTTCTCGCATCTCTCGCAGGCGTCCACAGCGTCACGTTCCAACAAGACAAAGAGCCTCCTGCGCAAGCGTATCAGTCACGAGACTCCTTGTTTGCAATCGAAGTCAAAACATGTTGAATATTTACCCTCATTGGACTGGGGCATGAACCGAAAATATACCATCATTCTTTTTATCATTTTGTCGTCTGTTGGGTTGGATCAGTGGTCCAAGCAGATGGCTGTTCACTACCTCAAGCGCCCAGACCAGGGATGTGACCGATGTTACAAGGTGTACAGTGAGTGCACCAAACGTTGCTCCGCACAACAAAACAAGCGCAATCACTCTCTCGTCGCGTGCCGCAAAAATTGCGATCAAATACGACAACATTGCCGCAAGTACGACGAAAAAAACTACGCGCTGTGTAAAGACTACTACAACAAACACATCGTCCCAGCGTGGCGCAAACGCGTCGACAACGTCAAAGGTAGCCTCAACTGCCAAAGGGTGATCATGGGGACGCACGCCGAGTGCGTCGTTGTCGAAGGGTTCTTCCACTACAAGTACCAGATCAACCCCGGCGCCGCGTTTGGATTGCTCTCGCAATACCCCTCCTCTTTCCGAAGACCTTTCTTCATTACGATCACCATCATCGCCATTCTCTTCATATTGTACGTGTTGATTTGGCGCATTGACGCATCGTTTAAGTTGATGATCTTCTCCCTGTCGCTGATCTTGAGTGGCGCGCTTGGGAACTTTATCGACCGGCTACGCCTCGATTACGTGATCGACTTCATCAAGTGGTACGTCAACATCAAACCGTTTTCGCTGCAACTCTTTCAGTGGAGCTGGCACATCAAGGGAGGCTATCACGAATGGCCGACCTTCAACGTCGCCGACATCGCGATCACTGTGGGGGTCTTCTTGATCGCGATCGAGCTGCTACTCACGACCGACGATCTCGACGAAGTCGAAGAGACAGAAAAGGCTGAGGACACAGAAAACGCCGAAGACACCACAGACACCGAAGCAACAGAAAACGCTCAAGAGACGACAAACACAACCAACTCCGAAACAACAAACACTTCTACCGAAGTCACGGAACAAGAAGACACCCCCACGACGCAAGAGGCAGGTGCCATCGAGCAGAAGAATGTCGCGACGTCGACTTTGGAGTTGACAGAAGAGACGGACTCTCCACACGAACAAGCACATTCGGTGACGAACGAGAATACAGATTCCCTTGTGCAAACGGCTCCAGAGCAGGTGGCGTCAGAGACAATACCTGCACAAGCGCCAGACACACAAGAGCAAGAGACTGAAAGGAACGGCCAGGAGGAAGATCACTCTCTGGAGAAGAAATAAGCACGCAAGTTAAGAGACATGGTGAGGATAGGATAGACAAAAAAGACAGTTGATATATTCGCGTAGATGGGTACAATCACGGCCTTTGTGTTGACATAAAAGAGACGTGACCTTGATTTCGTGTAGAGGATGATCTACCTCATTCACACGAATCGAAATCGAAATCAATACGTTGAAGCTATCACTATAACCTGTCCCTGCCCCAATTTGGAGGAGACGGATGCATCCTGTTTTATTGAACAAAAAACTCGTAGAATTGCTGCCCGCAGACCTGTACAAAGCGCTGGGTCCAAAGGGTTACTTGATGACACACTGGCAGTGGTGGGTTGGCGGCTTGATCGTCGCGATCGCCATCGCGTGGTGGGGTCTCGCGCCCGACGCCAAAGGTGGTCGCCGTGCCTTCGGTTGGCTCGGTACACTTGGCGCATTTGCTATGGCTGTCATGCTCGGAGGGATCGGCCTCGGACGTCTTCAGTACATCCAACTGCACACATACGGCGTCCTCGTCGCCGTCGGATTCCTGATCGGGATCGTGCTCGCGGTCCGAGAAGCCAGACGTGTTCACGTCGACGCAGAGCGAATCCTCGATCTGGCTTTTTGGCTATTGATCGCTGCGATGGTCGGCGCAAGAGCCTTCTACATCGCGCTCCATTGGGGTGACTATGCCCAAGACTTCGCAAAAGTGAAGATCTGGTACCAATGGAAAGTCTTCCGTCTTTGGGAAGGTGGACTTCTGTTCTACGGTGGATTTGTCCTCGCGTTGATCATCTGTTGGCTCTTTGTCCGCCTTTACAAGATGAACTTCTGGAAGCTCGCGGATATCATGATCCCCTCCGTCGCCATTGGCCAAGTCTTTGGTATGCTCGGAAGCTACGCTGCTGGTTTCTCCTACGGTAAAGTCGCAGGCAATCATGTAGCCTGGAGGGTCGTTTACGAACAAGGTGCAGCCGTTCGTGGCGTCGCGCTTCACCCCACACAGCTCTACGAAGCACTTGGTGTACTCGCGCTGTTCTTGTTCTTGCTCTGGTTGCGCAGCGCCAAGAAATTCCACGGACAGGTCTTTTTGTGGTACCTCATGCTCTACCCGGCGATGTCCTTCTTCATCGACATCTTCCGTGGCGATGACGCGTCAGGCTTCCTCACAAAGATCGATATCACCCCCTACGCAGCAGGCGCTGACCTTCTCTCCTGGAGCCAAGCGATCTCCATCGCTTTGTTTGCCTTCGCTGCCTTAAAACTGCTCTCGACCAACCCCAAAGAAGCTGCTTCTTCATAAATCACAACCCCCTCCTGCCAACATCACCTCCCACAATGATCGCCCCGCGTCCTGTGGACGGGGTGTGTTTGTAAGGCTCGAAAAAGAGAGATGCTATGCAACCCGTTTTGCTCCACTACAACGTCCCCTCATGGATGAATAAGGCGTTTGGCCCCACATCACAGATCTTCGCGTACTGGCAACAGATCGCCATCGCGTTCGCAGTCTGCTTTCTCGTCTTTATGTGGGTCAGTGGTCCCCCCCCCATCGATCCAGAGACAGGCAAACCCCAAGAAGAGACACGTGGCACAGGACTGCTCTGGCTCTCAGGGCTGGCCTCCCTCGCGCTCGGTATCCTGCTCGCGGGGATTGGTGTTGTTAAGCTCGGCAAGATCCAACTTCACACTTATGGTGTGATGGTCTCCGCCGGATTCCTCGTTGGGATCATGCTCGCGATCCGCGAAGGTAAGCGCGTCAACGAGAGCCCCGAACGCATCCTCGATCTAGCCTTTTGGGTGCTGATCGCGGCCATTGTAGGTTCGCGGGTCTTACACATCGTCACAGAGTGGCCTGCCTACTGGGCAGACTTCCAACAAGTCAAACGCTGGCAGGATTGGAAACTCTTACGGGTATGGGAAGGAGGGTTAGTCTTTTATGGAGGTCTACTCGGCGCGATCTTCGCCGCCTGGTGGTTTATGACCAAAAACAAGATGAACTTCTGGAAGGTCGCAGATGTCGCAGCTCCCTCGATCGCGCTTGGTCAAGTGTTTGGTCGTCTCGGTTGCTTTTCAGCGGGTTGCTGTCACGGAAAAGCCGGTCTCGTCCCTTGGAGCGTGACCTTCACACAAGGTCTCGCGCCACGAGGCATTCAACTGCATCCCACACAGCTCTACGAAGCGCTCGCCACGTTGTTGATCTTCGTCGGTCTACTTTGGATTCGCAGTCGCAAACGCTACCATGGACAGGTCCTCATCTGGTATATGCTCACTTACTCCATCGCGCGCTTTACGATTGAGATCTTTCGTGGTGATCCTGGACGTGGTTATCTCTTTCAATACGATCTGTTCACATCGATCCCCAAAATTGAGATCCTCTCCACCTCTCAATTTGTCTCCATTTGTCTCTTTGTGCTCGGCTTGATCTTCATGGCGCGACGCAACAAACCCCAATCAGCCTGACTTACAGACCTTCCCTACTCCAACCCTTCCTGCACGATCTGCTTGCACAACTCCCATGCCTTCACAACATGCTCTCTTTGCGTGTAAAGCTGCCCCACACACAAACGAATGGTGTATTTGCCACCTAGACGAGTGTGAGTCAAATGACATGAGCCTGTTGCGTTGATCCGTTCGAGCAATGTCTGGTTATATCGATCAAGCATCACTTCATCATCACATCCAGCCGGATGATACCGAAAACACACGAGCCCAAGTGGCGCAGGTGCAAGGCACTCAAAATCAGGATCAGCCTCGATCCACGTGACGAGCTCACCAGCCCAGCGAATGTGTTGTCGAATCAGATCTTGTAACCCTTCGACACCGTAGTGACGCATCACAAACCACAGTTTCAAGGCACGGAATCGCCGACCAAGAGGGATCCCCCAGTCGCGAAAATTCACGACCTGTGGATCGTACTCCGTTTTGAGATATTCGGGATTGGTCTGGAATGTCCGCAAGAGTAGATCGACGTCTTTGACGAAGTACGCTGAGCAGTCGAAATTCGTAAACATCCACTTATGGGGATTGAAGACGAAGCTGTCGGCATATTCAATCCCGTCAAGGAGAGCTCGTTTTTCAGGTAAGATCGCCGCAGTGCCAGCGTACGCAGCATCGACATGGAGCCAAAGATCGTACTTCTGACAGATCGCACCGATCGCAGGGAGCGGATCGAGCGCAGACGAAGACGTCGTCCCAACAGTCGCGACGACACAAAACGGTCGATGTCCTCGCTGGAGATCTTCTCTGATCGCCTGCTCAAGAGCCTCGGGACACAAGGCAAAGTCCGCATCCGTCTCGACATGACGCAGGTGATCCAGACCAATTCCTGCGAGCTTCACGGCCTTATCGATCGATGAGTGCGTCTCCTTCGAAGCATACACACACAACGCCTTGTCATCGAGTCCGGTGGGTCCCTTTTGCCCAAATTGAAAAGATGTGACACGCTCACGAGCCGATAGCAACGCAACGAGCGTCGACGAAGATGCTGTGTCCTGGATCGTCCCAACAAACGTCTCAGGGAGCTGGAGCAGCTCTCGCAGCCATTGCATCACAACCTGCTCCAGCTCCGTCGCAGCAGGCGAAGTCTGCCAAGACATGCACTGCGCGCCAAGGGTCGCCATCAACATCTCAGCGAGGATCGAAGGAGGGCTGTGATTGGCCGGAAAGTAGGCAAACCAACCCGGATGATTCCAGAGCGTCATCCCAGGAAGGATCGTCGACTGAAAATCCGCAAAGATCTGCGAAAAGGGTTCGCCTTGTTGAGGAGCAGAGGACGGCAGCTGCGCACGAATGTCACCAGGTTTTGTCTCGGGGACGACGCGATGTTCTTCGAGCTGTTCGAGAAAGTCAGCCATCCAATCAACGAGTTCATGGGCATGTGCCCGAAAGGTATTGGGCTTCATGTTTGGCATCCAAAGGTGGGGGAAAGGAGTGACATGTCTGAAGAGGGGAGCAAGAGGTGAAATTATCGACGTCGGCTATTTCCACCACGTCGACCGCCACGATCATCACGACTTCTCGAATCGCGTCGGTCATCACGTCCACGACGGTCGTCGCGTCCACGAGAGTCACGGCGACCACGACGGTCATCGCGACCACGGGAATCGCGTCGGTCATCACGACCACGGCGGTCATCACGACCACGACGATCATCACGACCACGACGGTCATCACGACCACGACGATCTCCACGATCACCCATATCCCGATTATTTCGAAGGACGGGCGTTTCGGAGATTTCAACAGGCCAGACGTTGCCTTCTTTGAGGGCGTTGATCAGGGCTGCTTCGTCTGCGATGGTCTCACCAAACAGCGTCGCGACAGTCCCAAGTTTTGTCAAGGTATCGAGTGTGTGGCTACCACCAACGGCGGCAAAGCGCAGGTGGAAACACGCTTCAAGTGCGAAGTCATTGACGAGCGTGTTGCAGCGTCCGTTGCGGACTTCGATCCCGTGAATCCCTTTAAGGGAGAAGATCCGATCTCCGAGTGGATGGGGGATGCGCAGGTCATATGGACGCGAAGCGATCATCACGCCACCAAGGCGCTCAACGGCAGCACGTACTTTGTCAAACAGCAGAGTCGTCTCTTCGCCCTCTTCGCTGTCAAACCATGCGCCGGGCTCAACCTGCTTGGGATCAGGAAAGAACAACAGGTAGTGGCCACAATCGGTGGACACTTCAAGTCCAACAAATACCGCGACATCGTGCACTTTCCCGAGCTCTTTTAACTCTTTCCACTCCGAGAAGGGTTGGTTTTCGGTAAAGCAAACACCATCAAGTCCGACTTGTTTGGCACGCAAAATAATTTCTTCGGGCTCAAGAACACCAGAAATGGAATGATGAGAATGAACATGTAAATCGATCAGCAAAACCCTATTCCTCGTCGCAAAAACCATGCTCCACAAGGTGTGACTGTGTCATTTGGAGCGATAGTGCCCTTGTCTCGGGCTTCTTCTATAATTGTTATTTACGCTCTCTTTTTCGAGATATAGAACATATCATATTTTTCTACGGATGCAAGGACCAGCCCAACCTTTCCAAAAAAAAGCAGGTTTTGTCAGTCTCCAAGGAGTTTGCCAAATTGTTTCTCCCCCAACACTTTACAAATGCCATGCTATGTCCTACATAGTAGTCGCACGACGTCAAAAGATGTGTAGTTTTGTCTTGTTTTCTCGACCTCATGGAGCAATTTGTTACCATGCCTCAAGTCCGATTTATCCACCTGGACACCCCAACAAAGGACTTGTCCGTCTGCCAACAGGTCAAACAACTCCACCAACAATCACTCCAGACGTTGATCCTCGCTCGCGATCCCGAACACGCTCAACAACTCGATCAACTGCTCTGGACTTTCGACAAAACAAGCTTTATCCCCCACGCCATTTATCCTTGTGATGTCTCTTGTCACACAATCATGATCTCACACGAAGATCTTCAAGTCGAAGGTGCACAGGCCATCGTCCTCGGACGAGAAGCTCCCTTTGACTATGTAAAGCAATTTTCTGTCGTCGTCGACTTCGCTGAGGTGTACAACGCATCTCTCCGTCAAAACAGTCGTTTACGATTTAAACAATGGAAAGAAGCAGGATTTCCTCCTCAGTATGAAAAACCTTAACCCCACCTTCTGCATCCTGAAAGTGTAGCCTTTCGACAAAAAGAAAGTGCATTTGGATCATTTTTCAGACTTGCAATGAAGTTATTGATGGATTGTTGTAACGTGAACAGGTCTATATCCAGGGAGAGATATCATGGAGAGTTCCACCCTCTTGTCGGATAAACAAGAAAACAAATCAACCACAACCCAACCCACTCAAACAAACGACGCCGAGGCAGCTCAAACAACCATGACAGCAGAAACGCAAACAACCACAGAAGCACAAGACACCACCCCCTCCCCTGAGGTACAAACACAGGCCACTTCAGCCACACAAGAAGCCACAACCACACAAGAAGCCACAGCCACACAAGAAGCTACAGCCACAACTGAAGACACTGCATCGACAGAAAAAACTGCCGCTGCGCCTGTAGAAGAGACAACCACAACTGAAGCCGCCACCGCTGAAGCTCCTACAACAGAAACTCCCACAGCTTCAGCTCCTACCGCTGAAGCAGCCGCAGCTGAAGCTGAAACAGCCCCTCAGGCAGACGTCGCAGCCCCCACAAAGAGTGAGGAAGAGCTCGCCGCTGAGGCTGCAGCGAAAGCCGCCAAGGCCGAAGAAGAGCGCAAAAAACGCGAAGAAGAGAAGCAACTTCTCGCCTCTCTAAAAGCCGCGTTTGATGCCAAGCAGCCCCTCGAAGCAGAGGTCGTCGCACGTAACAAGGGAGGTCTGGAACTTCGCCTTCAAGGGCGTCGTGCCTTCTGCCCAGCCTCTCACATCGAGCTACGCTACTGTGACAATATCGAAAAATACGTCGGTCAGACCCTCACCTTCCACATCCTTGAGTGGAAAGAAAATGGCCGCCAAATCGTGATGTCACGCCGTGCCATCCTCGAAGCAGAGGCCAAAGAGTCTGCAGTCACGTTCCTCCAAGACCTGCAAGCAGGTAGCGACCACGAAGGTGTCGTCACCTCTCTCACCTCGTATGGCGCATTTGTTGAGATCGCACCAACTGTCGAAGGGCTTGTCCACGTCTCCGAGATCTCCCATCAACGAACCAACAACCCCAAAGACGTCTTACAAAAAGGGCAGAAGGTCCAAGTCAAAGTCCTTCAAGTCGACCCCACCCAACAACGTATCTCCTTGTCGATGAAAGCCCTCGAAAAAAATCCCTGGCAACAAGCGATCGAGCGCTTCCCAGAAGATGCGGTTGTGAATGGAAAAGTTGTCCGCGTTGAGGACTTCGGTGCTTTCGTCGAGTTGCTTCCTGGAATCGATGGCTTGATCCACATCTCTGAGCTCTCACACCAGCACATCCAACACCCCAACGATGTCGTGAATATCGGTGAAACGATCGAAGTCAAAGTGATCCGCAACGACGCCGAAAAGCGCCGCATCGGCCTGAGCATCAAAGCACTCACAGATGCTCCTGCGAATGCGCAACCTCGTGCCTCCAGACCCAAACGCGAACGCAGCCAAGCACCGCGAAACAACAACCGCGCCGCTTCGTCCTCCAACGAGTCCTCCGAAAAAGTATTCGGAACGCTCGGCGATATGCTCAAAAATATCAAGATCAACAACTAATCTCGACCCACTCCCCTCCCCTCATCCTCCCCTTCACAATATCGTTGGCAACAACATCAACACACCAAAACTACACAGATCCCAAGAGATCACCGCCAACAACACTCTCCCAAAGACAAACCCCGACGGCAGCTCACTGAGCTGACGGATTTTTCGAAACGTCAAGAAGAACGTCAAGAAGAACATCACCACAGAGATCCAAAAACTCGGTCGCACATACGGCGCTGCACGCGTCAACACAAAGAAATCCAACATGGACCATGCAGGCAACGTCGCGACCTGCTCAATCCCCGTCAAAAGAATCGACGTCACGGGAGGAAAAAACAGGTGCCAGACGATATCTTGTGGTGGCAACAACAACACCTTCAAAGGCAACAACAAGATGATCGGCAACAAGCCAAAGCTACGCGCCAACAAGATCACCGAAAACGTCGGTGTTTGTTCGACATACTGCTTCGAACGTAGGTGAAAGCGAATCACATAGCTCTGCCCAAGCCACTTGATAAGTGGGATCCCCATCATCAACACTGCGGTTGTCTTAAACGCCTTCCACAAAGCGGACCAGGGCAACACCCCAGACACGATAATCTTGGCCAACAAGATACCAAAGATCGGCAGGACTGTAAGAAGAGTCAAAACGGAGGCGAGACTCAACACAAAGAAACCCTTGATCTGGATTTTGTGCTCGCGGATCGCTTCCAACAACTTTTTGGGGGAAAATAAATAAGAAATCAAACGTCCCATGGCAAATGGACCATCCTATCGTTGAAGGTGGATCGGAATGCTGTTTTATCAGGTATCCATTACATACCACAAACAGCGCTCTGCTCGCTCCCCTTCAGACAAAGGGAGACAAACACTCCTCACCGGACACAGCGCGCCAACGTCGTCCCCGAAGCGCTACGACAGCTGTAACTCCCATAAGGAACATATCCCGAAGGACAACCACAACGATAACCTACAGGACACGAATCGCCCTGCCAGCGACAACCCACCCGACACACACCGCCTTCGAGAGTTGAGCAAAAAGCATCTGTGTAGTAGGTGTTCATCGTGATACCAGAGAGGCCACAGGTCTTGGTCGTTGTCTTTTTACTGTCACAAACCTTTCCGATATCAAACACACCACGACACGAACGATAAGAAGAAGATAAGGTCCCGCTCGCTGGCCAGCAATAGCCTTGTAACGAAGGACGGCTAGGACTTCCACATGTAAACCCGCGAGGACAGTCCGCGTTGGCTTTGCACTGACGCAAACAAACGGTCTCCGCTGCCTTGCTGCTGATCACTGCCCTGACACATTGATGCCCAACTGCACAGCGCGCACCTTGCGCACAAGGCTGGCACTGGATAGGTTCCGAAGCCCGATAACACAGCTTCAGGGCTGGTTCACATACAGTCTGTGTGGGACAATCCTTATCTGCCCCACACTCCACACACGCCCCCTTCCAACACACAGGACGCGAACGCCCCTGGCAATCTGTATCACTCGTGCACTCCACACATTTGTTGGACGAACACTTTTGGCCTCCTGCACAATCCAGATCCTTTCGGCACCCCAACTCGCACACATTGGACGCATTGCAAATGTATCCCCGACGGCAATGTGTATCGTTGGTACACTCGACACAACGACGTGATGTTGTCTCACACGCCCCACTCGTCGAATTCGATGACGCCGTGCAATCACTGTCACCATTACACACACAAGTATGCGTCTTCAGGTCACAAACAGGTCGATCCTTCCCGTAAGACTGGCAATGTGTATTGGCAAAACACTGCACACACTGATTCAGTACAGGCTTACAATACCGCTTGCTGCTATCCAACAAGCGACATTTGAGATCGTAGCCATTGCCCGTCGTATCAGGACTGCACACAGCCACACAGAGATTGTTGAGACAGGTGTAACCACTCTGGCAATCTCCAGTACGACGACATCCATCGACACATTGATTTTGTTGGCAGATCTTTCCGACGCGACAATCTTTGTCAGCCACACACCCAACCGTACACTTCCCTCCCAAACAGACTTGCCCCCGCAAACAATCCGATGTCGATGTACAGTTGACACATAAATTGGTCTTCTGATTGCACTGATATCCACTCGGACAGTACGAATTATCCGTGCACTCCACACACGACTTGCTCGCCAACAGGCACGCGGGTTTGGACTTTGAACAGTCGGAGTCCGTTGTGCACCCTGCACGCAGTACACAGCGAGAGAGTGTCTGATCACAACGTGCGTTGCTCCCACAATGACGATCCGTTGTGCACTCCACACAGATCTTCTTCGTCGAAGAGCAAACCCTGGGCTTGCACTCTGTATCACTCTTACAACCGACAAAGACACATTGATTCGCCTGACATTCGTGCAACGACTTACAGTCCGAACCCGTTCGGCATGGAGCACATACATTCGCGACACAAAAAGGTTTTCCCAACACACCACGGCAATCAAAGTCAGAAGCACACGAGCCTGGCTTGATCGCACATGTCAGCGCCGTCGCGTGACAGAATTGCCAACTCGCACAGTCCCGTTGACTCGCACATTGGCCACATTTTCCAGTGCGCACATCACAAAATGGCTTGCTCTTATCTCTACAGTCCGAATCCAGCTTACAACCACTCTTTGGCGCACATACACCAGAAACACATAGTGGACGTGCGCTCTCTGTGCAATCGCTATTTTGCTGACAGACCGCCTCAAGCACACACTGATTACTTGCACAATTGGGTTTGGAGATATCTGAACAATCGAGGTTTTCCTGACACTCAGGTAATGGAGGTGAGCAAACCCCTGCAAAGCAAATCGAGCGAGCAGGGTCTACACAGTCGGCATCACTTTGACACTCCGTCCGTGGTGTACAACGACCGTTTGCACACTGTTGACCGCTCCCACAATCCACATCACTTTGGCAATCAGGGACACATCGGTATTCCTGACAACGCGGTTTGTTCGGCAGCATACAATCCGCATCCCGGCGACACTCCGCCGCGATACAGCGACGCTCGAAACAAAGTGGACGCGCACCCTCTTTGCAGTCAAAAGAACTAAAACACTCCACACCCATCGGACTACAGCGCCCGGAACGACAGACAGGTAAGGCAGGTTCTCGACACTCCCAGTCCTGGAAACACTGTGCCCCAGAGACACAGCGACGATCCACACACCAGGGTCTCGACAAATCCTTGCAATCTTTATCGACCAAACACTCTGCTACACAGCTCCCAGAGAGACACACAGGCGCTTGTGGATTCTTACAGTCTGCGTGCTCTACACAGTCTCGGTTGGCGACACAAAGTCCATCTCGGCAAAGGGGTGCTTTTGGGTTCTTACAATCGAGATCTTTCGTGCAGCTTGCGCTCGCAGCACACACCCCTGCAACACAAAAAGGCCTCAAAGGCTCTGAGCAGTCGGCATCAACGAGGCATGTCTTCGCCTGACAACGCCCCTCTAAACAGTAGGGTTTTGAAGCATCCTGACAGTCTGTATCGGCTCGGCACTCAGGGGGCAACACATCACAAATCCCATCCAGACACTTGGGGTGTGCTGGATCCTTACAATCCGCATCGACCTTGCAACCACGTCGATCCACACACACACCTGACTTGCAAATGTGTTGTGGATTCGGACAGTCCAAGTCATTCTGACAAGCCCTACGATCCCCCACAACGCCATCCTGCGGGCCAGCATCTGAAAAAGGCGTCTCATCGACTTTCTCATGATTCGCCGGAGAGCAAGCCATCGCCCATAGCAGACAACACAACGCGAGCCATAAGCTCAAAGTAGTTGCTCGCTGATGTCGTATGTCCAATACAATCAACAATTCGCCTCTCCACACACCCACAAAGGCAACACGATCATTTGGCCGATATGCCAACTCAGCCCAAAAAACACTACCTCACTGGAAAACCTTCCAGGCTGTTTGTTTCTCGTTCAAAAAATAAACTATAAAAAAAGAATCCACCAGAGAACCACAACTCAAGTGTTCATAACCTCTACGAACCAGAGCGCGATGTGGATGTTTATGAGTCCTTACAAAATCTTCGATAAGGTCCTCTCAGACGCAACTTCCAACAATGCCGGCGGCACGCCTTTGCCGGCGCAAAGTCTTGGCTCTTTTGTCTCTTGTAACAGCTCTCCATGCAAGAACGGAGCAACACGGCACACTCTTCGGAGACAGGCCGAGGCCACTTGTTTAAGTCAGGCCCACCGGGTGTTTTGCGAACACGAACTGGTGGCGGTTGTCGGCGAGTCTTCTCTGGTTGAGAAGGGAGCAGCTTTGGGTAGCGTGAGGGGCGCATCTTTGGCTGCTGTTTCCGCTCTCCTAACAAGGAGTGTCCAGCATCTCGTTGTCCTGCTTGCTGTGGTTGTTCGTCACCAGAGACGGGAGCGCGTGTACGCATCATCCAGCCAATACCGCCAACAAGCACAATCAAAAGTAACGCGATGCTCGTAAATGTACCCGAAAAGGAGCGCGAAGCTTCGCGCTCAGGCACGGTGTTTTCTTCCTCACCATCCCCATCAACAACGGGCGAGGCCTCTTCTACAGAAGGGCTGGAAGAGACGACTTCGATCACCTCGACCTCTTGTGACTCTTGTTCAGTGTCCACCGTTTTTCTTGGTGTTGGTGTTGCGACAGGTGCTTGCTCACCGCGAACAAATTGGACGGTACCAGGTTTCTGTGCAGGTGTTGGCAAGGCAAGATCGGGCCCAGAAGATGATGAGGTTGGCAGCTCACCTTTCTCATGAAACTCAGCATACCCGTCTTCCAAGTACTCTCTGAGTTCACGCGCAGATTGAAAGCGATCGCTTGGGTGTTTTTCCAGACAATACCGAACAGCAGAGCGAAGATATGCAGGGATGGAGACATCTGTGATAGGAGGGGGTTCCTCATTGATATGAGCGAACATCACAGAGTAAGTACCTTGCTGATCAGCCGTACGCACAAAGGGCAAGTGTCCTGTGAGCATCTCAAATAAGATGATCCCGGTAGAATAGAGGTCACTTCGACCATCAAGATCTCCGCCCATGATCTGTTCAGGGCTCATGTACTCAGGCGTCCCAAGGACCGTTCCGGTCGCGGTCAGTTTTTTCCCGTCCAGACGTTTTTCTTGTCGGGAGATCCCAAAGTCGGAGATCTTGAGCTCCCCTTGTTTGGTGAGCAGGAGGTTAGAAGGCTTGAGGTCACGATGCACAAAGCCTTTTTGGTGACAAAACTCCAATCCATCGAGGAGTTGGATCATGTAGGTGTGGACCTCTTCGAGTCCAATGCGCTTCTCTTCGAGGATCTTCTCCTCAAGTGAGCGACTCTCCACAAACTCCATCACGAGAAAATAGGTGTCGTCTTCAATCAGAAAGTCTTCGATCTTGACGATACTGGGGTGTGACAACTCCATCATCGCTTGCGCTTCTGCCTGGAAACGCTCACGAAAACGAGGTGAAGCAGCAAGCTCGGGTAGGAGGCGCTTAATCGCATAGACACGTTGAGGGATCCGCAAGTGAGAAGCGACAAAGACCTGCCCCATTCCGCCTTCTGAGAGTGCTCTTTCCAATTTGTACGTATTGTTGAGGATCTTACCAATCATGTGTGTACCGCTTTCAAGGGGGAACTTCAAAATGGGCTGGGGGCGCAGCTTCTTCTAAAGGCATTGTACAAACGGACCACCGCAAACACAAGAGTCCCAAAGAAATCCGATTCATGCGAAAACACGAACGGTTCATGAATGGAGCTGTTTGATGCTCACATCAAAGCAGGCGAGGTTTTCGTCATGGCTTGTTGGGGAAGGCATCGTGTCGAGATGATGACAAATCAAACGAAAGACAAGAGAGCAGAAGAGCGGGTTTGTTTGAGGGGTCTTAGTTGATGAGGCTGGTTTCGGCACTATCACCGGCCTGGATTTCGAGCAAGCTCTGGGTCACGACAGCGACACAAGTATCAAGGCGTACATCGATAACGATCGCCGTACCGATCTTCTGTCGAACTTTGGGATTGGGATCTTCTTTTGCAGCGACTGCAGGGTGATTGCGTCCCCCTCCCATGCGATAGATATCAAATGTGTTTCCAAGACGCACACCGTGTCGTTTTCCTTTGTTGATGAACAATTGGTAGAACTGTCCGAGGAGCGTGACGTTTGAGGTTGCGCGCAACACGTAACCTTTGACAAGCGCCTCGTTGCGTCGAACACGAACAGTGAGGCGGTTGCTGATGTAGGGACCTACAAGGTCACCTTTCTCGATCTCTCTGTACGCGTCGAGAACACGTGCGACAGCGAGTTTTTTCTTCAGCTCGGAGATCTGCAAAACACCACGCAAGCGGATCATGTATCCAACATTGCGACCACTTTTGGGATCTTTGATCTTCGAAATCACACGGAAGATCGTGTACTTTTCACCAGCTGTTACGTTGCGCAAGTTTTTGAAGGAGAGATAGGCAGTGTCATTTTTTGTGATGAGAGTCTGTCCTTCGGGAGCGCCGATGATACGTCCGGCTTTTTTCAAACCTTTGCGATCGATAAAGCTGTCACGACGCGCGCGCAGCTCTTTGCGTAACAAGCCGTTGTAACCAAGACCACCGCCTGCGATCGAGATGCCTGTGTCGGTCAGATCGAGCTTGCCCTTCCCGCTGATGATGTCGGGGAGTTCTTTCTGCTCTTTCTTTCGCACGACTTGGATCTCACCCTTGCGGAAGCGAATGCGGTTACCAGGAAAGATCCAGTGGGGGTTTTGAATGTGGGGGTTTTTGGACCACAGTTTCGGCCAAAACCAGGGACTCCCGAGAAAGCGTCTGGAAATGTCCCACAATGTGTCACCTGGTTGAACGAGATACTCACGAGGAGCATTGTTCCAGGAAGCACGAGGAGAGAATGACAAGGAGGTGCCGCCTTGTCCAGGTCCGTCAGCAGGCTTTTTTGCATCTGCAGGCGGTGTGGGTGCAGGTGCAGTTTTCTCCTGCTTGTTTTCATCGGGATCGTCTTGCGCTATTGCAGCACACGACCATAACAAACAGGTCGCCAGCATCGACATCTGAACCAAACGCTTCATGAACTACATCTCCTTCATTGGGACAATAACGTAACAAGAACACAACACCACAAATGGCTGCATCGGTAAAGGACTTATCGGCATCCATGATGGCTTTCAGAATAGTCGAATTGTAGATGAAAAGTCAAGAAAGACCGACAGACTCCCCAGAAGCCCTCAAGAAGGGGGTACAGACTCCATGCGCATATACAACATCACTCACAGAGCCTGGACATTCAACCCCATCGCACCATCGACAAAGTCCTCCCGTTGCCGCGGTGTAGACTAAAACTTGATATACCCAAATCGATACAATGCAAAGACACCCGCCCCAACCACCGCGAGCCACAAGAACGCCGAGATCCAGGCGTTGGCCTTCTCACTCTTCCCAGAGGTAGCATTTTGCATCGTCCCGCGCATACTTCCGATTAAGCCGTGGGAGTTTCCCACACCTCCCGAATCACCACCGGTGTTTCTCTTCTTGTTGGAGGTTTTCAATTTACGTTCATGAGAACGTTGGGCACGGCTTTTTGTCTTCTTTTGTTTTTTCTTTTTTGGCATGTCACACTCCTGGCTTTCGTCAAGAGATCAAAGGAGAACCAACAAAGACGTCAGATATCACAGATGAAGTCGGTCTCATCAATCAAATTGATCTCACTCAATAACAGTGTCGGTGTCCGCGTCCTCAACTTGTGTTTCGTATCCCCGATCCACCGAGCGATTATGGTTCCATAGACGCATCTCTATCACCTCCAAAAGGGGTCGCAGTGTCTCTCGATCCAGGGCAGACACCCCGATCGCGTCGTGTGTCCGACAGAGATTCTCTGCTTCTTCTTTTGGAATCTTATCTATCTTATTCAAGATCAGCAGCCGTGGGAGTTGATGTAGCTCAAGTTCACGCAAGATTCCGTCCACGGCTTCGATCTGCTTTGTAAATGAAGAATCCGATATATCGACAACTTGAAGCAAAAGGTTGGCATCTTCAAGTTCTTCAAGAGTCGCCTCAAAGGCAGCCTTTAGCTCTGGCGGAAGATCCCGAATAAACCCCACAGTGTCCGTCAAAATGACCTCACGTTCCTCGGGAAAGCGCAGCCGTCGACTGACAGGATCGAGGGTCGAAAACATTCTGTTTTCGGCGACCACTTCGCTATGTGTGAGGGTATTCACGAGGGTCGACTTACCGGCGTTGGTGTACCCCACGGCGGAGATAATCGGGACGTTGTGATTTTTGCGTTTGCTACGTCGGACCTGTCGTCTGGTCTTAACCTGTTTGAGTTGTTTCTCCAAGCGACTGATCCGCTCACGTGCGCGACGTCTGTTGATCTCCAACTTGGTCTCACCAGGACCACGGCCACCGATCCCACCTGTCAATCGACTCATCGCCTTGTTCATACGATTGAGCCGCGGCAGCATGTATTTTAGTTGCGCCAACTCGACCTGCAGCTTACCGTCGCGAGAGTGTGCGCGTTGGGCAAAAATATCGAGGATCAGCTGTGTGCGATCCAGGATCTTCAGCTCTGTCACGTCTGCGATATTCCTCGACTGTCCAGGAGAGAGATCTGAATCGAACACCAAAATGTCGACGCCTTGTTGCATCGAACGCAAGATAAGGTCTTCGAGTTTCCCCTGCCCCAAAAGAAAGCGATGATCGGGCTTGGGACGTCGTTGGATCACCCGACCCATCACGTACAACCCTGCAGAGTTGGCCAACTCCTCAAGCTCTCCCATTCGAGCGTCTATATCGAACTTCTTGGAAGGATAGACTCCGACAAGAATCGCTCTGTTTCCGTCAGCGACTTCGCTCCCGAGCGTCGCAGCACGCGCAAACTCATCCTCAAGAGTTCGGATCCAAAACTGAAAGTCGTCTTTCTCTAGCTCGGCTGCAGTATGAGGCCCTTCCGTTTTCCACAGATCTCCCGCCGCATTTTCGGGCAACAAATAGGCGTAGTAAATGTGTCCGGGGAATCCATCTTCCGTCACACCAACGGCCATCATAAAGTCGAAGCGCAGGTGTGAGAGGTCGTTGAGATCGTCCTTTGAGAGCGGTTCATTTTGCAGGTGGGTGTGAATAAGACGAAGGCCACGAAGACGACCGTGGGCTTCGCGGATCCGACCTTGTGCGGGGATGACGATTTGGTGTGCATCCCCGACGATCACAGAGGTCACTTCTCCCTTGCGGTCGACAAGAACACCGACTTGGCGTTCGATCTCGTGGGAGAGTTCTGTGAGGGCGCGGAGAAAGTGTTGAGGTGCCATAGCCTGGCGAGCCAGCTTTCGTCGATACAATGTGGAAAGACGTTTTTTCTGGCTGGGCTTGAGCCCGATGACATTTCCAAAAAGCTCTTTAATGGCCGTCACTCCTTACGTAACGTGTCTCGATATGCTTACGAAGGGCGTCGCAAGCTGTGTTTTTTCATCAGATATTCGAGGGATTTTCGATGGATACCGATTTGTTGTGAGGCTTGTGTGATGTTCCAATCATGGGCTTCAAGTGCCGCCATCAGGTACTCTTGCTCAAAGCGATCGATGAGTTGTTCCTTGGCCAACTTGAAAGGCACGTTCAGATCGATAGAGGTCTCGATACCATTGCCACCCTGCTGTCCACCAAGTCCTCCTGCACCTTGTGGGACGAGGTTTGCGTCGATCTGCCGACCTGTTGAAAGGATCGTCGCCCGTTCAACGTAGTTGCGAAGTTCACGGACGTTACCGGGCCATTCGTATTGTTTGAGCTTCTCCATCGTATCGTGAGAGACCACAAATCCCGGTCCACTGCGACCGAGATCGCGCAGGAACAGATCCACCAGGAAAGCCACATCATCACGTCGATGACGCAAAGGTGGAAGAGGGACCTGGATCACAGCGAGACGATAGTACAGATCTTGTCGGAATTCACCTTCGCTGACCATCTGCTCAAGGGGTCTGTTGGTCGCCGCGACGATCCGCACATCGATCTGTCTTGTCTCGTTGCTACCGAGTTGTTTGACCTCGCGATTTTCGAGCACACGTAGCAGTTTGGGTTGGAGATCGAGGGGCAACTCTCCGAGCTCATCGAGGAACAACGTCCCGCCATTTGCGGACAAGAACGCACCAGGACGGCTCTGGACGGCGCCTGTAAAGGCTCCTTTGACGTGTCCAAACAACTCGCTCTCGATCAGTTCGCGAGGGACAGCCGAACAGTCGAAGACGACAAAGGGTTTATCGGCGCGTTTGCTGTGGTTGTGGATGGCGCGTGCGGCGAGCTCTTTCCCCGTCCCACTCTCACCGGTCACGAGGACTGTAGCGTCTGTCGGAGCGACACGCTGCAGGATCCCGAAGACCTCTTTCATCTCAAGGCTCTGGCCGTAAAGATCACCAAAACGGTCACCACGACTCAGGTAGACGTTGATCTGTTCACCAACGAGCTCAAAGCTAATTGTGGTGCTACCCAATCCGAGTCGGCATCCAGGACGCAAGAAGCCCTCTTTGATACGAAAAGATTCGATATAGGTGCCGTTCTTACTGCCGAGGTCACGGACGAGATAGCCGCCACCATCGAACACAATTTCACAGTGTCGACGAGAGACAGTGACATCATCAAGCACGAGATCGCCATCGTACGCACTACCAAGTGTGACGACACGACGTTCTGCGACGATCTCTTTGCCTGCGTCAGGACCTTCGATGACTTTCAGCTTATACTTATTGAAGTTGAGAACATCCGAAAAATCCTCCATTTGCATCGCCTGTGTGACAGGCGAACCAGAAGGACGAGGTGTCGGTGCTCCAAACTGATTTTCTTTTTCGCTCACGATAAACCCGCAACAATTCGAAGTGATAGGGACCCTTACATTTGTATCAGATCACTGACCAAATGGAAAGCCTTCGCCCCCAAAGAACAGCATACAAACATTTTAGGCGCATTGAGTACAGGCATTTGACTGTAGGGGAATCTGTCAGGTAGGCGAATCTCAATCACGGATATCGACGTGATCAAACTCACGGATGGAGTGTTCCTTCCCGTCATACGAGAACAAACGTCCTTTTCCTTCGATACGTGTCGAGATATTGGTGGGTCGCTTCCACACTTTGAAGAGGTTCTCCAAAACGGCCCGCGCGTAATCCACACGAAGATCGACGCCTTCGTGTCTGTGGCCGAGCAAGAGCTCCGAACGGTTTTCAAAGTTGGCATCGACCACGCGGATAAAGGGTTGTCCAAAGTTGGTCAATTGGAACAACAGTTTCTCCTTCATCTCTTTGAAATCTCGTGTAGAGATCTCGTATTGTCCGGAGCTTCTGTTGAAATCAAAGCCAAACATGTTGTGGCGCATACAAAATTCGGGGGTGAGGAACTCGTCGATGAAGGTGACATCATTGTAGATACGTCGGACTTGGAAGATCTTCTCCTGGCCTTTGCCCAGCTTCAAATCCCAGTTGTTACGATCGTAGAGGCTATCACACTCATCGTACTCTTTCCCGAATTGTCCCTTGTTCCAGCGTTCTTCGATATCACGCAGCAGCTCGATCCCAAGTTTGTATGGGTTGAGTTGTGTACGCGAAGTCGCGACGACCCCAGCGTGTGCATCTGCAAAGTCGATGATCTCGCTGTCCTTGGCGGCTTTCTCGGTCATGATCTTGGCATGCCAATAGGAGTTGTGATTGATGAACCCCTGCGCTGCATAACGATGGGTCTCTTCAACGGAGATGTCATAAACATCACCCTGACCGTGTTCGATAGAGACAATCTCATCTGTCCATGACTCTTTCTTGAACCACTTACGATCATTGACATAGGCATCCAATGCTTCCTGCTTTCGAACCAGTCCAAAACCGATTTTCTCGGAGAAAACTCGCGCAGAAGCACCAGCAACATGAACATGCCAACAACCATCTTGTAGCTTCCGACGACGAGATAGGATCCCATAATTGAGCAGTAACAACTGCGTTTGTTCGGAGAGTTCATCGCTCTTCGTACTTAAAATAACGCCTTGTTTACCTGCGTATCCGTCACTGTCAAAGTAAGCCCGCAAAAACGCACGAATGACAGGTTCCGGTGAGCGCAGGATTTGCTTTGGAATCTTTTTAACACCAGCAGAAGGACCATCTGTCAAATTGAAAGTTTCCTGGAGAAAGTCCATCAAGTTTTTGGAATGAACCAATACTCTCCAGCGATTTTCGTCCAAGAAAAAACTCGCAGTGACTCCAAAAAGCTCCTGTGCTAACTGGAGAAAGGTAAGAGCCTGCTCTTCATCTCCAGAGGTCAATCCAAGGTGTCCTTTTACACGACTGATGTGGCCATCACCGATAAGGTAACCTAAAAACGCTCCTAAAGAGACATCAACTTCCTCTGGAACTTCGATAGGTTGGCGCTTTGACAAAGAGAGCGAGAGTTCCTGATTTTCGGGCGTTTCATACACTTCAAGCGCAGCTGCAATTGCAGCTTGGCTTTGTGTCGTTTTCCCTTTTCGATGCCGGATGACTGTCCACACAGAGACACCGACTTTCTCAGCAATATCATGCAAGCTCACTCTCTGCGCAGGTTTCCAGTCGATCTTGACCTTCTCCTGAGCCCAAAGACCAGCTCCTCCAGAAATCCCAACAGCATCTCCAACAGAGAACTCATCGAGCCTTTTCCAGGTTTCACCATCAGGTAAAAGCACCCTATGATTATTTGAGCCTGAAATCTCAAGACCACGCCTTGTTTTTAACGTTACCATCGGATGATCAGGAATAATATTCCGACCATAGATCCCACGAATGGATTCTCCGTCCGATATGGCCGAAGTTTTCTCCCACACGACTTCTGCCATAGAAAGCATACCATCGCCCGTAAACGCCCATGAGTCAGGAGCAAGACAAGCCCACCCCTCATTCAGTATCTTGGTTTGGCCCTGTGGCGCGAAGTAGTATGATTCTTCTCGGATAATGGAGATGACGTCCCGTTGCCAGTGAGTCAGTGGAGCGTATTTCATCAAGAACCACATGACGTCTTTGACGGGTTTGCGTGGGAAGCGTTTCTTTTTGGCGCGCTCGGCTTCGAGTTTTTCGCGTTCGGCCTCGATGTAAGAGGCAGGGTTGATGTAATCCTCCATGTACTCTCTCTCATTGAGGAGTCGGGGGACATCATCATTTTCATCTTCGTCTTCGGTTTGAAGATCCATGTCTTCAAAGTACGGAGAATAGTAGTCGATCAGGTTATCGAGAGAGAGACAGGTGTCGATAAACTCCTCCACCCGATCGATCCCATAGCGGTCGATGTACCGGCGAATACGGATGGCGTGGTTGGCCATCTCGTCGATCATACGCCTGTTGGTGTGCTTGAAATACTCGTTGTTTTTGAAGAAATCACAGTGACCAAAGACGTGCGCCATGACGATCTTTTGGTCGATGTACGAGTTGGATTCGAGCAGATAGGCGTAACATGGGTTGTTGTTGATGACCATCTCGTAGATCTTCTGCAACCCGTATGTGTAACCTTTTGAGAGCCGCTCATAGTCCATCCCAAAGCGCCAGTGAGGATAGCGCACAGGGAATCCACCGTAGGCAGCGACCTGATTGATTTGATCGTAGTCGAGGACCTCAAAGATGGTGGGGAAGAAGTCCAAACCATACTCACGCGCATAGCCTTCCATCTCGATCTGGAGCTCACGCAAATCCTCAGGCAATTGTCGCCCAAACTTCATGTCCAAAATCCCTTTCAGTTGGTTTGTCCGCTCACAAGTCGGCCCTACATCCCTTTGCCCAAGAACTCCTTGATAGACTGCACAATCGCATCTTTGTCGCGAATTTCCGAAGTGATCAAACGATCATCTTCGGGAAATACTTGTTCGAGATCTTTGAGGAATTGTCCAGAACCATAAGGACTCTCGACCTGTCCATAGCAAAACATGTTGCTGACTGGCAGCAAATGATTGCGCAAGAGGTCCATACAACGGGAGGTGTCATCTTGTGACCAGTTATCCCCATCGGAGAAGTGGAAGGGATAGATGTTCCATTGTTCTTTGGGATAGTTTTCGTCAATAATCCTCTGACAAAGTCGATACGCCGAAGAGATCATCGTCCCACCAGACTCCCTTGTGTGGAAGAAGGTGTGAGCATCGACCTCACGAGCAGTGGCATCGTGGATGATGTACCGACTCTCGATCCCGTTGTACTGATGGCGCAGCCAAGTATCGATCCAGAAAGACTCGATCCGTACGATCTCTTTTTGCTCGTCACCCATCGAACCAGAGACGTCCATCATGTAGATGATGACGGCGTTGGATTGTGGGATAGAGGTGGTCTTCCAAGAGCGAAAGCGCTTGTCTTCGCGGATAGGGACGATGAGAGGATTTTTGGATTTGTACACTCCGGAAGCGACTTGACGTTTGAGCGCTTCGCGGTATGTGCGTTTGAAGTGACGAAGGGACTCAGGACCAACACGTCGAATACCAGAGTATTTATCCTTCTCGACAGCGACCTGTTTTTCGCCACGGGGTTGGATATTGGGGAGCTGTAGCTCTTCTCCAAGAAGCTCGGCGAGTTCATCGAGTTGGACATCCACTTCGAGGACATGCTCACCTGGATTTTCTCCAGCTTTTCCGGGCTCGCCCTCGCCCTCTTGGGGATCGCCTTGTTGGACGGCGTCACCGACGTCGCCCTCACCTTGCCCTAGTCCACCGGAGTTTTTCGAGCCATAGCGAAAGCGAGGGATATCGATCTGGGGCAAGGGAATGGAGATCGCCTCTTTCCCTTTGCGCCCGATCAGTTCGCCTTGGGAGATGTATTTGCGCAGGTTATCTTTGATTTGCCCACGAACGATCTGTCGAAACCGACTGTGATCCTGCTTGATCTTCATCCAATAGACCTTTCCATTCGAGGATGAGAACACCGAGGAGGCTGTCGATTTTTCACTCCACAGCCTCTTCGGGGCTTAGATGAACACACGAGACGTAAAGCTCACCTTACTCTTTTGCGTCACCACGCGCGAAGATCGAAGCGACGAAGTTCAAGACATCTGTCGCAGACTCATCGTTGTATCCATAATCACGGATCAATCGTTCTTTCACGACATCGATTTTGCCCTGGGTGTCCTTGTCAATGACGTTGGAGACGAGGGAGGTGAGACGGATGGAGTCTTTTTGGTCTTCGAAGAGTTTGAGCTCAAGGGCCTTGTGAAGGCGCTCGTTTGTTCGGTAGTCAAAAGTCTTCCCTTCGACAGCGAGAGCACCGATATAGTTCATGATCTCACGACGGAAATCATCTTTGCGCGAGGAGGCGATATCGATCTTCTCCTCGATGGAGCGCATGAGTCGCTCGTCGGGCTCTTCGTATTGTCCGGTGAAGGGGTTTTTGACCTTCTCACGTTGTGTATATGCTTTGACGTTGTCGATGTAGTTAGCGCACATCTTCGCGATCATCTCTTCATCTGCAGAGATCGCACGCTGGACTTCGTTTTTCACGATGTCTTCGTACTCCTGTTTGACGACATCGAGCATCTCGATATAGCGCTTGCGCTCTTCGTCGTTGGTCACGAGAGAGTGATGGCGGAGTCCGCTACCAAGCTCGCTGAGCACGATAAAGGGGTTGATACTCGTGGTGCTCTTCTCGGAGACAAGAGCGTTGGAGATCTTGTCCTGGATGTAACGAGGTGAGATCCCTTGCATCCCCTCTCTCGGTGCTTCTTTGCGCAACTCTTTGATGTTGTCCTCGGTGTATCCGGGGAGACTCTTTCCGTTATAGAGCTTGAGCTTTTGCAGCAACGTGAGGTTGGCTTTTTTGGGCTCTTCGAGACGAGTCAAGATCGCCCACATCGCAGCCATTTCGAGAGTATGGGGTGCGACGTGTTTGCCGCGGATCTTGTTTTGACCGAAGTCGCGCTCGTAGATGCGGACTTCTTCGCGAAGACGGGTGATATAGGGGATGTCGATCTTCACAGTACGGTCACGAAGTGCTTCCATAAACTCGTTGTTGAGGAGTTTTTTGTATTCAGCTTCGTTGGTGTGACCGATGATCACCTCGTCGATGTCTGTTTGTGCAAACTTCTTGGGTTTGATCTTGTGTTCCTGTGACGCACCGAGGAGGTCGTACAAGAAGGCGACGTCGAGCTTGAGGACCTCGATAAATTCGATAATACCACGGTTGGCGACGTTAAACTCACCGTCAAAGTTGAAGGCGCGAGGATCGGAGTCCGAGCCGTAGATCGCGATTTTACGGTAGTTGATGTCACCTGTGAGCTCTGTGGAGTCCTGGTTTTTCTCATCTTTTGGCTGGAATGTCCCGATCCCGACGCGGTCTTGTTCGCTGAGGATCAAGCGTTTGACGGTGACATGGGAGAGCACTTTGACGAGATCGCCATCGTACTTGTTCATCAACGAGTTGAAGACGTGGCGACATGCGGGGTTGAGATCGTTGGGTAGGTTGATACGATGTGCATCGAGATCGATCCCAACATCGAGCAAGAATTGCTTGCGGATGTCCATGGGGATGAGGTTAAGAGGCTCATCATTCATGGGACAAGGCATGATCTCGACACCGTTGGGGAAGAGCTCCTTGAGCTCATCTTCATCGTGTGGGATCGTCCAGTAGTAGGTGTACAAAGCACCTTGAGGTGTTTTGGAGTAAGCTTCGATCCCGCGCTTGAGGGAGCGAGCGATACTACTTTTGGCCGAACCGACAGGGCCGTGGAGGAGGAGAACCCTCTTCTCTGTTCCATAGCCGAGAGCCGCGGACTTGAAGAAGTTGACGAGCTTCATCAAAGGGATGTCGAGACCAAAAATGGCATCGGCTCCACCGAATTGTTCGGCTTTGAAGAAGTTGTAGCGGATGATCTTTTTCTTGTTGTCGATGTACTCTTCGGTACCGACTTCCATGATCATGTCGTAGACGCGCTGGAAGGCGTTGCGTGTAACAGAGGGATTCTTTTTGACAATTTCGAGGTATTCCTCGAAGGTGCCTTCCCAATGAAGTTCACGATATTCTTCGACGTTGTGGTGTTTACGAATGCTTTCTAGCATGGAGCCGGAGGGGGCTGTATGTTCTTCAGAAACATTGCTCATGTGACTGGCTTCCTTTCTGATCGTCAACGCTTCTTGTGAAAAGGATTCGAGCTACCGTTGGTGTATGTCACAAAGATGAAAGCAAAGCTCGTCATGACGCTGAGTTGAATGTCCTATAAAGATAAGGTAGATGAGGTAAGAAAAGCAACCCACCTCACCGATGTCGACCGCTATTGGGCCTCTCCAATCAAGGCCAAGTGTACGAAATCAGAGACGGAACAAAAACTCGTGATTCATCAAGAGGTGAGACACCAACATGGGAAAATGTTGTAAACTCTTGTGCGAGGGGAGTGGGGATGTGGGGCGGGAAAAACACACCGAGTCACATGTGTTTTGATGTGTAGGTGGGGGTGGAGAGTTGGACGGCGTTACCCTTCTTGGGTCTCGGTGGTGCGCAGGCTCTCCTGGTATTCTTGCTCATACTCTTCGCGTTCATCAACGCGTTCGACGGGCTCTTGGTGATGTCGAACAGAAGCTCCACCTTTGACGCGGCTTTTTTGTTTGTCTTTCAAGCGGCGGATCTGCTTATTGAGTTGGTCGGCTACTTCGCTGATGGCTTTGTACAGGTCATCGGTTGTGGATTTGGAGACGACGTCTTGTCCCCAGGCACGGAGGTTGACCTCAGCGGAGTAGGAACCACCATGAGCTTCGGATTCAAAGGCGAGGTGAGCGACGGGCTCAACGCCTGCGGGAAGCACCCTCTCGAGTTTCCCAACCTTATCTTCGACGTGGTTGCGAATAGCATCGGTGATAGTCATCCCTTTGCATTGAATCTCTATTTTCATGCGTGGTTTCTCCTTTATCTAGTTTTACGGGTCATAAAAAAGGAAGTCAGTTGGTGAAGAGTTTTTACTCTTCGGTCCATTGTTCAAGGACTTCCCGGAAAGATTCGTTGTCGCTTTCAAAACCGATGGCCATTTTGAGCGTTTGGATCGCTTTTTTGAGATTGCCTTCTTCGTGAAGACGGACAGCCTCTTTATAGTACTTACGGCCTTGAAGTGTTTTTCCTGATGCGTGTCGTTTCTCTTCACGCATGGCTTGCTCATCAACGTCAGTATACCGAAGACGCTTGTTTTCGCCATCAAGACCTTTGTCGTAAAACTTTCGTTTTTCCGAATCACGCAGGATCACATAGGCCTCAGCGACTCGTTTGAAAATTTTGTCGATGGCGAAGCGGAACTCTTCGTTGGGGTGCTCGTAGAACAGATCAGGATGAATGGCGCGAGCGCGTTTGTGGTATGCAGCGCGGATGTCTCGCATGTCGGCTTCTCGTTGCAACCCGAGCACTTGGTAGTAGTCGAGCTGATCGATTTTGGACGCGAGCGCGATAAGTTTAGAGAGATCCATTGTGTCTCCTCTCCGTGGTTTGCAAGGACACAAGGTACAAAACATCGAAAGGGAAGAGAATGCTGTAAGTTATCGTTCCAGATCTGGCAATAGGAGTGATGAGGGGGAAGGATAACGTTCGGTGCATGGCATGCCTTTCCGAGTGCAAAATTAAGCAGGGGCCAATCCGTCTTGATTGTCCACCATGATACGTTGGATCTCGTCTTCGCTGAGGCTACTTGAGAGCGTGATGGTGATCTGCTGTCTTTTGTTGGTCTCCATATCACGCGCAGTGACGTGGACAAGACCGTTCGCATCGATCGCGAAGGTCACTTCGATCTGGACCTCACCACGGTACCCAAGGCGAAAACCTGAGAAGATGAACTCACCGAGCAGAACGTTTTCTTCTTCTCGATTGGACTCCCCTTGGTAGACGCGAATATGCACTCTCTCTTGCCCATCTCGCACAGTCGTAAAGATCTTGGAGCGTTCGATGGGGACGGGAGTGTTTCGCTCAATAATTCGCTCTGTGTACCCTCCCACTGTCGCGATTTGGAGAGACAGTGGTGTCACATCGAGCAAATGTGCGGGGACGGCGTGTGTTGAAGAGGTGTGGCTGCTGCTTTGTTTGAGCCCTGCGGCGTGGATCGCCGCACCGAGGGCGACGACTTCATCCGGGTTGAGGGAGGTATCAGGGGTCCGACCAAAGTAATACCCAACGGCTTCTCGGACGATGGGGAGCCGAGTCGGTCCACCAACGAGGATCACACCATCGAGATCTTGCACTGTACAACGAGCAGCGTAGAGCGCTTCGTCACAGACCTTAAAGCTCTTTTGGACGAGATCCATGACGAGAGAGTTAAACTCTTCGCGTGTGACGAGATATTCAAGCTGCATATTGCCAAGCTCATCCTCAAACACGTCGGGGATGGAGATCAGCACCTCTTCGTGTGTGGAGAAGAGTTTTTTGGCCTCTTCACAAGCTTCGCGAAGCTTTTGCAGATTAAATTTGTTGTTGCGGATATTGACGCCATAATCGTTGAAGAAACGATCGGCGAGATGGGAGAGTAAGCGCAGGTCAAAGTCGTCACCGCCGAGGTAAGAGTCACCTGACGTACCGAGGACTTCGAAGATATCGCCATCGATCTCCAGGATCGAGAGATCAAAAGTCCCACCACCGAGGTCGTAAATCGCGACACGTTGGCGAAGATCGCGCCCATAACCGTAAGCGAGTGCAGCCGCAGTCGGCTCGTTGATCATACGCATGACACCGAGTCCGGCAATACGGCCGGCATCTTGTGTCGCTTGACGTTGGTTGTCGTTAAAGTACGCCGGAACGGTCACGACGGCGTCAGTGACTTCTTCTCCGAGATATTCGGAGGCGAGCTTCTTCATCTCATAGAGGATATATGCGGAGATCTCTTCGGGGGAGAGGAGCTTACCATCAATTGCGATACGCACAGCATGGTTTGGCCCTTCGACGATCTCATAGGCACAAATGGCCTGCGCCTTTTTGACCTCGGCCGAGAAACTCTTTCGACCAATGATGCGCTTTACAGACCAAATTGTCCTGCCGGGGTTGAGAATCACCTGTCTCTTGGCTTCGTTGCCGACGATCACCTGCCCATCTTCGCCAAAAAAGGCGACAGATGCATGCAGACGGTCACCCCACAAGTTAGGAACAACGCGGGGCGCCCCGTCCTCGACGAGGGCAACGCAAGAGTTTGTGGTTCCTAGATCGATACCGATGGCTATGTTGCCCATCTCTTCCTCGCTTCGCTTTCTACATTAAGAGCACTCACAACATCTATCTTCGCCGATAGCCAAAAACAAGTCAATAGCGAATAGGTTTCCACATTACGCTGTGTTGGCAACTCACCTGTGTCGATGTCTAGCAACCCAACATTCGCGAAATCACCAAGCGCTGGATTTCAGAGGTTCCTTCTCCGATCTCAAGCAGCTTTTGATCTCTGTAAAAGCGCTCAACATGGTATTCTTTCATCAAACCATATCCACCATGGATCTGGACGGCATCTGCAACCACTCTCTTCATCACTTCTGAGCAATAAAGTTTGGCCATCGCTGCTTCCTTCTTGAAGGAACGCTTCTCATCACACAACCAACACGCCTTGTACAACAAATTGCGTGCAGCTTCGATCTCAACAGCCATGTCTGCGAGTTTGAAGCCAATAGCCTGGAATTTGCTGATGGGTGTGCCAAATTGTTTGCGGTCTTTCGCATACGCGAGCGCCATTTCGTACGCACCTTGTGCGCCACCAAGCCCCATCGAACCGATGCTCAGACGCCCTTTGTCCAGGGTGTACAACATCTGGCGAAAACCATCTCCACGTTTACCCAAAATCGCCGACTCTGGCAATTTTACATCGTCGAAATACAGCTCCGCAGTGTTGGACGCGCGCCACATCATCTTGCCATGCATTGTCTTCGCCGAAAAACCAGGCGTGTCGGTTGGTACCAGAAAACATGTGTATTCTTTCCGACCGTTCTCATCGACACCTGTGACCGCCTGTACCACGACGATCTTTGTCATCGGCGATGAACCGTTGGTGATAAAGATCTTGCTCCCGTTGAGCACCCACTCCTCACCATTCCACTCCGCGTTGGTCTTGGAACCGCCTGCATCCGAGCCTGCATTAGGCTCTGTCAGACCAAACGCCGCGAGACTTTCTCCAGTCGCAAGCTCAGGCAACCAGCGCTGTTTTTGCTCATCTGAGCCAAAGTATACGATCGGCCCCACACCAAGAGAGTTGGCTGCCGCAACCGTCGCTGCGTGTGAACCGTCCACACGTGCAATCTCTTCGACTGCGATCACGTAGCTCAAATAATCACTCTCTGCCCCCCCATAGCTTTCGGGGATCAAAAAGGCAAACAAACCCAGCTCGGCCATCTTTTGCGTCAGCTCAACACTAAACTCTTCTTTCTCATCCAACTCAATGGCTTTAGGTTTGATCTCGTTTTCAGCAAACCGACGAACCTGCTGACGAAATTCCTCTTGATCGGGACTCAAATCGAAATTGAGCATATAGCGTTCTCCTTTACTCGCTCAGTGAAGATCGTTACATATCATACTGTTATTCGTATAAAGCGTGAAACATCACGCGACTTGGTTTCAGGTCACAACAAGCAGATATAGCACATGATTGGCACTCCAATCAACAGACTCAAAGGCCATTCCCATCTATTTGTATACATCAACGCTTCCACCACGCTCCCCGCTTCCACTTGACGTCCCCCCAACTCACATCGTACTAAGGCCATTGGATGGAAAACGCCGGGTGGGACAAGCAGCTTCGTCAATTCACCACGCAGGAGAAATTGTATGCATACATTCATCGCGCTCTTGTCATTGTTTTTTCTTTCGCTATGGGCCTCACCATCAGAGGCTTCCAAGCCCCTCCCTCCACCCAATGTAAGACTTCATATCTTCCCCAAACATCCCCACTGGCTTCAGCACGAAGCTCACCGAACGCTCCAACTTGATATGAGCCTCAAGTGCCCTCCCAAGAGACGTGTCCAACTGCAATTTATGCAGGTCTACCTCATCAAACGTGGGCGCTCGACCCACATCCTCACGTATACGGCGAGACAGCTACTCACCTACGCACAAAAATGGACGACAGCACAGACGTGGCGCCCCCACCACGACACCACACTCCCACCGGGTAAGATCTTGTATCTCCCTCTTCCCACCATTCGCTCGGTAAAACCGTACATCGACACGCTGTTGGTAAAGATCTTTTTGAAGAGTAAACAACACCGGATCTCGCGTACATTTACGATCAAACCTCGACCACTCAAGCCTCAACGCAAGTGGTTATTTCCAGTGCGTGGCCTCTGGTGGGTTGCAGGCGGGACGCGCCCGGGTATGCCCCACAGACAACGCCTAGCACTTCGAAACAGTGGGACCCCTTTTGTTCCACAACGTCATGCTCTCGACCTGATTAAGATCGCACCGGACAACACAATTCTCCGAGGCAGCCCGCGCAAAAACAAGAGTTATTTGGGGTTTGGTCAAAAAGTTTACGCTCCCGCTGCCGGGATTGTGCTCAAGGCGATCGGGCATATCCCAGACCGCCCACCTGGACACCCCGCTCCTTCGCCACGATGGGGCAACATGCTCCTGCTAAAACATGCACCCAAACGCTACACCTTCCTCGCTCACTTGCAACACAACTCCCTCAAAGTCCGTGTCGGCATGAAGGTAAAGCAAGGGCAACATCTCGCCAATGTAGGTAACAGTGGCAACGCCTCCACACCTCATCTTCACATCCAACTTCGCGATCATGCCGAATCCAAACGCGCCCACCCCCTCCCCCTTCTCTTCTGGAATATTCAACCCCTCTTTATCGCACGCCCACGGTTACCATTCACACTTGAAGATGGACAGATCATCCAAACACGATGAACTTAGGATTTTGTTTTTCAAGCAAGTGAGGATAAAATGCACGTCGACAAAAGACATTGTATACGTAAGTAAACTCATCGCCTGACACACAGCGTGTAGGCTCGCTCTTGTTTGTATAGAGGCATTTTCATGAATATTCACAAGTATGTACGCAACCATACCCCGCTGCTCATGGTCGCGTTTTTGATGATGTGGCTCAGCCAAGGATGTATCTTCTCCCCTCCCCTGCTCGATGGAAACTACGCCTGTAGTCGGGACACTGACTGCCCTGAAGGGATGCATTGTGCGACAGATCTCGGTCTCTGCCAAAAAAAACCAGGACAGAGTACCAACGAACCCTGTAGCGCAGAGGGCTCAACAAGAGAATGCTACACAGGCCCCGCCAGCGCTCGCGGCGTAGGCAGTTGCAAACTTGGCACGCAAACCTGTACAAACGGAAAATGGATGGTCTGTGAAGGTGATGTCCGCCCCGCCGCGCTCGAGCTCTGCGATGGGAAAGACAGCGATTGCGACGGCGAAGTTGACGAGGGCTGCCCATGCAAAGATGGTCAAACAAGACCTTGCTTTACAGGCCCCAAACCAGCACGCGGCGTTGGTATTTGTAAAGACGGTACACAGACCTGCTTCGACGAAAAGTGGGGCGCTTGTACAGGCCAGATTGTCCCACAGCCCGAAGTCTGTGACAACCAGGACAACGACTGCAACGGCCAAGTTGACGAAAAGATCCTCTCCAAACGCTGCTACACAGGCCCCGCCCCCACCCTCGGAATCGGTACATGCAAATCAGGTTACAGCACTTGCGCCAGCGGAAAATGGACACAATGTCGCGGTGAGGTCACGCCCCAACAAGAGACATGTGACGGACAGGATGACGACTGTAACGGAAAAATCGACGACAACTGTGGCAAGGAGACATGCAAGGCAGGTGAAGCAAGAGCCTGCTACAACGGTCCAGAGGGCACGCTCAATCAAGGCGCATGTCGAGCAGGTAAGCAACTGTGTTCTGCAGCCGGGACTTGGGGACCATGTCAGGGACAAGTCCTCCCCAAACAAGAAGATTGTGATGGAGTGGACAACGACTGTGACGGCCAAACAGATGAGTTTGACCAACCACAGACCTGCTACACTGGCCCCACCAAGACACAAGGCGTAGGTGCTTGTAAAGCCGGCGTAAAACGTTGCTTTAAGGGGTTATGGACACCGTGCTCAGGGCAGGTCACCCCACAAACAGAGACCTGCGACAAACAGGATAATGACTGTGACGGTCAAATCGACGAAGATGTCTGTGGAGATTGCCAACCTGGCGCGAGACGCCCTTGCTATACAGGTCCTGCACAAACACGTGGAAAAGGCGTGTGCAAAACGGGGATTCAAACTTGTGGTGCTGATGCCAAGTGGGGAAACTGCTTCAACGAGGTCACACCGAGCAAAGAAATATGTGACGGCAAAGACAACGATTGCGATGGAAATGTCGATGGGTTCTCTCAATCCTGTTACACAGGCGCCCCTAACACCCAAGGGGTTGGTCCTTGTCGTGCAGGTATTCAAACTTGTAGCGTCGGTAAATGGACGATGTGCACAGGTGAAGTCATCCCACAAACAGAGACATGTGACAAAATCGACAACGACTGTAACGGAAAAGTCGACGAGATATGTACAGGCTGTACCCCCAAAACGACGAGAGAGTGCTATCTCGCATCAACGGGCTGTACTCTCGGCGCAAATGGAAAGTACACCTGTGTAGGGACATGTAAAGCAGGAATCCAGACCTGTAACGTGTTCCGAAAATGGGGAGGTTGCTACGCCTCAGCCTCCCCACAAGCCGAAGTCTGCGATGGTAAAGATAACGATTGTAACGGCAAGATCGATGACGGTATCATGTGCCCCTGATCCCCGCTCGCCAACCGCCTCCCCCTTCTCCAGCCGCCTTCAACAAGCCCCCTGTTACTTGGACAACTGTGGAAAGATCCCCGAAAACGTTGTCGCACCATCTTGCCCAGAGAAAAACTCCTTGTGAAGGACCTCCATCGCGATATTCGCAAATGCAGGCTCTGTGACGAGTGTGATGTTGATCTGCGATGCACCCTGGGAGATCACATGAAGAGGGAGCTCATGCTGTGATAGGATCTCAAAGACACGAGCCAACAGCGTCGTATCAGTCTTGAGACCTTCACCGACGAGACACAAAATACTGCGCTCTTCAGCGTGTTCAACCTCCGCAAATGCAGAGATCTCCTGAATCGCCTCGTGCATACCTTGATCGTGCTTGTCGAGGGTCATCGAAATACTGACCTCGCTCGTCGCGATCACGTCGACTGAGATCCCGTGTCGCGCAAAGATCGTAAAGACTCTCGACAAAAATCCTGGTGCTTCGAGCATTCGAGAAGACTGGATGTGCAGAGAGTCGACATCGTGACGGGCCGCGATCGCCCGCAGCGGCTCGGGAGGCGCATCGACACCGATCAACGTTCCATTTTTGTAGATCTCTTCAGGGTGCTCAGGATCGATCTGAAAGGTCCCCAAGATCCGTACAGGGATCCCCTGTCGTCGTGCAGGTTCGATGGTACGAGGGTGCAATACCTTTGCGCCAAAGTACGCTAACTCGGCGGCCTCTTCAAAGCGCATGTGAGGGATGATCGAAGTGCTCCCAACCACACGCGGATCTGCCCGCAAAAATCCAGGAACGTCCGTCCAGATCTGGATCTCCTCAACCCCAATGGTCGCGCCAAAGATCGCCGCTGAGAGATCACCTCCCCCGCGTCCAAGTGTCGTCACCTCCCCATCAATCGTGCGGCCAATGAAACCAGTGACGATCGCGATCTCACCGGGCTTCACAAATTGCTTAAAGGCCTCTTGAATACGTGGATCGGACTCGGGCAACAGACACGCCTTGTTGTATCGCGCGTCAGTCAACAAGCCCAGCTCCCAGCTGTCCCAACCTTTGGCTGCGAGTCCCATCTTGCGGAGCATCGAAGCGAGCAAACGCACACTCATTCGCTCACCGAGAGAGAGAAGCAAGTCCCGGGTACGTGGGCTCAATTCGTTGAGCATCTCGATCCCTGAGAGCAACCGTCCGAGCTTGTGCGCCAACTCTTCGACGAGTGGACCTTGATCCAACCCGTGCACATCGACGATCTTTTGGTGCCGTTCGATCACTTCGTCGAACACGCTCTGGTAGGCTTCACCTCTTTGTGCGCGTTCAGCCGCGTCGATCAACAGGTTGGTCACGCCACCGAGCGCCGAGACAACAACAACAGGCCAACGCGACTCTACCGCGATATGACGTGCCGTTCGCTCCATCGCCTCAGGCGTCCCGACGCTTGTCCCGCCGAACTTCATGACAATACGAGGGGTCGTGGTCATCCTTTTTGCTCCAACCACTCGGGGATACGATCCAAGCGAGTGATATCTTCTGGTGTATCGCGCGCAGCGAGCTCACCGACGCGGCCTTCACTCACCAAGAGGACCGCAGGACGGGGCAATCTGTTGTAATGGCTGGACATACTGTACGTGTATGCGCCCGTCGAGAGCAACGCGAGGATGTCATCTTGCTTCACGTCTGGCAGGTAGACGTCCTTTTGCAGCATATCTCCCGATTCACAGCATCGACCAGAGATGGACCACAACATCGAAGCATGATCGTTCATGTGGTTGGCCAATAACACTTGGTGATCGGCTTGGTAAAGTGCAAAGCGAGGGTTGTCTGTCATCCCCCCATCGACGCTCGCGTAGTTGCGCACACCTTCGATCTTTTTGACGCTTTGTACTGTGTACAACGTCACCCCTGCGCGCCCAACAATTGAACGTCCAGGTTCATCACACAACAGCGGAAGCTCCACACCAAGCTCATCACAAAGCTCGACGATGTGCCCTCTCAGCGCGCTCAAGTGCTCCTTGACAGTTGGAGGTGCGTCATCTGGTGTATAGCGAATTCCCAGACCACCGCCCATATTCAGCTCATCGAGGGGTGCGCCGAGATCTTGCTGGACGTGCTTATAAAATTCCATCATCGCTCGCGCCGCGATCTTGTAAGGTTTGAGGTCGAAGATCTGCGAACCGATGTGGCAATGTAAGCCAACGAGGTGCAGACGTGGGATCTCAAGGATCCGTTTGACAGCTTCTTCAGCAGCGCCACCGGCGAGGTTGAAGCCAAACTTGGAGTCGACCTGTCCGGTCTGGATGTATTTGTGCGTCGAAGGTTTCACGCCAGGGGTCACACGGATAAAGACCTTGACCTCTTTGCCCATCTCTTCGGTCAACCAGGCAAGTCGCTCCACTTCGTCGAGGTTGTCGATCACGATACGACCGACACCAGCGTCCAACGCAAGGCGGAGATCGTCGACGGTCTTCGCGTTACCGTGCATCAAGATCCGCTCAGGAGGAAAACCTGCGGACAAGGCCGTGTGAAGTTCGCCCCAAGAGACGACATCCAGACACATCCCTTCTTCTTCGATCAGACGACAAAACCCCGTCGTCAAGAAAGCCTTGGATGCGTAATACACGCGAGAACGAGGATAGCGCTCGATTTGCTGTCGATATGCCCGACAATTGCCACGCACAACATCTTCCAGCATAACAACAACGGGGCTGCCGTACTTCGCGAGCAGCTCGCGTACATCATGCCCAGCGAGGGTCATCACGCCTTCATCATTGATGCCATAGATCGGCTTTGTTTCGCTATTTGCACAATCCATCTTGCTCGTTCCTTTCTATCTTCCACCAACGACACGTCGGTTCTTGAGCCACGATTCCATCATCTATATGTTTTGGTTGATATAGATCTAGCCTGTGAGATAACACAATCTTTCTCGATGTGACACATATTTTCTAATGGGAGTTACTATTGGGTCGTTCATCCGGTTCTTGCGCAACACTTTTTGTACTTTTTTCCACTGCCACAAGGGCATGGTTCGTTGCGTCCTACCTTGTGTGACACTTTGGGTTGGTGGAAGATCTCGTAAAATTGTCGCCTGCGTTCGATCAAGACCTTCGCGTCACTTGCGCTCCACGTGATATCCAACACATCGAGCAAGCCCTTGGGTAGGTACAGCGCCTCGGCGTCAATCGACGCCAGCCACGGTATCATTTGAAAGAGCAAGAGCAAGCCATTGCCATCATTCAAGTAATCGATGGAGAGATTCGCCAAAAACGCTTGCGCCAACGAGATGGGGACCTCTTCGGGTGTGTCATATGTGTAGAGTGGAGGGACATCGCGCTCGGAGAGGACCTTCCAAAAGATCTGCTTTGCATGTGCTGACTGTTCGGCCTTTAGGGTCTCAGGTTCGTTTATCAGACGCAGACACAGATGGTGGACTGCATCTCGCAACCCTCCCCAATGGATCGCTGCAACATCAGGCATATCGAGACGTTGCGAGAGCAGCTTGTGCACCTCTGCGCGGCACTTTTTATGGCGCAAAGAGAGGACAAGCAACATCACAATGGCTTCGAGCCAACCGAGCGCGGAAGAAGATTCGATGAGTTGTTTTTTGTAAAAGGGCAACCACACTCGTCCGAGCTTGCCAATCGCCCACACAGCGCGGACACCGAGCACAAGATCACCTTGACGAAAGACCGGCCATGCGAGTGACGGAGGAGGTGTCCATTCATCGAGCAGTTGTAGGAAAGGTCCAAGCGGGGATGCACCATTCCAGGCACACAACACGAGCAGATGACCGAGCCCCCAATGTCGCTGCATATACCGCAACAACAGGTCCTCAGGTAAACGCTTGACCAGCTTGGGTGCCCACTGATCCTGACATTGTTCCATGTCATCGAAGTCTTGGAACAACGCACGTACGAAGGTGAGCGCCAGCATCGGCTGTAATGTCGAGAGCCCTAACATCTCTTCGCGTGAAAGACCTTGGCCAGCGACGAGGATACGCGAGAGTAGATCTTCAATCTCGCCGTCGCCGACAAGTTCTTGCGCGATGGAACGATGTGATCGCTGTTGTGAGGCTCGTTCGAGATAAGCATTCAACTGCCCAAATGACAGTGTTGGTAAGCCACCGATCCCCATACCTTTTGCGAGACAGGTCACGACGTGTCCATCTTGCGCGACGACCAGATAAGGTCCCTTTGTCCCTTCAGTGAGTGGTAGCGCAAAGCGCTCTGCGTCGCCGGGAGGCTGCCAAAAAGCCAGACACTCGGCGACCAGCGCTGGCTGGCGGTACAAACGCAGTGCCAGCGCTGACTCTCTGGCAGAGAGCCGCTCCAGCCGCTGCAAAAAGTGAATGGCGTGCCCCATTCATTCTCTCCTATTTGCTTCTTTTCCAGTGACGTGAACAGACCACGCAGATAACACAAGCTCTCTCTGGACATGACAGAAATCGTGCTCACACCCTTGTATCCGAACAAGTGGACAACATGCAACATCGTCATCACACATTGACTTTGTGAGAGGAGCAGTCTCTTCCTGATCACAAGCCATGAAAGGTAAGCTTCATCACTCCGCGATGACAGAAATTCGCCTTGCTTGCGGTGGGGATTCTTTGGTAGAACGAGACCACAATTGTCCACAACACACAAGATAAGGTAATGAGTCCCATGGCAGATCAATCTTCTCCAAGACCTATCAAAGCAGAACGCATCGCAGGTTTCGGTACAACCGTCTTTTCGGTTTGGACTCGCCTGGCACAGCAACACAACGCGATCAATCTCGGTCAGGGGTTTCCCAACTTTGATCCACCGGCCTTTGTGATGGAGGCAGCGCGACAGACGCTCGAAGGGTATCAACAATACGCGCCTCTCGGCGGTATGCCACGACTTCGCCAGGTGCTCGCACAACAAGCCAAAAAGGATTGGGGACGTGATGTCAACGCGAACACGGAGATAACCGTTACGATCGGCGCGACAGAGGGAATTTACGCAACCATCCAGGCGCTGATCAACCCCGGCGATGAGGTGATCTTGATCGAGCCCTTTTACGACTCCTATCCCGCCTCGATCACGATGGCAGGAGGTGTCCCCAGATACGTGCCATTGCGCCCCACTGAGGACAAGGGTTGGTCACTCGATCTCGACGAGCTGCGCGCACTCATCACACCAAAGACACGAATGCTCGTGCTCAACACCCCCCATAACCCTACAGGGAAGTGCTTTACCCGGCAAGAATTGCAGGCGCTCGCGGACATCTGTATCGAACATGATCTGCTCGTTCTCTCCGACGAAGTCTACGATAAACTCGTCTTTGAAGGGGCCACACACATTCCTATCGCGACGTTGGACGGGATGTGGGAGCGCACAGTCACGTTGAGTAGCGCGGGAAAAACCTTCAGCGTCACAGGCTGGAAGATCGGTTGGGCGATCGCCTCACCAGCGCTGACAGATGCCATCCAAATGGCCCATCAGTGGATCCCTTTTTGTGGCATTACTCCCCTTCAGCTCGCCGTCGCAGAGGCCATCGAGGCCTCACAAACAAACGGCTACTACGACGAATTACGCCAACTTTATCAGGGCAAACGCGATCAACTCGTCGCCATCCTTCGCGAAGTTGGGCTCGATCCATATGTCCCCGAAGGAACCTACTTTGTCATCGGAAACACCGAAAAACTAGACTTTGACAACGACGAAGCAGCCTGTCAATATCTCACAGAACACGTCGGTGTTGCCGCGATCCCACCCTCTCACTTTTACTCGGATGAACACAAACATCTCGCCAAACACTTCCTTCGCTTCGCCTTTTGCAAAGACGATGAGACCATAAAGCAATCCGCCGAGCGCCTTCGCGCCAAACTCACCACCTGAAGCTCTCCCCATCTGTGGATAAATCACCTCACCCCATGGAGTATGTTTACTCCACCTTTGGCCCGTCTGTAACATTTTGTTGTATCGATCTTTTTTGGGAAAGACATGGCAAAGAAGCACCACTGATGTCCTGAAATTGTCAAAATGTCACAGAGCGTAGGGGATGTCGGCGCTCTCACCTCAGATGATCGAGGCGGATAAAAGGCCGTCTGGTATAGTTATTGCTAAAGGCAAAACGGTCCCACAAAAAGATGGTATCGTGTCTTGGAAGTCTCTTTTGACAAACATGAATGAATCTTTTATAATCGTTTGGATTATCAAGTATTTTGAATGCAACGTAAGTATCTTCACCGATAGAATCCTTTCTTCCATCAAGGGTCACCGCGTTGATATTGACCCAACACCTGTTTATGGAGGTCCCTATGCGCTGGACAAAGATCGCACTCGCTGCTGTTGTCAGCTTTTCGATGGGCATGACTGCATGTGCCCCCACCCACCCCGATTATGATGAAGTAGAATCCAACATCTCCAGTCCCTCTGGCGATGTCTCCTCAGACACCACCTCATCGGCCTGGTCTGGATACAAAGCAAAAGGCAGCGCGACGTCCCTGACGCCCGACGCAGGAAAAACCAAATTCGTCCGCGTCAAGACCTTCCGCCCTGTCAGCTTGAGCGACTACCTCGTCAACGCAGGAATCCCCAAAGCAATCGTCCCGGCAGTCACACAAGTTCTCCCCACAAAAGACAACTACTCCCACAAAAAGATCTTCTCCGAAGAAGGTGGACTCGTGGCCAAAGGTTCCTTGATGATCCCCGGCTGCTTCAGCGGTTCAGCGGATGGTGAGAACGCCTCCTTCACAGTCAACCTCGGCTGCTTCCTCTCCGCCAATCCTGGCTCAGGTTCTGTCTCTGTTCGTCTGATGAACTTCAACGGAGACGAAGGTCAAATGGAGATCGTCTTCAACAACGCTTGTGACGCAAAAGGCAACTGTGTTCACGGTGCGCTCGGACTTAAAGCGAGCACTTCCATGTCTGGCCTCAGCCGCTCTGGCGAAGTCGTCTACGCTTATGAGCTGCACGTGAAGAAATCCGATGGTCGCGAAGCACACAGCAAAGGCGGTTTCCGCGCGAGCTACAACGGCAGTAACAACTCCGCGAAACTCGAAGTCGTCGGTTATGTCAAAGGACCTGAAGGCAGAGAAGGGACTGTTGTCCTCGAATTTGCGGCAAAAAATGATGAAGCGAGCTTCGTCGTCCGCGGAAAAAATGGTTCCTTTAGCTGTGGCACCTCAGATGGTGGCAAAACAGGTTCCTGTACAGCCTCTAACGGCAACGGAAACTTTACCTGGAAAGCTGATCTCATCGACTAATCCCCACTTCTCTCTGCTCCTTTTTCCTTTCCCCTTTGCTCCGTACATCGCTCCCCAAACACGCACACATACAGCATCATTTCAGTCCCCCCGAGCAGGCTGAGATGCGAACATTGTGCAAAACTTCTTGTTTGTGCTTGTCGCTTCGCGATATAGTGTACATATTCGTCAAAGCCAACGTCTGCCAGTCCTTTGATATCCATCTGTCGGGTAACCGATCTGCCCCTCTTTGGATCTCTCCCCTCGTGAAAACATCCAGGTAGACAGTACAATCTCCGTTCACCTCTCAACCACTGGAGAGCGCCATGCATGAGCTCGAAGTGGTCCTGGTCCCTCAGCTCCAGGACAATTACGCCTATTTGCTCATCTGCAAATCGACCCAAAAAGCTGCAATCGTCGACTGCCCTGAAGCCGACAAAATGATAGAAGTCATCGAATCCAAAGGCGTCACCCCTGTCGCCATTTTGAATACACATCATCACTGGGACCACATCAACGGTAACCGGGATCTCATCGCACGTTACTCTAAAATCAAAGTGTACGGGCATCACAGCGACAAAGAACGCATTCCTGGTATGACCTATCCCCTGCAAGAAGGTGATATCGTCACTTTTGGCGAAGTCTCCGCCAAAGTCTTTTTCACACCAGGACACACAAACGGACATATCTCCTATTACTTCGAGCAGACAGGTGACCTGTTTTGTGGAGACGTGATGTTTTACGGCGGTTGTGGGCGCTTATTTGAAGGGACAGCAGCGCAGATGCACACCTCCTTCCAAAAGCTCGGCGCCCTTCCCCACGAAACACGGGTGTACTGTGGTCACGAGTACACCGCGTCCAACCTGCGCTTTGCTGCAAAGGTCGATCCAGACAACGCAATCATCCAACAAAAACTCGACGAAGTCGCAACGTTGCGTGCAGAAAACAAACCCACCATCCCCTCTACAATCGGTGTTGAGTGGCAAGTCAATCCATTTTTGCGCGTCGAACAACCAGCCATCAAACAATCCGCAGCCAACACCGGCGCTGACTCTTCCGATCCCGCAGCTGTTTTCGGTGCCATTCGTGAGTTGAAGAACAACAGCTGACACCCACTCAGCAGATAAGCTGCGGCCCTCCACACTCCCTTGACAACACCCACGACAAACAGATAACGTTTGTTATCACTTCCCCGCCAGCCAATGGAGCGGTTATACTTGCCAAAAGCATCGATCTCACAGCACAGACAGACAACGTTTCTCTTCTTGGGACTCCTCCTCCTCGGCCTCATCACAACACTGGCCCTCTCTCTCTCTGGAACATATGTATGGGATGATGTCTTTCTCGTCCAACATAACGCACAGTTAACATCTTCACAGGGCTGGCGAGATGTCTTTTTGCACGGGACATGGCAAGGTGCGATGGGACGCGAAGGCCAAGCGTACCATCCCATCGCGATGCTCAGCTTTTGGCTCGAAACCCAGCTCTTTGGCAAACAGCTCGTCATCTCGCGTATCGTCAATATCCTCGTGCACATGAGCGTAACCCTTTGTGTCTTTCTATTGTTGTTGCGCTGGCTCAACGACCGGCTTGCAGCTTGGTGGGGAGGACTCTTTTTCGCATTCCACCCAGGGATGACAGAACCCATCATGTGGCTCACAGGCAGACACGACACACTCGGTGTCTTGTTTGCGCTGCTCGCCTGTTTGTGTTGGCCTACCACACAAGAGGACGTGGAACACGGCCCTCGATATCTATGGATCAGGGCGGCAGGTGCTGGCTTGTTGAGTATGGCCGCCTTTCTCTGCAAAGAGATTCACGTCGTGATGCCTAGTCTCTTTGCCATTTTCATGCTCTGGAACCCCAACAACATCGAACGAAAGTCCTGGCATTGGGGATGG
Source organism: Deltaproteobacteria bacterium (assembly GCA_002731275.1). GTDB lineage: Bacteria > Myxococcota_C > UBA6777 > UBA6777 > UBA6777 > UBA6777. Next base: position 15,856 of record PCBK01000029.1, on the reverse strand, counting down.
CTCCTCATGCCAACAGTGGGTGTCGGGAGTGTCTTCCTGATACGCGCAAGTATCGGAATCTCTTCGAGCACAGCGCTTGTTGAAAGCTCGCTCTGGTCTCACCTCCATCACTACACCTCGATCGTATGGCACTATCTCTGGCACGCCCTCACCCTCCAGAATGGCTTGACCATCGCATCCTATTCACCGCTCCCTGTGTGGTATACGCTCACTTTACTCGGCGTTTTGCTTCTCACAATCGTATGGCTGTTTTGGTTGTGGTTTCGACAAAATACATACGCAGGAGGGGCACTTTTTGGGCTTGGATGGTTTTTGATCTGCCTGTCTCCCTACACAGTCTCCGTCCCCACACTGAAACTGCTGGGCAATCGCTACTTGTACTTTCCTGCCGTTGGACTCTGCGTGCTCATCGGCTTGGCTGTGAATGGGCTACGCAAACACGCCTCAGCTCGCTCTCTTTGGCTTGTGGGCAGTGTTGGGAGCCTCTTGTTGCTTTACGCAGGTGTTACACTTCATCAAGAGTCGAAGCACTGGAAAGACGCTCTGTCATTGTACGGTGCGGATCTACAAAGGCGTCCAAAAGACGGTCATATTCTCTATCACTATGGACACGCAGTCCGGATGAAAAAGGGATGCAAAGGTGCGCTGGAGTACTTTGCAGCAGCCACCCGTTACGCTCCAGTTTACGGACGTGCCTGGAGAAATTACGCGGGCTGTTTGATCAACTTGCATCGACACACCCGCGCCCTTTCGGCTGCAAAACGTGCGCTAGAGTTGTTACCTCATGAACCCTCTTCATACTACAATCTAGGTGTCGCCTTTGTGCGACTTGGACGCTTTCAAGAGTCTCTCAAGGTCGTCCAAAGAGGACAAAAACGCTTCCCTCGCTACCGCTCGCTTTTGCGTCTTCTTTTTCAGCTACAGCGATATCTGGCGACCCACCCCAAACAGAGACCTCCCAGCTCGCTCCCAACAACAAACACATCACAGTGAGCACTTTGTATCCTTGACGTGGCGTTTGTTGGTGTCATGATATCGGGTGTGGTATATTCGCGCGGCACCGCTGGTGTCAGACCACACACCAATACAGCAAGGAGATTTGTCACATGTCCCGTTCAACTGCGGCCAAAGAAGCCTTTGCCGCCCTCCAACACAGCATCGAAGGCGAAGTCCGCACGGACTCCCTCTCCAAAATGCTCTACTCCACGGACGCATCGATCTACCAAGTCGAACCTTACGGCGTCGTCATCCCACGACACGAAGAAGACGTGATCCGCACTGTCCAGGTCGCCTCCACCTACGGCGTCCCAATCATCCCACGAGCAGGCGGCACATCTCTCGCCGGGCAGTGTGTTGGAAAAGGTATCGTCCTCGACATCTCCAAGTACATGAACAAGATGCTCGACTTCAACCCCGAAGAAGAGTGGGCGCTCGTCCAACCCGGTGTCATCCAGGACGATCTGACCAGAATGGTCGCGCACGAAAACTTGATGTTCGGTCCAGACACCTCGACCTCCAACCGCGCCATGATCGGTGGCATGATCGGCAACAACTCCTGTGGTGCACACTCCCTTCACTGGGGCAAAACCGTCGATCACACTCTTGAAACAGATGTCGTCCTTCACGATGGCTCTCTCGTGCGATTCAAGGATCTAACCCCCGCCGAGGTCGAACGCAAAAAGCAACAACAAGATCTCGAAGGCCATATATACCGCGAAATCACACGTATCATCGACACCTATAAGCAAGACATCGAGGACACATACCCCAAGATCCTCCGGCGCAACACAGGATACCTCCTCGACGAGTTGATCGACGAGCGCAAACCACTCAACCTCAGCCGCCTACTCTGCGCTTCAGAAGGTACACTTGGCCTCGTCACCAAAGCGCGTATGAAACTCGTACAGCGTCCCGAGATGAACGGCCTTGTCGCCCTTCAATTTGATGATCTAGGTGAAGCCTTGCGCGCAACTGTCATCGCCCTCGAACACGCTCCCTGCGCCATCGAGCTGATGGACCGTGTCGTCCTCGACCTCGCCGACAAGAGTTACGCCGCACGTCACCTGCGTTTCTTCATCGAAGGCAAACCACAAGCCATCCTCCCCGTCGAATTTTATGGCTACTCAAAGAAGGAGATCGAGGCCAAAATGGACGGCCTGATCGAACACCTCAAGCGCGAAGGTCTCGGCTACGCCTTCCCCAAACTCTGGGGCAATGACATCAACAAAGTCTGGAAGCTGCGCAAAGCCGGCCTTGGCCTTCTCATGGCGTTACCCGGTGATGCAAAACCCGCAACGTTCATGGAAGATACAGGTGTCCCACCTGAGCACCTCCCCGAGTATGTCGAAAACTTCCAGAAAATTATGGAGAAGTACGACACAAACTGCACATACTATGCACACGCCTCTGTCGGCGTCCTCCACATGAGACCCATCCTCAACCTCAAGGACCCCACAGACCTCAAAAAGATGGTCGACATCTCCCACGAAGTCGTCGACCTCGTGATCAAATACGGCGGCTCTGTCTCCGCAGAACACGGCGATGGGCGACTACGTGCGCCATTCGCTGAGAAGTTCTTTGGCCCCAAATTGTACGGCGCGCTGAAAGAGACCAAACACGCCTTTGACCCCAACAAGATCTTCAACCCCAACAAGATCGTCGACGCCCTGCCGATGGACACAGATCAACGCTATCCGCCTGATTACGTGACCCACGACATCCCAACACAGATGACCTTCGAAAAACAACATGGGTATCTACGCGCGATCGAATTTTGCAATGGGGCCGGTGCATGTCGCAAATCCCCCGAAGCACAGGGGACGATGTGCCCTTCTTATCAAGGTACACGAGAGGAAACGCACACGACCCGTGGTCGCGCCAATGTCCTGCGAACAGCGATCGCACAATACGGTCCGAACGAGGCCTTCACACGACAAGAGGTGTGGGACGCTATGGACATGTGCCTCGAATGTAAAGCCTGTAAGTCAGAGTGCCCCTCAAGTGTCGATATGGCCAAGATCAAATACGAATACTTACAGCGCCGCTGGGATCTGCTCGGTACACCCCTCCACGCACTCGCGATCGGACACCTCGGCACGATGAATCGATTTATCGCGCCCTTCGCGTCTCTCGCCAACAAACTGTTGCGTCACCCCTGGATCAAGTGGCTCAATGAAAAACTCCTCCACGTCGACCAAAGAAGGAGCTTTCCTGTCTACGCAGACATCACCCTGGAGAAGTGGTTTTTGCATCGCCCCAAAGAAGCACGCCACCCCAACGCCGGTAAGCTCAACAAGACCGTCTACTTTTTTGCGGACGTCGCGATCAACTACAACGAACCCCACATCGGAAAAGCCTCCATCGAGACCCTGGAAGCCGCAGGCTATCACGTCGAACTTGCGCCGATCAGCGACGATGGACGGACGCGGATCTCCAAAGGTTTGCTACACAGCGCCAAATCACTCGCCCGAAAAAACCTGTTCTTTTTGAAAGAACTTGTCCAAAAAGACACCTACATGATTGGCGCGGAACCATCGATGATTCTAACCTTTAGAGATGAGTATCCCGACTTCTTTCCAGAGCTAGCGTATCTCAAAGAGATGTCCAAGCGCTGTCTGATGATCGAAGAGTTCATCGTCCAACAGGTCAACGAGGGTGAGATCTCCTTTGATTTGAAGGAGAGTGACAAGACCTACCGTGTACACGGACACTGCAATCAGAAAGCCCTCGTTGGGACGGGTCCTTCGCTGGAGCTGATCAAGATGATACCAGGGACAACTGTCGAAGAGATCCCCTCCGGATGTTGTGGTATGGCTGGTTCATTCGGCTTTGAAGCGCACAAATACGATCTGTCGATGAAGATTGGCGAGATCGTATTGTTGCCTGCGGTTCGACAGCGTGGTGAAGCAGACGTCCTCGCGCCAGGGACCTCCTGTCGCCATCAGATCCTCGACGGCGCAGCATACGAAGCCCCTGCTCCCATCGAAATTTTCCACAAAGCTATCGTAAAGTAGTTATTTTTGGATCAAAAAGTGATGTGCGAAGATGGGGTTATCTTTGGAGGGAATGCGGCGGGTCTCTTTGACTTGCGGGATAAGTGTCTTCACAGCTTCCTTGGTCAGCGGTTTCATCGAGAAGAATGTCAACAGACGTTCTTTTCCTTTGCTACCATCTAGCTCAATGCTTCCTTTGAGTTGGCCGTGGGAGGCGATCGGCATCGAACGTTTGCCGTCTTCGCCTGGATAGAGCCAGCTCACCTCCCCCTTTGCGTCGATCAAGACCATAAACAGGTAACGAAATCCTTTTCCGCGGTAGGCAAAACCGAGCGTGTCACCTTCTTTGTATGTCGCCCCTGAGCGTGCGGTGATACGTTGTGTACCACGAAAGCGATAGATCGACAGCGCAGGCGTCCCCTTCACACCGACCGCACGATGATATTGTTTTTGGAGCTGCCCTGTTCCATAGGGGGAAGTCACAACCTTGTTGTTCGACTGCATACCAAAAAACAACGCAAAGGCCGCAGCGGTCATCAAAGGTCCCCAAACAAAGGGACGAAGCAACATATCCCATTGGAAAGACCAGGAGGATGATGTGCGCTCTCGCTCCATCATCTCGCCCATAAAGGCGCTCATGTCGAGCTGTTCTTCAAACGCTCTACGCTCCGCCTGCATCGACGTAACCTGCTCCTGACAATGGGAACATGTCTCAAGGTGAGCCTGTAGCTGTTTATGTTCAGAGACAGCGAGTTCTTCGAGCAAAAACATGTCCCAACGCATACGCGAAGGATGGTGTCGCTCGGTGTTGGTGGAGATCGGTTGTGTTAACGAGTGCATGTGTTCAAGCCTCATGTCCACACCAGAGTGTATAGCCCCGGTATATCAATGCCTTCCAATGATATCATCGGGAGACTTTTGGGTGTAACCATTTGTGTCACGTTTATGACAAAGAGATGTCGTGGTTGCGACAATATTTGAGCGCCTGTGCGCGAAATCGTTCCAATTTCATGCCCACAGAGCGACGAGAGAAACCGGTGGCTTCCGCCACCTCTTCGAGGGTCATCTCGTCCATATAGTAAAAGTACGCCATCTGGAGAGTGCTCTCATCGACCTTAACAGCCCGAAATAAGAGACTGATGACATCGCGCTGGAACAAACGTTGTGTGTCGTGTTGCTCTCTCTCGGAGAGGACGACCTCACGAAGCTCGGCCCAGGCTTCTTGGTAGCGTCCCTGACGTTTACGCGATCGCAACAAATCGATCGCACAGGAGACCGCGGTCCGTCGAAGACCTCCCACAAACTCCTCGCGATTTCGTAGTTTTGGGGCGTAACGCCAGAACTTGAGAAAGGTTTCGTGCATTGCGTCTTGGGCATCGTGTTCTTGACGCAAGATCTCGCGACAAATACGCAAGACCAAATGACCATATTTATGATATATATCAGCGAGTTCTCGTGCTTCCAATGGCTCTCTATCCAATTCCTTGCTCAAGTGACTACACCCTTAATGACGATCCACCTCCCCGATCGTGGGAAAAAAAACTTTTTGCTTGCGATTTTCGTTGTGACAACGCATCATATACAAAGGCATCAATTTTTGAGGTATGTACACACATCACCTCCCCCTCGTGCGTTCCAACAGGCAGATGATCACAGCTCCCATACACCTCTTAGCAGGTCGTATTGGTGATGGTGCGCTTTACAGTGCTTGATCATTCCCGCTCTCATTGCAGCTGACCCCATCAACAGTGTGTGTCCCTCATATGGGATGGAGGAATCCAATGCGGATAGCCATCAATTGGTTTGTATGGTTATGTTTTTGTCTGTCACCAGCGTGGGTGTTCGCCTCTCAAAAAGAGATCGTGCGCTTTGCGCTGCTCGTCGGCAACAACGCAGGTAACAAACTCGATCGTCCCCTTCGCTACGCAGAGCGCGACGTGCAGCGGCTGCACAACACTCTGAAAGACTTGGGTGGCTTTGCACCAAGACGTACCCGCGTACTTCTCGGCAAAGATGACAACCAACTCACAAAGGCCATCGAACAGATCGAACAGCAGATCAAGCAGCTGCGCAAGACCTCTCCCAAACAACCGACGATGCTGCTGTTCTACTACTCGGGACACGCAGACACCAAGGCGATGCACTTGGGCAGAACACCCGTCGCGTTCACCTGGATCAGAGCACGCCTCAAACGCTCCTCAGCCCAAGTCAAAGTGGGTATCTTCGATACATGCCAGAGCGCACAAATGATCCGCAAAAAAGGTGCCCGTCGCACCAATAAGCAGGTCAAACTTCCTCCTCAGATCAGCAATCTCACCACAGAAGGCGAAGCGATCATCACCTCCAGCGGTAAAGGTGAGGATTCACACGAACTCGAACGACTGAAGGGTTCGATCTTTACACACTATCTCATCTCTGGACTTCGCGGCGCAGCAGACGCCAACGCAGACACAAAAGTCACGCTCAACGAGGTGTACAACTACGCCTATCAACACACCATCACCCACACCCTCTTTCTGTCGAGCGGGATTCAACATCCGAGCTTCCGCAACGAATTACGTGGCCACGGACAACTCATCCTGACACACCCACGTAAGTCCTTTGCCCAACTCCACTTCGGCAAACAGCTCGACGGCACATACTACATCCTTAATAAACACAAACGCACCCTCGCAGCCGAGCTGATCAAAAAGAAAGGCGCCTACCAAGTCCTCGGCCTTCATCAAGGACAATACATCGTGATCCGACGCGGACAACGCAATTATCACGTACAAAATGTCATCCTCTCCAAAGGTCAACGCGCTCGTGTCCAAAACAACAAGATGGAGGTGCTCTCCTACGGCTCCTCCGCTTCAAAGGGAATTGGACGCATTCTCCCTATCCCCGAGCGTCCACAGAGCACGATGCAAACAGCCCTTTATGCCTCACTAGGGATCGTGGGCTTTGGCCTGCTCTCCACGGGTGCGCTTTACGGCTTCGGCTACCAACAATACGCACAGGCCGAACAAAGCCTCAAAAACAGTCGCAGGGATGCCAAAGCCGAACAAAACTCGGCGAGCTTGCTGACAGGAGGACACGCTGCCTTAGGCGTTACGGCTGCTGCAGGGGCGACCGCAGTTCTTTTTTACATGCTCGATCAACAACAGGCCGCCAAAACACCGATCCAATTGACCCCCCAACTCGCCTCCAACCCCAAACGCACCCCTCTCATCACATTCGTGCACACAAAATAGCCCTCACAACCCCCTCTCTGTGACATCCGAACGCATCGCACAAAAGTAGAAGAGCCTCGACAAAAGACCTACGCATCCGCCAAGCAAAAATGTATACTCCGCCTAAAATAAAAGGCAGCCTCGCCGCTCTCTCCTTATAAGATCCAAACGAAAGGTCTTGTTTATGAAAAGTCGAATAGATGGATGGTTGGGTGCACAAACGTGGTGCATCGTAGGGTTCTTGTCGTGTTGTATGATGTTCTCAGGTTGTACACGAAGAACGAGCATCGGACAGGCACCGAGAGTCGCAGTGCGTGTCCTCAAAGTCCAAACAAAACTCCTCCAAAAACCCGTCGTAGTCTTCGGTCAAACAGAAGCCTATCAGTCGTCACAGTTGGCATTTCAGGTCTCTGGCGTCGTCGCCAAGATCAACGTCGAAGAGGGTGATCCCGTAAAAGATGGATTCGTCCTCGCGTCGCTGGACAAAGAGAGCGTCAAGATCAATCTCAAACTCTCACGAGCTCGATACTACGAGGCCGCAGTTTCCTACCGCAAGATGAAGAAGGGTTATCGGAAAGAGGTCGTTCGACAAAATTATGCGGCTTACAGACGCGCAAAAGCCATGTACGAGAAAGCGCGTATCGATTACCAATCCTCGCTTCGCCTGAAAAAATCAGACGCCATCTCCAACGAACAATTTACACGCGCCAAGTCCAACTACGAGACCGCGAAGGCATCGATGAGTCAAGCCAAACAGGCGTACCAAATGTACCTTCGAGGGTACCAAAAAGAGGACATTCAGGTCGCGGGTGTAAAGACCTCACAAGCTCGCGCGCAGCTCGCGCTCGCCAAAAAACAACTCAAAGATGCAGAGCTTCGCGCTCCCTTTCAGGGGGTCATCGCGCAAAAAAATGTCTCCGTCGGTGAACTCGTCTCTTCGCAAAGATCGGCGTTTGTCTTGATGGATCTGCGCAAAGTACGCATTCGTGTAGGTGTCCCCGAACGCGTCATCGAACACATCTCACTCGGCCAAAAAGCATTTATCATGTTCAAGCCCCGCAAAATCGCAGCCGTCGGAAAGCTAGCTCGTAAAGGTGTCGTCATCGACAAATCCACGCTCACCTACCCTGTCGAGATCGAGGTTGACAACCCTATTGTCCGCAAAGAAGACGGAAAACCCGTACGCAAGTTCCTTCCAGGAAAGGTCGTCATCGTCGCGTTTCCACGTCAAGATAGTAAGAAAGGTATCTCCGTCCCCCTCGACGCAGTCCTTCATGACGGCGCCAAAAAATACGTGTATGTCAACGAGAACAACAAGGCCAAACAGGTGCTCGTCGAGACAGGCAACACCTTCCGCAACCAGATCGTGATCAAAAAAGGTCTCAAGGACGGCGCTGAGGTGATCATCGCGGGACAACATAGACTCGACGCGGGCCGCAGCCTGCTCGTCCTTGACGGAGGGCCATCCAAGTGAAACAGCTCGCGAAACTCGCCGTCTCATACCGCGCCGTGACGCTGACAGCGTTCATCGCGCTCACCTATCTCGGCATCTCAAGCTACCAAAGTCTACCAAGGCGTGAAATGCCTTCGATCCCTGTGCCTATCGCACAGATCATCACCATGTATCCTGGCGCTTCGACGCTCGATGTCGAGACCTTTGTCACCAAAAAACTCGAACAAAAGCTCTCCGAGATCACCGACGTCAAGATCGTCAGCTCGACGAGTAAACCAGGCATCAGCATTATCCTCGTAGAGCTGGTCTACGGACGCCCAACAAAGGAAAACTGGGACAAGATGAGGAACAAAGTCGAAGAAGCCCGCAGCGAGCTACCTTCGACGATACAAGGCCCCCTCATCAACGACGAATTCTCCGACACTGCCTCCCTCTTGCTCGCCGTGACAGGGAAAGATGAAACATACCCACAACTAAAAACCTACGCCAAGCAGATCCGCGACCGACTCAAGCGGATCTCATCCGTCGGAAAAGTCGACATGGCAGGAGAACAAGACGAAGTCATCCATCTCTACGGGCGGGTGAAGACGACCGCCAAAAACCTCCCCAACATTTGGCGTGTCGCAGGTTCACTCCGCTCAAAGAATATCATCTATCCGGGCGCGTCGTTGTATCCCAAAAACACACAGGTCAAACTCAAGACCACAGGTCGCATCCAGAAGGCAGAGGAGCTCGGCAAAATCATCCTCAGCCGCGATCCAAAGTCCGGCAAAGTCGTGATGCTTCAAGACCTCTACAACATCGAACGCACACTCAAACGCCCCAAACATCTGATCCGCTACGAGGGCAAAAAAGCCATCGTGCTCTCCGTCACAATGCGTCCCGGTCTCAACGTCATCAAGATGGGCGAAAAGATCGACAAAGCCCTGCTCGAACTCAAAAGCGCGCTGCCCAAATCGATCCAACTCGCGAAGGTCTCCGATCAACCCCAACTCGTCGACGAGAGCATCTCAAACTTTATGGTCAACCTCTTCCAGGCGATCGCGATCGTGTTGTTTGTCGCGATGTTGTTTATGGGATTTCGGACAGGTCTGTTGATGGCGATCGCGATCCCACTGTCGATGTTGATCTCCTTTTGGATCATGAAACTCATCGGTTGGGATCTTCAACAGATTTCGATCGCCGCACTGATCATAGCCCTCGGTATGCTCGTCGATAACGCGATCGTCATCACGGATAATATCTTTACCAAGCTCGAAGAAGGCTACACAACCTTCCAAGCCTCATGGCAAGGTGCTGCTGAGTTGGCGTATCCAGTCTTGATGTCGACGCTCACGACCATCGCGATCTTCTTCCCGCTCGCGTTGATGCCGAGTATCTCCGGCGACTTTATCCGCTCGATCCCGGTCGTCGTAGGGATCGTCCTTGCGTGCTCGTTCTTCGTCGCGATGACCATCACACCGCTGATGAGTTATTACTTTCTCAAACCCCGCACAATACGAAACAAGGACGCCGAAGAGAGCGATGTCGAGACGGGCTGGATGGGCTCGATTCAGGTCGCCTACCGCGGCACACTCGACTACGCGCTCGCCTACCCAAAAACAGTGCTCATGGCCGCACTCGTGGGCTTCATCGCGATGGCTGTGGGATTCGTGTTGATCGGAAAGTCATTCTTTCCAGCAGCGGAGAGAGACATGTTCACAATCGAGGTGTCTCTCCCTGATGGCCGCTCGATTGAAGCGACGACCCAAGTCGTCAAAGACGTCGAAGCGCTCCTCAACAAGTATCGCCCTCGCATCAAAACCATCACGTCTTTTATCGGCAAAGGTGCGCCGCGTTTTACAGGGGGTCTCAAGCAAGAACCCCAAAACGCGAGCTACGCTCAACTCGTCATACGAACATCTTCGCCCTCTGTCACGCCAGGACTTGTCGCGAAGCTCAACAAAGTCTTTGCCAACAAGATCGCCGAAGCCTCCATCACCGCAGAACAATTCAAACGTGGCCCTTCCGCAAATAACCCTGTTGAGCTGCGAGTATATGGGGATGATCTCGTCGTCCTTCGTCAACTCTCCACACAAGTCAAGAAGCTCCTGCTGCGTATTCCAGGGACCGTCGACGTCAAGATCTCATCGGGAACCAAGATCTTCAACGTAGACGTCAAGGTCGATGATTACCGGGCCTCACTTGTCGGTCTTGACAACCTGACCGTCGCCAAAGTCACACAGACCCTCCTCGAAGGTTATAACGCAGGAACACTGCTCGATGGTGATGATGAGATCCCGATTGTCATCCGGGCGAATACGGTCTTCCAAAAGCGCCTGACAATCCTGCAAAACGCCGCGATCCCCATCCGCGCAGAGAAGACCAGCGCGTCAGCGCCGCTTCTTGAGATCGCGACCTTTGTCCCACGCTGGGATGACGCGATTATCCAGCGACGCAACAACCAACGCTACGTAACAATCTCATGTGGTGTCAACGGTGTCCTCGCCTCGACCGTCCTCTCTACGCTGCGCAAACAGCTCAAGCGTCTTCCACAAGTCGCGGGCTATCGGTATGAGGCCGCAGGAGAGGAAGAGAAACGTTCGGAAGGCTTCAAGGATCTGGCCGACGCGATGGTGCTCGGCATCATGCTCATCATCTTGCTGTTGATCATCCAATTTAACTCCTTCCGCCACGCCTCGATCATCATGATGACCCTCCCGCTGTCGATGATCGGTGCAATCATCGGCCTCTATGTGACCTTCAACTCCTTTGGTTTTATGTCATTCCTCGGTGTCGTCAGCCTGTGCGGTGTCGTCGTCAACAACGCCATCATCCTGCTCGACTATGTGCAGACACGTATTCGCGAAGGTGCTGCCTACCTGGATGCACTGAAGGAAGCAGGACTCCGCCGCATGAGACCAATTTTGCTCACAACCCTCACCACAGTAGGCGGCCTCTTGCCACTGCTGCTCACAGGTGGTGCGATGTGGAACGGTATGGCCGCTGTCCTGATCTTCGGTCTCCTCGTCTCAACACTCCTCACCCTCGTCATCGTCCCCTGCTTCTATGTCATCCTCGTCGGTGACCGCGAACAAAAGCAATTCGAAGCGTCCCAAGAAGCCTGAATCCACCGAGAAGAAAAACACTTACGCGCCCTCCCCCCTTCACCAAACAAGACGAAAAAACACAACTTTTCTCCTCTCTTCGTCGATGCTATACTCTACACCATGTGTATCACTACATCGATACGCGACCGAGATGGAAGCGACGAGGATATCGTGCGTTCAAAAATTGTGTTATATTCACGGACGATATCTGTTCTGGCTGTTGTGACGGCCTTGATGGTTTGGCTTGATTGGAGACGGAAGTTTGATGTTCAGACGAATCTTTATGGCAAGTGTATGTTTGGTTGGATTGTGGAGCCTCAGCCCACTCGCCCACGCCTATGAGTACAACAAGAACCAAAAGAACGGGCAGCCACTGCGGTGGTCCAAAGGGCAACAGATCCAGTGGTATCTGAATCTCGGCGCCTTCACCAAAATCCCCAAGACCGTCATCGAGACGACCTTCAAGAAGGCTTTTGATGACTGGAAGAAGATCAACTGCGCAGATCTGACCTTCGTCTACCGTGGTGTCGCGAACATTGCCCCAAGTAACAAAGACAAAAAGAACGTCATCGCCTTCCTCCCCACGTCTGGTGGGACCATCATGTCGACCTCTTATGGACTTGACGCGAACGGCAACCTCTCGGACATTGATGTCCGCCTGAGCCCGACAGTCGACTGGTCCGTGACACCGAACGGAGGTCAACAAGACCTCGAAGGTGCAGCGATGTACGTCGTGGGTCTACTCATCGGTTTGAGCTCAAGCAAGGTCATGGACGCGACGATGTTTGGCACCTTCCAAGCAGGTGACATCAGCAAGCGAACACTCGACACAGATGACCTCAACGGTGCATGCTTCTTGTATCCAAATAACAAGGCACAGTGCGCAGCAGACACAGATTGCCCTCCCGGTCTTAGCTGTAAATCTGCCAAATGTGCCCTCACCGCTCCCACCAAACAACCCAACATGTGCAAGCTCTGCCAAAAAGACGCGGACTGTGGCGCAGGCTATACTTGCGACTTCTTCGGTGGTGACTCCGTCTGCATCCAAAAATGTAGCCCTGATAACCTCTGCCCCACAGGCCATACCTGTAACGGCACGGGCTTCGCTGCGCTTTGCTACCCAGACCCTGGTATCTGCCCAGCCCAAACGTGCACAAGTGACGCCGACTGCGCGACTGGCGGCGGCGGACACAAGTGTATCACAGGTAAATGTGTCCTCCCAAACTGCACGCCCAACAAGGTCCAAGGGTGCTTCTGTGGCAATAAAAAAGGCACCCAAAAATGTAGCGCAGATGGCGCGACATGGGGAAATTGCGACTGCTCAGGAAGTGGGACTGTTTGCACAGGAGGGGCCTCACAAGCCTGTAAATGTAGCGACGGCAAAGATGGCACACAGACGTGCGCTTCGGACGGTTCGAAATGGGAAGATTGTAAGTGTGGTGGGACCACAACGACCTGTACTGCCGGCGCTTCCCAGGCTTGCACGTGTACTGACGGCAAGAGCGGTACACAGGCATGTGCTTCTGATGGTTCCAAATGGGAAACTTGCACTTGCGGCGGAACAGGCGGCGTCTGCACACCTGGAGGAACACAAACATGTGTCTGTACAGATGGAAAAAATGGCTCACAATCATGTGCTTCTGATGGAAAATCCTGGGGACAGTGCACGTGTGGCGGTGGCACAGGCAACGTGTGCGCTCCCGGCAGCACACAAGCGTGTATCTGTACCAACGGCAGCAGCGGCGCACAATCGTGTAATACAGACGGAAAAGCCTGGGGACAGTGCTCTTGTCAGGGCACACCCACCACCTGCACCAACGGCCAACAACAGGCTTGTACATGTGCAGGTGGTGGCAGTGGAACGCAATTCTGTAACAGCGGCGCGTGGGCTGCCTGTAATTGTCAGGGGACGACCAATCCACAAACATGCCCGGCAGAAGGGGCGACAAAACCCTGCACCTGTGCAGACGGTGCGGCGAGCACGCAGCTCTGTACAGGGGGTCAGTGGGCCGCTTGTAATTGTCAAACAGGTGGCGGTCCTGGCGAAGGTTGTGGCTGTTCAACGCAAACACATGAGACCTCTGGTGTGCCCCCCTTCTTCTTCTGGTGTGTCCTCCTCCTCTGGTTTTCCCTCCGACTCCGTCGCAAGTAAATCACTCTTTTTGCTCCCCCCACGATGACAAGCCCTGCGCTGAAAAAGGGCTTCCCCCGAAACCATTACAAAAAGCTGCCGAAAACAAGAGAGACTTGTTTCAACGTCTCATACGTTGTAGAATTTCTTAAGAATAAAAAAGACATAACTCGATCGGAATGGGTTTTTTGGCAACCGCCCCCATGAGAAGAGGCTGAAGAATGCGACGATTACTTCGATGGAATGTATTTCTTGTTTGTTTATTTGTGAGCACATGGTCGCTTCAAGCGCATGCTTACGACTACTTCAAAAATGGCAACAAAGCCATCCGCTGGAAAAAAGGCCAGACGATCCGTTGGCACTTGAACTTTGGGTCTTTCAACAAGATCCCCAAAGCGCAGGTCGAGACGATCTTCAAGAACGCCTTCGCTGAGTGGCAAAAGATCGGCTGCGCAGACATCAAATTTTCATATGCAGGTCGCACCAACACAGGGATGAACTCCCAAGACAAAGTCAACGTCATCGTCTTCAAAAATCTTGCCAATGTTTACTCGCTCAAATCGTACTACGACGCGAAGACGAACAAGTACAGCACTGTAGATGTCGGTATCAACGTGACACTTGACTGGTCCCTCAACCCGCAATTCAGTCAGTACGATATGCAGAGTATGGCGATGGTCGCGGCAGGGCTGATGATTGGCTTGATCCCCAGTAAGGTCAACTCTGCGACCATGGCTGGGAGCTTTTCGAGTGGTGACATCAGCAAACGAACGCTCGATCCAGACGACATCGCCGGCGCATGCTTCTTAAGCCCAAGTGGCCAACCTGAATGTACCACCAACACGAATTGCCCTGCTGGCATGGAGTGTAAATCTTCCAAGTGCGCCATCACCCCTCCTACCGTAAGCACAAAATACTGTACGCTATGCACAAACGACGCTGATTGTGGCGCAGGTCACAAGTGTGACTTCCTCGGTAGCAAGTCCGTCTGTATTCAATATTGCAGCCCTGACAACCTCTGCCCCTCGGGACAAACTTGCAATGGCTCAGGAGCAGGTTCGCAATGCTTCCCGGCCTCGGGAACATGTCCTGTTCAACGCTGTACCAAAGACGCTGACTGTGGGAGCAGTGGCAAATTCAAGTGCGTCTCAGGGCAATGTCGCGACGGCAGCGCCCCGACTTGTGCGGCAGGTGCCATCCAGGCGTGTCAATGTCCTGATGGTTCGACCAAAACCCAAGAGTGTGCACCTGATGGCTCCAAATGGGGTGCTTGTGATTGTGGTCCCAAACAAGCCTGTACGGGAGGAGCTTCACAAGCCTGTAAATGTAGCGACGGCAAAGATGGGACACAGACGTGCGCTTCGGACGGTTCGAAATGGGAAGATTGCAAGTGTGGTGGGACCACAACGACTTGTACTGCCGGCGCCTCCCAGGCTTGCACGTGTACTGACGGCAAAAGCGGTACACAGACATGTGCTTCTGATGGCTCCAAGTGGGAAGAATGTAAGTGTGGTGGGACCACAACGACCTGTACCGCCGGCGCAACACAAGCGTGTGTCTGCACAGATGGCAACAACGGCTCACAAACATGCGCCTCCGATGGGAGCGCATGGGGACAGTGTACTTGCAATGGTGGTACGGGCAACGTCTGTGCTCCTGGTGGGACACAGGCTTGTGTCTGTACAGATGGTAACAAAGGCGCACAAACCTGCAACAGTGATGGAAAAGCCTGGGGACAATGTTCTTGTCAGGGGACGACCAATCCAACGTGTACGACGGGTCAACAACAACAATGTAGTTGCCCAACAGGAGGGACAGGGACACAGCTTTGCGACGGTGGTTCGTGGGGAGCCTGCAATTGTCAGGGGACAACCAATCCCCAAACATGCCCGGCAGAAGGGGCGACAAAACCCTGCACCTGTGCAGACGGTGCGGCGAGCACGCAGCTCTGTACAGGGGGTCAGTGGGCCGCTTGTAAT